>NZ_JAWKUW010000001.1:0-929018 GCF_041398385.1 Hyphomonas sp.
CTCAGGATTCAATCCGCCCGGACTCGTCTTCCCTGTATCGAGTGCGTTTCTGTCACGCATCATCGAATACCGGGATACACTCCGCTCCCATTCAGAACGTATCCTGCCCTTCATTCGGTGGCGGGAAACGGAGACCCATAATGTCGAAGTCCTGAATGAGACGGCTGATTTCTACCGCTACTTCGACGCGACACCGCACGTCCAGTTCCTGTTCGAATGCGTCGCCCAGACGATCGAAAGGGACCTTCCGGAAGAGCTGCTGTTCCTTGAACGCTACGACCAGTTCAAGACACGCATAGAACAAAGGCTGGCTCTTCCTGATGCCCGCCTCGATCTGTTGTTTCGATTTCTCAAGCAAAACAACGGCACCTTGTCCCAGCGCGCGCGAGAGAATGAGTTTGCTGCTCTGACGCTTGAGGAAGCTGTCTGGGCCGAGGCGGTCTATGCAGAAGCCTTCCCTCCAGTTGCCCCTTAAGCTCGCTTGCGCGCGAACGCATAGGCAGCCTCGACTCCAACTGCCACGGGACGTTGGGAATCGACGAGCTGGGCGGACCGTTGGATCACACCTGGGCGAAGACCAATGGGGGCCGTCTATTCCGACGCCGACGCGTCTGCGCTGCACGTGCGTCTTGCAGACGAAGCGCTGCATATCGGCCCGTCACCGGCCGCTGAAAGCTACCTTGTAGGTGCCCGGATCATCGAGGCGGCGATAACCGCTGGCGCCGAGGCCGTCCACCCCGGCTATGGCTTCCTGTCGGAAAATACCAGCTTTGCGGAAGCAGTCATCGGGGCTGGAATCATCTGGGTTAGTCCGTCCCCTGACAGTATCCGGGCCATGGGGCTGAAGGATGCCGCGAAGGCGCTGATGCAGAAGGCCGGCGTACCGACAACGCCGGGTTATCTCGGCGAGGACCAGTCGCCCGACCGCCTTGGGGCCGAAGCCGACAAGATCGGCTACCCGGTCCTGATCAAGGCCGTCGCGGGCGGCGGCGGCAAAGGCATGCGCAAGGTCGACAAGGCGCGGGACTTTGCCGACGCACTCGCTTCTTGCCAGCGCGAAGCCAAGGCCTCTTTCGGCGATGATCGCGTCCTTCTGGAAAAGTGGATCACCGATCCGCGCCACATCGAGGTCCAGATCTTCGGAGACAGCCACGGCAACATCGTCCACCTGTTCGAACGCGACTGCACGCTACAGCGGCGGCATCAGAAAGTCATCGAAGAGGCTCCGGCGCCCGGCATGGACGCCGCAACCCGCGAAGCGGTCTGCTCGGCAGCCGTCAGGGCCGCTGAGGCCGTCAACTATGTCGGCGCGGGCACGGTGGAGTTCATTGCCGATGGGTCAGCCGGTCTGAACGCTGATCGCATCTGGTTCATGGAAATGAACACAAGGCTGCAGGTCGAACACCCGGTCACGGAAATGATCACCGGCGAAGACCTGGTCGAGTGGCAGCTCAGGGTCGCGTCCGGAGAACGACTGCCGAAGACGCAGGACGCACTGGAGATCAACGGCTCGGCCATGGAGGCGCGCCTCTATGCGGAAAACCCGGCAACCGGCTTCCTGCCTTCAACGGGCGAGCTGGAGATTCTGGCACTGCCCGATGCGCCAGTCCGGCTCGAAACGGGCATTGCACGGGGCGATGGTGTGACGCCTTTCTACGATCCGATGATCGCGAAGCTGGTCACGCATGGTGCCAATCGCGACGCGGCAAGGATCGCCCTTGCCGAGGCCTGCGATGGCGTCTCGACCTGGCCGGTGCACAACAATGCGGGCTTCCTGTCCAGGCTGTTGCGCAACGACGCATTTGCCGAATTCGACGTCACGACCGGCTTCATCGAGTCCCATCTCGATGACCTCGTGACGCCGCCGGAACTGGCAGACGCCGCAGTCTCGGCTGCAGCCCGGAAACTTGCGGATCAGGCCACAGCCTCGAGCGCTTCGCCGTGGAACCAGCTGCGCGGTTTTAGGGCTGGCGCACCCGCTGATCTGGAGGCACAGATCCTGATCGACGGAGAGGTCAGACTGACAGATCTGAAGCCCGCAAAACTGCCCCAGGGGACCCATATGTATTCTGGAGCCGGACAGATGGTTCTGGTGCAGCAGGGCTGGCCCTTCCACGCTGCGCCGGCCCGCCACGACGCCCAGGGAGACACGGCCCTGGGAAGCGGCGCGATCACCTCTCCCATGCCGGGCCGTATCGTATCGGTCGCCGTTTCTGAAGGCGACACGGTTCAGAAGGGACAGGCCCTCCTGACGCTGGAAGCCATGAAGATGGAGCATAGGCTCAGCGCGCCCTTCGACGGGACAGTCGTCGACCTGAATGCCGTCGCTGACCAGTCCGTTGCCGAAGGGGTCCTGTTGATGCAGATCGTTGAAATGGAGGCCGGTGAGTGAGCGGGCCCCACCTTCAATGAATGGCAGGTCGGGGACCGCATCTCACATGCGCTGCGCCGGACGGCGACACTTTGCGCTGTGGAACCGAAGTCGCGGATCTCCGCGAATGCTGCCCGCCTGAGCCTCAAGCCGAGAAAGTTCACACCTTTCCAACCTGGAACCCCAGAGCGCTTCTTCGGGTGATCTGGGGAACAAGAACCACAGTAAATCCTTGTTTTTGCTGGTGCCGGCTGCAGGACTCGAACCCGCGACCCTCTGATTACAAAAATGGGAAAGGAAAAATCGCCAAAATACTATTTCAATGATTACAGCGCACTAGCACTCTTGCGCGGTCGCGAAATGCCAAGAAAAGACACCAAAACCCGGTATTTGCGCGCCAGTTGCGCGCCAGTTGCGCGCCAGTGAGCTATGCATTCATGCGTATGGCAGAGCCCTTTGACGACCGGACGCACTTGCTTTTCGCCGCCAATTCCGGCGCCCATTGATGCTGCCCCAAGCCGGGGCAGACATCTACCTTGGGGCCAGCTCTTGCCGCAACTAATCCTGAGGTGGCTCTTGCCCATCAGGCGGGACCTCGCCAGGCGCCTCCCATGTGTCAGCAGGTGCATGGGACGCGCTTTCGCCGGGTACAGGCGGAGAGGTTTCCGCGGCAGCCGGAGCCATGCCTTCCGAATCCGGGAGGGGATCTTCTTCCGGGGGCGGAGCAACAGGCTCCTCTGAAGACGGCAGCCCCGGCTTCACCGTTTCAACATTGCCGCTGGATCTTAGCGTCAAGGCCGGACCACCGATCCCAAGCGCGTCACCCCATATGTGACAGGATGGGTGCCTGGTCTCGCGCAGCTTACCTAGTGCGTATCGTAACGCGCGCCTGGGTCCGGTGTTTCTTCTTCAGCCTGATCAACCTCGTCACCTTGCCGGAGGTTTCTCGCGACAAGCTCTGCACGCTCCGCGATATGCCGGACGAACTCATCCAGCAAAACGCCTTCGCCTGCCGGCATGGCAGCAACTTCATCATGTGCCGCAGTCAATTCTGCCAGGATTTTTTCCGAAATGGCTGAAACCCGGCGAAGGGTGGCCGTTGCCGACACACCGGATGCTTCCGCCATGCGGCGCCAATGCCGCCCCTGAACATGCCGGCCCCGGCGTTGACCGCCGATGTCCTGAGCATGATTTTCGGTAATGCCGTCCCAGGCGAGCCCCGACATCAGGTCGTAGAGCGGCGCTAGCTCCGTGCGATCCGGATGCAGCAGGATGGAATAGTTCTTGGCGTGGGAATCAACATTGCCAATCGCAATATTGAAGATCACGGCATCGAGGAAGCGGTTCGTGTCCCGGGCCGTCATATTGTCACGGATGACCGCGAACATGTCAGGGATAGAGGGCCCCTGCCTGCCTGTTTGACTGCGCTGGTACTTTTCGGCGGGACCGCGGCCAAGAGCCTGGCAGAAATCCTCCTGATGCTGACGGAGAACCTTACCGCTCTCGACAAGGCGATCATAGCGGGTTACCAAAACAAAGCTCCGTGCCCCGGCTATGCCAGTCGTTATCTCTGCCGTCGGCAAGCCGCACCGGCGGGCGAGCACCATGCACAAGGCCTCGTTCTGGACGCTGCCAGGCAATCGCGGATTGTCGGGTTTCAAGATATGTGTCGAGGCTGCACCGTTGAGCGGAACTGAAAGCACGCCATCTGAAAAATGCACGGGCAATTTGTCCTGAGCGCCAGCGAGGCTCATAGCGACGCCCTCGTTTCCGGCCAGGAAAGGGCGGGCCGGCAATTCGTTGATGATGCGCTCCAGCGAACAGGAATCGTCAATCGAAAGATACCCCGGCTCTTCGGCCGGCGCACGGAATGAGAGCGCACCCGCAATGTCGCGCCCTGACGCCATGATCATTCCGACGACGTCCTCGGCAGCGATCCCGAGCGCACGCGACATAGCCCGGAGCGGTTCGCCTTCCGGAAGGAGATTCATCAGCCAGGGTATGACCCGTTCAGCACCCGATTCCGCCTTGTTAATCGGCATGCTGAGTGAAACCGGAAAAGCACCCTGCGAAACCGTCCAGTCTTCGCGATACCGGAAGGCGGGACCGTTCTCCCGGGAGAGGACTTCCCCGACCGGAACACTTTCGTAGAAGACGGGCAGCATGGGAGACGTCATGGCCTATCCCGCCGATTGCCGACATCATCAAGACGTATACCGACAGCCTTAGCAGCGGCCAGGGCTTTACCGAGCTGAGCGGTTGGCTTGCCGGCTTCAAGGTCGACAATGAAGCGTTCGCCCGAATTGATTGCCAGCGCCAGATCGCGCTGGGTAATTCCCAAGGCTTTGCGGGCCCTGGCGATCATCTCTCCAAATTCTCTTGCATCACCGATCATCATTTCACACTCTTACCGATCGGGAAGATAATGCGCGAAAGTTGCTTCCACAAGACTAATTCTTACCGATCGGGAAGTTTTGGGCAAGAAGAAGGCGATCCAGCTTCATATCTTACCGATCGGGAAGATTTTGAAAACGCCCCATCAGGCTTGCCGGCTTGTCCTGTCAGGTCTTGGCAAGCGAGAGCCTGAAAAGGGCATACGCCAGGATGCCGTCTAAGGTTTGCTGCGGATGCGAGCAGGTGCGCTCTACCGGAGTGTCCCTGTTCGCCAAAGAGCCTTTTAGGATGCGGTTCCTGATCGACGGCGGAGAGAGCCTTGAGCAGAAATACCGTATCCTGAAGGAAGCCCACCGCATCTACGGTGATAGCTCAGTGCAGGAACCTGTCACCTGGAGCCGGGGCGCGCTCATTCTGCGCAATGCTCTAATTGCTTTCGACTCCCATGCGGCAGGCCTGTCGCTGCGCGGCACCGCTGCAGTCGTCTACGCAACGGACCGCACGGACAAAGCCAGGGCAGGCCCAAGCCGGTCGATGAAGGACGAAATGTGCCGGGCGCGAGACCGGCGCATTGCACTCGTAGGGAGCGGCCATCGCAAGCTCCTGGTTCAGTCACCGAAGAGTCCAAAAGCGGCGTAAACGACATACCTGCACTCATGTCCGGCGAGGCTGCGTCCAGCCACTGTGTCGGCTCCAGAAACAGATTGGCGTGTGAGGCAAGTCGCAAATATCCGGCGCGCGCCCCTCCTCCAGCCCCTCCATCGGGCCGATCAAGCGCCCCTGCCTCCGGCTGACGTTGGCCAGCGGGGTGGAAACAGCGCGCTCGTCCCAGCAGAAGTCCGGCTAGGCATCAAGCGCATGGACAGACACGCCATACTCTCCGCAACGACAAGCGCAATATCCGCATTTTTTGCGGAGATTATGCTTGATATTCTCCGCAATGCGGGGCCCGGCCAAATATCATCCAAGCAGTCCGGCGCTTTCGTACGGGACGCTGCAACGCGGCATGAGGGTCTTCGGATTGCCAGTCTCGTCGAGGGCATACTGTTCGAGAGAGAGCCCGGCTGCGGGAAGATAGAAAGTCGAACATGTTCTCGGCAGCGCATGGCGCAATCGCCGACTGGGCGGGGTTTCCCTGGCACACGCACGCATCCTCCCGGCGGTCGTCCCAGATGTTTGCGATCGATGTGTTTGGAACTTTGAGAACGGCTCCGCCGCGCGTCCGGAACGATTTGAGTTTGTTCAAAACGGTAGCCCTGACGCGCGTGGGCGTGTTGTTGCATGTTGCACTACACGAATTATTTGTGTAGTGCACGGGAATGCTCCTCTATCCGGCCACAGTCCAGTCAACCTATGCAAACCTGGTCCAGTCGCACCTGAACCGGCCGGCGTTCGAGTTCTCGGGTGCCCCCTTTACCCGGGAACGCAGCGGGAAGACATATTGGTATGTCAATCAGCGTGTTGCGCCTGGAGCCCCTCCCCGGCAACGCTATCTTGGCCCGGATTCAGACAGTTTGCGCGCGCGCATAGAAGACTGGCGCGCGAGTTCCAGTGATCAGGCAGATTTCAAAGCCAACGCGTCAAGACAGGTCGCACAATTGCGGGCAGCCGGATTGCCGACGCTGGATCGTCAGACAGGGTCAATCCTTCGGGCGCTCAGCGCATCCGGCGTCTTCCGACTGGGGGGCACTTTGGTCGGCACTCATGCCTTTCGCTGCTACCCAGCCATACTGGGAATTGATCTGATGTCTCAAGCCGCAGACCCTGGTTGGCTTGCTCAAACAGAAGACCTGGATATCGCGTGCTTCGAAAAGCTGTCAGTCGCAATCGAAGATGTTGCAGACCCTGACGTTGCCGAAACATTGAAGGCCCTCGGCTTCTCACCACGCAACGCCCTCGATCCCAGAAAGCCGACGAGCTGGACACTGCCGGACGGATCTTATTCCATTGATTTTCTGACGCCTGCCTTTTCAGATGATGTAACACCCGCTCGCTTGGATTCGATGGGTGTCTGGGCTCAGCGCCTCCACTATCTGAACTTCCTGCTGCGAGATCCTATCCCGGCGGTCGCTCTCTACATGGAGGGCCTGCTCGTTCAGATCCCTTCCCCTGAACGGTTTGCCATTCACAAACTCATTGTCTCGCAAAAGCGGCGCCCCGGAGCAGCAAAAGCCAACAAGGATCTGGCGCAGGCGCGCGCGCTCATTCACGCACTGGCAGAAACGCGGCCTCAAGCCGTATATGACGCCTTAAGCGAGGCAGCTTCTGAAGGCCCGAACTGGCGCGCAGCACTCGATCAGGCGCTTGCGCTGAGTTTCAGCGCGCCTGAACTTCGGCACGATCCCCGACGCGATATCATCTCCTTCGAGGGGCGCGCCTTTCAGGGGGCACATCTTTGCTCAATCAGCGCTGAAGCGCTCGAAGATCATTTCTCGGCCAAGAGTTGGAACAGCACCGATTTGTTGTCCGCCGCGCGCCGCAATCGTGGTCGAATCGAAGCCATTGCCCAGTCAATTTTTCGCCGGCGCCCCGGACCGGAAACGCTCATCCGCAGCGAAGACGTCGAGGAGCATGCATCAGAATGAGTCCGCTATCGACAGTTGGACATCGCCAACAATATTCAAATCCACTTGCAAGCCATCCAAGCCATCAATTGTACAAGGCGTCGGTATTCCGGCTTCGGGGACGGGCATGACATCCACCGCTTTGCCTTACGCCCTCTCCTTTACGACGGGCGGCCAGGCCCCGAAGGCGAGTGTCTTCTGGCGACCGTCGAAGCGATCGTTCATACGCCAGTGTTTTGAGCCGGTCGGCACGACGAGAAGGTAAAGCCCGCGTCCGCCCGCCCCGATAGCGGGCCCATCATGATGCGGTGACCGATCCGTTCAGGAACCCGCCAATTAGAGCCGAAGCGCTCTTGTCCCGCGGAATGCACGCGTCGGCTATGGCTGCCAGTCGGCAGGTCTTTCGCTCCGGGACATTGCAGCCGTCATTTGTGGCAAGGACCGCTCGGATCAAGCCTGGGACAGCCCCAGCCGACCTATGCACGACAAGATGCGCCGGACCAGGACTGCTCTTTTTGCTCCAGGCCCGCATCTCCCCCAAGGCCTCGATGAAACCTCGTCCGGCGGGGTTGGGCGGACGGCACGTCTGGCCGGGCGCGCCGCCCGCGCAAGGCGACGGATTGAGGTAATCTTTGGCGTATTGAGGTCCCCTACCTTCCCGCCCTGCGCGTGCCGCTTGTCCGCCCGGCCTGCCGGCCTTTTCCGCCGCCCACCCCCGCCTATCGCGGGCAGGACGCGGCAGAAGAAGGAGACCCGACTTGGCCCACGAAACCGCAACCCCTGCGCCCCTTGGAACAACTTCCGCACCCCCGCCCGAAAACACACCCCGCATCTATGTGGCCTGCCTTGCAGCCTACAATAATGGCTGCCTGCATGGGCGCTGGATCGATGCGACAACACCTGACGAGATCACGGACAAGGCGCGCGCCATGCTGGCTGCATCGCCGGTGCCCGGTGCCGAGGAGTGGGCGATCCATGACCATGAGGGCTTCGAAGGTGCGAGCCTGTCGGAATACGCTTCCTTCGAAACCGTATGTGCGCTGGCCGAATTCATCGGTGAGCATGGCCGCCTTGGCGGGAAGGTCTACGGCTATTTCGGCAATGACCTCGATGCGGCGATCGCGGCCTTCGAGGACTATGCAGGAGAATACCGCTCCGCTGCAGATTTTGCCGAGGAGCTGACCCGCGAGTCCGGCACCGAAATCCCCTCCTCCCTCGAATACTACATCGACTGGCAGGCGTTTGCCCGCGACATGGCGCTGAATGGCGAGATCCTCGTCTTCCAGACTGGCTTCGATGAAGTCCACATCTTCTGGACACGGTAAGGGGCGAACATGACTTTCACCGAACGTTTTGAAGCCTTTGTCTGTCCCGGCGACACAATCACCTGCGCAACTGGCGGGTTCACTGTCACGGCTAGGATCGTGCCTGACGATTGCCCGGCCGCATTCTGTCCTCAACGCAAAGGAAATCACTCGGTGCCTCCTGAATGCACGATTAAGGGTCACAGGGCGGCCCCTAAGAATGACGCCCGACACCATCCTTTCGGTTCATCCGGCAACGCTCGGAACCATACTTCACCTCTGGCCAGACTTTTCCCATTTCTTGCGCCAGACAAATCGCCTGTTGCAGACGGGACAGTTTTTTCCTGCACGTCCTGCTTGCGCACATTACTCCTCCACATGTCCGGCAATGTGTCGGGCAAGTCTTTTACCACTTTCGAATGCGGCTTCCACGCTCGGCCCAAGGCACCCATCCCCTGCAAAGAATGCACGCCCTGTTTCGTCGCTCAAAAATGGAACGCCAAGCGCCTTTTCCGTTGTCGCATAACGCCAGCGATGCGCACCGGCGAAAACAGTCGAAGAATCGGATTGGTCAATCTCGGCCAGAACCTGTTCCTGCAGAAGTTCCAGCACCTGTTCCCCTTCACATTCAAGATGCGCTTGACTCCATTCTGCACTTGCATGCGCCACCCAGGTATCAAACCTAGGATCGCGACCTGGCTTGCTCGAATTACGACCAATCCATGCAAGATCATCCGTATCCGGTACCAGGACATCGAAAGGCGTTCGAGCGGGCGAGGAAAACGCCAGCATGAGTGCCCAGCAAGGCGCCATGCTTATGGCATTGAATTCGGGACGCAGCCGCTTTGAAAATGATAGCAGCCTTGCGGCCTGGGGGGCTGGTGCCGTCACAATGACGATATCCCATGCTTCTCCTTCAGAGGGTGCGCCTGTGTTGAGATGCCAACCCAGCGCATGATCAGATATGGAAAGGACCTCACGGCCCAGTCGGATATCAAGCCCTGTTGCCGCATGCTTCAGGAAACCGTTCATGCCGGGCTCTGAAACCATGTATGGGTTCGTTTGGGGGCGCGACGCGCCTGATGCCGGCACCCATGGGAATAGGCTCTCAGGACTTCTCTCGTTCAAGAATTCTCTGAACGCCTGCGAGTAAACGGTAAAGCACGGCGCACCATGATCGAAGCTCAAGCCTTCACCCACCCTTCGCGTTGCCAGTCTACCGCCGATGCCTCTGCTTTTCTCAAAGATCGTCACCTCGTGCCCCAGGTCTCGGAGTAGCACAGCGCAGGTGATACCGGTCATCCCGGCACCAACAATTGCAACGCGAATGGGTTTGACCCTATCAGCCACGAATTGCAGCCCTTCCCAGCTCCACCATTCGAAAATGTCGCATCCCGTTTTCGGCTTTTGGCGAGGTAACCCAATCGGTCGTCACGATGGTTTGCCTTCTAGCGTCCGCAACCGCGTGAACAGCTTCTGAAGGCGTGCATTGTTTGCTCCGAAATCATAAAGGCCAATCCGGGACCGGGAATAGGCGGCGAGTTCGCTTCTGCCATCGTCCAGGGAGCGGATCAGTAAATCGACATCGTCGCGAAATTTCAAAGTGGGGGTGAGTGCTACATAGCGGACCTGAATATCGCCGTTTGGGCATATCCTCGTGCTGGATTGCGGCTCCAGCAGGACAAGCCTTTCGGCGAGAGCCTCAGCAGAGAGGTCAAACTGCGGTGCACCCGCATACTGATTTGTGGCTGAGCAGATATCGGGTGAGCAATACAGAGCCTGATTTAAAGCTGGCCGAGGATGTAGCGATGCAAAATCAATCCAAGGCTCATCCCCTGCCGGAGTTGTTGCGCACGCGCTGATGCCGATCATCAGAAATGCGAAGCGGGCGCACAGAGAATAACGGTGCTTTGACATGGAGGCTGTTCCTTGGCTGCCTGACCTTTACGCAGATGGACAGACTTCAGATCAGCCGCCTGTCGGGATAATGGCCGCTAACATGCCAGCGCACTTTCTTGAAAACGGCGATCATTCTCGGGTTCGTACACAGGGAATCTGCCTGTGGATCAAAGACTAGAACTTAACCGACGCATGTCGTCTGCTTTTGCGCCCAATCCAGTCGTCCCGTGAATTGGGATCGACCGGCTGGAAGTCGCCGAAAAGCGTCGTTGGCAGAGGATCTGCGAATGTCTCAAGAAGCGCGATAACGACGTTGAAGAAGAAGTATCAATCGGGTTGTTCAGAGAACCAATCGCTTCCAAACTTCGAACAGTCTCTGCCTTGCTTTCTGATTAGGATGAACACCAGCCTGCACGACCATCCCGCGCAGGAGATAGACCGTAAGTTCGATGAGATCGGCAGAGCTGACCTGCGCCTTGCTCGATTTTGCCTGGGATTTATCGCCTATGGAGCACATGGACTTTAATGCCTTCGCATCGGTTTCCCGAACAGCGGGGCGCAAAGCCTCATCGGTGCGGGCGGCTACCATGACTTCCATCCAGCATTTGAGAAGATTACCTTCGAAACAGGCTTCCCAGAGGAAATCGAATACAGCCTCCAGTCGATGGTTGCGGCGGGCCTGGTTATCCGCCACGGCATCGATGTCACGCTGGTATCGCCCCACAATTTCACGCACGGCGGCGATCAGGAGGCTGTCTCGGGTCGGAAAGTGATGGGTCTGCGCGCCGCGTGAAACGCCTGCGCGTTTGCAGATCTTCTGTGTGCTGGTCTGCGCCCAGCCTTCCTCAGAGATGATGTCGAGCGTTGCCTCCAGCAGGCGCGCGCGCATGGCGTCCGTGCGTTGTTCCTGCGTTGGTCTTTCTTTATGCGCGGCTTCGGTCATCGGTAAAATCCTGATTGACTCAATTAAACATACAAACCAGTCTGTTTCTAAATGTTAAACGTATGCAGACCACAGGGCAAGGGAGGTAACACGCATGACGGATGGAAACGTGAGCGATCCTGGCAACCAAAGGACGACCGGCCCGGCGGGCCGTCCGAAACCATCGCTTCAGGACATTTACGAGACCGACCGGATCGCACCGCCCAAGCATATGCGCGAAGAGTCGTATGCCGACATGGGCAACGCCGATATTCCGGTTGAGCGCTATTTCTCTAAGGAATATCATGATCGGGAAGTCGAGAAGGTCTGGCGCAAGACTTGGCAATGGGCCTGCCGCCTCGAAGACATCCCGAATGTCGGCTCTCACGTCGTTTACAACATTGTTCACGATTCGCTGATCGTCGTGCGCACCGGAACTGGGCCGAAGGACATTCGCGCTTATGTGAACTCCTGTCTCCACCGAGGCACTATACTGCGCAAGGAAGGCGGCTGCGTGAAGCAATTCCGCTGCCCCTTCCATGGCTTCACCTGGGCGCTCGACGGCACGCTAAAAGAGGTGCCTGGCGCTTGGGATTTCAAGCACATCAAATGGGAAGAGTTCAGCCTGCCAGAAGCGCGTGTCGATACCTGGGGCGGCTTTGTCTTCATCAATTTCGACCGTAACTGCGAAGACCTTCTCTCTTATCTCGAAATCCTTCCGGATCACTTCAAGGAATTTGACCTCGAGAACCGTTACAAGGCGATCCATGTCGCCAAGATAATGCCATGTAACTGGAAACTCTGCGCGGAAGCCTTCGTCGAGGCCTATCACGTGCCCTTCGCGCACCCGCAATCTCTGCCCTATTATGGCGATAGCAATACCCAGTATGACACTTGGCCCGGCGTGCGTCACATCAACCGGATGATCAGCGCGCAGGGTGTGCCCAGCCCTTCGCTCGGCGAAGGCTTTGACCAGGAAAAAACGCGCACGCTGATGGAGCGCGACACACCTTTCTATAAATCCTCCGAGCCCGTCGTAGATGGCCAGTCACCGCGCGCTCGTTTCGCAGACATCGCCCGCAGGAAGATCTCCCGGTCATCAGGTCGCGATGTATCGGGCATCGCCGATGCGGTCGCTCTGGACCTGATCCAGTACTCCGTGTTCCCCAACTTCGTTCAGTTCGGCGGTGTGGGCCTTGCAGCAGGCTATCGTTTCCGCCCTTACCAAGACGATCCGGAGCGGTCGATCATGGAGATCTTCTTCCTCTTCCCTAAGAGCGAGGACGGATCGCACCCCATCCCGCCCGATATTGTCTGGCTGACTGAGGAAGAGCCGTGGTCGACCGTGGAAGCAATGGGTTCGGCAGCAATGGTCGTTGATCAGGATACCGACAATCTCATGCGCATCCAGAAAGGCATACGCACCAGCCGCAAACCAGGCGCGACGCTTGCGACCTACCAGGAAAGCCGTATCCGACACTTCCACAGGACGCTGGATGCGTACATGGCGGCGGAGTGAGCCATGAGCGCATCTGTTTCATCCCTTCCGCACAAGCACCTCATGACACTGCGCCTCAGTGTCGACTCCGCCCGCGCAGCACAGATTGGCAGGACGCCGGAGGGCCAGCGAACCATCGCGCTGATCGAAGGCGGTACGTTCGACGGCGCTCGGTGCAAGGGAAAGGTTCTACCGGGCGGTGCCGACTGGGTTCGCTTCCGGGCGGACGGGACCATGATGATCGATGTGCGCTTGACCCTGCAAGCCGATGAAGGCGCGCTGATCTACCTCACCTATCAGGGGCGCTTCATCGGCGCCGCGGGCGCGATGGCGCAGCTGGCACGCGGCGAGACGCTTGAGCCGGGAAGCTACTCGCTTGTGACGATCGCCAGGTTCGAATGTGGGAACGATCAATACGCATGGCTCAACAACGTCATCGCTGTCGGCATCGGCGAGCAGTCGGGCTTCAACCCCGTCTACACACTCTACGAGATCGGCTGAGGACCACCAAGCGGTTCATCGAACGACAGAGAGTTTCTTATGACCTATGATTTCAGCGGCAAGACCGCAATTGTAACGGGTGCAAGCCGCGGCATCGGCGCCGCTATTGCACGCACCCTTGCAGAGGATGGCGCGCGCGTCATTCTGGTGGCGCGCAACGAAGAGCGCCTGCGCGCACTTGCAGGCAGCCTGCCGTCTGGAACCGTATTCGTTTCAGCGGACTTTTCAAAGCTGGATAGTTGGGAATACGTCGCAAAGGCTGCCTTGGAAATCTCACCGACGATTGATGTCCTGATCAACAATGCTGGAACGATCGCGCAAGAGCCGGTCAGGCGCCTGACCGCGAAAGCCGTTGATACCATTCTGACTGTCAATGTCCGAAACCTCATGATGCTAACGCATGCGTTAACGCCCGCCCTGATCGAGGCGCGCGGCTCAGTGGTTAATGTCAGCTCGATCTCGGCCTACGGCGGAACGATCGGTCAGACGGCTTACGCCGCCTCCAAAGGCGCCGTGAATGCATTCACGCGCAACGCCTCGATCGAACTCGGGCGTTATGGCGTTCGAGTAAATGCGGTCGCACCCGGCCCTGTCGATGGAGGCATGTGGGATGCGGCGTTTGCGACGGGTGTCGACAGAAAGCAAGTGATGGACAGCATGAAACATCTGATCCCCCTTGAGGGGCGATGGGCGAGAGAACAGGACGTTGCCGATGCCGTCGCCTGGCTAGCATCCCCCAAGGCGGCTTACGTGACCGGTCAGGTGGTCCGCGTCGATGGCGGCATGCTCTCCTGACCAGCATTGTCCAACGGCCCCGAACCGAGACGCGGGTCCTGATTGTCAGTTCCAGGTCGTACAGTGCGCACAAGTAAATCATGACGGATGCACTCCGTCTGCCTGGCATGCCGGACAGACCCGTCACAGGCACATTGCCGCCAGTCACCAAGTCTGCATCATCGGCCAAAAGGGGCCAGCTTCACCAAGTCGCCACCGGAATGCTGAACGACCGAGACGATCCAATCCGGTCGTTCAGGCAGGCTGTATGGTCAGGCACAATCTCGCCGCAAGCGGTCATACGTCGATCGGAGATATGCCGACCAAATTTGTGGAGAGCACATGGCATGCAGACCCGAAGGCAGATCTTCCCGGCTCGCTCGAACGCGATCAGACCAATCGTAACGTCTTAGTTTATGCAAAAGCCACTTTTGAGGGAGTCCCATTTCGCGCGCAGGGGCGCATTAGACGAATTGCCTGCAAAAAAATTTGTAACACGTTAACACATTGCAGCGCCTGCCCAAGTAACACGCGAGGCAGACTCCACTCTTGCATTTGTCCGTACTTGGATCGAGGCGTTTAAATCGCCAAAGCGAATGGCTTTTGTCTAAGTCCCGCCGCCGAATGCGTCCCGAAAATCCAAAACAAGGGCCCTGGTGCCCCCTGCCGGCAAGGCAGGGAACGCTGAGACAACTGAAAGGCGGCAACGTCTCGCTACCATGATGCAGCAGCCGCTCCGTTCCAGTTTGGATCGGCAATCCGGTTCAATGCATTGTCGATCGATTGCATAGACCGGTTGAAGTCCCCATTATCCGAAGCGGGCGCGTAACCACCAGAATAGGTTGCACTGAACCCGCCATTGTAAGTTCGGCTGTTGGCGGCAGCCAAGGCCTGGTTCGCGGAGCGAAGGCCTGCCATCATCGCGCTCCAAAAATCCTGCTTATCTACAGGCACATCCGCGAACATGCCTCCTCCGGCAACGCAGGCAGACACGAGCATCTCTCGCGTATAGTAACGCAAAGCGTTCGACGCTTCAGCACAGATCCGGTTGTGATCACCTGAATTGATGATCTCCTCGGCCGAGACGATTTCTGCGGTTTTGCTTTCCTCAGCCGCGCGCTTTTCGGCGAGGCGTTTCTCGTAAGCTTCGTAGCGCGCTTTCTGATATTCATAATCAGCCTGCGCCTTGGCGTAGATTTCGGCCGCTTTGATATACTCCTGCCGCTTTGCGCCGATCTGCGCATCGAGCGCATTGGGATAGACCTCTGGCAAGTAAACAAACTCGACCGAGCCATCGCCCTTTGTCACGGGTGTTATGATCCGGAACTGGCCGTCGAACTGTTCGGCAATCAGTCCTTTGAAGTTCAGACCTTCATACCAGTCGAAGGATTTGTAGCGAATGGGTTCCCACGTTTCGGCTCGGGCATCGACGAGTGAGACTTCCGGTTCGCCGTCCGGACGGGCCCAAACCGCGATGAAGCTGCGCACGCGCATCACGCATTGCTTCTGTTCCGGGTCGAGGCAGTCGGATTCCCCCCAGCCCGCATAGGAAATCGGGGTCACGCCCAAAAGGTTTTCCGGAAGCGCAGCACCCTTATCTTTCGGGATCAGGCGAAACAGGGCTTTCTTCCGGTCCCCGCCTCCGTCAAACACCTTCATTCCATAGATGGCACGGCGGGATTCGTAGGCTTCGTATCCATATCCCTCGCTGTCAGCATAGTTGGTTTGAAACAGCCAAGCATCCGTCAGCACAGGCGACAGCGGCGAGAGGTGCTTGTCGAATATCTGGACGCCACCTTTTTGTCGGTAAACAAGCACGGTAAAGTCGCCGTAATCCACAATATCGAGCACATTTTCGTATACCGCACCGAGTTGGCCATTCTCTGTGATCGCCTGGATTGTGCCGTTGAGCCGCCGAGAGTCCGGGCGTTCCTTCTTGTTACCAGATTGCGTCGAAACAACACCGAACGGCGTTCCGTAGGCATACAAGATTTCCTTGAATTGCACCTTGACCGGCTTAGACCCTTTCCGTGTCAAGAACAGCTGGGCCGCGCCGGGCGTCTTGTCGGGCACTCGTGCGTAAGCCGTCCGCGACAGGATCATCAAGCCTTCACCTTTCTTCGCTTTGGCGATTGTCGCACCGGCTTCGTCGCGAAGTTCAGTCAACCGGTAGAGGTCGTTCTTGTAACCAAATCCGCCGCCCCAAGCCGATTGCCAGAATACGTTGTAGTCGTGCTCCAGAAACTCATCAGACAGGCTAACCGTCTCACAATCCCGGGGGTCGCTCGCGTCGCACACCGTTGCGCTCGACAGTGTCTGCGCAAGTCCGCCCCCAGCGAGACTCACTCCGAATATCAGCGCCAACAGAAAACGCATTGCAGCGCGCATTAATACCCCCCTGGAATGGTGCTTCGCCGCTCAGAATTGCCGGTTCGACTGAAAAATCAAGCCGGGGATACCCCGTTCACGACCTACCTCCCCCCCCTTCGCCGATGAACAAATGCACGAAAATCCAGCGAACTGACCCTTCCCTTTGCCCTGTGTTTCTTCAACGACAAGGACAAATGGTCTGAAGCGACAGCCTCCAAACTGGCTGCAGGCATGCAAAGCAGTCATTGTGACAGTTTTGGAACTGATGACTGAAACTCGCTGCGGATTCAATTGCCCCCCCATAGGAGACGATCTATGAGGCTGGTTTAGTCAGGCCACGCGAACCGGGTTTTTGATTAAGCCTGCCGCGAGCCCGAGTGGAGGACCTGACATGAATGATCTTCATTGGCGAAATCCTGAGACCAAGCCCCTTCGCCGGATCCGCTGGGTGAAAGCGCTGCCCCGGCCTGAGCCGGCCTGGCGCTGGCCGGCTGTCTATCCCCCGGCGCCCCTAAACGGCTGCCAGCCTCAATGGCGAGGCGATGTATGCGCCCCGCGCATGGGCAAGTAGCGAACCGGTCGACATTACCGGGCGGCTCAATGCGATTCAGGGGGCGCTAAGCTCCGTCCAGGCCGCTGCGAATGACTATTTCGCGTATCAGCAGCAGCGGGCCGATACGCTCAACGCTCTGCAGGCCCGTATGTCGGAATACAATAGCCGGATCTATCATCGCCGCCTTGAGGAAGAAGCCGCCGAGCGCGAGCAGCTGGCAGCGCTGGCGAGCCAGAATCGCGTCTTCAAAATGGGGACGGTAAACCCTGTTGCCGGTTCGGACATTCAATTCTTTCAGGAAAAGCTCTTCGAGAATTTCCGATGCGGCATTGCCAAGAATGCGAGATTGAAGCGGGTCATTCAGCTCATGCGCCGAAACGCGCAATAGCGGATCTGCCATTGAACGGCGCGGTGCGTCGCCTGACACGGTCACTAAACGATCAAGACCATTCCAGCCAAGATCAAAGCGCTTATTGCGAAACCCGTCAGAAACAAACGCAACTGCAGCCGCCGGTTTCTGTTGTCCTCATCCTGCCGGGTCTGTTGAAACACATATTCAATCATCCTTCCCCCCCCACCTCTTCGGGCCAATACAGCTTCATCGGATTGTCAATTAGCAGCTTGCGCCGAAGGCGTTCGGTCGCGGCCAGACGCGGGATCAGGTCAACGAGCGCCCCATCATCGGGGATGGCATCCTGCATGTTGGGGTGTGGCCAGTCGGTTCCCCACAGTACCCGGTCTTCGAACTCCTCGACCAGCGGAGCAGCGCTTTCCACAAAGTCGTCAAAGGGCGCGCCCTGAGCTGAAAGACGTTCGGCGCAACTCACCTTGGTCCATACATTGGGGTGGCCACGGAGGAAGTTCCTGAAGGCAAGTATCTCGGCCCCCTCCGGCCCCGCGCTCACATCTGGCCTGCCCATATGGTCGATAACAATCGTCGTTGGAATCGCTTCCATAAAGGGGATGAGCTCATCGAGCAGATCGGCCTCAAAATAGACTACGACATGCCAGCCGAGGCGCTCGATACGTTTCGCGATTTCCAGAAACTTGTCCTTAGGCGCATCATCGACCAGGCGTTTCAGGAAATTGAACCGCACGCCACGAATGCCGCCTTTGTGCAGCGCGTCGAGTTCGCTGTCGCTGATCTCAGGATCCACGACGGCCACGCCGCGCGCACTATCCTCTGACTTCGCAATCGCATTCAACGTTGCCCGATTGTCAGTGCCGTGGCAGCTCGCCTGGACGATCACATTGCGCGAAAAGCCGAGATGATTGCGCAGGGCGAATAACGTTTCAGGGCCGGCATCCTGCGGCAAGTACTTTGCCTTCGCGCTGAAGGGAAATTCAGCCTGCGGACCGAACACGTGGCAATGCGCATCCACCGCGCCCGGCGGCGGCGTGTAGCGCGGCTTCGAGGGGGCCTCATGCCAGCTTCTGATCCGTGTCATGGAAAAACCACTCCATCCATTAGCTTCCGTGCCGTGCGCAGGAGGCCGGTTCGCACCACTGATTCACCGCCCCATTCAAGCTCGACCGTCAGCGCGCCAGTGGGATGCTCGACATCGACCCGGCAAGGATTGACGTTGTTGAATGCGGCGATGCCCTTCGCGACGCTGTCTGGCAACATGCAGGCTGCGGCGTCGGAGGCTGCGGCCAGCACTCCGACCGTTTCATGCACGCGGTGGGGAATGAAGGTACGTGTATTAATGATGCCGCCGTTGCGCGGCGGGCTGATGAGGCACATTTTCGGGATCGTTTGTTCGGTGACATCGCCAAGCCTCATCATTTCGCCGGCCTTCAGGCGGATGGACTCGATCCGCGCTTTCAACTCGGTCATGGCCTCTATCTCGGCAGGCGTTTCAGTGCCCGCTAAGCCGAAGTCGCGTGCGCGCAGGATCACGCTGGGCATACCATTGTCGATGAGAGTGACTTCCGTACCGTCGATCACGTCGACCTGGTTTCCAGTTGGCAGCAGTGCGCCGCACTGGGCACCGGCCGTACCGTAATAGTTCTGGATGACCGGCGCATGGCTACCGGGAACGCCGTCGATCCGGGCATTGCCTTCATAGGTCACCAGCCGGCCCGGCGTCTGGACCAAAAGATCAGCCCGGGACTCGGAGTTGACCATATAGACACGCACGCTCGTCTGGCCGTCCTCAGCCGTCAATAAGCCTCGTTCGATCGCGAAGGGGCCAACCGCTGAAAGCATGTTGCCGCAATTCTGACTGTCCGAGATGGCGCCGGTATCGGGCTGCAGCTGCAGGAACAGGTAGTCGACATCGCAGCCTTCGCGCGCTGAACGTGACACGACCGCTATCTTGCTGGTTAGCGGATGAGCCCCGCCCATGCCATCGATCTGGCGCGCATCGCCATGCCCCATAATCCGGACAAGCAATGCATTTCGTTCCTCGGCATTCGATGGAAGGTCTTCAGCGAGGAAAAACCCGCCCTTGGATGTGCCGCCTCGCATCCACATGCAGCGAATACCCTTTGACGTCACCTGCGCCCCCTCGACGTTGAACCGCTCAGCATTCGGACGAGTGTAGTGTCGCGATCGACAAAGTGGTGCTTGAGGGCGGCGAGGATATGCAGGGCCAGAACCAGGGTCATGAGCAGGCCAGCAATGAAATGTGTCGCAGAGCCGAGATTGCTCAACGCTTCATTCTCGAACGCAGCTCCAGGAATCGAAAAGAGCCCGAAGACATCAGTGCCACGCCCGGCAAAATAGCCGCGTGCAAGACCGGAAATCGGCATCACAAGGATGCCGGCCAGCAGGATGTAGTGCGCAATTCTTGCAGATATGGCCTGCCAGGATGGAGCCGCACCAACACGCTCCGGAAACCCACACACCAGACGGTAGCCCACTCGCCAGATACCAAACGCCAGCACACAAACGCCGATGGCCTTGTGCATATCCCGCAAATTCCTGGCAGCTTCTCGGTCAAGAACGTCCAGATACAATGTCCAGCCGGCAGCAAGGAGCCCGATGACCACCACCGCGACCAGCCAGTGATTGACCCGGTCAACAGTCGAATAGGTCATTGATTTGTCTTGCAAGTCTGCCTCCTGCAGCTGTTCCATGTCTCAAAGATACTTCAGCCCCATCGCCGCAAGTCGTGGGCGCATTTCGTAGATGTCGAGACCGAGTTCACCCGCGCGAAGGCGCTGACGCTTTTCTTCTTCCTTTGCTTCGCGCTCGCTGGCCTTGGCGAGCACTTCCGCCGCTTCAGCGCGCTTGACGACACACACGCCATCATCGTCTGCCACGATTACATCGCCGGGCTCGATATGCGCGCCCGCACACACAACCGGCACATTCACCGAGCCTATCGTGTTCTTCACGGTGCCTTGTGCAAACACTGCCTTGGACCAGACCGGAAAACCCATCTCTTTAAGGTCGCGCACATCACGCACGCCGGCATCGATCACAAGCCCTCGGCAATTGCGCGCCATGGCCGAAGTTGCCAGCAGGTCGCCGAAATAGCCATCCTCGCACGGGCTGGTCGGGGAAAGGACGAGAATGTCACCTGACTGAAGCTGCTCAATCGCAACATGCACCATCCAGTTGTCGCCAGGCGGGGACGAAATGGTCACGGCTGAGCCGGCGATCCGCGCACCTGCATAGATCGGGCGAATATAGCTGGCGAGAAGACCCTTACGGCCCTGGGCTTCGTGCACCGTGGCGACACCGGCCGCGCCGAGGCCGTCAACCACTTCCGCAGCCGCGCGCTCGATTTTCTGAACCACAACGCCGCCCATTGTCTGACCTCCCGATAACAAACTGACGACAGACCTTATGCCGTGATCAGAGCGGCGACTGCATTCGGACTTCTGAAAAGGTATAAGCTTGTGCTAACAAGACTAAAATGGACAACTCATCGTTCAATCTCCGCCATTTACGGGCATTCGCAAAAACCTTCGAGCTCGGCACCCTGCTCGCCGCCTCGCGGGCGGTAAACATTACCCAACCAGCTCTCACCCAGGGTCTGTCTCGGCTTGAGGACCAGATCGGGCACAAGCTGTTCGAACGCCAACACGATGGCATGAAACCCACCACAGCCGCAGTCCTGCTTTATCCGCGCGTCACATGTGCGCTGGGCTTCATCAGGTCCAGCCGCGTATCGCAGGCGCAACTACGCGCTTTCACAGCGCTAGCGCGCACCGGGTCCTATGCCGAGGCAAGTGCGGAAACCGGCCTGGCGCGTGCATCGCTGCATCGGGCGGTATCAGATCTGGAGATCGCGCTCGGCCAGACGCTGGTGGAGCGTCGCGGACGAGCCATCGAACTGACCCGCTCAGGCCGGATGATCGCGCGCCGCTACAAACTGGCTCAGTCCGAACTTGCCGCCGCCGCCGATGAACTCAAATCCCTGCATGGAATCGCCCAAGGGAGAGTCAGCATCGGCGCAATGCCGCTGTGCCGAGCCCGTGTTTTGCCAACCGCGATTGTCAAATTCCAGTCCCGGATCCCCAGCGCACAAGTGAGAGTAGCTGAGGGTAGTCATATCGAACTGATTGAACCGCTACGCGATGGCGAGCTCGATTTTCTGATTGGCGCCTTGCGCGATCCGCCGCCCGGACCGGACCTGATACAGGTACCACTATTTGATGACCACCCCGTTATCCTGGCGCGTAAAAACCACCCCCTGCCCGCCGGGAACGGACCGCCGGAACTGGAAGACCTTGCGAAATTCGACTGGTGTATTCCGGGCCGCGGCGTCCCACTTCGAGAAAGCTGGGAAGCCATGTTCTCGGACGCAGAACTCCCTTCTCCGCGCGTGCAGATCGAGTGCGGCTCGGTAATAGCTATTCGGCAGATCCTCATCGGCACGGACTGCCTGACTATCCTGTCCCCGGATCAGGTGGCAGTCGAACTGGAGGCCGGTTGGCTGAAGATCGTTGCCTCTGCGCCGGGCAGCCTAACCCGGCGCATCGGGATCACATATCGCGAAGGCTGGCGACCGACCGCACTCCAGCAGAGCTTTCTCGATACGCTCCGCACAACGTGCGCCAATGCATAAGAGTTCGCCTGAGCTTATAGTTGTTAATCAGTTCTGATTGGCGCTACCTGTCGCTGCATGGCTGGATGTTGGCATGATCAGGGACGTTGCCTTCATCGGATTTGGCGAAGCTGCACAGATTTTTACGGCCGCGCCGGGCTGGCGGGCTGTTGCACGCGGCTTCGACATCAAAACTGAAGATCCGATGCTGCGCACCGCCAAACTGACGGAGTTCGAGCAGCATGGAGTCCGGGCCTGCGAGACCTGCGCCGAAGCAACATCTGGCGGGGCAACCGTGCTCAGTCTGGTGACCGCCGATCAGGCCCTCCATGCTGCCCAGAACGCCGCGCAACACCTCTCACCCGGCACGCTCTTTCTCGACATGAACTCCGTCGCGCCCCAGCGCAAGCAAGCTGCGAGCGAAGCGATTGCGGCCGCAGGCGGACGGTATGTCGATGTCGCGATCATGGCGCCGGTCCAGCCGAAGGCCCTCACGGTTCCGCTTCTCCTGAGCGGCCCCCGAGCAGACGAGGCCGCTGCCTTGCTGACTGAAATCGGCTTTTCAAACATTCGCGCTGTTGGCGACAGGATCGGCCAGGCCTCTGCCATCAAGATGGTGCGGTCCGTCATGATCAAGGGAATCGAAGCCCTGACAGCGGAGTGTCTTCTTGCAGCTGACGCAGCCGGCGTCACCGAAGACGTGCTGGCCTCGCTAGGCGAAGACTGGGCTGAGCGCGCGTATTACAATCTTGAACGCATGCTGGTGCACGGGCACCGCCGCGCTGCAGAGATGGAAGATGTCTGCGCAACGCTAGAGAGCCTTGGCATAGAACCTCTCCTGACGCGCGGGACCATCCAGTGGCAGCGCGACCTTGGTGAGATCGGCTTCGACGACACGACCAAACCGTTCGAAGCCAGGCTGACGAAGCTTCGAAGCGATCGGACACTTAAGAATAGCCGACAATCGGAACCTTCTGAGTCCCCCAAAGAGGAGAAGCCAATGTCTGAACCAGCGATACCTGGGACTCGTCTTTTCAACGGCGATCTTGCCCAGAAAGGATATGCCCTCAATCGTATGTGCTTTTCCTTCAATGAAGCGCGCAATCGAGCAGCATTTCTGGCCGATGAAGACGCCTACTGCGAACGTTTCGGACTCAATGATGAGCAACGGGCAGCTGTCCGGGCGCGCAACGTGCTGCAACTAATCTCAGCGGGCGGCAACGTATACTATCTGGCCAAGTTTGCCGGAATATTCGGGCTGAATGTTCAGGACCTCGGCGCCCAGCAAACTGGGGTCACTGCTGACGAGTTCCGAGCCAGGCTGAGCGCCTATTCCATCCACAATGAAAGAGTCAACGCCAAGGAAGGCAAAAATGGCTAAGATCGTCGGAAGCGCCTCGACTTCGCATGTACCCGCTATTGGAGGGGCCATTGCAAAGGGCCTGCAACTCGATCCTTACTGGAAACCGTTCTTCGACGGCTTTCTGAAGGTAAGGGAATGGCTCGTTCGACAGAAGCCAGACGTCGTCGTTGTCGTGTCGAATGATCACGGACTGAACTTTTTCCTCGACAAGATGCCGACCTTCTCGATTGGCGCAGCAAGCACCTACACATCTGGAGATGAAGGCTGGGGAATTCCCGTCATCGAGCCGGTCAGGGGCGATCCCGATTTGTCCTGGGCAATCATTAACCACGTCGTCGAGGCGGAATTCGACGTGACCACATGCCAGGAAATGCTGATCGACCACGCGATCACCATTCCGCTCCAACTTTTCTGGCCCGACCAGTCCCCGCCCGTAAGTATCGTTCCGATAGGGGTCAATACCGTGCAGCATCCGCTGCCGTCGGCAGCGCGCTGCTACAAGTTCGGCAAGGCTATTGGTGACGCCATCCGCGCTCATGACCGCGACTTGAACGTCCTCGTCGTGGCGACGGGGGGGCTCTCGCATCAGCTGGACGGCGAACGCGCCGGCTTCATGAACCCGGAATTCGATGCGCTCTGCCTCAACTCGCTGATCGGCGATCCGGAGCGCATCACTGGCTATTCCACCCGCGAACTGGTCGAACTCTCCGGCACCCAGGGTGTGGAAATTCTCAACTGGATTGTGGCGCGCGGCATTCTCGGACAAACGAATGTGAGCGAGGTGCACCGGAACTATCACATTCCGATCTCCAACACCGCTTCGGCGGTCCAAGTCCTGGAATGTGCATGACGCTGATCATTGATTGTCACGGTCACCATACCATCGCACCGCAGAAGCATCTCGATTACCGGGAAGCGCAGAAGGCACGCCTGAAGGACCGGTCGCTGCCGGAACCGACCCGCCCTGACATCTCCGATGACGAGATCCGCGCCGGGATCGAGGCCAACCAGTTGAAGCTCATCCGAGAGCGCGGTGCGGATCTGACGATCTTCTCACCACGCGCCTCCACCATGGAGCCGCATGTCGGGGATGAGCGAACGGCCATCAACTGGTCGCGCGCCTGCAATGACCTGGTCGCCCGGGTGGTTGATCTCTATGCCGATACTTTTGTCGGGGTCTGCATGCTGCCACAGACGCCGAAGACGGACATGACGGCCTCGATTGAAGAGCTGCGCCGCTGCGTGAATGAGCTCGGCTTCGTGGGCTGCAATTTCAATCCGGATCCATCCGGCGGACACTGGACGGCGCCCCCCCTCACCGATCGGTTCTGGTACCCTTTCTATGAAGCGATGGTCGAACTGGATGTCCCGGCGATGATCCACGTCTCCGGATCCTGCAACCCGGCCTTCCACGCTACGGGCAGTTACTACATCGCCGCCGACACCAATGCCTTCATGCAGTTCATTCAGGGCAACCTGTTCAAGGACTTCCCGGATTTGCGCTTCATCATTCCACACGGCGGCGGCGCGGTGCCCTATCACTGGGGACGCTATCGCGGGCTTGCTGACATGCTGAACCAGCCAGCACTCGACGGCCACGTCATGCAGAATGTCTATTTCGACACCTGCGTATATCACCAGCCCGGCATCGACCTTCTCTTCCGAGTCATCGACAAGAAAAACATCCTGTTCGGTTCGGAAATGGTCGGGGCGGTGCGCGGTATCGATCCCGAGACCGGTCAGTATTTCGACGACACCAAGCGCTATGTCGACGCGCTGGGCCTCTCCGATGAAGACCGCCACGCGATCTATGAGGGCAATGCGCGGCGGGTTTATCCCCGCCTCGACAAGCGGCTCAAGGAGATGGGCCGGTGAGCTTCATCCGCAACAAATGGTATGTCGCCGCCTGGGACGGCGAAGTCGCCAACGCGCCGATCTCCCGCAAGATCTGCGGCGAGCCGATCGTGCTTTATCGCAAACTCGACGGCAGCGTCGTTGCCCTGCGCGACGCCTGCCCGCACAGGCTCCTGCCCCTGTCCATGGGCATTCGCGAGGGCGACAATCTGCGCTGCAAGTATCACGGACTTGTGGTGACGCCCGAGGGCAAGCCCTGCGAAATGCCCCTAACGAACGAGCGCGTGAACGAGAAGCTGACAACACCTGTTTATCCGGTCACTGAGCACCATCGCTTTGTGTGGGTATGGATCGGCGAAGCCGCTAAAGCAGACCCTGCGCTTGTGCCGGATTTCTGGCCCTGCTCGACCGAAGGCTGGGTGTTCGACGGCGGCTATATGCGGGTCGGTTGCGACTACCGCCTGTTCATCGACAACCTCATGGATCTCACGCACGAGACCTATGTCCATATGGGCTCGATCGGCCAGAAGGAGCTGATGGAAGCGCCGTTGGAAACCCGCGTGGAAGGCGACCAGGTCTTCTTGTCGCGGTGGATGCCGAACATTGATCCCCCGCCTTTCTGGCGCGAAGCGCTAAAGCAGAATGGCAAGGTCGATCGCTGGCAGATCTGCCAGTTCCTCGATCCGTGCTCGGTCATTATCGATGTCGGCGTGTCACCCGTCGAGGCAGGCGACACGCTGGAAAGCCATGACAGCGGCGTGCGCGGCTTTGTCATCGATTCGATGACGCCAGAGACCGAGACCAGCTGCCACTATTTCTGGGGCATGGCGCGTAATTTTGACATCAACGATGCAGGCGTCACGGCAAGGATCAAGGCCGGACAAAACCGGATATTCAACGAAGATATTGAAGTCCTGGAGCGCCAGCAACGTTCCATCGCCGAAAATCCAGACATGGCGCTTCGCACGCTCTCCATCGATTCAGGCGGCGCTCATGCCCGCCGCATCATAGAAAGGATGGCTGCAAATGGGTAACAGGGTCGAGGACTACCTCTCAGAATTTGACGACATTCCGGGTACGCGGGTCTATACCGCAAAGCGCGCGCGGCAGGGCTACTGGCTGAACCAGTTCGCCATGAGCCTGATGAAGCCGGAAAACCGCAAGCGCTGGCTGGCCGACGAAAAGGCCTATCTCGCCGACTGGAAGATGACCGACGAGCAGAAGGAAGCCGTACTTGCGCGCGACTATAACCGCCTGCTCGATCTCGGCGGCAACATCTACTACCTCGCCAAGATTTTCTCCACCGATGGCCTCTCCTTCGTGCAGGCCGTCTCCACCATGACCGGCATGAGCGTTGATGAGTACAAGGCCATGATGATGGCCGGCGGGCGCTCGCCCAATGGCCTGCGCTCGATCAAGGAGGGCAACTGACATGGCCAGACTGACCGCGGGCATTGCGTCGAGCCACGTGCCATTGATGGGCGTCGCCATCGACCAGGGCAAGACCAATGAGGACTACTTCAAACCGATCTTTGCCGGCTATGACTGGACGAAGGACTGGATCGCACGGCCGGAGAACAGGCCGGACGTCGTGATCCTTGTCTATAACGACCACGCCTCCGCCTTCGACATGAACCTCATCCCGACCTTCGCGATCGGGTGCGCGGAGGAGTTCAAGCCCGCCGATGAAGGCTGGGGCCCGCGACCTGTACCTGTGGTGAAGAACGATCCCGACTTTGCCTGGCATGTCGCCGAGAGCCTCATCCTTGATGATTTCGACATGACGATCATCAACCAGATGGACGTCGATCATGGCCTGACGGTCCCGCTCTCAGCCATGTTCGGACAACCCGAGGACTGGCCAGTCAAAGTGGTGCCGCTTGCCGTCAATGTCGTGACCTACCCCGTGCCTTCCGGCAATCGCTGCTGGAAACTCGGTGAGGCGATCGCGCGCGCAGTGGAAAGCTACCCGGAAGACCTCAACGTCCAGATCTGGGGCACAGGCGGCATGAGCCATCAGATCCAGGGGCCACGCGCCGGTCTAATCAATCAGGAGTGGGACCAGCGCTTCCTCGACGACCTGACGGCCGATCCACAGCGCCTGCGCCACATTCCTCACATCGAATACCTGCGCGAGACAGGCTCGGAAGGCATCGAGATGGTCATGTGGCTGATCATGCGCGGCGCGCTCCAAGGCCGGGTTCGCGAGCTTCACCGTCACTATCACGTGCCTGCGTCGAATACGGCTGTCGGGCACATCGTTTTGGAGAATGAGATATGAGGATCGCTCTCGTCGGCGCCGGCGCGTTCGGAGAAAAGCATCTCGATGCCCTTGCAAAGATCGAGGGGGTTGAAGTCACCAGTCTGGTCGGACGCACCCTCGAAAAGACCCAAGCGATTGCCGACAAATACGGCATCGGTCATGTGACCGAAGATCTCGAGGACTCCCTCGCCCGCAGCGATGTCGACGCTGTCATACTCTGCACCCCGACTCAGATGCACGCTTCCCAGGCGATCGCCTGCATGGACGCTGGCAAGCATGTCGAGGTGGAAATCCCACTCGCCGACAATTGGGCCGATGCACAGGCTGTGATGGCCAAGCAGCGCGAGACAGGCCTTGTCTGCATGGTCGGCCACACGCGCCGGTTCAACCCGTCCCACCAGTGGGTTCACAACAGGATCAAGGCCGGCGAACTCGCGATCCAGCAGATGGATGTGCAGACCTATTTCTTCCGCCGAACCAATACCAATGCCAAGGGCGAGCCGCGCAGCTGGACCGATCACCTGCTCTGGCACCATGCCGCGCACACTGTCGATCTGTTCCAATATCAAACCGGTGAGAAAGTCATGGTCGCGCAGGCCATTGAAGGTCCGCATCACCCAGATCTCGGCATCGCCATGGACATGTCGATCCAGCTCAAAACCGAGACTGGCAAGATCTGTACACTTTCCCTCAGCTTCAACAATGACGGGCCGCTCGGAACCTTCTTCCGCTACATCTGCGACAATGGCACCTACATCGCCCGCTATGACGATCTCGTCACGGGCCGCGAAGAGCCTGTCGATGTCTCCGGCGTCGATGTGTCTATCAATGGCATCGAGCTACAGGACCGGGAATTCATCGCCGCGATCCGTGAAGGCCGCGAGCCCAACAGTTCCGTCGCCCAGGTGCTGCCCTGCTACGAAGTGCTCTACCGGCTCGAACAGGGCATGAAGTGATGAAGTCCGATGTTGCCATCATCGGCGCCGGTCCGGCAGGCCTGATGCTTGGACATCTGCTACGCAAGGCCGGTATTGACGTCGTTATTCTCGAGCGCCAGTCGGCTGAGTATGTGCTCTCCCGGATACGTGCGGGGGTCCTGGAGCAGATCACCGTCGATCTTATGGACGAACTTGGCCTTGGCGCCCGCATGCACAAAAAAGGCCTTCCACATCATGGCTTTTACCTTGCAGACGGCGAGCGCCTTATCCGCATCGATATCGCCGAGCTGACGGGCAAGACCGTCATGGTGTATGGTCAGACAGAAGTAACGCGCGATCTGATGGACGCCTGCGCCGAGCGCGGCATCGAGGTTGTCTACGAGGCCAGTGATGTCACTCTCCACAACATTGAAAGTGACGCGCCATACCTGACATACAAAAAGGACGGTGCCGAGTACCGCCTCGACGCAAGGTTCATTGCCGGATGTGACGGCTTTCACGGTCCGTCCCGCAAGGCGATCCCTGAAAGCGTCGGCAGGACGTTTGAGCGGATCTACCCGTTCGGCTGGCTTGGGATCCTAGCCGATGTGCCCCCCTGCAACGAAGAGCTGATCTACGCCAACCACGACCGCGGCTTTGCGCTCGGCTCCATGCGCTCGAAGTCCCGATCGCGCTACTATGTGCAGGTCCCCCTGACTGACAGGATCGAAGACTGGCCGGATGATCGTCTTTGGGACGAACTCGCCATGCGCCTTGGGCCAGAGGCAGGCGCCAGCATCACACGCGGCCCGGCGCTGGAGAAATCCATCGCGCCCCTGCGCAGTTTCGTATTCGAGCCGATGCAGCTCGGCAGCCTGTTCCTGGCCGGAGACGCGGCACACATCGTGCCGCCGACGGGCGCCAAGGGGCTGAACCTCGCCTCCTCAGATGTCGCCTACCTATCGCGGGCGCTGATCCAGTTCTTCAAGCAAGGCACCGAGGAAGGCATTGCGTCCTATTCAAAGACGGCCCTCGCACGGGTCTGGAAATCGGAACGCTTCTCCTGGTCGCTGACGACGCTGATGCACCGCTTTCCGGATGGCGACGCGTTCGGTCGGCGCATGCAGGTCGCAGAGCTAGACTACATTGCCAGCTCCCGCGCTGCGCAAACCGCCCTCGCTGAAAACTACATCGGATTGCCGCTCTGAAGCCCCGCTGGTAACCCAGGCCGTGATGTCACATGCAATATCATAGGCACTTATGACGTTTTCTGAAAAGCGTCGATCAGTCCGGTTTTTCCAGATGTGCCTTAAGAAATGCAATCGCTATGGAAGGTTCGTTCTCAAAGCGCGCGCCGCCGTGTCCTCCGCCCTTCACGTATCTGAGTTTCGCGCCGCCATCTCCGCTATAGGCCCGCCAAGCCTGGTAGAGGCGTTCGCTCTGAAGCGGCGAGACTACAGTGTCGGCGTCCCCGTGAACGATCAGAAGTGGAGGTAGCTTCGCGCCGTTGGCCATAGACAGCAGATAAGGGACGGGACTGGCCGCGTCAGCAGCGGCTTTATTTTCAGTGGTAGAAACTCCGAGGAGGACATCCTCCGGCGCAAGCCCCGACACGGCCGGATCTCGGTCAGGCACATCGTCACCCGCACGGTCAGCCGCTATATTGTAAAGATCCGATGGTGCGTACCAGGATACAACGGCGTCGACGCCGTCACCGGGTGTCTCGGCCAGTTTCAGAGCTGCCATCAAAGCGAGATGCGCTCCGGACGACTGTCCGTACAGCGCAATCCGATCCGCATCATATCCGATGGACTCCGCCTGTGCACGGACGAAGGCGATCACTGATAGAGTGTCATCAAGCTGAGCCGGCCAGATCTTTTCGGTTGCGTAGGTGTAATTGAAGGATACCAGCACGAACCCAGCGTCGTTGAATTTCCTGATACGATCATAGAGCTCGACCTGGCTCTTGTCATTGCGCATCCATCGGCCACCGTGGACGAAGATCACCACCGGGGCACCTTTGGGATTGGCCGGCAAGTAAATATCCATCTGGTTGCGCGCGCCGGGACCATACTCAATGTTTGACATCACACGGGGCTTCGCAGTGCCATATACGCACGCGGTCAGGCAGAAGGCTGCAAGGCACGCAAGCAGCGAGTATAACGTCCGATACAATGCCGAAGACATAAGCTATTCCCTCGCAATCAGCATCAATGCATCTAGCGCGACAGCGCCTTTACCTTTCGGGTAGGCGACGACCGGATTGAGATCGATTTCCCGAATATCTGGTTCTCCGATCATCAGCCGTCCAATCGTAGAGATGATCTCAGCCACGGCCTCCAGATCGACGGGAGCTGATCCGCGGAACCCCGTAAGAAGCCTTGCGCCTTTTAGCTGTCTAAGTTGGCCAATGATCGCAGCCTCGGTCAAGTCGGGCGAAAGCAAACAGACATCCTGATAGAGCTCGGCCTGCACGCCACCAAAGCCGGCGAGGATGACGGGGCCCCAACCTGGTTCGCTCTTTGCGCCAATGATAAGCTCGACACCGCGGTCGCCCATGGACTCGACGAGAATGCCATCCAGTTCGAGGCCGGGTTTGTAGCTGGTGACGCTCGACTGCATTTTGTCCCAGGCGGACGCAATTTCATCAGCTGACTGCAATCCGACCATGACTCCGCCGGCGTCGCTTTTGTGCGAAAGCTCCGCTGATTGCGCTTTAAGGACGACTGGATATCCGAGCGCTTTAGCCGCCTCAATCGCTTCATGCTTTGATCTGGCCAACTTCGATTTTGGAAATGGCACGCCGAGTGGACCCAGTATCTCCTTGGCACGGAACTCCGGTACGACGCCCGCGACCAGGGCCTTTCTGGCCTTGAGAGGTTTCCGCCTGGATTCGCTAAAGTCTTGACCAGAATACGCTGAAAGCTTCGCAATGGCGCGCATGGCGCGATCTGACGTCGGAAAGTAGGCCGAGCCCTTTCGCCTGACGCCTTTGACGTAGGCTTTGCGAACGACCCCGCCTTCGTCGATCCCGGTCACAATGATCGGCTTTGAAGATTTCAGTTCACCAAGCGCGTCGATGATGGGCGGAAACTTCTTGTCAGTGGTCGAGTGGTCCGTCTGGATAATAGCGAGAACGACTGAACCGAACCGTTTGTCTCCAACGGCAGCTGAAAGCACCCGTCTGTACATATCAGGGTCAACCAACGCCTGCGCAGTCATGTCAACCGGATTCGAAACGGCGACAAATTCCGGCATCGCAGCGCGCAGTTCCGGAGCATTCGCGTCGGTCAACTTGGGTAGGTCGAGGCCAATCTCTTCAGCCAGATCAAGCGTCAGCGCCTTGAACGCGCCGGACTCGGTCAGCACCACGCATCCACCACTCGGCAGCTGCCTACAGCGCGCGGCGATTTCAGCAATGTCGCCGAGTTCTTCCAGCGTATCCGCGACGATGACGCCAGCACGCTCGACCTTTGTGCGCATCACGCTGTAATCACCTGCCATGGCCCCCGTATGGGTTGCGGCTGATTCTGCAGCGGCTGTTGACTTGCCAGGGTGAAGCAGAACGATGGGCTTCTTGGCCCTGCGGGCCTTGGCGGCAAGCTCTAGAAAACGCGCAGGGTTGCGGAACTGCTCGACGATCATCGCGATCACCGACGTGTTTTTGTCAGCAATCATGTACTCAACAAAATCCTCGACCCCGGAGGCAGCTTCGTTTCCAGTCGATACCGAATACGACAGGCCAATATCCCGGTCAGTCAGATTGCTTCCCAGAACCGCAGCCATGGCACCGCTCTGGGAGACGATCGCAATTCCTTTCCTCCTGGCACCGAGTTTCGGAGTAGGCGCTTCGACAAAGGTGAGCGCAATCTGATCGATGAAGTTCACACAGCCGAGACAGTTCGGCCCTTCGACAATCATACCGGCCTTCAAGGCGATCTCGCCGATCTGACGCTGTTCTTCCAGCCCTGCATCGCCGGCCTCAGCAAACCCGGCGGAGAAGATGACCACCGAGCCGCAGCCGCGTTCCGCCAGCCCCCTGATTGCGTCGAGTACGAACGCTCTCGGTATGGCGAGGACTGCAGCGTCGATCCCCAGAGGCAAATCCTCCACTGATTTAACACAACGGCGGCCCGCGATCTCCTCGCGCTTGGGGTTGACCAGATGTAGCTCACCGTCGAACCCAAGTCTCTCCAGATTCAGAAGAACCGAGTTGCCAAGTGCCCCGGGTTTTTCAGATGCACCGACAATTGCAATCGATCTGGGGCGCAACAGCCGGCCGATATCGCCGGCCGCCGCCTTATTGGCATCAGCAGGCATAGCTCAGCCTTTTTTTGACTTATCGTACGCACCGAGACCTGGCTTGTAGGTCTTGTCGTCGATGAACTGCTTGATGCCTTCCTTCCGGCCATCATTGTCGAAGGAGTTGGCCGCCTCCTGCGCCCGCACGAGAAAGTCCTCGGCGTTGTCGTAGGTCATCTCCTTGACCCGGCGCACCGCATCCTTGGTCGCCTTTAGGGCAACCGGGTTCTTCTCGAGCAGGACCTTCGCGACGGCTTCAACACGCGAACGAAGCTGATCAGCAGGCAGTGCCTCATTCACGAGCCCCCATTCGACAGCTGTCTTGCCGTCAATGTTCTCGCCCATCATGGCGTGATACATCGCCTTGCGCATGGGCATCAGCTCAGAAACCACCTTGGTCGCCCCGCCGCCCGGCAGGATGCCCCAGTTGATCTCGGACAGGCCGAACTGTGCGTCCTCGGCAGCGAAGGCAAGATCGCATGCGAAGAGAGGGCCGTAGCCGCCGCCAAAACACCAGCCATTGACCATGGCGATGGTTGGTTTGTGATACCAGCGCAGCCGGCGCCACCAGCCATAGGACTCCCGCTGCGCCTGACGCACCGCGCCGAGGCCCTTGGCTTCGTTCTCTCGGAAGTATTCCTTCAGGTCCATGCCTGCGGTCCAGGCCGTGCCTTCACCAGTCAGGACGAGAACACCGACATCCTCGCGATACTCAAGCTCATCGAGGACGCGCATCATCTGGCGATTGAGCTTGGGGCTCATGCAGTTGCGCTTCTCGGGGCGGTTGAACCGGACCCAGGCGATCCCGTCGCTAACATCAAACGCAACGGTATCTTCTTCGGCACGCTCCTTGGCAGGAGCAGCTTTGCTCTTGGTCGACATGATCGTCTCCTCTTATCTAGATGGGGTAATGGCCCGGCTGGGTCTCGATTGTGATCCAGCGCAGTTCCGTGAACTCATTGACGCCGGCCTTGCCGCCGAAGCGGCCATAGCCGGAAGCCCCTACACCGCCGAAGGGCATCTGGGCTTCGTCATGCACGGTGGGGCCGTTGATGTGGCACATGCCGGACCTGATCTGTCGCGCAACCCGAAGACCGCGCGCCGTGTCCCGCGTGAAGACCGCAGCCGAGAGACCGTACTGCGTGTCATTGGCCAGCCTTATGGCGTCGGCCTCGTCCTTGGCCCTGAGGATACCAACCACGGGGCCAAAGCTCTCATCGCTATAAATCGCTGGTCTGCCCCACCGGAGTGGTCCACCAGATTTATTAGCCCGGCGGTTTCCACGTAGCGGCGTTCATGCCGCTACCTCCCCACAGTAAGGCGGTATGAACGCCGCGGGCAAGATGGCTTGTGGCGCGGGCGGTCGGTAGCCCAGAGAAGAGTGCGGACGCGCGGTGTTGTAATGCCACCGCCAGGTCTCGATCAGGACTTTCGCCTCCCTGAGATCATAGAAGATTTCCCTGCCAACAACTCGTCTCTGAGCTTGGAGCTGAAGCTCTCGCAGTATCCATTCTCCCAAGGCGAACCGGGTTCGATATAGAGCGTCTTCACGCCGATCCGGCCAAGCCACCGCGCAGGGCCGTGGCGATGAACTCGGGGCCATTGTCGGAACGGATATGCTCCGGCGGGCCATGATGCACGAACAGTTCGCCCAGCGTGTCTAGGACATCGCGGAGTTGAGCTTGCGTTCGACACGAATGGCGAGGCATTCGCGAGTGAACTCATCAATCACACACAGCATGCGGAACACCTTGCCATGCGTGCGGTCCTGAACGAAGTCATAGGACCAGACATGGCCCTGTGCATCGGCCTCAGCCGGATGCAGGAGCCGTCATTCAGCCAGAGACGGCCTCTTTGGTTGTTTCATTGGCACTTTCAGCCCTTCACGCCGCCAGATGCGATACACCCGCTTCTCGTTCACATGCCAGCCATCCCGTCTCAGCAGGGCCGTGATCCGGCGGTAGCCATACCGGCCGAACCGTTCAGCCAGGGCGATGATGGCCGCTGTCAGCACATCCTCGTCCTGGCGTGGCACACGCGGCTTGCGCTGGGTGGAACGGTGCTGGCCGATCACGCAGCAGGCCCGGCGCTCGGTTGCGCCGAGTGTCTCCACCACATGATCGACCGCCTCGCGCTTGCGTGAAAGGCTCAGAACTTTCCCTTTGATGACTTCCTGCAGGATCTGGTTGTCGAGGGTCAGATCAGAAATGGCGCGACGCAGCCGCGCATTCTCCTTCTCGATCTCCTTCAGCCGTTTGGCCTGGCCAACCTGCAGCCCGCCATACTCCTTGCGCCACCGATAGTATGTCTGTTCCGTCACCCCGATCGAACGCACGGCCTGACCCGTCGTCTCACCCCGCGCGAGGCGGACCTCCACCTCCCGCAGCTTCGCTATGATCTCTTCAGGCGTTGATCTCTTGCCCATGTCTCAGCTCCATATCTGAAGCCGGAACTAACTCAAATAATGGACCACTTTCGTGGGGGCAGACCAAGGTGGCAAGCGACCCAAGCCCCGCCAGAGTCTGCCCAATCAGTCCAAGAACTTCACCGGTGTGCAGGAAGCGGATAATGAGCCTTGCGCGCGTACCTGCCGAACGCTCCCTGAACGTCTCGGTTTGTTCAATCACCCCACCTTGCGGTGAAACGACGACCCGCAACCTGCGATGCGGTTGCGCACCGTTGCCGTAATCGATGTCATAGGGCGTCGGTTCGGCCAGGTTCGCGTAAGCCGGAAGTGTGATGGTGTTCCAGTTGGCAACGCGGGTGGCGGCCTCTTCCAGTCTGCGCTGCAATGAAACCGCGTCGACAGGAACTTCCATCAGTTGAACCCCAGCACGCTCAACGCGCGGAGCCCGTAGACTTTGTGGGGCTTCACCAAAAGCTGCGAATACAAGCGCATTCGCCCAAGCATAGGCGATCACGGTACCGGTCACGGACATGACCAGAATTGGGACAAACATCCAGAATCCAAATACGTGGTGCCAGTTATAGTCCCGCGCCTTTGCCGTTGGTGGGCGGAGATTGAGCTTCAGCTTCGACTTGAGAATGGCCCAGCGGAAAACAGGCGTCGTCCAAAGATACAATCCGCTCATTGCCAGGAAGATAAAGAGGAGGGTCGCGATATTTGTGACTGACTTTCCCAAGGGGTGCGCTGCGCTTGTGGGCGCCAGCCATCGGTGCACCAGCGTAATTGTTTCAAACACCTTCGCGGCACTGGTCGGGCCCACCAGAAGGGTGCTGCCCGTGACAGGATGCAGCAGCGTTTGCTCTCCGGCTGCAAGTACCTTTACAGGATCATTGGTGCTTGCCGGAATTCGCACAGTCGCAGACTCGCCGCCGATCTCCTGAGCCAGCACCACCAATTGATCTGCAGTTAGGCGATCGCCTTCGATATCTGTCACGAGTGCGGCTTCTGCGGCAGCAATGATCTGGCGCTCATAAGTCAGCAGGACACCGGTTGCAGCCAGGACAAAGATTACCAATCATGGCCGGAATTCAGGGGGCTGGGTCACCAGCTGAAAGGTGAGCCCAGAATAAAATGCGGCGGAATCGCTTCATCATAGACCTCAAGTCATTTGTGCCGGACTAGCCGCCAAAGGGAGAAAATTTCGGGCTGACAGTAAATCGAAGTCCGACAGCAAGGGCATCATCAATACTTCGATCTGCCGATGGATTTGAGATGAACTGAAGATTCGGCTGAAGTTCGAGCCAGTCGGTTAATGCGTACGCATAGGTGAGTTCAATAACCGTTTCCCCTGCGGCGCTGCTAATGTTTGCACCCCTGTAGCGGTCGGATACACCCGCATAAGCAACGGCAATCCCAAGGCTGCCAGATTCTGCCGTCTCAAGCGTCAGCCCTCCTGAAACCAAGGCGTTGTACGGATTAACGTCTCCCGTTGCGAGACCAAGGCGTGCGAAACCGCGGACATCGCCAAAATCCTGCTCTGACAAAAGACGTTCACCGCGCAAATAGATGCCACTACTTGGCGCAGTGCCCCGGCCATCAAACCTATCAAACTCTTCGCTATACCCCCATGCACCCAATAGGACCCGCGACCTGTCAGTATCCAGAGCGAACTCTCCAACAAGGAGAGTACCTTCATCTCCATCAAAATCGATGACGGTGGAAGCAGGGTCATCAGGATCACCAGGAACCCCCTCCAGGACTGCAACACGAAATGTCAGATTCTCAGACACATTGAAATCGAGACGCGCAGCGAAACCTGTGATCGGAAAGATTGACGGACCATTCTCCCCGGTCTGGGCTATGTCCATTCCAATTCCATGTGCGCTTCCGATGAAGAGTGCAGATGACTCGAGAACATCAAACTCAGAGTTCAAATCGTAAAGCCCAACCTTGAGCGTAGAAGAAGGCGAAACTGGTGCCTCGATCCAGGCCTCGTAAAGGCGCAGCGCTTCTACGCCGGCTTCAATGTTGCTCACCACGAGGCTATCGCCAGTCAGCTCGGACAAGGAACTTCCATTATTGTAGAGGATGCTTGCATGGCTCGTTGCACCGCGCCACCCCGTCAGTCGCTCAAGATCTGCGGTTACCGATAGCCCAAGATTGTCCAGATACCGCTCGCCGTCTGCCAGCCCCCCTTTGTTGGACCAGACTGCGCCCGTATAGGCAGCCTCTATCTCAAAAGCATTCGAGGTCGCGGCCTCCTCATCTGCGAACGCAGTCGGAACGGCAGCGGCTAAAGTTGTCAGAACAAGAAGGTTTGCAGTTCTCACGGTGTTTCTTGCTCCGCTTCGAGTGCCACCAGTTCGGCATGAATTGGCGCAACATATCTTGGGTCCATCCAGAAATGCCCTGCCAGACGGAACCCGAGTTCATGGCCTTCCAGCGCGTCACGCAAACCGTCGACCGGCACGCCGCGGCGCACGGCAGCTCGTCCGCGATCGACCAGCAGGGAGAGCCGCTCACGGTAAAGCACCACTTCATCCCGCGTCATGATGTATTCGCCGTGGCCCGGCACCAGAATTTCGAATTCCAGCGACAAAATATCATCAACCCTTTCGAGCGCTCCGATCAGGCTTCCGCGGCCATCGATGGCATCCACTGCAAAAGTACCTGAACCGAAGACCAGGTCCCCGGCAGCGATCACGCCGGCGTCAGGAAAATGTACTGCAATATCCCCGTTGGTATGTGCAGGTCCCCAGTAATAGGCTCTGACAGGATGACCGGCGACATCGAGCTCATAAACGGCATCAAAGACCACATCAGCTTTCGATGGGTTCATCGGGGCAATCTTGGCGATGTAGCGCTCAAGCGTTTCTGAGGTATTTGTCTGCGCAATCACTGTTGCCCCGTCGGCCTGAGCAAAAGCGTTTCCGCCCGAATGATCCGCATGATGATGGGTCATGAAGACCCAATCGAAGCGGTCGCCGCCGGTTGCCTGCTGCCCAAGTGACTTCAACTCCTGCCAGGCAGCCGGATACATCAGCTTTGTATCAACCAGGACCAATGAATCTCCTGCGTCGAAAATGAGACTGTTACCACCTCGGCCTGTCACCAGATGGAAGTGAGGCGCAATTTCTGCGATCCGCATAGGAATCTCAGCAGGCGTGCCAATAGCAAACGGTCGATCGAGACCGGACTGGCCTTGATTTGCCACCTTGGTTTCCGGCGCATCATGGCTACATCCGGCGACACCGAGAAAAACGATCAGACTTGCAGTGGTAATTCGTATGCGGCCCAATAGGGGTTCGTTATTCCGGCTCAACATACTGCCCCGTTTCGATGCGCACCGCTTGAGCCTTGGCGCAGCTCTCGAGAACATCAAAAACCGCTAGCGCCGCTTCTCCCATTACAAAGGGGTGTGGATCTCCCTCCCCCCGATTGATCAGGTCTCGCATAGACTTGTCGGAGCCGTCTCTGGCTGGATGGTTTGACAAGAATATGTCAACCCCCTGCTCCTTAGACAGCTCGCGAAGCCGGCTGGCCGATGCCGCATAGTCACGTAACTGCCGCGGGTCGGGTCCGAAATTCAAGCCCGTCCCGCCCCAGAGAATAGCGCGGTGGGGTTCCCCATTATCGAACACTGTCATAATCGGCGAGATCGTCCCGGGCGTGTGAGCAGATGTGACGTAGAGATTGATTGTCGTGTTGCCGAGAATGATCTGCTCGCCATCTTCTACTGTGAGGCCGTCCTCCGGAGCAGGCCCAAATCTGGGATGGATGCCCAGTCTGCTGGAGAGTTCCCAATCCGGCGCGCTCATTTCAACCGGTAATCCGAGCGCTTGTACCAGGTAGCGGTGGCCGCCATAATGGTCGCCGTGACCATGGGAAATGATGAAGCGCTTGATGTCTGCCGGATCGAGGCCGAGCGATTTCATACCGCCTATGATGTCTTGCTCGGCTGCCTCATTCGAAGTGAGAGCGTCGAACAGAACGAAACCATCTTCAGGTGTTCCAACAAGCCAGGCAGATACACCTGCATTGCCCACGAAATACAGATTGTCGAACACCTGCATCGGAGGCAGTGTCTCTCTTTCTCCCCTTGAGCGCCGTTCGCCTTCGCTCTCTGTTCTTTCACCATTGGATCGCTGTTCAGTCGCGGACCTAGGGACGTTGACATTCTGAAAGACCATTTCGAGATCGCACAGGCTGGCGAGACCGGGGAACGCTTCTGCTGCCTTCACTCCCTTCGCCGCGATAACTGACGGGCTCTCGAGATCGTCTTCCACATTCGCGTTATAGCTTTGGCCACTCAATGAACCCGCCGGCGACTGAGCAGGTGTACAGGCAGCCAACGCCAGAGCCATTAGAGCGGCCTTCACCGTGAAGGAGGATCCCACTGGTTCAAGACTAATTTTGAGTATCATAGTACACCTCTGGCGTTGGCATTCATCCGGGATCAGAACGTTGCTCTGAAACCAACACGGAACGTCCGCCCAACCTGGTCGAAAGCACTTTGATTTGAAGAACTGTAAAAAAGGTTTGTGGACTCAGGAGAGAACACGGGCTCTTTGTTCAATACATTCTGCACATTCAAGTACATGTTCATGTTATTGCCAATGTCATAACCGATTTGACCGTCCAAATACACCGATGACGGAACATCATTATACTCCGCATCTCCCGGACCGAATGTCGGCTCCAGCTGGCTTTCTCCTCGATACCGGCCTTGAAGGAAAAAATTCCACTCTTCCAAATCATAGTTCATGGAAACGAGAGCGCGCCACTCTGGGGTTGGCACTTCACCGATACGATTTACAACCGCACCCGATATTGCGTCAGTCTCGACTTGCTCATCCATTCGGCTAAGGAGCGTTCGCAACCGAAGACTACCAGGTCCGACATCCACGACGTACCGCACGTCGACATCCAACCCTTTTAGCGTCAGTTGATCCAGATTGAAGTTGGAGTTTAAAAGCTCAATAATGGTTCCGGTGTCGTTACGAATAATTTTATCGCACGCTTCGGTAAATCCGTCCGCACACTGATCTATAAGCAACTGTCCGCTCAACGTGGAAATGGCGTCCTCAATCTGAATATCGAACCAATCAAGGCTAACATTAAGGCTCGGGGCCCACGAAGGAGTGTACACAAATCCGATGACGACAGAATCAGCAATTTCCGGACGCAGGTCCGGGTTGCCAGACTGCGTCGTCAAAATTTGGTATGCGGGAGGATTGACCGGGTCCGTGACAGTATCGAAAAACAGCGTCCGAGAAGTGCCAGACTGTCCACGTGTAAACAATTCTCCCAGTCCGCCTGCTCGAATATCGCGAGAGACTGATCCCCGCAAACGAAGGTCAGAGAATGGTCGGTAGTTTATCCCCACCTTCCACGTATCAACCGCGTCCGTGAATTCATAGTCAGTATGGCGCCCCGCGACGTTTACTTCCAAAAGCTCAGCACCCACCTCATCTTTGATAAGCGGCATATTCAACTCAGCAAAGATTTCGCTGACGGTGCGCTCACCACTCCATGCTTTTAGGTTATTCGTCGAGTAAAGGCTCTGCTCGCTCTTTTCGTCGACTGTTACTTCGACTTTCTCTGAGCGAGTACTGGCGCCAACCGCAAAGTCCCAAGGTCCGGCACCAATGCCGTCAATCAACGGGCCGCTGAACAAGACCGTCGCGACCGTCGACTCAACGTCAGTATCCGCCGCCGACGTGTCGGTGAAAAAGTCGATCATCTCCTGAGTATACGACCCAATGCCAAAAGGATTGATCGCAACACAACCATTGGACGTATCTGCACAAACAGCTTGGCCGTTGACCAATCTTGAATCGATTCCCTGAGCGTAATAACTGGGGATCACGTTGTTTAGGATCCGGGCTTTCTCGGCATTATCTCCATACTGACCAGAGACAACGAGATAATAGTCACCCGCCTCATATTCGAAGCCAAGCTCTAGCCTCTTGTTTTGGCCCTCGGCCTGGAGCTCCATATCGAACTCTGAATCGTAACGTCCGAGGCGAAATGTGTCTCGGCTAGTCATCTGAGATGCAATAACAGAAGGCAAGAACGCATTGCTTGCACTTATCGTCGCGCCGTCGCGGCCCGCGTGGAACGGAATAAGCGTATTGCTGGACTCATAGGCCGAATAACCACCGTTTACGAACAGAGTCATGTTCTCGGTAGGCTTAAACTCCAACCCTGAGTAAACAGTGGCGCGCGATAGCGGACGCGAAATGGGGGCATACAGACCCAGATTGACACCATCGCCGCCATTCTGGAAAGCGCCGTTTGAAAAAGTTCCGGTATCAAACACCGATGTCGTGCCATCTGGATTAAACTGCAGGCCAACTAGTGACTGGGTAAATGCGGAAGCCCCACGACCTGACGACGTAATGAGGCCGCCCAGGCTGCCGTCTGCAATACGCGCTTGTCCAATGACAATCCTATCAGGGTTCGCGGCGGTACCATCCCCATTTGGATTACTAACCTGAAACCGGCCTTGTGTGCGGTGATCACGGGCATCGCCGTCGATTCCATCAGCATCGTAGTATTCACCACTGATGATAAAATTGACATTTTCCCCAAGCGCTTTGCCATACGTTCCGGAGATACGTTGTTCTAACCCGTCACCCTCTTCGGTAATACCGACACTTCCGGAAACCTTCGCGCCTTCATAATCCGTATCAAGTATGAAGTTGATGACGCCAGCCACAGCGTCAGAACCATAAGCCGCAGAAGCCCCACCAGTGACAACCTCAACACGCTCAACCAAACCTTGTGGGATCATGTTGGTATCTACTTGTCCGCCAGGCGTCGAGCCCGGGAAGCGGCGCCCGTTGACAAGGGTCAGAGTTCGGTCGTTGCCTAACCCTCGCAAGTTCAAAAAGTTTTGCCCTGCCGAACGCAACGTACCAGATGAAGCAGTTGGCCCACTATCTGCCACAAGAGCAGGTAGATTATTGAGCGCAGCAGCAAGCGTCGAAGGCGAGCTTTTGGCCAGTTCTTCCGCATCAACAACAGTAACCGGTGACGGCAATTCAAACGTCGACCTCGGGATAAGGCTTCCAGTTACCTTCACCCTTTCCAGCACGACCTCATCGTCAGCGACTGCGTCCGTTACACCTTCTTCACTTCGGACCTGATCGACCGCTTCAGTCGATGAGGTCTCGCTCGTCCCCTGAGCTGCCGCGACACCACCGGACAGCACACAAGCCATGGCAAGCATTGACACAGCTGACAGGTTTCCTGATCTCGACATAATTTTATTCCTCCCTTGGATCGCCTTGGACCGCTGCATTGGCGCCCCATCTCGAAGTCATATTCCTTGACCCAACAACGCTATGGGACACGCGTGATGCCTGTGAAGGCTCAGGTTTTTATTCAATGAACTGATATAATATCAAAGCCACTGCTGACCCGGAGCATCACTGAACCCAAGCTGATAGCTCCGGTCAGCAGCCTTCGAACCACAGATACCGTTTTCTGAGGGATGCTCTGAAGCAAACCGCTTCTTCGCCTTTTCCTTCAGCGGCACGCCAAGTTCTAAGCAGGTCGTTCAGGAGCGCCGACGAGTATTGGCTTCCCCAGAAGGGTGCTGTCAGACTAACTCGAACCAGTCTCCGTAATTCGCGGACGAGCAGGTGCTATGCAACGAGAAGCTCACGCCATTCACGAAGCGCGGCGTCTCGTTTCTGTTTGAACCGGATTCTGGTGTTGATGTGCCTTTCGAAGTTGAAGTGATTGTACACTGACGAGTGAACTGAAACGAACTTCTGGAGACTTCGCATGCGACGGAAGCGGGACATCGCCCGCTCTTGTCGGCGAAACGGCAGGTGTGAGTTTTCGGCGCGATTGTTCAGGTGCCGGCCGGTCTCCTGACGCCTCTCGCTCCCGATCACTTTCATGGCCGCCCGATATGATGGACATTTGTCCGTCACAACAACATGTGGATTTCCGTACCGCTTCATGGCTTTCTTCAGTAATTTCAATGCGGAAGCCTTGTCCCGAGTCTTTGTTACATACGACTCGAGCACCTCTCCCTCATGATCAACCGCGCGCCAAAGGTAGTGAGTCTGACCACGGATCTTCACAAACACCTCGTCCAAGTGCCATCGCCATTGCGGACTCTGCCGCATAGCTTCCGAACGCCGCCTCCGGATCTTGTGTGCAAAATAAGTACCGAACCGATCGACCCAGTGGCGGACCGTTTCGTGGCAAATATCGATACCGCGCTCGTGAAGCAGGTCTTCGACGTTCCGCAAAGACAGCGGGAAGCGGACATACATCATGACCGCGAGCTGGATGATTTCAGGTGACGTCTTGAAGTAGCGAAATGGCGATTTGGTCATTTTCCGAAGCTAAGCTTCCGAATTCACCTCCTCAACCCCGGTTCCGCTGACAATGCCAGCTGTTGGACGTTCAGACCCGCAATAGCTCCATGACTTTCATCTTTCAGAAAATCCGCGGGTCGAAAAGGCTACGCCTTAAGGCAAATATTGACGCATTGGCCGCTCTGGATGTCAAACAAAGCGACTTTCGAGATGCGCCTTCGTTTCTATTTGCAAAGGGGTCTGAAGGGCAAGCGGAGTGCATCGCTGAATTTGTCTCAGTTCGTCGCCAAGAAGTTCTAAGAGTGCCTTTGCAAAGATTTTAGCCTCACTGGGGGCGAATGGATTTTATCGCCCGACTAATTCGGCCAGCAATACCTGCGCCACCCTTATCCTTCGCATCTATGACCGTGTATGTGGTGGTCACGTCCGGTTTTTTGCCAGTTATCTCTTCGTACAGAACGCCAATGAAAGTGGCGCCAGCACCAAACACTACCCAGAGCGGAACACCGATTGCGGTTCCAAGCGCAGCAATACCCGCTCCTTTGGTACCAAATATTGCCAACGCAACGGTGCTCGCACCCAGACCGAGCTTCGCTGCCAGACTCCGATCCCTCCAAAAACTCCGGATCGAATTTAGAATATCTTTTGAGGATGATAGCCGAATTTTCGACACGTCGAATTTGTCGAGTTTCAGTTCTTTGGCAATGATTTTCAGGACCGGGATTACAACCTTGCTACCAGCAGTAAGCTTCAGCGCTTCCTTCGCTTTCGTCAGCACCTCCAAATCTGAACGCTGAAGAGCCAGGAGTTGTTCAGACCAAACCCTTAGTGCTTCTTTCTGATTGGAATCTGCGTTTCTGAGCACGCGAATTGCGAGAGAACGATAATCACTCAATGGACCTTCTGACACCACCGCCTCCCATCTATTTCATGAAGTTAAGAGTGTGTATCGGACGTGTAAACTGGCCCAAGCGCTTCCCTGGTGCTTCCGAGCACAAAGGAGGCTGGATCAACAGCGACCCTAAGTCCTTGTTTCCTATGGTGCCGGCTGCAGGACTCGAACCCGCGACCCTCTGATTACAAATCAGACGCTCTACCAGCTGAGCTAAGCCGGCTCCCAGAGCCCCGTCACTACTGGCAAGCCTCAGAGGATGCAAGCGGCCAGACCACCCGGCGCGCGCATCGCTGCGGCGGCGCCCCTTTCCGGCCCCATTTACCCTGCCCTGCCGGACCGATCGCACACGTCACAGGCGAATATCGGCCACAACGCATTGAATTCATTTCGTCACGCGCCGCGAAACCAGATTCCATTCAATTTCCCCGAGCCTGCCTCATTCATCTTACGAGGCGCACATTTCAGCCCCAAAGCGGCACTATCCCTTCCCCTGACCTGAAGAGCCGGACCTCAACCGGCCAATTGGAACCTTGGGTGCCCAAGAGAAAGACGAGAAGGAGTATGACCATGAAAACCGCATTGTTTGCCGCGATCGGTCTTGGCCTGGCTGCCGCCGCCGGACTGCCTGCAGTTTCGGATACGCCTCCGCCCCCGCCGACAGAGCCGGTCTATGTCGCGCGCAAGCCTTCCTGCGACGACCTGAAGCTGTCGGTCTATTTTTCAGCGCATGAATCCATGCTTTCCTCATACTCCATCCGCGCACTGAACGCGGCGAGCGACAATCTCTCCGGATGTGCCGTTACGCGGATCGATGTGTCTGTCGTTTCGGAAGAGACCGGGTCTGACGCAGAACTGGCCGTCCTGTCAGAAGCCCGCGCCGCTTCCGTGCTGGAAGCGCTTGCCTCGAACGGCATCTCCGCCCCGCGGGTCCAGACCTCTTACGAGCCGGTCACGATTGCCGCCAGCGCCAAATCCGGGCTGGTCGATCCGATGGCCCGGCGCGCGGACGTCAAATTGAAAGTGAAGCCGGTTTACGGCCTCTGATCTTCCGATTGCCTCCCTATCGGCCCTGGCTCTGTCACCGCGAGTCACGGGCCGGCAACTCCCCGGACCGGCCCCGCCAGTCCGGGGTTTTTCTTTCAGCAGCGGCAAAGGCCGGGCCGGGCGGGGCGGGACTGCAATATCCCCGCCGTTCCTCGATCAAATACGACAGCTGATTCTTTCTTTTCCGGCATAGCGCGCTAAAAGACGGGCTCTTCATCGGGCCGCCCGCCCGAATCACGGTCCGAATCCGCCCAACGGGAAAGAAAACACACCCATGACGCAACCCCGGCGCATCCTCGTCACTTCTGCCCTGCCGTACATCAACGGCATCAAGCATCTCGGCAACCTTGCCGGCTCGATGCTGCCGGCCGATGTCTATTCGCGGGTCATGCGACTTCTGGGTCATGAGGTGACCTATATCTGCGCCACGGACGAGCATGGCACTCCGGCTGAACTCGCCGCGCAGGCTGCGGGCATGAGCGTGCAGGCCTATTGCGACGAGCAATACGAGATCCAGCGCAAGGCCGGCGAAGGCTTTAGCCTTTCGTTCGACTGGTTCGGGCGCACCTCACGGCCGGAAAACCACGCCCTGACACAACATCTGGCACAGGGCCTCGAAAAGCAGGGCCTGATCGAGGAACGCACCTCCAAGCAGGTCTACTCCGTCGACGATGGCCGCTTCCTGCCTGACCGCTATGTCGAAGGCACGTGCCCGCATTGCGGCTTCGAGAAGGCTCGCGGCGACCAGTGCGACAACTGTGGGACACTGCTGGACCCGGTGGAACTGATCAATCCGTACTCGGCCGTTTCCGGCAGCCGGAACATCGAGATCCGCGACACCAATCACCTCTACCTCCTCCAGACCCAGATGCAGGACGACATCCGCGCCTGGGTGAAAAAGAAGGGCGCGAACTGGCCCCAGCTCGCCGTTTCCATTGCCAACAAATGGCTCGACGAGGGCCTCATTGCCCGTTCGATCACCCGCGACCTCAGCTGGGGGGTCAAGGTGACCGACGCCGACGGCAATCCCCGCCCCGGCTTCGAAAACAAGGTCTTCTATGTCTGGTTCGATGCGCCGATCGGATACATTTCCGCGACGCAGGAATGGGCAAAGGCCAACGGCAATGACTGGGAGTCGCTCTGGAAAACCGACAAGGGCGCCGACGACGTCGAATACGTCCAGTTCATGGGCAAGGACAATGTCGCCTTCCACACGGTCAGCTTCCCCGTCACACTGCTCGGCTGCGGCGAGCCGTGGAAGACGGTCGACAAGCTCAAGGCCTTCAACTGGGTCACCTGGTATGGCGGCAAGTTCTCCACGTCCAACAAGCGCGGCGTGTTCATGGACCAGGCGCTGGACCTTCTGCCTGCAGATTACTGGCGCTGGTACCTGATTGCCAACGCGCCGGAAGGCTCCGATGCGGCCTTCACCTGGGAAGGCTTCCAGGCAGCGGTGAATTCAGACCTCGCCAATGTGCTCGGCAATTTCGTGAACCGCATCACGAAATACTGCGCCTCGAAATTCGACGGCAAGGTGCCGGAAACGGGAGCGCCGGGCGAGGCGGAAGCGTGGATGGCCAATGAACTCGCCGAGCGCCTGCCGCGTCTCGTGGAATTCTATGAGGCCATGGAGTTCCGCAAGGCGGCTGCCGAAACCCGCGCGATCTGGGCAGCTGGGAATGAATATCTCACTAAGGCCGAGCCCTGGGTGAAGTACAAGACGGACGTCGACGCCGCCGCTGTCGGCGTGCGTGCGGGGATCAACCTCGCTGCCATTTTCGGCATCATTGCACAGCCGATCATTCCGGAAGCAGCGTCAAAGATCCTCGACGCCCTCGGTATTCCGGAGGCGAACCGCAAGATGCCAGGTGGATCGACGGGCGAGGATTTTGCCGCCCTTCTGGATGCCATTCCGCGCGGCCATGCGATCGCGCCGCCGGACGTCTTGTTCCAGAAAATCGAGGATGCGCAGATTGCGGAATGGACCGAGCGTTTCGGTGGTGGTCAGTAATCCTGACGCCTGAAGATCACGCTGAGATTGTTCGCGGGCATCGCGACGACGTTCGCGAGAGCAAGCCCCGCAGCCTCTGCGAGCGGCACAATCTCGCGGTCCAGATCCCGCACGCCCCAGTCCGGATGGCGTGACTTCAGATTCTCGCTGAACGCCGCATTCGACGGAGCGATCTCGCCATTGCGCGCATACGGCCCGTAGAGGAACAGGTGCCCGCCGGGACGCAGCAAGCGCCCGGCACCGCGCAACAGGCCCGTCGTCGCGTTAAAAGGCGAAATATGGGTCATGTTGATGCAGACGAGCAGATCCCAGGCGCCGGGCTCCGTCCACGCCCATTCATCCGTAGACACATCAATTGTCAGGGGCCCCATCAGGCGGCCATGCCCGGCTGCAGCTTTCCAGGCAGCCTGGCTCACGCGGCCCTCGGCATCAATGTCGGAATAGGTCCAGACCAGTCCTTCAAAGGCGTCCGTCAGGAACGCGCCATGCTCGCCGGTACCGGAGGCGATCTCCAGCGCTCGCCCGTCCACCAATCCCTCAGCCGCAAAGACATCTCGGATCGGTTCCCGGTTCCGCGCAGTCGAGGGAGCATAACGCCGCCCGTCAGTACTCTTGCCTCTATCTTCGAGCGCGACCGGACGGGACGGCTTTTCAGCACCTTCACTCATGCACGGCCCTCGAAATCGTACATCTCGGTTGAAACAACCGCCTGCCCCATCGGCGTGTAGCGCGGCCCCACCGCCTTTTCCGGAAGGAAGTGCCGGTCCAGCCGGGCAACCATTTCCGCAGGGAGGGTAATGGCCCCAGCCGCATGGTTGTCTTCAAGGTGGGAAAGATTGGTCGTACCCGGAATCGGGATCACATTCTTGCCCTTCGCCAGCGTCCAGGCGAGCGCCAGCTGGGCCACGCTGCATCCGGCTTCCTGTGCGCACGCCCGCGCCTCATCCAGCAAGGGCAGGTTGCGCGCATAGTTTTCCGGCAGGAAGCGCGGGAACATGGACCGGCGCAGGTCCGCATCATGGAAGCTTGCCGGGTCGACCGGCGGATCGGCCAGGAAGCCGCGCCCGACGGGAGAGAATGCAACCAGCGCCACGCCCAGCTCCTCACACGCCGCCTTCACGGCAATCTCCGGATTCCGTACCCAGAGGGAATACTCCGACTGCATCGCTGCGATCGGATGGACAGCATGGGCCCGGCGCAGGTGTGCCTCCCCCATTTCCGACAGGCCGATCATGCGGATCTTGCCTTCGGCAACGAGTTCCGCGAGCGCGCCGACGGAGTCTTCGATGGGCACATTCGCATCGGGCCGGTGCATGTAATAAAGATCGATCGTATCGGTCTGCAGCCGTTTCAGGCTCGCCTCGCAGGCCGCCCGGATCGCTTCCGGCCGGGCATCCAGCGTGCGCTGGCCATCCCTGAAGCCCAGCACGCATTTGCTGGCCAGCAGAAACTCTCCGCGACGATGCCTCAGCGCCTCACCGATCAGCTCTTCGCTGCGGCCAAACCCATAGATCGTCGCCGTGTCGAGAAAATCGCACCCAAGGTCCACCGCGCGGACGAGCAGCGCCTTCGCCGCGGTCTCATCCAGGGGCGGCCCGTAGGCATGCGTTATGTTCATGCAGCCGAGGCCGACCGGGTAGACGTCCCTGTCCCCGATCTTCCGTTTCATCACTGACATCGCACTTATCCCCTCGGCGTGAAGCGGCTCCTGAGTTCCGGCTTCAGGATCTTGCCATTGGCGTTGCGCGGCAAGGGGTCTGCCTGGAACTGGATTTCGACCGGCACCTTGAAGGCGGCCAGCTGGTCGGCAACATGCGCGCGAAGTTCCGCCTCCGTTGCAGTCATGCCTGGCTTCAGCTGAACCACGGCGCCGACTTCTTCGCCGAGCACCTTGTGCGGAATGCCGACAACCGCGGCATCCATCACGGCCGGGTGGTCATAAAGCGCGCTCTCGACTTCGATACAGTAGACGTTCTCGCCGCCACGGATCAGCATGTCCTTCGCCCGGTCGACCAGGTATAGGAAACCTTCCTCGTCGAGGCGGGCAAGGTCACCGGTCACGACCCAGCCATTGCGGAAGGTCTCGGCGGTGGCGTCCGGACGATTCCAGTAGAGGCGGCAGTTCGACGGGCTCTTGCACCAGAGCTCGCCCACCTCGCCGACGGGCAACGCATTGCCTTCGGGATCACAGATCTTCAGTTCGACTGCGGCGGGCGGCGCCCCGGCACTCGATGGCCGGTTCACATAGTCCTCACCGATGTTCAGCGTAACGGTCGCGCAGGTTTCCGTCATGCCCCAGCCATTGCCGGGCGCGGCCGCCGGAAAGCGCTTTTTGATCGTCGACACGAGTTCGGGTGCCGACGGCGCACCACCATACGAAATCACTTCGATGGAAGAGAGATCGTATTTATCACGGTCGGGATGCTCCAGCAGCTGCCAGGCGATCGCCGGCACGCCGCCGATCGAGGTGATCTTTTCCCGCTCGATGATCGGCAGGGCCTCGCCCGGATCCCACTTGTACATGGACACGATCTTGTCGCCGCGCAGGGCCGTGGGCACGAGGACGGCAAATGCGCCGGTCGCGTGGAAGAAAGGGATCGACATAAGCGTCGCGCGCTGCACCGCTGGGTCAGGCTCCGGCACCGGCTCGCCCTTGCGCAGGAACATGCGGGCCGAACAGGTCAGCGAATTGAACATGTTGGCGACGATCGCCCGGTGGGTCGCCAGCGCGCCTTTCGGCTTTCCGGTCGTGCCGGAGGTATACATGATGGTGGCGTCGTCATCGGGCCCGACCGCAACATCAGGCATGCCAATGGCAGGCAGGTCCGCCCAGCTGTTGGCCTTGCCGATTGCCGATTCCATCGCGGTCACACGGGGATCGTTATGCTCTTCGGATGTTTCCGGATCGCGCGCGATGATGACATGCTCAAGATCAGGCAGGGTTTCGAACTGGCTGCGGATGCGCTCGTAAATCTGCGGGTCAACCACGGCAGCTTTCACGTCGGCGAAGGAGAGGCCGTAGTGCAGCTCTTCCCCTGTCCACCAGGAATTCATCGGCGTCGCAATCGCGCCGAGGCTGAGCGCCGCATAGAACGCCACCGGCCATTGCGGATAGTTCCGCATAATGATCGCAACGCGGTCGCCCTTGGTGATGCCGTAGCTATCGCGCAGGGCAGCGGCGAAGTGCTCCACGGCGCGCAGCATGGCCGTATAGGTCACGCGCTCGTCCTGGTAGATGATGTAGTCCCGGTCTGCAAAACCTGCTGCGGCCAGTTGCAGGATCGCGTGAACGGTCGGCGGTGCGTTTTTGTAGAGCTTCTGCGGAATGCCCAGCACGACCCCGTCCTCCACCTCGACCGGGGAGCCCGGCCCGCCAAGCAGGGCATTCGCCTGGGCAATCGACATTGCGGGCCAGTTCGGGGGCAATAGGTCTGACGTCATGGGTTTCCTCTGAAGTTTCTCTGCCGGTACACAATCATGCATGTGCACGGGTTTGAAGCGGAAACCACCCCCGCATCACGCGAATTTGCGGCAGACCGCAATTGACGTCGCGTCACCGCGCGACAATCACTTTTTCGAGTCCTGTCTCCGGATCGAACCTGCGTGGGCGGGCATGGATGATCCATGAAAACAGGAGCGGCAGGCTGAACAGGATGATGCCCGCCTTTACGATCACCGACAGGCCGACATTGCCGGGAACGAGCGGCAGGGTAACGACGATCAGGCCAAGAAGACCGAACACCGCCATCAGGAATGCGAGCATCAGGAAATAGTAGGCTGGCTTCTCACCAGCGCGGAAAACAGCTGCCGGACTTGCCCGGTCGACGCCGGCGACCACTTCGCGCACCAAGGCAAAGAATGGCTCGGAGCGGTCCTCGAAATCCCCGAAGCCTTTGAAATGCATGTTGGACAGGACCACCTGCGAACGCGTGCCGGTGAGTTCCATCAAGTATCGCTGGGTCTGCAGCCGGCCCGGCGCGAAGGCGAGGCGCACTTTGCGCACCTTGTCATAAGGAACGGTGCCGCGCAGCGTCCCGTCCGGCGCATAGTATTCGAGGCGGTCAGGCAGAGCCCGCCACAGCGTTTCGCCCTTTTCCTGGATCGACGCGCGGCGGCGGTACTCGATGGCCTGCATAAATCCCCCATGAGGCCGGGAGACTTACTTTCCGAGGTCGCAGAAACGCAACTGATGGAACGTGCCGTCCGGCTCGGTCACATCATAAGCGCGGCCGGTGAGTTCGTCACCCTCGCAGAGATAACCGATCTGATACATCGCCAGCAGCGTGTCGTTCTCCGGCGTCAGGTCGGCCGCCTGCATCAGGTCCATGGCCTCGTCGTGCTGGCCAAGGTCCATCAGGATGTTGAACTTCTGGGCGCGCGTCGTCTCCGGCTGGGCCAGAAGGGCGTTCAGCGATGTCGCCTTGCCGCGCGCCGTGTCGAGCATCGGCACGGCGGCCGTGTACCATTCGGTGTCACTGTAATCGTCGACGACTTCTTCAAAGTCCTCGACAGCGCCCATCGTGTCGAACCCGGTTTCCGACAGGCGCAGTTCTCCCCGGCGGAACAGGACTTCCGCAATCTGCTCACGGCTGAGCGACGGATCACCGGTCAGCTGGGTCAGCCGGTCGATCGCGGTCTGAGTATTGCCGGCGTCGACCAGGGTTTCGACCGATTGCATTGCAAGGTCGAATGGCGAAATCGCGGCCGCGCTGGCGGCAGCTGCCGGGGCAGCATCTTCCACAGGCGCAGAGGCACAGGCCACCAGGACAAGTGCGGAAGCAGCGGCGGCAAAGCTCAGTCGAATCATGGGCAGGACTCCATCAGGACAGGTTGTCAGTGATCGCAGTGATAGCTGCTCAAGACGCGCAACGGCAGGGCCGGAATAAGGATTTTATGTGACCTTGTCAGTCTGCCGCAGGCGGCGCGCACCAGGTCATGTCTTCCAGCCAGGGGCGCGGGTCTCCCAGAGTCTGGACCGGGCCGCCCTCACCTGCCTCGCCGCAAAGGAATCCCGCATCCTGGAGCTTTCGCGTCTGCGTCTGGTTCGGATTGAGGCCGGACGCACGGAACCGGTTTGCCGGCACGTCCCGCTCGCCAAGCGCCCAGCTGGCGTCGAACCATTGCGACAGTGTCAGCAGGTACTGGATGCGGACTTCCAGCGCATCGGCATCCTGCTTCGCCTGGCCGAGCTCAATCCTTGCCTGCTCCGCCTTCGGATGGTCCGGTGCGAGGGCCAGCATGTCCTCGAAGTCGGCAACCGCTCCGCGGCGGTTGTCGCCATCGAGCCGGCGCAGGCTGCCGCGTTCATACAGGGCTTCGGCCCGGTCTGCCGTTGCCAGCGATGTATCGGCGACCAGTTCCGACAGGACGGCGTCCATAGCGTAAGGATTGCTTTCGGCTTTCGCCGCGGCGAGCCGCTCCGCAAAGGGCGGTCCGGGCGGAGGCGCGGAGGCGCAGGCGACAGCGAGCGCAAGTGCGAACACCGCAAGACTGGTTCGGATAACTGGCATGGATGGACCTAAGCGGGCTTTGCCGCGCGCAGCAAATTGCATTTCAGTTAGGCACCCGGTCAGGCCCTGGTGGTCCGCTCGATCTCGGCGATGTCGCCGCGGCCGAGTGCTTCGATCGCACGGGCCGCGATGTGGCGCGCATTGAGGCCGGCGGCCTCATACATGGCATAGGGCGTGTCCTGGTCCTGGAAGACATCCGGCAGGGTCATCGGACGGATCTTCAGTCCACGGTCGAGCGCGCCGGAGCGGGCAAGGTATTCCAGTGCGAAACTGCCGAAGCCGCCCATCGCACCTTCTTCTACCGTGATCAGCACTTCATGATCGCGCGCGAGGCGGGCGACGAGGTCTTCATCCAGAGGCTTGGCAAAGCGCGCATCGGCAACAGTCGCCGAAAGGCCCTGCGCAGCGAGCATGTCAGCCGCCTTCATCGCTTCCTGAAGGCGCGTGCCGTAGGACAGGATGGCAACCGCCGTGCCTTCGCGGATGATGCGTCCCTTGCCAATCTCCAGCGGGTTCAGCACATCCGGAATTTCCACGCCGACGCCTTCGCCACGGGGATAGCGGAAGGCGCTCGGCCGGTCGTCGATCTCGAGCGAGGTCAGCACCATGCGGGCAAGCTCGGCTTCGTCGCCGGCGGCCATGCACACCATGCCCGGCAGCGCACCGAGATACCCGACATCGAAGCTGCCCGCGTGGGTTGCGCCGTCCGCACCGACAAGGCCAGCCCGGTCGATCGCAAAGCGCACCGGCAGTTTCTGGATGGCAACGTCGTGGACGACGCTGTCATAGCCCCGCTGCAGGAAGGTCGAGTAGATCGCGCAAAACGGCTTCATGCCATCTGCGGCAAGGCCGGCAGCGAACGTAACGGCATGCTGTTCCGCGATACCGACGTCGAAATGACGGTCGGGGAATTTCGCAGCGAAGATGTCTGTAGACGTACCGGAGGGCATGGCGGCCGTGATGGCGCAGATCTTGTCGTCCGTCTCGGCGAGCTTTGCCAGCGTCTGTCCAAACACTTTCTGGTATGCCGGCGCGGACGGTTTCGGCTTGGCCTGCTCGCCTGTGATGACCGAGAATTTCGAGACACCGTGATATTTGTCCGCCGAGTTCTCGGCCGGGGCATAGCCCTTACCCTTCTGCGTGACGGCGTGGATCAGGATGGGCCCTTCCCGCATCGCCTTCACATTCTCAAGGATCGGGATGAGCACGTCGAGATCATGGCCATCGACCGGGCCGATGTAATAAAAGCCGAGTTCCTCGAACAGCGTGCCGCCCATGGCGAAGCCGCGCAGGTATTCTTCCGCGCGCCGGGCCGGGCTTTCGAGCCCGATCGGGGCGACGACCTTTTTCGCGATCCGGCGCAGGCCGCGATACGGCCGGGAGGACACGAGCTGCGAGAGGTGGTTGCTCATCGCGCCGACCGGCGGGGCGATGGACATGTCATTGTCGTTGAGGATCACGATAAGGCGCGACTTGTCGGCGCCCGCATTGTTCATCGCCTCATAGGCCATGCCGGCCGACATCGACCCGTCGCCGATCACCGCAATGACATGGCTGTTTTCATGCTGGAGGTCGCGCGCCTTGGCGAAGCCGTGGGCGGCGGAGATTGAGGTGGAGGCGTGGGCGGCGCCGAAGGGGTCGTATTCGCTTTCCGACCGCTTGGTGAATCCGGAAAGCCCTCCCCCCTGGCGCAGGGTGCGCATGCGGTCGCGGCGGCCGGTGAGAATCTTGTGCGGATAGCACTGGTGGCCGACATCCCAGACCAGCTTGTCCTTCGGCGTATCGAACACGGCATGGATGGCGACGGTCAGCTCGACCACGCCGAGGCCGGAGCCGAGATGCCCGCCGGTCACCGAGACGACGTCGATGACTTCATTGCGCACTTCATCCGCAATCTGCTTCAGCTCCGCCCGCGACCGGCCTTTCAGGTCGGCCGGCGAGTCGATCGCGTCGAGCAGGCGGTTGGGAATGGCGTCGGTCATCTATTCTGGCGGACCCTCTGAAACGACAGATTCTTACTGTCTAATGCGTTCGATCCAGAACAAAATCGACCGATTGCAGCAGTATATTGGCTTTTTCGCGAAAAATTGCGAGGTGTTCCTTGGCTTGTGCGGCCAGCAACCGCACCCTCTGGCGGGCCCCGTCAACGCCCAGAACGGTGACGAAATTCGCCTTTCCGGCGTCCGCATCCTTTTGCAGGGGCTTGCCGACGCGATCCTCTTCGCCGGTCGCATCCAGCAGGTCGTCGGCAATCTGGTAGGCAAGCCCCAGGTCGTTGGAGAAACCGGCCAGCGCATGGCGCTCGGCCTCGCGCGCACGCCCAATGATCGCTGCAGCTTCAGTCGCATAGGAAATCAGCGCGCCGGTCTTCAGCCGCTGCATGCGCGTGATCGTGTTGAGGTCGCGCGGGCTGTCGCTTTCCAGCATGTCGATCATCTGGCCGCCGACCATGCCGCGGGCACCCGAGGCATCCGCCAGCCGCTCGATCAGCATGACCCGGACACCGGCATCGGTATGGGTTTCGTCCGAGGCGAGAATCTTGAAGGCAAGGGTCAGCAGCGCATCGCCGGCCAAAACGGCCGTCGCCTCGTCGAATGCCTTGTGCACGGTCGGCTGGCCGCGGCGGAAATCATCGTCGTCCATGCAGGGCAGATCGTCATGCACCAGCGAATAACAGTGCACGCATTCCAGCGCGGCCGCAGCCCTCAGCAGCGACTTCTCCGGCGCTTCGAACATGGCGCCGGTTTCCAGCAGGAAGAAGGGCCGCATCCGCTTGCCATTGGCGAGTGCCGCATGGCGCATGGCGCGCATCAGGTTGGCTTCCGGGCCGGAGGCCGGGGGGATCAGCTGGTCGAGCGCCACCGTTACCTTGTCGGCAACTACTTTCAGGCGCAGGTCGAAGTCGATCACCTCCCCCATGCTGGTGCCTAGTCGAAGCTTGCAGGTTCGGTCGTGACGCCGCCGGCGCCCTGTACGATCTGTTCAACCTTCAGCTCGGCCGATTTCAGCCGCGACTCGCAATGTGCCTTCAGCTTTGCGCCACGCTCATAGATCGCGATGGATTTCTCGAGTTCGACCTCGCCGGCTTCAAGCTGGCGGACGATGCCTTCGAGTTCGGCCAGCGCCTCTTCGAAGCTCATCTTGTCGACGGGTTTTTCCTTCGGGTCTGCCATGTCGCCTCTCAGTGGAGCATTCGGGCGACACTAAAGCGCTGCCTGCCCCATCACAAGTTTTTCCGGTTCGATTTCCGGGCCGGATTCACCGGTATTCGTAGATCCGGTAACTCCAGTAGGAATCGCCGCCATCATGGACGCATTTCCAGCCGAGCTTTTTCAGCTCCGGCCTCAGCATGCGATTGAACCAGCCATGTGCGGCCAGGTAGACCTTCGCGTCGACGGACGCCTCGTGCAGTTTCTGCGCGGCCTCCATCGCCCGCAGCCGGGCCTGGACGACGCTTTCCCCGTCGAGCGCATGGCCGTTCATCCAGGCGGCACGCGCCAGGATGTTCCACGTCTTGGGCAGGTAGCGCACGCCCGGAATGGTCGGCGGCGGCAGTGGCGCTTCATTGAAAACATCATCATATGCGGCCTGCATGTGCGGCGCGGCACGGGCGGCGGTTTCCTGCGCGCGGATGCGGCCGGACGCCATGACGATGTCGGCATCGCGCACGGTATCCATCAGGGCCTGAGGCGCGACCTCATCGTCGCGCAGGGGGCTCAGCTCGTAGCGGGCCCACCAGTCCTTGTACTGGCGCCAGTCGAGCCGTGGCCCAGCCGTCCGGTCAAGCTGGGGCTTGCCATGGCGGGAAATCACGATCGGCCCGCGCCGGGATGCTGTCGAAGTCGTATCTGCCATCGCCGTGGAGTTCGTCGGTCTCATGCAACTGCAGGCTCTGCAGCCCCGGTTCAGCCATTGGCACTAACGGGGTTGGCTTGGACGGGCAAGGCGAGATTCAGTTGCCGAACCGGCGCAATGCATCGAGGACGCCGCCAATACGTCCTGCCAGTCTGGTTTCGCTGAGCAGGATCTGGTCGAACCGGCGGCGCGACCTCGCCATGACCTCGCCGATCCCGCCCGGCATGGTTCCTTCCAGATGCCGCCAGCCCGTGCCCGCCAGGGCCATGGCCGGGGCCCGAGGGCCGGTTCGCAGCACGCCCCGGTCCAGCGGCAGGCTCAGATTGCTGAAATAGTGCTTATAGTGACCGGAGCCGGGCCCGCAATCATATCGCACCAGGCCACGCGAGGGCATCGCCCGCAGGACGTCCTGCAACAGCAGCAGCCCCGGCGAAGCACCTGAAAATTCAACATCATAAGCCGTCAGCCAGCCATGCAGCACCGTGTCTGACGCCATATTGAACTCGGCTGCGATCACCCGACCGCCTGCCCGCAGCGTCGACAGGTGGCAGCGGAACCTGTCATGCTCCAGCCCCCTCAGGCGCCGGATATATTTTGACGCCCAATCGGAGCCGAGCACATTATGCAGACCCGTGGCGCGATATTGCTGCTGCTTGCGCCCGATCAGCCAGTCGAATGCCGCCGGGTCAGGATCGTCGAAGCGGAATTCGATCTCACCCGTGGCCTTCTCCAGCTTGGCGCGCTTCGATGCCATGCGCTTTACGTGTTTTGGAAAGAGGCGTTTCTGTTCGGTCTCGAAGGCCTCGATGCCGGCCGAAAGGTCGGTCACCCAGGCGCCGGTCCGCTCGAGCCCCTCGCGCACCGGATGGCAGGCATCGGGAAACAGCGCGTGGGCGGTCATGCCGCCTATCCCGGCATGCTTCAGCAATTCCATCTGGCAGATCTTTTCGTCCGGCGACCGGACCGCGCCATGCCAGTCGGAGAAAGGCCCGCTTATCGGCTGGGCCCAGCCGCCCGGCCGCCTGTGCAGGGACCAGAAGGCGCGGATTTCGCCAGCGCGCTCTGCGAGGATGATGCAGGTGTCGTCGCGCACGCGCGCGAGCTCCCGCGCAAGGACAGGCGCAAACATCGGGTCGTTGCGCGCCTTGTCCCTGCGCCAGAGCCTGTCGAGCTGGTCCCATTCCGAAGGCCCCAGTTGGTCAGGTTTCCAGCATCCCACATCCATTGGGCAACAGTATCTGAATATGGCTGAGCAATCGCAAACGGATCAGCCTGAAACGCGAGTTTCTCGTAAGGATTCTCTTCAGAGTCCTTTCCAGACCCGTTTGCGGCACTCGGCGCCGTCCAGCAGCTTGCACTTGTGGAAGGTCATGAGGACTGTGTCGGCCCGGCCCATCAGGTGATCCATCGGAACGAAGCCGATGGAGGCATCCTTCGGATCCACCGACAACGGGCAGCCCGCCTCCGAGACGACGCCGTCGACCGGCGGGCAATGGCCGGACAGGAAGCGGCTGTCGAGGGAGTTGTCGCGATTGTCGCCCATCATGAAGAGGTGGCCGGCGGGCACCACGAACAGGACCGTATCGTCGCCGCGATCACCCTGCTCCTGCCGGTAGGTGTCCCAGCTCTTGCCGTCCTCAAGCGCCGTTTCGCGCCATTCATGGGCGGTGACGATCCAGTTGGTGCGGTGCGGAACATAGCGCACCGTGCGCTCATACTCCGCTTCGATCGGCTTGCCGTTGAGGATGAACTGGCCCCCGATCATCTGGATCTGGTCACCGGGCAGGCCGACAACCCGCTTGATCATGACCTTGCCGGCATGGGGGTGCTCGAACACGACAATGTCGCCCCGGCTCGGCGCGCGGGCAAAGATGCGCCCCTTGGGCAGCGGGATGTAGCGGCCCATGCTGAAGGGGAGCGAATAACGGTCATAGCCATAGGCGAACTTCGCCACGGCGACGCGGTCGCCCACCTGCAGCGTGGGCACCATGCTTTCGGACGGGATCACGCGCTGTTCATAGACGAGGCCCGAGAACAGCAGGAACAACGGGACGAACACGGCCAGCGTGGCGCCCCATTCCTTCAGTTCCTGCTTGACCTTGTCGCCGAAAGTCTGCGGCGCATCCTCTGTCGTGTGCGCGGCCGTTTCGCCATCACCTGCCATCGAGGCCTCGCTCTTTCGATCCAACAGGGGCCTTTCTTAGACGAAACCGGTCGGCAATGCGAAGCGCAAAAACTGTTACGGGCTGTAAAAGCCTTGTTACGCCGTCAGGCTGTACAGGGTGACGCCATCGGGGCCCGGCGCGGCCGTCACCTCACCGCGATAGATCAGGCAGTTGAGGTGGGCGATCGCCTCGCCCGTCGCCATACCCTGCTCGTCGAGGTCGATCTTGCGTCCGAAAATGGCGGTGAACGTGTCGAGCACACGCATCGGACCGTCGCTGAGGCGCTGTTTGAGGCGGGTCAGGGCCACTTCATGTCCGTCGATCAGGTGGCGCAGGCGCTTGTGGGCACCCCGGAACGGCTCGTTATGGGCCGGCAGGACCAGCACATCCTCCGGCACGCGGGCGAGCAGCTTCTCACAGCTGGACATCCAGTCGAGCAAGGGGTTGGCCGCCGGCTCGGTCGGGTGGACGGAGACATTGGACGAGATGCGCGGCAGCAGCTGGTCGCCGGAAATCAGGATGTTCCGCGCGGGGCAGAACAGGCAGACATGCTCTGGCGAGTGGCCATGGCCGGTGATGACTTCCCAGGTGTCGCCCGCCATTTCGAACGTGTCGCCATCGCTGAGGCGGAAGAAAGAGTCCGGCAATTGCGAGACAGACCGGCCGAAGCCGCCGAACCGCTTGCGGTAGTCGTCGAGCGCCGCCTCATCCCAGCCGGCCTTGCGGTAGAAGCTGGTGCCGGCTTCGGGCGCCTCGCGGCCGGTATCCGAGACGAGCATCCGGCAGGTGACGTATTCCAGACGGCTCATCCAGAGGTCGCAGCCATGCTTGAAGGTGAGCCAGCCGGCGCAGCCGACATGGTCGGGATGCATATGGGTGACGATCACGCGCTTCAGCGGCTTCTCAGGCGTCACGCGCGGCCCGAGAATGGCTTTCCAGGCATCGCGCGTCTCTTTCAGCGGCATGCCGGTGTCGATGATGGTCCAGCCGTCGCCATCGTCGACCAGCCAGACATTGATGAACTTCAGCGAGAACGGCAGCGACAGGCGTATCCACTGGATGCCGGGCGCAACTTCCAGCATCTCGCCATGGCCGGGGGCGGCCTCCCCATGCGGGTAGTCGAGGCCGGGGCGTTTCGGGGTCTTGGTGGTAAAGCCGTCCATCTGTCGAGGATACGCCGGTTCTCAGGGGCGTCGAGCCGTCACGCCGGGTCAGCCGGCGGCAGCGCCGCGCGGATGGCCGTAACGAGGCAATCGGTGGGCACAGTGCCGTCCATCCGGGCAGCACCGGCCGGAACGGTCAGTGCGGCGAGCTGGCTTTCGAGCAGGCTGACCGGCATGAAATGGCCCTCCCGGCTGGCCATGCGGGCGGCGAGCTGGTCTTTCGGCACATCCAGCCAGATGAAGTGGACGGCGCGGGTGCACTGCGCCTGAAGCGCCGTCTGAACGAAGTCCGTCAGCGCCGAACAGGCCAGCACGACGCGCGGGGCGGGCATCCCGTTCGCGGCGGCCGTCATGGAGGCGACCCAGTCGACACGGTCGGCATCGGTCAGGGGCGTGCCGGCCGTCATCTTGGCGCGGTTCGCGTCGGAATGGTGCTCGTCCGCCTCGATAAAGGGCCAGCCGCCTGCCTCGGCGACGGCGCGGCCGGTCGTGGTCTTGCCGCTTCCGGCGACCCCCATGATGACGACGAGATCTTTCATTTCACGGGTGAGCGCTTGCGGGGCCCGAGCTTCGTGCGCTTGAATTTTGAGCCCTTGGTCGGGTCGACGCGCTTCTCGAACGGCTTGAGTGCCCCTGCTTTTGCTGCAGGTTTGCCGGACGGTTTGCCCGATGGTTTGCCTGATGGCTTTCCGGCGGGCTTCCCTGCCGGGCGTCCGGTGCCGGACCGGGCCGCCGGGCGTGCACCGCGCGCTGGGCCAGGGCGCCTGTCCTGTCTTTCCTCGGATTTTTCAGGGCGCGGCGCGCGCGCCTTCGGCGCTTCGCCCTTCAACAGCGCGTCGCGTTCGCGTCCGCTGAGGGGGCGCCATTTGCCCTCCGGCAGGCCGGCGAGTTCCACCGCGCCGACGCGCACACGAATGAGATCGACGACCCGCAACTCGACCAGCTGGCACATGCGGCGGATCTGGCGGTTGCGCCCTTCCCGCAGCACAAAGCGCAGTTCGTGCGCCTTCACCTGCTCGACCCCGGCCGGCTTCAGCTTGCGGCCGTCAAGTTCAAGGCCGTGGCGCAGGAGGGCGAGCTTGTCGGCCGTCACGTCGCCCTTCACCTTGACCAGATATTCCTTGTCGATCGTGCTCTCCGGGCCGATCAGGGCTTTTGCCAGCACGCCATCTTCAGACAGGATCAGGAGGCCCCGGCTGTCCTTGTCGAGCCGGCCAAGCGGGGCGAGCTTGTTGTAACGCCCTGGAATTGCATGGGCTTTACCGGAGAGCGTGTCTTTCGAGATGAGGCGCACGGCGGGGATTTCGCCGGGTTCGGGCGTGCCGGACACATAGCCCGGCGGCTTGTTGAGGACCACGGTCAACTTGTTGTCGAGCTGGCGGGTCGCCTTCTGCAATAGCGTCAGCATCTGGCCGGATTCGATCTTCTGGCCGGCGATCGCGGCCTCGCCATCGACCTTGACCAGACCGCGCTCGATCAGCGCGTCGGCCTCGCGGCGCGAGCAGACACCTTCCTCGGCCAGCCATTTGTTGATGCGCAGCGGTTCGGCGCCGTCATAGGTTTTGGTCCAGGCCATGTGCCTCTCGCCTTCCGCGCGGGTTAAGTGGGCCCGTCTTATCCCACCCCTTCCATGCCGTGCAACTGTGGGACTGACGGGGCCGCGGCACTCCGGTGAATCCTACGCAGAGGCTACGGGAAGGCTCCGGTAAGACCCGAAAAACCTCGGAATTGGAGGGCTCGGGCCGCCCATTCTGCCCAAATTTGCGGCATCGCTCGACTTGGGCCGCCAACTCCGCCAATAAGCGCGCCTCCATGAAACCGCCCGCCAGCCCCTCCCTCGCCTTCGCGCTGCTGATCCTCGGCACGACCCTCGGCATTGCCGGGACCGACCTCGTGCTGCCTGCGGTGCCGGACCTGCCCGCAACGCCGGGCGGGAGCGCGGCGATGGCGCAGCTTGTGCTGGCCGCCTTTGTGGCGGGCGGGTGCGTCGGCCTTATCCTGTTCGGGGAACTCGGCGCGCGCATCGACCAGCGCGGCCTGCTGGTGTCGAGCCTTGTTGCCTATGCGCTTGTGTCGCTCGGCTGCGCCCTGGCGCCATCCTTGCCGTCGCTGATTGGCCTCAGATTCCTTCACGGGCTCAGTGGCGCGGCGGCGGCCGTGTTCGCGCCGGGCATGATCCGCACGATGTTCGACGCGCGCGGCGCGGTGCGGGCGCTGGGCCTGATGGGGAGCGTGGAATCGCTGACGCCTGCGCTGGCGCCCGTGGCGGGCGTGTGGCTGCTCGCCTTTGGCTGGAACAGTTCTTTCTATGTCATCGCCGTCCTCAGCCTTCTGGTGGCGGGCCTGATCCATCTGAGGCGGGCGAGCCTGCCTGCCCCGCCGCCGACGCGCGGCAAGGGCAGCTATGTCCGCCTGCTGAGCAATCCCGTTTTCCTGCGCTATGCGCTCAGCCAGGCCTGCACGCTGGGCGGCCTGTTGATCTTCGTGTTCGGCGCGCCGGCGATGATGACGAAGGCGCTGGGCGGCAGCCTTGACGATTTCATCCTGATGCAGGTGACCGGCATCGCTTTCTTCATCGTGGGATCCAACATTGCCGGGCGGCTGGTGGACCGGTTCGGGCCCGAGCGGATGATCCTGTTCGGCTCGGCACTGTCGGCGCTCGGCCTGGTCGCTTTGCTGGCCTATGGACTGAGCGGCGGCAGCGCGCCGGTGATGATCGCCGCGCTGTTCGTGCCGGTGAATCTCGGCCTCGGCTTTCGCGGGCCGCCGGGCTTCTTCCGCGCCGTGCTTGCCTCCGGGGGAGACGATGCACGCGGCGCGGCGCTGGTGATCCTGTTCATCCTCGGCACGACCGCCATCGGAACGGCCATTGCCGCGCCGTATGTCACCTTGGGTCTGGCACCGCTGGCGGCCATTGCTGCGGCAGTATCCTGCCTGTCGGTGGCGCTCCTGCTGGCAATGCAACCGCCGAGAACCTGACGGGCGAAACATTTTCCGCACACAAGCAAAGCAGGCCCGCTCTTGTAATGCTGGAAAAAGCCCCTATATCAGGCTTTCGACTTTTTGCCGGACAATCAGGCATCGAATGCCGGGGCCTTCCCCGCCACTTCTTTCAGAGACCTCCACATAAAAATTCGAACTTCCGCGGCCCCGCATATCGCAGGGCGGCACATTTATGCAGGAGTGTTCCATGACCAGTGGCACCGTAAAATTCTACAACGATCAAAAAGGCTACGGCTTTATTGCGCCCGAAGACGGCAGCACGGACGTCTTCATCCATGCAACCGCGCTGGAGCGCGCCGGAATGCGGATCCTGTCGGAAGGCCAGAAGGTGACCTTCACGACGGCGAAAGACGCCCGCAACGGCAAGATTGCCGTCGACACGATCGCCGCCGAATAGTTCGCAAGAGCATTCGACGACAGAAAGGCCGCCTCCTTCCGGGGCGGCCTTTTTCGTTTGAGGCACCAAAAAAATACACCGGCCCGTTGATGCGGCCACATATCTGAAGCAAAAAGTGGCGGTCAGTTTCGGGCAGCCCAGAGCGATGATCCAGGACATTGAGGACTTTTTCGACAAGGGGTGCGGGCGCTGCGAGCGGTTTGCGACGGCAGACTGTTCGGCGCGGACCTGGGAGAAAGGCTTGCGCGCCCTGCGCCGCATCTGCCTTGATGCCGGTCTGACCGAAACGGTGAAATGGGCGCATCCGACCTATATGCACCGTGAGCGGAATATTGCCATCATAGGCGTGTTCCGCGGCGATTTCCGGCTCACCTTCTTCAATGCAGCGCTGATGAAAGACCCCGAAGGCGTGCTGGAAAAGCAGGGGCCGAATTCCCGCCATGCCGGAATGGTCCGGTTCACGGACGCGGCGCAGGCGGACCGGATGGAGCCGGCCCTGCGCGCCTACCTCGCCGAAGCCATCGGCTATGCCGAGGCGGGCATCCTCCCGCCGAAGGAGACGCAGGAACTGGAGCTGCCGGACGAACTGGTCGAGGCGATGGACAGCGATCCTGACCTCGCCGAAGCCTTCCACGCCCTGACGCCGGGCCGGCAGAAGAGTTATGTGATCAACCTGAATTCCGCGAAACAATCCGCAACCCGCGTAGCTCGGATTGCGAAGTTTCGCGAGAAGATCCTTGCCGGCAAGGGCGCTATGGAGCGGTAACCTCAGACCCCGAACAATGCCTCGCTGCTGTCGAGGAAGGCGGAGCCGGCGCCGGTGATGCCGGGGACGCGGCCGGGGGCCATGGCGAGCATGGTTTCGGCGAAGAAGCCGGCGAGCGCAAGATGGCGGGCGCGGGCGTCCATGTCGTCGCCATGCCGGGCGGCAGTCGCCGCGCGTGTCAGGAAGTGGCCGCCGATAACATCGCCAGCGAGAGCGAGGTAGGCCGTGGCCCCCGAGAGCGCCTTGTCCTGGTCGCGTTCCTTCATGGCGCTGAGCATCCAGTCGCTCGCCTCGCGCAGGGCGTCGGCGCCGGCGCGCAGGCGGTCTGCGATCTGGACCAGCTGCGGATCGTTGGTGGCGCGGGCCTCGCGGATCGTAGCGTCGATGTCGCCGAGGATGAGGCGCATGGATTCGCCATTGGTGCCGGAGAGCTTGCGGCCGACAAGGTCGATGGCCTGAATGCCGTTGGTGCCTTCATAGATCGGCGCGATACGGGCGTCGCGGTAGAGCTGGCCGGCGAGGGTCTCGTTCATGAAACCCATGCCGCCATGGATCTGTACCCCGAGGCTGGCAATGTCGACGCCCATATCGGTGGACCAGGCTTTCGCGATGGGGGTGAGCACGTCTTCGCGCAGCTTGGCGGCATGGCGGGCCTGCTCGTCGGCCGCCGAAACGGCAAGGTCTGCCGCAACGCCGGTGGCGTAGCAGATGGCGCGGGCCGCAGCGACGCGGGCGCGCATGGTGGTCAGTGTACGGCGCACATCGGCATGGTGCAGGATCGGCGCGGGGCCGTCGACGCCCTCGGCCTTGCCCTGCTTGCGATCCTGCGCGTACCGGAACGCGGTCTGGTAAGCCGCTTCGCCCACGGCGACACCTTCGAGACCGACATTCAGGCGGGCCGAGTTCATCATCGTGAACATGCAGGCAAGGCCCTTGTTGGCCTCGCCGATCAGCCAGCCGGTGGCGCCGTCATATTCCATGACGCAGGTCGGCGAGGCGTGGATGCCCATCTTCTTTTCGAGGCCGATACATTTCAGGCTGTTGCGCGCGCCGGGGCGACCGTCTGGGCCCAGCAGGAATTTCGGGACGATGAAAAGCGAGACACCGCGCGAGCCGGCCGGCGCATCCGGCAGGCGGGCGAGGACAAGGTGGATGATGTTCTCCGCCATGTCATGGTCGCCCCAGGTGATAAAGATCTTCTGGCCGGAAATGGCGAACGAGCCGTCGCCTTTGGGCACGGCCTTTGACTTGAGGGCGCCGACATCCGAGCCGGCCTGCGGCTCGGTCAGGTTCATCGTGCCGGTCCAGTTGCCGGAGACGAGGTCCGGCAGGTAGGCCTGCTTCTGGGCATCGGTGCCATGGTGCAGCAGCGCCTCAATGGCGCCGAAGCTGAGCAGCGGGCACAGGCCGAAGGCCATGTTGGCGGAATGGATCATCTCCATCACGGCGAGGGCGAGCGCCTTGGGCAGGCCCTGGCCGCCCCATTCCTCCGGCGCCGAAAGCCCCATCCAGCCGCCGTCGCGGAACTGGGCATAGGCCTCGGCAAAGCCGGGCGCGGCGGTGACGCCGGTCTCGTTCAGGATGGCGCCGTGCGCATCGCCCGACTGGTTCAGCGGGGCGAGGACATCACGCGCGAGCTTGCCGGCCTCTTCCAGGATCGGCTCGATCAGGTCCGCGTCATAGGCCTCGAAGCCCGGCAGTCCTTCCAGCTTCTGCAGGCCTGCCACCGCCTGAAGGGTGAAGGCCATATCGGCGACGGGCGCGTCGTAGGGCATGAGAATCTCCCGAAAGTGGGTCAGTTGACATTTGCGTCACCCCTTAGCGCGGGGATGACCCGCCGCCAACTGCGGCCTATATTGCACGAGTCGATTTTCCAGACCGGAGCCTGCTCATGCGCCTTGTCCTTCTTTCCGTTTCCGCCCTTGCCCTGGCAGCATGCAGCCCGGCAGCCGCCCCAACCGCCGCCCCGGAAGCCCCGGCAGCTGCTGAGCCGGTTGCGGAAGCCGCGGCAGAACCGGAAGCAGCCGCCCCGGCGCCAGTCGAGGTGAAGTACCCCAAAGCCGGCACCTACAAGATGGACAAGGGACACTCGGAGATCAGCTGGACCCTGAACCACCTTGGCCTGACCAATTATACGGTTGGCTTCGAGACCTTCTCGATCGACCTCGACCTTGATCCCGCAGACATGTCGCAAACGAAAGTGGCCGTCACGATCGACCCGAAATCCGTCGATCCGATCGAGCCTGACGACTATATGGTGACCCATCCGAACACCGGCTTCACCAGCTGGAAGGATGATCTTGGCCAGTCCGAGCGACTGCTGAACGGGAACACCTATCCCACGATCACCTTTGTTTCCACGAAGGTGAACCAGACCGGGCCCGACACGGCTGAGGTCACAGGAGACCTCACCTTCCTCGGCGTGACCAAGCCCGTGACGCTGGACGTGAAATACAATGGCGTCGTCAATTTCCCCAATGCGCCGGAAATGGACCGGATCGGCTTTTCCGCGACGACGGTGATCAAGCGGTCGGACTTCGGGTCCACGGCCATGGCCGGATATGTCGGTGACGACGTAAAGATCACGGTGGAAACCGAACTGAACGAAGTCATGGCGGAATAGTCCAGCCATGTCCGCCTCATCGTCGCGTTACACCACCGTCGCCATCCTGCTCCACTGGGCGCTGGCCTTCCTGCTGATCTTCATGATCTGGCTGGGCTGGAACATGGAAGACAATGCCAGCCGTTTCCAGCTGCACAAATCGGTGGGCATCTCCATCCTTGTGCTGACGGTGGCGCGCATCCTGTGGCGGGGCATCAATCCGCCGCCGCCGCTGCCGGAAGAGATGTCACCGCGGGAGAAAACCCTTTCGCACCTTGTGCACAAGGGCATGTACGCGCTGATGCTGCTGTTGCCCTTTCTGGGCTGGTTCCTGGTATCGACCTCAAGCAAACCGGTGCCGACGGTCCTGTTCGACACGGTGCGCTGGCCGCACCTTCCGTTTACGGAAGGACTGCGGGGCGGGGTGCTGCATGAAGTGGCGGAGTTCCTGCACTCCAAAGGCGCCTGGGTTCTGATTATCCTGCTGGTGCTGCACGTGGCGGGCGCAGTGAAGCATGAAATCGCCGCGGAGGAAGGCGTGCTGAAGCGGATGTTGCCAGGCCTGTTCGGCAAGGCATCGCCGCCGGCCCGCCGGGGCCGCGGCTATGTGACCGCTTTTGGCGGGGCGCTGGTCTTCTTCGGCATCATCGCCGCGATCCCGCTGCTGAAAAGCGCCGGGGCCACGCCGCCACCGCAGCTGGAAGCCGAGGCCGACGGCATGGTGTCCAATTGGGAAATAAACTCCGACGCCTCGGAAATCGCGTTCGCAGGCCAGTATGAAGGCGCCCCGTTCAACGGGACATTCGGCGCCTGGTCTGCCAGCATCTATTTCGATCCGGACGATCTCGAAGGATCTTCGGCGGAAGTCGTTGTGAGCCCCGGATCAGCCGCAACGGGCAAGAAACTCTATGATGACAGCCTCGCCGAGAGCGAATGGTTCGACGTATCGACCTATCCGACCGCCAAGGTGCATCTCACCAATTTCCAGACGGCGGGCAGCGCCTATCGCGCCGACGCGACCCTGCTGGTGAAGGAGCACGCCGTCACCGTGCCGCTCGATTTCGAGGTCACTATCACGGGCGACACGGCCACCTTCAGCGGTACGGCCGTGCTCTCCCGCAAGGCGCTGAACCTCGGCCAGGCATCAGACCCCGGCGGGGACTGGGTGGGGGATGAGGTGACAGTGACGGTTTCCGGTGCGGCACGTCGAAAATAGGTGAAAGCCCGGCTTCCGGCGGACGCGCGCGGGTGCTAATCGGCGCAAATGACTGCCATCGCGCCCATTCTTCCCGAGACGATCCAGCTCGCCGTGAGCACATTGCGGCGCGGCGGCCTTGTCGCGATCCCCACCGAAACCGTCTACGGGCTGGCCTGCGATGCGACCAATCCGGATGCGGTGGCCCGCCTTTACGAGGCCAAGGGCCGGCCGCGTTTCAATCCGCTGATCGCGCATGTCGCCTCGCTGCCAATGGCACAGAAGGAGGCACAGTTCTCCGCCGCCGCCTCGCACACGGCCGCCATGCTGTGGCCGGGGCCGCTGACGCTGGTGCTGCCGGTGGCCGAAGGCGGGACGGTGTGCGACCTCGCGCGCGCAGGCCTCGACACGATTGCCCTGCGGATGCCGGCCCACAAGGGCGCGCGCGACCTGATCGAAGCCTTCGGCAAGCCGCTGGTCGCGCCGTCGGCCAACCGGTCCGGCCATGTCAGCCCGACCCGGGCCGAGCATGTGAAGGCGGACCTCGACGGCAAGGTCGACCTGATCCTCGATGGCGGACCCTGCGAGAAAGGCATCGAGTCAACCATCGTTTCCTTCGTCGGCGAGCGGCCGCAGCTGCTGCGCGCCGGGGCGCTGGAAACCTCCGTACTCGACAATTTCCTGTTCGGCGGGATTGCGCGCGGCGGCGAGGGCGAAGGCATCACTGCGCCCGGCCAGCTGAAAAGCCACTACGCCCCCGACGCGACCCTGCGCCTCAACGCCGAGACGCCGGAGCCGGGCGAGGGCTGGCTGGGCTTCGGCCCCGGCCCACACATGGGCCTGAACCTGTCACCTTCTGGCGACCTGCACGAAGCGGCCGCGCGCCTTTTCGCGGCGCTGCGCGCCCTCGATGGCCGGTATGACCGGATCGCTGTCGCCCCGATCCCGAATGAAGGCCTTGGCGAAGCGATCAATGACCGGCTCGCCCGCGCCGCGCACCGGGACTAGGGTGCGGTCATGCACCCTGCCCACCTGTTCCACGAGCCCGATCCGGACATTCTGCTGCACCGCATTGCGGCGCATCCCTTCGCCCTGGTGACGGCTGTGCGGGATGGCCGGCCGGTCGCCGCGCACACGCCTGCGCTGGCCGGAAGGGAGGGGGACGCGGTGCGCCTGCGCTTCCACTTGTCGAAAGCCAACCCGGTGACGGAGGCGCTTGTGGGCGGCGCGCCGGCGCTGCTCGTGTTTACCGGGGCACATGCCTATGTCTCGCCCGACTGGTACGGGATGGAAGACCAGGTGCCGACCTGGAACTATGTCTCGGTGGAGGCGGAAGGCGTCGCGGCGCCGGTGGACGATGCGGCAGCGCGCCAGCTGCTGGACGATCTTTCCGTGGCGCACGAGACGCCGCTGCTGCCGAAGCCGGTCTGGCGCCTCGCCAAGATGACGCCGGCGAAGCTGGACGCGCTGCTGCGCGGCATCGTTGCGTTCGACCTGGTGCCGAGCCGGTTCGAGGGCATCACCAAGCTCAGCCAGAACAAGCCAGCCGCGGCCCGCGACGGCGTGATTGATGCGCTGGATGCAACAAAGCGAGATTATGATGTCGCCTTGGCCGACGAGATGCGTAGAATACAAAAGCAAGTGCAATGACCGCCAACTGGCTGGAGTAAGCCCGTGACACAGCTTCCTGATGCATTCCTTTCCGCCGCCAAGGATCTGCTTGGCCCCAAGGGCTGGAGCGACGATCCGGGCAAGCTGGAAGAACACACGACCTCCTTCCGCGCCTTCATGAAGGGCGACACGCCGCTGCTGGTCATGCCGTCCAGCACCGGGGAAGCTGCGGCACTGGTGAAACTCTGCGCTGCGCATGGCGTGGCGATCACGCCGCAGGGCGGCAATACCGGCCTTGTCGATGGCGGCCTGCCGCATGGCGAAGTGTGCGTCTCCATGCGCCGGATGAACCGGGTGCGCAGCGTCGACGTGTTCAATAATTCCATGGTGGTGGAAGCCGGCGCGCCGCTGGTGACGGCGCAGGCCGCCGCCGAGGAGGTGAACCGCCTGTTCCCGCTGTCGCTGGGATCGGAGGGTACGGCAACGATCGGTGGACTGATTTCCACGAATGCGGGCGGCGTCAACGTGCTGCGCTATGGCATGATGCGCGACCTGCTGCTGGGCATGGAAGTGGTGCTGCCGTCGGGCGAGATCTGGAGCGGCCTGTCGGGCCTGCGCAAGAACAATACCGGCTATGACCTGAAGCATCTGTTTGCGGGTGCCGAGGGCACGCTGGGCCTGATCACGGCGGCGACGCTCAAACTGTTCCCGAAGGTGCAGCGCGCAACGGCCTGGGTGACGGTGAAATCGACCGGCGACGTGATCTCCCTGCTCGCCCACATGCGCGAGGTGGCCGGCGACACGATCACCAGTTTCGAGATGATCCCGGCAAACGCCGTCGACATGGTGATCAAGGACATTGACGGCACGCGCGACCCGCTGCCCTCGAACCTCGACTGGCGCGTGTTGATGGAAGTGTCGTTTTCAGATGAGGCGATGGCGCGCAAGACGCTGGAATCGGCACTGGAGTCTGCATTCGAGAAAGACCTCGTGCAGGATGCGGTGATTGCCGAAAGCCTGTCGCAGGCAAAAGCGATGTGGATGGTGCGCGAGACGATCCCGATGTCGAAGCGTGCCTATGGCAACTCGCTGAACCAGGACATTTCCGTACCGGTGAGCAATATTCCCGCTTTCATGGATGCGTGCAATGCGCGCGTGAAAGACGCGCTGCCGACCGCCGGTTTCGTCATCTTCGGCCATGTCGGCGACGGTAACCTGCATTACTCCGTGATCGAACCACCGGAGCTGACCGGCCTCAAGGAAAAGGCTGGCCCGCTGACGCGCATCATCTATGACACGGTGATGGAATATGACGGCTCCATCTCCGCCGAGCATGGCGTGGGCCGGCTGAAGCGGGACGAACTGGCGAGCATCCGCCCGCCGGCCGCGACGGACACGATGCGCGCCATCAAGAAGGCACTCGATCCGCTCGGCATCATGAATCCGGGGCGTGTGGTCAGCGTCTGAGACGCACCAGCGTATCGTCGAGGTCTGAGAGTTTCGGCACGCCGAGCAGGGACAGGCCGCGCTCGACATCATCCTTGAGAATCTGGATGGCACGGGCGACACCCGCCTCGCCACCCGCCGCAAGGCCGTAAAGGTAGGCCCGGCCGATCGCCACGCTGGTGGCCCCGCGCGCGATGAGCTTCAGCACATGGCTGCCCCGCCGCACGCCGCCATCGGCGATGACTTCGATATGGGAATCCACCGCATCGCGCACTTCCGGAACAAGGTCGACCACAGGCACGGACGTGTCGATCTGGCGCCCGCCATGATTGGAAAGCCAGACGGCGGTTGCGCCATGCTCCGTCGCGCGGATCGCGTCTTCCTTCGTGGCGATGCCTTTCACAGCGAATGCGCCGCCCCACTCATTTGCCATCCATTCCGCGTCTTTCCAGGTCATGGTGCGGTCGAACAGATTGTTGATCGTTCCCATGACATCGCCGGCACCCTTGCCGCCGCCGGGATTGCGGAAATTGACGGGGCCGATTTTCGGGCCGGACACGATGTCCCAGAGATAGCCGGGACGGGCGAGCGCCTGCGTCGCGGTCTTCGAGTTGACCTTCGGCGGAATGCTGAAGCCATTGCGCGGATCGCGTTCGCGATACCCGGCGACGGCCGTGTCGACCGTGAGGATACAGCCGGTAAAGCCTGCTGCTTTCGCCCTGGCGAGAAATTCCTTCACGATGCCCCGATCCTTCCAGACATAGATCTGGATGAATTTGGGCACGCCCGGCGCCGTGGCGGAAATGTCTTCCAGCGTGCGGCTCGCGAGCGTGGAGGCGGAATAGGCGATGCCCGCCTTCTGCGCGGCACGCGCCACGGCAAGCTCACCCTCCTTCGGCCAGAACAGGCGCGAAGCCGCCGTGGGCGAAATGAAGAAAGGCAACGGATTGGGGTTGCCCATGACCTTGGTGGACGTGTCGATCTTCGAAATGTCGACCAGCGAATTCCACTGCAGCTCATAATCCGCATACCGATCTACCGACCGGCGCAGCGTGATCTCATCCTCCGCGCCACCATCGATATAGTCGAACACCATGCGCGGCAGGCGGGCCTTCGCCAGTGTGCGCAGATCGTCAATATTGATTGCCCTGGATGCCCTGCTCATGGGAGTCTTGTAAGTCCGAATTTGCGGCCCGGCAATCGGGCCAGCTTGCATCCCGTCGCGGCAAGGCTAATCTCGCGGGCGAGGAGACCCATCATGAAATTCCACCTTCCCATGGCCGCCGCCGCGCTGGCCACCCTGACCGCCTGCAATGACATCGGCCCTGGCCCCATTGCCGGCGGGCCATGCTCCTATGACACCTCGATCGTGACCGGCACCGTCATCGAAGTGGATGAGGACGGGGCCCTCCTGATGGGAGAAGGCGGGGAATTCTGGGTTCCCGGGGAATATCTGGGCGCGCTACCTGAAGTGGGCGAGGCGTTGACCTTTCAGCGCGAACTGATCGTCGAAGGCACCTGCACGCCTGAAATCTACACGGTCGTTGCGCCGGACAACTAGCCGCGCCGGCCGAACAGGCGCTCCACATCGGCCAGTTTCAGTTCGACATAGGTCGGGCGGCCATGATTGCACTGGCCGGAATGGGGCGTCGCCTCCATCTGGCGGAGCAGCGCATTCATTTCCTCGGCATTGAGCCGCCTGCCCGCCCGCACCGAGCCGCGGCACGCCATGTTGCCCATCACTTCCTCGAACCTCTCCTTGAGGGCGAGGCCGGCATCATATTCGGCGAAATCATCAGCAAGGTCGCGGATGAGGCCGGCCGTATCCATTTCACCGAACAGGGCCGGGGTCGCGCGGATACAGATGGCGCCTGCCCCAAACGCCTCAATTTCGAGGCCGAGCTCGGCAAGCTCATCAGCGCGCTCCAGCACGCGCGCGGCTTCATCCTCTGTGAGTTCGACAATATCCGGAATGAGCAGCGCCTGACGGCGCACGCCCCCGGCCGCCATCTGGCGCTTCATGTCTTCGTAGACAAGCCGTTCATGCGCAGCATGCTGGTCGACGATGACGATACCGTCCGCCGTCTGAGCGACGATATAGGTCTCGTGCAGCTGTGCCCGCGCGACGCCGAGCGGAAAGTCCTGCGGCGGCCGCGCCGCTTCCGGCTCGAAGCGGGCGCTCGGCGCAAGGTGCGGCGTGTAGGCAGAGGGGGCCTCTGCCATGCCCCCCTGCACCGGGGAAGGGGGGGCGGGATAGATGGGGCGTTGCGCATAGGCCTGCGGGCCCGACTGGAACAGCGCGCCGGTCGGCGCACCTTCCGGCCGCGCCTTGCCAAGCGCAAAGCCCGCGACCGTGGTCGAGGCCCTGTGGCCGGCATCGGCCAGCGAATGGCGCAGCGCGCCGATCATCAGGCCACGGATGTTGCCGGCATCGCGGAAGCGCACTTCGGTCTTCGCCGGATGAACGTTGACGTCCACGAATTCGGGGTCGAGGTCCACAAACAGGGCCGCCATGGGGTGCCGGTCACGCGCGAGGAAATCCTGATACGCCGCCCGGATGACGCCGACGAGCAGCCGGTCCTTCACGGGCCGTCCGTTTACGAACAGGTATTGCATCTGGGCATTGCCGCGATTGAGTGTCGGCAGGCCCGCGAAGCCGGTGAGGCGCACGCCTTCGCGTTCGGCGTCGATCGCAACGGCATTCTCGCGGAACTCCCGCCCCATGATGGCACCCAGGCGCGCCAGGCGCCCGGCGTCACCTTCGGCCTCCGCCGCATAGCGCAGGATATTGCGGCCATTGCTTTCGAGGCTGAAGGCAACCTGCGGGTTTGCCATGGCGAGCCGCTTGACCGCATCGGTGACAGCCATGGTCTCGGACCGTTCGCCCTTCATGAATTTGAGGCGCGCAGGCGTCGCGTGGAACAGGTCGCGCACTTCGATCCGCGTACCGGTCTCTCCGCGCCCGGTAAAGGCGGCGGGCCGGGGACCGTCGATGCGGCCCGCCTCCACGAAGACTTCCGCGGCCTCTTCGCCCGCCGCCCGGGAGATGATCGACATACGGCTGACCGAGGCGATAGACGGCAGCGCCTCACCCCGGAAGCCCATCGTATGGATGTTGAGCAGATCGACCCGGCCATCCGTCCCCGGAACGAGTTTCGAGGTCGCATGACGGTCGAGCGCCAGCAGCAGGTCATCTCCGCTCATGCCGCAGCCGTCATCCTCGATGGTGATGCGCTTCAGCCCGCCCGCCTCGATGGCAATGTCGATCCGCCGCGCGCCAGCATCGAGGGCGTTCTCGGCAAGCTCCTTCACGGCTGCCGCCGGCCGCTCCACGACTTCGCCCGCCGCGATGCGGTTGACGACATCGGGCGGCAGTTTGCGGATCTGGGGCCGGGCGCGCACGGAATCAGGCATCCCCGCACAATAGCCCGGCAGACCGGCTTTGTCGCTCGTCCGGCCCACGATTCCACAAGCACCTGCATTTGCCGGGGTCTAGCCTTTCAAATCTGGCCAGGGAGACGCACGATGAAAAGCGGAGGGGCGACACGACGCGAAGTTATCAATAATTTCGGGCATTTCGGGCATTTCGGGCGGTTAGCGAGGGTTTCAGGTGCCTTCGCCGCAATGCAGGCTTTCGGTCTGGTCGCCGATGCGAGCCAGTGCCGGGCGGACGGCTCGATTTTGCGGGCTTCATGGCCGGCTATTTCGGGATTCTTCCCAACGCCCGAACAGCCGAACAAGCCCGCCCGCGCGGTGGTCGAGGTCTCTGCCCTCATCCGGCCCGGCTGGCGCGTGGAGATCGAGGCGCAGGCCGCCCGCATGCCTGGGCAATAAGGCGCGGCCCTGCGTCAAAAAGCCAATTATCGAAACATTACAAGGCCATAAGAATAGACGCCCCTAGGGGTTTCACCTTATTCTAATATACCAAGTCCTTGTTTTTAATTGTGTTTCCACACCACGCCGCTCCACGCATGCCCGATTTGCCAAGCACGGCGTGGCGCGCCAGAATGGCGCGCGAACATCAGCTCGGAGCCTTGATTTTATGCGCATTTCTATGATTTCCGCCTCAATGGTGGCCCTTAGCCTGGCCCTCGCGGCATGCGGCGGCCCGAAAGAAACCACGCCAGCCCCGGCGCCCGCCGCGAGCGAGCCGGCCGTGGAAACCCCGGCAGAGCCGGCCGCTGAACCGGCTCCGGAAGTGACGCCTGAAGCCGCGCCGGCTGAAGAAGCTGCCCCGGCCGAGGAAGCCGCTGCCGAGCCCGCGGAAACGCCTGCCGTTGTCGAGGCTGCTGCCGAAGCGACCGACAGCCCGTTCGCCGCGCTGCCGGCCCCGTACAACACGGCCGACTATAACCGCGGCAAGCGCACGTTCAAACTCTGCCAGTCCTGCCACACTGTGGCCGAAGGCGCCGGCAACCTCGTCGGCCCGAACCTGCACGGCGTGTTCGGCCGCACCGCCGGCTCGAAAGAGGGCTTTGCCTATTCCGACGCGATGAAGAATTCCGGCATCGTGTGGAGCGGCGAAGAGCTCGAAACCTATCTCGAGAACCCGGCGAAAGACATTCCGGGCAACCGTATGTCCTTCGCAGGCGTCCGGAACCCGGCCGACCGCGCCGGCGTCATCGCTTACCTGATGGTTGAGACGGGCTACACGCCGGAATAAGCCTGGCCCACAAAATCCTCCCTGAGGGGCGCAGGAGCCGGAGCCGCAACGCGGGCCGGGGACTGCGCCCTGATGCATTTCAGGAACAGGTTTATTTTCGCACGGTGATGCCAGCCAGCACGGCGTGTTCCTTGAACTCGCCGCCCAGCTCGTGGCGATAGCCGATCGAGAGGTCGAAGGCGCGGAAGTGGTATCCGTACTGCGTGTCGATCTTCACCGAGTCGGCGGTGTAGTTTCCGTTTTCGATCCAGAGCTGCTGCATGGTGAAAAAGCGCCGGCCGATATCCGTGCCGAAGCCGAGGTCAAGCCGCTGGCGCGTGCAGCCATCATCATGTGAGATCGCAGCGACATCGGCGAAGATATAGTACGGCCGCCCCTTGTTGAGCCCGCTGCGCCCGGCGGACAGGCGCGCTTCGCCACCCCAGCCATTGCATCCGCGCAGGCCGGCAAGGGCACTGCCGTTGAGCGCTGCCAGCTCCGCCCCGATCGACCAGCCGGACGCACCGGACCACAGCTCCCTGCGCAGCCCGACGCGATAGGACTCCCGGTCGCCACTGCTTTCTCCATCATAGCGAACGGCCTCAAGCTTGCCGCTGAGCGACCAGCGCGACCTTGCTCCGTACTCGGCATAAAGATCGCCGCGCCAGCCATCCGCCTGGTTGAGGCGTTCGGCGGATACCAGCGAGCGGACATAGATGTGCCCCGGCGGCTGCGCCCATGGCCCGGCTTGCGCCGTGCCGGCTGCGCTCGCGCCCGCCAGAATGAATATCCAGATGCCCCTCATGTCCCGCAACCTAGCGGCGGAGTCATGATCGCGGAAGCGGGAAAATTCGAGACGCGCCCCAAATCCCGAAACAAAAAAAAGCCCCCGCCGAAGTGGCGGGGGGCTCCCAGGAGGTTTCGATATTTTTTGTTTCTGTCCGCTCTTAGAGGCGGAACCGGATCTGGTCGGACCAGAAGCGCTCAAGGCGCGAAATGGTCTTGTTGAGCTGCGACAGGTCGTCCGGGCGAACGCTGGCAGTCGGCTCGAGGGCGGTCGCCTGCTTTTCGAACAGCTTGGCAACGCGGTTGCGGACCTTCTTGCCACGCTCGGTCAGGCGCAGGGTCACGGTGCGCTTGTCGTCTTCCGAACGCGTCTGGGTAAGGTAACCACCTTCCTGCAGCTTCTTGACGTTGTACGACAGGCTGGTTCCGGCAAAGGCGCCGCGGGCACGCAGCACGGAAGCCGGGGCTTCGTCTTCTCCAATCTCATAGAGCAGCAGTGCCTGAACACCCGTCAGGGACCGCTCGCCACCGCGCTCAAGGTCATCTTTCACGACGTCATGAAGACGGCGATGGGCCTGTTCAAGAAGGGAGAGCGACTGAAGGAAAGACTCACCCACGCTCAGTTCTGCAGTTTCCTGCATTTCAGCAATCATCATTTTCACCACCACTCAACTTTCGTTGTAGTTTGAATAGAACTACACGAGCAGTACTAATAAACTGATAAGCATGATGGCGCTTGCAAGTATCTTCGTTAATATTCGAAGGAATACATTTACCGTTACTTTCACGTAACGAATTTACTTTCGATTCACGAAAAGACGGCGGCAGAGTCTTCCGGCTGGTCGTATTTCGGGCTGGGGCCGTGTTCGTTCGCCTCGGGCTTGCTGTCCATCAGTGTAAAGATGAAGATGATCCCCGTGCCCAGGAACGGGATGAAAAAGTCGCCCAGCTTGGCAAGGTACACCCAGCCGCTCATGTTCAGGTCGTGCAGGCGCCGCACGACAATGGCGATATTCGGAAGGACGGTGCCAAGATGCCAGAGGACGGACAGGAAGAACAACCAGAACGGTTCGCCGCCTGACGGCGTCGTTATCCCGAGGATGATTACATCGAGCACGGCGGCCAGTACGGTGCCGATCCACCAGAACATGGTGTAGCCCCAGTATTCCGCCCGGCGCGCGCGGCCGGTGAACCTGACATATTTCGTGGTCAGCCCTTCCAGGAAGTACGTCCACAGGCTGCCCGCGGGCACTTCCACGGCCGATGCTGCGCCATAAGCGGCCGAGGGCTGTAGCGGCGGGCGGATCGTCTGCGGGCTGACCGGCCGCACGGGAATGCCGGCCGGCGCAGGCATGGGCGGCGCTTCAGGCGGCACGGCATCGACGTGGATGTCGCGCGCCTCATCGCCGAGGCCGATAAAGTCCACCTGCTGGCCGACCACGGGCACGGCGCCGTGGCGCACCTGGTTGAGGCCGAACAGGTATATCTTGCCGTCCGTCCCACGGATCTCGCCTGCATCGCCCGCAAGAACCGCCCGCACAACTATGCCCTTCATGCCCTCACCCCCGAAGCCTTCAGTCGAATGTCAGGTCTTTATCGCCCAAAGGTTCAAAATATTTCGTGACCATGTCTTCCGTCACGTCTTCCAGCGTCGACGGCGACCAGGCGGGCGCATTGTCCTTGTCCACGATCACCGCGCGCACGCCTTCCTGGAAGTCATGGCTCTGCACCTTGCGCCAACCGATGCGAAACTCCATCTGCATGTTCTCGCGGAACGTGCGCAGCTTGCGTCCTTCGCGTAGCTGTCTCAGGGCCACCTTGATGGTTTCCGGCGATTTCGTGCGCAGCGTCTCAACCTGTTTCAGCGCCCATTCACTGCCATCGGCTTCCAGGGCCGCGACGATTTCTTCCGCTGTGTCGAATACGAAGCAGGCATTGATGATCGCCCGGTGCGCCTCGAAACTGCCGGCCGGAATCGAATGCGTCAGCGAGCGGAGGATTTCATTCAGCATCTCCGCCGCACTAATGGAGAAGTCCGCTGACTGGATCTGCTTGACGAGGTTGGGCACGAGTTCCGAGGGCAGGAAATGCGTCGCCACGCGCGCGGCGGCAACATCGACGCCCTTCAGCCTGTCGCCGGTCATGGCGAGCCAGGTGCCGAGTTCTCCGCTGAGCCGCGGCAGGAACCAGCCGCCGCCGACATCCGGAAAGAGGCCGATGCCGGTTTCCGGCATGGCGAACAAGGTGCGCTCGGTCGCAACCCGGTGCGATCCGTGAACGGAAAGGCCGACGCCGCCGCCCATGGTAACACCATCCATGATGGCAAGAACCGGCTTGGGGAATTCATCCAGCGCGACATTCATCCGGTATTCGGTGGCGAAGAACTGGCGCGCCTCACTGGCGTCGCCCGCGCCGCTGGTCGCCAGCATGCGGATGTCGCCCCCCGCGCAGAATCCGCGCGTGCCGGCTTCGTGGTCGATCATGGCGAGGTAGACGTTCGCGTCGCCCGCCCATGCGCCCAGCGCCTCCAGGATCGCGGCACACATCGGCGTGTTCAGCGCATGCAGCGCGGACGGCCGTGTCAGCGTGATACGGCCGACGCCACCTTCGACCCGGATCGATACATCGTCTGTCATCAAAGCCCCTTGAATCTCTCAAATTTCATCTTTTGCGCCCGGCGCCTGTTAATCTGATTCTGGCATGTTGAAGCCGGCAGGGAAAGCGGGAGGGCACCATGAGCAAGCCACAGCCGGTCAAACTCATGAATCGTCGCGGAGGCCGCCGGCCAACGGAAGACGCCGTGGGCCGGATCAAGCTGGGCTGGTTCAAATCGGTCGACTGCGACATCCGAGACGTGTCGCCGGGCGGCGCGCGGCTCGTCATTCCGGAAGGCGTGGAGCTGCCGGAACAATTCATCATGAAGACAGAGCTGTTCAAGACGCCGAAGGTCTGCTTCCGCCGCTGGGAATATGGCGGCGAGATCGGCGTCGAGTTTATCTGAGCTTTCGCACTCAGTTCAGCGCACAGCCTTCCAGCGTGATGCGGTGCATGATGCGGCGCTGACCGTGATAGTCGTTCAGGGCCCAGTGCCAGGTGGAGCGATTGTCCCAGAACGCCACCGATCCCGGCCGCCACTGGAAGCGGTAGGCGAACTCCCTGGACATCGCGTGAGCATAGAGCCGCGAGAGCAGGTCTTTCGATTGCTCGTCCGTCCTGCCAACAACCTTGACGGTGAAGGCCGGGTTCACATACAGCGCTTTCTTCCCGCTCAGGGGATGCGTGATCACGAGAGGATGCGTCACGTCGGCCAGGACATCTGCCGCCGACGTATTGCCGATCCGGTTTCCGCCAGCGTCAGTCGTATTGTAGTAGGTGCCCGCACCGGAGCCGAAGATGTGCTTTGCGGAGTGCACCGCGCTCAGCCCCTCGATCTCTTTCTTCGTGGCATCATCCAGCGTTTCATAGGCGCGGTACATGGACGCGAACATCGTATCGCCGCCACTCTCCGGCAGTTCCCGCGCGACCAGTATGGACCCCATCGCCGGCTCGACATCATAGGAATGGTCCGTGTGCCAACCGCCTCCGATATTGTCCTTCTGTTCTTTCTCCTTCGCAACGAGTGCGATCTGGGGATGGTCCGGATGCGCCGCGAAAAAGCGGTTCACATTGATCGGCGCCCAGCGTTCGGCAAAGGCGATGTGATCCGCTTCGGATAAATCCTGATCGCGGAAGAAGATGACGCCATGATCGGCATAGGCCTGGCGGATGGTCGCAAACTCATCCGCCGACAGGTGTTTCAGGTCGACGCCGGTGATTTCGGCACCGACGCCGGGCAATGTCTCGATATGCATCTGGCGTTCCTCCGCATGCCGGCTGTGGCCGGTCTTGTTGGCGCCATCCTAGCCGGTTTGCCGGCTGCCGGAAATGCCTGCCCTTACGCGACCGGCATCGCCCGCTGGACCAGCCGCGCCTGGTCCACGTCTTTCGCAACGTCGCCATAAAGCAGGCCGTTGCGGTCCGGGTCGAGGCGCTGGGCGCAGAAAGCCTCGAACACGAAGTCGGGGGCGTAGGCATGCAGCGCCGCACCTTGCAGCGCGAGCGCGGCATCGCGGGCAAAGCCGCGCGCCGTGCCTTCATGCAGATGGCCTGGCGTGAAATACGCCATCAGGCGGCCCAGATGCCTGTCATAGGCGGCGTGGCGGCCAAGCGGCTTCCTGAGTTCCGCCTGCACGGCTTCAAGACTGTCCGGCTCGCGGGAAAGCGCGCGTAGCACATCGAGCGCGATGACGTTTCCGCTGCCTTCCCAGATCGCGTTCAGCGGCGACTGGCGGAAGAGGCGCGGCATCGGCCCTTCCTCCACATAGCCTGCCCCTCCATGACATTCGAGCGCTTCATAGACGAAGCCCGGCTGGCGCTTGCAGATCCAGTATTTGGCGAGCGGCGTCGCCAGCCGCATGAAGGCAGCTTCGTCCTCGTCGTGTGCACCCTTGTCGAGGCTCGCCCCGACGCGCATGGCGAGCGCTGTGGCCGCCTCGCTCTCGATGACGAGGTCGGCGAGCACCGCGCGCATGGCAGGCTGGTCCACCAGCGTTTTCTGGAAGGCCCGCCGCTGGGACGTGTGCCAGAGCGCCTGCACCAGCGCGGCGCGCATGCCGCCGGTCGAGCCGAGAATGCAGTCGTATCGCGTATGCTGCACCATATCGATGATGGTACGCACGCCGCGGCCTTCTTCACCGACCCGCTCGGCCCACGCGCCGTGATATTCGATCTCGGACGAGGCGTTGGACTTGTCGCCCATCTTGTCCTTGAGGCGCATGATGTGGATGCCGTTGCGTGTGCCGTCCGGCCGCCAGCGCGGCACGAGAAAGCAGGTCAGCCCTTCGTCCGTATACGCCAGCGTGAGGAAGGCGTCAGACATCGGCGCCGAGCAGAACCATTTGTGCCCGGTCAGGATATATGCGCCCTGCCCGTCCGGCACGGCGCGGGTCGTGTTGGCGCGGACATCGCTGCCACCCTGTTTCTCGGTCATCGCCATGCCGAGCGTGGCGCCTTTCTTCTGGTGCGCCAGCAGGAAGCGGCCGTCATAGGTCGAAGCCTTCACGCGCGGCACCCACGCCGCTGCGACATCCGGCTCAGCCGCCAAGGCCGGCACGCAGGCATAGGTCATCGACATCGGGCACGTTACGCCGGGATCCGCCTGGCTCATCAGGATCATCATCGCGCCGTGCAGCACGTGGCCCGCCTCATCCGCATTCCACGCCCCGGCCGCAATGCCATGGTCGAGCCCCAGCGACATGAGATTGTGATAGGCCGGATGGAATTCCACCTCATCGAGCCGGTGGCCGAAGCGGTCAAAACTCTTCAGTTTCGGCAGCGTGTCCTGCGCCTGGCGCGACCAGTCATAGGTTTCGACGGCACCGCACTTCTTTCCGAAGTCGGAGAGATGCGGCGCATGAACCGCGCCGCCCGCCGCAGCCACCGCGCCTTTCAGCGCCTTGTCGGTCGCGAACAGGTCCACGTCCCCGAATGGCTGCGGCTGGTTCGAGACGGTATGCGTCTCAAGCTCCGATTGCGGTGAATAGTGCTGCATGGCGTTGGCCCTCCGCCGAATTTGGCATCACCATACGGCGAGACACCGACATCGGGAAAGGGCATCCCCCAGCGTCAGCGGTCAAACGCCACGTCGCAGAACCAGCAATCCTCGCCCGCCCCGGCGCCGATCGGGCTGCCGGGCGGGGTCTCCATTTCCTCATGCTGCGGCGCCGCCGCCGGCGCCGGGCGGGCAAGGTGCGCCTCGATCCGGCGCTTGAGATCCGACCAGAGCGACAATTCGTTCAGTTCCCGTCCGCGCGGCTTCAGGCGTTCCGGCAGGCCTTCGAGATAATAATCGACCCGCCCGCGCACATCCGGCGATGCGTCCGGATTTTCCGCAAGGGCGATCAGCGCCGAGACGAACCGCCCTTTCAGGCGTCTCTGGATGGCCTGCTGGCGCTGGGTCGGCGGCCGTTCCGACAGCTTGCCTTCCGTCCCCCACATAAGCTCGTCGAACTCCATGGCGTTTTCGTCGCGGCGGCGCGTCTCGATCAGGCGCGCCGCCCGGTCCGGATCGAACAGCGCCGCGAAGGTAATGCTGGCTGCGGTATCGGCGGCCGAAAGCAGATCGAACATCGCGCCGGTGTCGCCGTCCAGATATTCCCCGCCACCGCTTCCGAAGAAAGAGGCCAGCGGCGGATTGAGCAGCGACAGCGTCTCGTTCGAAAGGTCGAGCGCAGCAGGGTCAAGCGTTTCCTGTAGCGCCCGGAACGCCTCGCGCTGGCGGGCAGACGGCACAGCACGGGCCACGTCGCCACCATCGCCGGAACGGGAATAGTAGAATTCATACCCGCCAATGGATTTCGCGGCCGCATCCACCTGGTAGCGATGAAAGAGATAGACCGGCACGATGACCGAACGCAGGCGGGACGTGTTATCGCCGGGGCGGATGGCGTCCATGCCAAACCGCTCCAGCGCGACCTTGCGCACGTTCATCGCTTCGCGCAGCGCTGCGATGGGGTCAGCCCCATTGTCCCAGACGGCACCATAGGGATGGCCGGTGCTGACGCCGCGCGCCTCGGCATCGTCGACAAACCGCAGGCCGCTGGCATAGGCTTTGCGCAGCACGGCGTCGCCTGACGCGGATTCGTCTACCCCATCCGGATACTGAGCATAAAGCCAGGTCGCGGCGACCTTGTCCCAGGCCCCGATGCCGACGCCATACGCATCAGAAAAGTCGAGCGTGCCGTCATCCGCCACATGGATATAGGGCGCCGGATAATCCATCACCGAAGCGCGGTCATTGGTGGAGGCGGCGAAATTGTGGGCAAAGCCGAGCGTGTGGCCGACTTCATGCGCGGCCAGCTGGCGGATGCGCGCGAGCGAGACTTCCACCGGATCGTCCGCAGCGCCCGTGCCGGTCTTCGACGTGCCGGCGAGGCCCTCGAAGATCATCCGGTCCTGCCGCACGCGCTGGCTGCCGAGGATGACATTCGCCTTCAGCATTTCGCCCGTGCGCGGATCGAATACGCCACCGCCATACGACCAGCCGCGCGTCTGCCGGTGCGTCCACTGAATGACATTGTAGCGCACGTCCAGCGGATGCGCGCCCTCGGGCAGGACTTCGACGCGATAGGAGTCAGGAAACCCTGCCGCCGCGAAAGCATCGGCCCACCACGACGCGCCTTCGATCAGGGCATCGCGGATTTCCGGCGGCGCACCCGAGTCGACATAGAAGACGAGCGGTTTCTTCGCAGGGCTGAACGCCGCGGACGGATCCTGCTTCTCCAGCCGGAAACGCCGCGCCACCGCCTGCTGAACCTGCCCGCCAAGCGGGGCGGAGAAATCGTAGAACGGCACGTCAATCGTGCCGCTGCGCGGATCGAAGGCGCGCGGCGTGTAGCCATCATCCGGCAGGCGCACCAGCGAGATGTGCTGCACCAGTGTGAACGCGCGCCCCTCGGCGGCGGTCATGCGTACTTCGCGCTTCGGCTCGTCGCTGGTCAGCGTGAGGAAGGCGTCGAACTCGACATTGTCCGGGAAGGCAAGCGCGGCGGAAGCGTCCGGCATGGTGCGGTCGTCCGCGAGCGAGAAATTCCCGCCCTGCGGATTGCCCCGCAGCGCCGCGCGGACATCCAGCGCATCGCGCGTCAGGAATCCGGAGAGGTCGACCAGCAGATTGCCCTCAGCATTCTCGGCGATGACATCGCCCGCCCAGAGGAAAGACCGCGCAAAGGATTCACGCACGGCCTTCCGCTCCAGCGGATTGTCGGCGCTGGCGCGATAAGTCCAGTTCTCCTGCTCCGCGATCAGCTTGCCGCCGATGCGCCGGAACGCGATGATCGAGCCGCCATCGAACAGGCCCCGGTCGAGCCCGATGGGGTTGGAGCCGAGGCCGGCGGTGAGACCCGCCGCAGCGATCGCGCGCAGCGACAGGCCGTCTTCATCCGGCTTCGGAAAGGCCGCGAGAATGCGGGCCGTCTTCGCGTCGGCATAGAATGGCAGGAAGCCTTCGCTGCGGGTCAGGCCATCGGTCGCGCTGGCCCAGTCATCTTCCGCCATGGCCGGCCCGCTCCAGGCCAGCGCCAGCACCGCAACAATCAGTCCCGCAAACCACCGCATCCGCACACTCCCGCATTGCTGCGGGCACGCTGCCGCATCCGGCCAGCGGATTCAATTGGTTTTGGTGCCCGGTTCAGCCGCTGCAGGTGTTGGTGCTGCGCTGGACGCCGATCTGTTTCACCTTGCCGCTGGCATTGTCGACTTCGAAATACATGTTGCTGTAATCGTAGAGGGTGACATCGCCCCGCGTGACGACGCATTTCGGCTTGCCATAGATGGCGCGGGCATAAATCTGCTCTGAGCCGGTTCCGACACCATCCAATGTGCGGAAGCGAGGATCGCGCGCGATGATCCAGTAGACCTTCTCATCCGCCGCCACCATTAGGCCGGGGAAATAATAGGTCGTCGCCCGCGTATCCGGAATCGGGATCGTCTTCGTCGGTGCGCCGTTCATCGCGAGAAGCGCTGACAGCGACATGCCGATCTCGACATTGCCGACCCGTTCGCCGGGGATGATCATGTTGTCATTATGGTTGGGCGGCGTACTGGCACAGGCGCCGGATGCCAGGATTGTTGCGGTAGCAAGAATTGCGCGGACCACCTTCATTGCGGATCCCCTCGTGGCGTTTCGTGGACACTGCACTGTCGGTCAGATCAGCGCATCCCCAGCCACAGCGAGGAAACTACGGCAAAAAACCGTCTTTGCACCAGCAGCGGGGCACAATTTTTTGTAATGTGCAGTGGCGGCCTGAGGCTCAGCCCTTCAGCAAATCCCGGCTGATGATCACGCGCATGATCTCGTTCGTGCCTTCGAGGATCTGGTGGACCCTCAGGTCACGGACGATCCGCTCAACGCCATAATCGGCAAGATAGCCGTAGCCGCCATGAATCTGCAGGGCGTCATTGGCCACCTTGAAGGCCGTATCCGTGACAAAGCGCTTCGCCATCGCGCACCAGCGCGTCGCATCCGGCGTCTTGCCGTCCAGCCGGCCGGCGGCCTCGTACAGCATCACGCGGGCGGCCTGCAGCTCGGTCTCCATGTCGGCGATCTTGAACTGGGTTGCCTGGAAGTCTGCTATGGACTTGCCGAATTGCTGGCGTTCCTTCGCATAGGCGATTGCCTTGTCGAGCGCGAGCTGGGCCCCGCCAAGGGCGCAGGCGGCGATGTTGAGCCGTCCGCCATCAAGGCCGGCCATGGCGAAGCGGAAGCCGTGGCCTTCTTCGCCGACACGGTTCGCGGCTGGCATGCGCACGCCGTCCAGGATGACCTGCGCCGTCGGCTGGCTTTTCCAGCCCATCTTGCGCTCATTCGCGCCAAACGAGAGTCCCGGCGTGTCCTTCGGGATGATGAAGGTGGATACACCCTTCGCGCCATCCTCGGAGGTGCGGGCCATCAGGACGTAGATGTCTGAGGTGCCCGCGCCGGAGATGAACTGCTTGGTGCCGGTGATGACATAGTCGTCGCCATCGCGCACGGCCTTGGTCTTGAGGCTCGCAGCATCGGAGCCCGCGCCCGGCTCGGTCAGGCAATAGGAGGCGATCAGCTCCATCGTGGTGAGCTTCGGCAGCCATTCGGCGCGCTGGGCGTCAGAGCCGAACGAATCGATCATCCAGCTCGCCATGTTGTGGATCGACAGGAAGGCGGCGGTGGACACATCGCCATAGGACAGCTGCTCGAAGATCAGCGCCGCATCAGTCCTGGTAAGACCAGCACCGCCGACATCTTCCTTGACGTAAATACTCGCAAAGCCGAGTTCTGCCGCACTTCTGATCACGTCGACCGGAAAATGGCTGGTTTCATCCCATTTTTCCGAATGCGGCAGCAATTCTTCTTCCGCAAACTTCCGCGCCATGTCGCGGATCATCAATTGTTCATCAGAAAACAAGGCGCTCATAGCCTATCGTCCTCGTAACATCTTACAGGTTGCCACGCCTGATCTACTGAGTAAGCGTTCAAGTCAATGGAACGACCGCCCAACGGATACGCCATATCGCCCGCGATGCTGGACGATATCACTGCGCTGATCGAAGTCGATCTCGCGGCGGGGCAGCTGTTTGCGCCAACAGGCCTGATTGCCAGCGAAGCGCTGGGCGACCATGTACCCCCGGTCGTGTTCGAACAGGCCATTTCAGTCGGTGACGTGCTCAAGGCGCACGTCGCGGATGGCCCGGCCGTCGGGTTCTCGCTGGTGTCCCGCCGCGGTGGCACGCTGTACCTCGATCAGATCAGCGTCCACCCGGACCATGGCCGCAGGGGCCTCGGCGCCGCCCTGATCCATCAGGTGTTCCAGCTCGCCCGCCGGCGCAAGATGCGGCGCGTGACCCTCTCGACCTTCCGGGATGTGCCATGGAACGGGCCATTCTATCGCCGGCTCGGCTTCCGCGAGTTGCAGCGGCGGGAACTTGCCGACTGGATGCTGGACCTCGAACGCGTGCAGGCGGCCAGCCTCGATGTGTCGCAGCGCTGTTTCATGATGCGCAAGATTGGCTGGTTGTAACCGGCCGCATTTTGGCGCACTCACAGGCGCATGACCAAGTTTCCGCAATCCTTCCCCGCCACGCGCATGCGCCGCCTGCGCCAGTCTCCCTGGATCCGCGGCCTGGTGGCCGAGCATGCGCTCACCCCGGCCGATCTCGTCTGGGCCGTCTTCCTGCATGACGGCGAAGGCCGCGTGCCGGTCGGCAGCCTGCCTGGCATCGACCGCCTCAGCGTCAGCGAAGCAGCGAAGGCCGCGAAGCGCGCCGAAAGCCTCGGCATCCCGGCCATCGCGCTGTTCCCCTATATCGGCCCCGAGGGGAAAGACGAGACCGGCTCCGGCGCGCTCGACCCGGACGGGCTGGTGCCGCGCGCGATCAGGGCGATGAAGGATGCCGCCCCCGGCGTCGGCCTCATCACCGATGTCGCGCTCGACGCCTATACCAGCCACGGCCATGACGGCCTGCTCGATCCGGACGGCACCATCCCCAACGACGCGACGACCGAGAAGCTGGTGCAGCAGGCCCTCGTCCATGCCGGTGCAGGCGCAGACATTGTCGCCCCGTCGGACATGATGGACGGGCGCATCGGCGCGATCCGCTCGGCCTTCGAGGAAGAGGGCTTCACGAACATGATGATCCTTGCCTACGCCGCGAAATATGCGAGCGGCTTTTACGGCCCCTATCGCGACGCCATCGGCTCGGCAAAGTCGCTGCAGGGCGACAAGAAGACCTACCAGCAGGACCCCGCCAATGCCGAAGAGGCCCTGCGCGAGGTTGCGCTCGACCTCGCCGAGGGCGCCGACATGGTGATGGTGAAACCGGGTCTTCCGTATCTGGACATTGTGCACCGCGTCTCCTCGACCTTCGGCGTGCCGACGCTCGCCTACCAGGTCTCCGGCGAATACGCCCAGATCATGGCCGCCGCCCAGAACGGCTGGATCGACGGCGACCGCGTAATCATGGAAAGCCTGATGTGCTTCAAACGCGCCGGCGCGAGCGGGATTGTTACGTATTTTGCGGAGAAGGCGGCTGAGGCGTTGAGAGGGTAACCTTGGAGAAAAAGTCCCGCACCCCAATCCCTGATAATGTAAGCGCGCAGATTTTGGTCGAAGCGGACCGCACCTGCTGTGTGTGTCGAGACCCGAGCAAAGCGATCCAGATTCACCATATCGACGAAAATCCCAGCAACAATGCTCCGGAAAATCTGGTGGTTCTATGCTTGGAGCATCATAACGACACGCAGCTCAGAGGTGGCTTCGGTCGTAAACTGAAAGCCGCCGAAATACTAATCTATAAGAAGAATTGGATTGAAACAGTCGTCACCCGACACGCAAAAGCTGAAGAAATTATGGTGCGTGTAATGACGAATACGTTCGCATCAACGGCTATTGGAAGCGAAGTGAAGTCTGATGAGTCATTCAAGTCTTATGGGGCAAAAGATTCCAGAGACTTCGCGAGAAAAATACCAGAAATAATCCGAGCCGCGTTCAAGCTGATCGATCTTGAGTACGACTTCACCACATTCGGCATGGTTAGTGAATCAGAAGCAAAATGTTCGGTGCTCTGTGAAATCTGGCTTCATTTGATGAAGCTGCGCCAACGACCGCATTCACACATCGTAGAGCCATCGTTCGATGAAATACTAAGTCGGTATCGCCAAGTCACCACTGAAGTGGATTACGCACTCGAGTTCCCGGAAGGATTCGAAAATGCTAGTGGCACGATTAAGCACCTAGAGGCTGCAGGTCATCGCTATCGTAGAATGCTACACCTAGTGCAGATTTCAGTTGAGCACGAATTTCGAGACGAGTTCGGAGGCACCGAAGAGACTTTTGCAAACTGGCTTCAAGACTTTCAGAAGTCTTGCTGATTCCCTCACCCCGCCAGCCGCTCGAAATTCGCGAGCAGCATCTGAAGCGTCAGTTCCCTTGCCCGGCGCTCCGGCTTGCCGATCAGGCGGCCCAGTGACGGGCCGAACAGGCCGACGCCCAACGCCAGCGTGACGCTGAGCAGGATCATGTCTTCGGCGAGGTCTTCCGGTACGCCGGCGCTGGCGATCTTCTTCTGCGCCACTTCCTGCACCGCCTCGCGCACGACGGTCAGGCGGCTGGTCTCGTCCGTCAGTTCCAGCCAGGCCGCGAGGCGCGCGGCGCCGGGTGTTTCCAGCGCGTCGAACAGCGTTTTCAGGCCCACGGCGCGGGCCTCCACCGGTGCGTCAGCCGGGATGTCGATGGCCATGAGGCTGTCGACCAGGTCCGCGATCATCCGCTCCATCAGGGCGGTGTGAACGGCGCCGATGGAGCCGAAATGGTGCAGCACCGTCGCATTGGCGACGCCGGCCGCCTTCGCCACGTCCGCCAGCCGCAGGGATTGCGGCCCGTGCTCCAGCAGCAGCGCCTCGGCAGCCGACAGGATATTCGCGCGCGATTCCTCGGGCGAGCGGCGGATTCGGGGTGTTTGTTTATTTCTTATTGACATTTTTGTCAGTAGTATTATCTAACTCTTCTGAAATCGTAACCGTCCAGCTCCCACAAGGCACGAAATCCCATGACAAACAAGCGCACCCCCGAAGACGTCACCATTCTCCCCCGCGATCTCCATTTCGACATGTCCGCTGCAGACAACGGCCCCTGGCTCGATGGCGACCCGGTCGCCACGGCCGTGTTCAATGCCCTGTCGCTGACCTTCCCGGATGGCGAGCGCATGTTCATGGACTCGGTAAAGGCCTACCGGAACGAGGTCTCCGGCAAGCTGGCGCAGGACGTGAAGGACTTTGTCACCCAGGAAGCCATCCATTCGCGCGAACATCACCTGCTGAACAACAAGATCGACCGCCAGAAATACCCGGTGCACGAGATCGAAGCCGCGATCCGCGAAAAGGTTGCCTTCTCCCGCGATGGCGGCCCGTTCCGCATGCTGATCGGCACGATTTGCCTTGAGCATTTCACCGCCATGATGGCCGACCTGATGATGGAGATGCACACCGATTATGGCCGCCTCTTCAGCAAGACGGACCCGGCGCTGGAGCGCCTGTGGCGCTGGCACGCCATGGAAGAGACCGAGCACAAGGCCGTTGCCTATGACGTCTTCCTCGAAGTGACGAAAGACTGGCCGCCGTTCAAGCGCTACTTCCGCCGCAGCCTCTCCATGCTGATCATCACCGGCCACTTCACCCACAACATCGCCGGCTATGCGGTCAAACTGCTCGAGGCCGACGGCTATGAAACGAAAGAGGCCCAGCGCGCGGTCAACGCCTTCCTCTGGAAGAAGCCGTCCCTGTTCGGCAAGGGCTGGAAAATCTGGCTGTCCTGGTTCAAGCCCGGCTTCCATCCGTGGGACCATGACAACCGCGCCGAAATGGCCGCCTGGAAGGAAGACTTCAATCCGGCCCAGGTCGCGGCCGAGTAAGCCACGCTTTCCTGTCGCAATCTTCATCGGGGCCGCTGCGGCGGCCTTGATCCCATCGCATTCCTGACATGTTCGCCGCCTAGCTCTGGCGGCCTCAGCCCCTGTCAGGAGAGCCCCGATGATCCGCACCCTTTGCCTCGGCACTGCTGCCGTGTTCCTCACCGCCGCGCCTGCCATGGCCGAATCCCGTTCCGAGCAGGTCGCGAACTGCATGATCCGCAATTCCTCCGAAGAGGACGTTGCGCAGATGAAGCAGCTGATGCTGCTGGCCCTTCAGGAAAAGAAAAGCGAAGCGACCGGCGTTCTGGGCGGCCTGATGCTGAAGGCCGGCCTCAGCGCCTCCGGCAATTGCGGCGTCACCTATGGCGAGATGGGCACGCCAATGTTCGAATACGCCCTGCGCCTCTACGGCGAACACCTCGGCACAGTCGTCATGGAACGCTCGCTGAGCTTCATGGACCTGCCGATGCAATGAAAAGCGCCGGAGCCTGAGGGCCCCGGCGCTGCTTGATTTTCGGCGTGGCTGTCCGTGCAGTCATCAGGCCGCGGACTGGATCGAGACAAGCTCGATCGCGAAGGTCAGATCCTTGCCGGCCAGCGGATGGTTCGCATCCAGCGTGATCGCCGCCTCGGTGGCCGCGACGATGACGACCGGAATCACTTCACCATTCTGCCCCTGCATCTGAAGGCGGGTGCCGACGTCTGTCGGGATCTCCGGCGGAATCTCCGCACGCGGCACATCCTGGCGCATGCCGGGATTGACCTGGCCATAGGCCTCGTCGCACGGCACGTTGACGGTTTTCTTGTCGCCGACGGCCATGCCGGGAATGGCCGCATCGAGGCCGGGAATGATCTGGCCTGCGCCGACCTGGAAGGCCAGCGGATCGCGGCCCTGTGAGCTGTCGAAGACGGTGCCGTCGTCCAGCGTGCCGGTATAGTGGATGTGTACGGTGTCGCCGTTCTTGACCTCGGTCATAAAAGTTCCAATCGCTTCGGGAGGGTGGATTTCAAGGGCTTCGCCGCAATCGCGGGCGCCCCGGTGGATTCGTCATCAAGGGTACGGCCTCCTGACGATATGTAAACCCGGCCATCCCGGCCAATGACATGTCGGCCCGCCTCTCAGAGCGTCTTGCGCATATGGATGACGGTTTTTGCCAGCCCATTGGCACCGGTCATCGTCTCGCGGTGAAACTCTGTATACCCCTTCGCACGGTAGAGCGCCTCGCCGGCAATGGTGGAGCCGAGTTCGATCGCGCGGAATCCGGCGCCGCGTGCCGCCGCCTCGCCAAGCTCCAGAAGCATCGCGCCAACACCCTGACGCACAAAATCCGGATGCGTGTACATCGCCCGGATGCGCGCCGCATCGATGGCCGGGTCAGACAGGGAATCGTCGCGCCAGCCCGCCTGGTCGCCACCGTACAGCGTGCGCCGCTTGCCCCAGCCGCCACAGCCGGCAATGCGCCCATCCTCCGCAACGATCAGGAAGTACGTGCCGTCACGGATCAGGCTGCGGTCAAGGCCCATCGTCTCGCGCGCTGCGACGATCTCCTCTGCCGACAGAAAGGGCTTCATATTCTCGGAGATGGCTGCCTCCATCACGGCCATGATGGCGGGAATATCCTCGTCCGTGGCGATCCGTGAGCGGAACATGCGCGCCTATTCGTCAAACGTCTCGTAATTCTTGCGCATATAGGCGAGGCCTTCCTCGATGATCTCGCGCAGGACTTCCATGTCGATGTCCGCCAGCTTGTTGACATAGAGGCATGACTTGCCGGTCTTGTATTTGCCGAGACGCGCCAGCTTGTCCTTCATCGAGTCATACTGGTATCCGGGCATCACATAGAAGACGAGGTTCGCCTTGCGCGGCGAGAAACCGGTCAGGAAAAAGTCGCCCTCACGCCCGGTCTCATACTTGTAGTGATAGCGGCCATAACCGATGAGGCTTGGCCCCCACATTTTCGGCTTGAGGCCCGTCACATCGGCAAACCATTTCAGCAGGACTTCCGCATCGCTCCTGCGCACGGGAGGGTCCACTGTCGCGACGAAGGCTTCTGGTGTTTCGCTGGTCGGTTTGGTCTTGTTTTCTGCTTTCGCCATGGCGTCCTCCCTCACCCACTCTAGCCGAGCGAGACCTTCGCCCCAAGATCGAGATAGAGAATCAGGAAAACCGCGACGACCAGGAAGAACGCCGAAAGGGCCGCATTGATCAGTATGGCACGGTCGGCATGCCGCTGCTCGATCCAGTTGCGTGGCCTTATCTTCCTGAGGCGGAAAGCGATCAGCGCCGACAGGATGAGCGCCGCCACGTTGAGGCTCAGCAGGAGACCGGCCCTCAGGGCCAGCGGCCACTCGCCCGCGCCGATGAACAGGCCGACGGCGGCGCCGGGCGGCAACAGCGCCGCGGCGACCATGACGCCGACCAGTGCCGAAGCCTCGCTGCGCGTCAGCGACAGGGCGGCCGCCCCGCCGGCCGCCATGGCGAGCGCGAGCCCATCCAGCCGCACTTCCGCCCGCGACATGAGTTCGTGGCTTTCAAGATCGATCGGCAGAACGAAGGACAGGAGCAGCGAAAAGACGAGTGTCGTGCCGATCCCGGCGGCAAGCGTCAGCGACGCGCGCCGCAGGAGATCGAAGTCGCCCAGCGCCGCCCCCATCGAAAAGCCGAGCACAGGGCCTAGCAGCGGCGCGATCACCATGGCGCCGATCACCGCCGCCACGCCGTCTGAGTTCAGGCCGATGGTTGCCACGATGGTGGAAAGCAGGACCATGATGAAGAAATTCTGGTCGAACTTCGCCCCGGTCACGACGTCGGAATAGATTTCCTCGCGGGTGGCCGTCCCCGGCTGCTGGTCCTCGTCCTTGCGGGCCTGGTCGTCCTCTTCGAGTTTCGGCGCCGTCGCCTCAATCGGCAGCACGCTGATCCGCCATCCGGTATTGCCTTCAAGGGCCGCCTGGACGCTGTCCATAAGCCCCTGTCCGGCACCCTCGCGCACGAAGACCGAGATCAGCTTGCGGTTTTCCAGCTCCGTATCGAGAATATAATAATCCACTGGTTCGGACGCCTTCACCGCCCGCAATACGGCGTCGAAACCTTCGTCCGATCGCAGGTGAATGTCGAGACGCCTCACCGCTTCAGGCGCGCCAGCAGGCTCGACGTGTCCCAGCGATTGCCGCCCATGGCCTGCACATCGGCATAGTACTGGTCCACCGTCGCCGTCATGGGAAGGCTCGCGCCATTCTCCCGCGCCGCCTCCAGCGTGATGCGCAGGTCCTTGCGCATCCAGTCGACCGCGAAGCCGTGGGTGTAGTGTCCCTCCACCATGGTTTTCCAGCGGTTTTCCATCTGCCAGCTCTGGGCTGCGCCGCCGCTGATCGCCTCGATCACCTTGGCCGGGTCGAGCCCCGCCTGCTCGGCGAAGTGCAGCCCCTCGGCAAGTCCCTGCACGATGCCGGCAATGCAGATCTGGTTGACGCTCTTGGCAAGCTGGCCGGCGCCTGCGCCGCCGATCAGCGTCATCTTCTTTCCGTAGGCGGACATGACGGGCTGTGCCGTGGCAAACGTGCTTTCGTCGCCGCCGCACATGATGGTCAGTGCGCCATTCTTCGCGCCGGCCTCCCCGCCCGAAATCGGCGCATCGAGGAAATGCGCGCCCTTCGCCTTGCAGCGGTCATAAAGGTCGCGCGCGAGGCCGGCCGAGGCGGTCGTGTGGTCCACCACGATCATTCCGGCGCCGAGGCTCGGCTCCAGCGCGGCAAAGACGTCCGCCACGTCCGGATCGTCACCAAGGCACAGGAGGACATGCTCAGCCCCGAAGGCCGCCGAGGCCGGATCCTTCGCGATCTCGCCCTTGTGCTGGCTCGCCCAGAGTTTCGATTTCTCGGCCGTGCGGTTCCAGACGACGGTCTCATGGCCCTTCGCGGCAAGATGCCCCGCCATGTGGAACCCCATCACCCCCAGTCCGAGAAATGCCGTGCGCGCCATGAGTGCTTCCTTTCCGTGTTCCGCTGAACTTGCACATGCCGTGCGCCGGGGCCAGCCCCTGTCAGCCGGGGCTTAACCAATTTGTGCCACGTTGCCCCCCGTGAAATATCGCCCCATCCTCCTCGCCGCCATGGTGGCCGGCGCCCTCGGCGCCTACCTGTTCTGGCCGGTGCCGCGGACGGCGGCAGACTTCCATCCTCTGAGCGGCGCCATCCTCATCGCCCATGCCGGCGGCGGGCTGCCGGAAGGAACCTATTCCAATTCGCGCGAAGCCTTCGACCGTTCCGGCGAGGCGGGCTTCCAGCTCATCGAGGCCGATTTCAACTGGACGCGCGATGGCGGGCTGGTCCTGATCCATGACTGGCAGGAGGCGCACCTCCTTTGGTTCGGCGCCGTCCGCCGCGCGCCGGCCGTCCTTGACCTTGACCCCTTCACGCAGGCCAAAACCGAAGCCGCCTTTGCCCGCCGCCGGATGCATCGCGGCCTGACCCCGATGACCGTGGCAGACCTCTCCGCCTGGATGGAAGCACACCCCGACGTCCGGATCGTGACAGACATCAAGGAGCGAAATCTGGAGGGTCTGGCGAGACTTTCCGAGACGAACGGTCAATTTCGTGACCGCTTTATCCCCCAGATATACACACCTGAGGAATACGGCCCGGTGCGCGATCTGGGGTTCAGCCAGATCATCTTCACCGCCTACCGGTCCCGCCTCAGCGCCGGCGAACTTGCCGAATTCGCCGCGACGCACGACCTCTTCGCCCTGACGGTCCCGGCCGGCAGCCTTGCCGAAGCCGACATCCGCGCGATCACCGGCGCCGGAACGCCTGTGCTGATGCACACGGTGAACGATCCTGCCGCCGCAGAGGCCCTGCTGCAGACCGGCGTGTCCGGCCTCTATACCGACTATCTCTACCCGGCGCCTGCCACCCGCTGAGCGGCCAAGAACCATGAAATTTCATGGAATTTCATGAGTGGCCCTAGAACCGGCCTTCACCAAGACCTGTTAGAACCGGCAAACCACTCAGAAGGATTGGATGAGCGAGCGTATGGCTTATGCCACCTACACACGCCCAGGCGCGGGCAGAATGCCCAGCGCGCCCGTTCGCAAGACCGGGACGTGGAAGCTCGCCTATGCGGACTTCCTGACCGCCCTCATGGCGTTCTTCCTCCTGTTGTGGCTGGTCAGCGGCGTGTCGCCGGAATCGCGGGCCGAAATCGCCAATTACTTCCAGCCGAAAGACAATGAAGCTGCAGGCGCTGCAGCAGAAGCAGGCCCGTCCGAGGCCGACCGCCTGTTCAGCGCGCTCAGCCAGAACCCGTCCCTGCTGGCGGCCGGATCCAGCATCATGCTGACCCGCGAGCCGGACGGCGTGCGCCTCGACCTCGTCGATACGGCCGAACGCCCCCTGTTCGACCGCGCCAGCGGCCATTTCACCGAAACCGGCCTCGCCCTTGCCGCCGAAACCGGCGCCGCTCTCGCCGGCACTGAGGGTTTCCTCTCCATCGAGGGGCACACCGACGCCTTTCCGAGCATGGCTGCCCAATACACGAACTGGGAACTTTCAGCCGACCGCGCCAATGAGGCCCGCCGAATTTTCGAGGCTGCAGGAATTGCTCCGGCACGGGTCAAGGCTGTAACGGGGCTTGCGGATACGCGACCACTGGTCCCGGGCCAGCCCCACTTGCCCGTTAACCGCCGGGTCAGCATACTTGTCCAGACTGAGGGGTAACGCCCTCCGGCCTCCGGGGGGACCGGACCCATTTGGAAAACCCGGAGCCATAATGCTCTTTGAGTTCTTTTCAGACTGGCCCATGTGGGCAAGCCTCGCCGTCGTGTGCGGTGCGATCGGCTTCTACATGGCCGACCGCTGGTCGATGGAACTCATCTCCGTCTGCGTGATCGCGGCCCTGCTGGTCCTCTTCACCCTGCCCGGCGCCCACGGGGCCGACGGCGTGCCGATCAGCGCGCAGGATCTGCTCTCGGGCTTCGGCAATCCGGCGCTCATCACGATCATGGCCCTGCTGGTAGTGGGGCAAGGCCTGTTCCAGACCGGGGCGCTGGAAGGCCCGACCAAGGCCCTCCTCTCCGGCTATGACCGGCGCCCCATCGCCACCCTCGTCTTCGCCTTCGCGGCGGTGTTCGTGATCAGTGCCTTCGTCAACAACACGCCTATCGTCATCATGTTCCTGCCGGTGATGAGTTCCATCGCCCAGCGGATGAAGACGCCGGCCTCGAAGCTGATGATGCCGCTCAGCTTCATCTCGATCTTCGCCGGCATGACCACGCTGATCGGCACCTCGACCAACCTGCTCGCAGCCGAAGCCTATGCCCGGATCGAGGGCCGCACACTCGGCTTCTTCGACCAGACCCCGATGGGCCTCATCCTCGCCGGCGCGGGCGCGATCTATCTCATTCTCTTTTCGCGCTTCTTCCTGCCCGCCCGCGAGGGCCTCACCGAAGAAGTCGCCCCGACCTCATCCAAACAGTTCCTCGCCCAGATCGAGGTAACGCAAGGCCACTTCCTGCAGGGCAAGAAGCCGGTCGCGGGCATGTTCCTCGACCTGCCGGACATGACGGTCCGCATGATCCAGCGCGGCGAGCGCGCCTTCCTGCCGCCCTATGAAGACCTGACCCTGAAGCCCGGCGACCTCGTCATCGTCGCCGCCACCCGCGCCGCCATCCAGAACGTGCTCGCCCGCCAGCCGGATTTCCTGCAGCAGGTCTGGCAGTCTGCCGGCGGCGACGTGGACGAGGGCGGCCGGCCGGACCGTCTCGCCCTCACCGAAGCCGTCGTCGCGCCCGGCTCGCGCATGGTCGGCCGCACGGTCGAGATGCTGGGCTTCCGCCGCCTCACCCGCGCCGTCACGCTCGGCATCCAGCGGCGCAGCCGGATGATCCGCACCAAGCTCGGCGAGATCCGGCTCGAATCCGGCGACACTCTGCTGATGATCGGCCCGGTCGATGCCTTCCTCGAACTGCGCCAGAGCCGCGACCTCATCCTGCTCGAATGGTCGCAGACCGAAATCCCGCTGACCACCAAGGCGCTTGCCGCCCGGTTGATCGCGGTGTCGCTGGTCGTCGCGGCGGCCTCGGGCATCGTGTCGATCCTGCATGCCTCAGTACTGGCGGCGGTCGCCATGCTGGTGATCGGCTGCCTCAACTACCGGCAGGCCAGCCGGTCGCTGGATCTGCGTATCTTCCTCGTCATCGGCGCGGCCCTCGCCATGGGCATGGCGCTGGAGAAGACCGGCGCCGCCCAGATGCTGGCCCATGCCGTGGTCAATCTCGCCTCGCCCTTCGGCACGCTCGCCGTGCTCTCGGCCCTGTTCCTGGCGGTCGCCCTGCTGACCAACCTCCTGTCGAACGCGGCCACCGCCATCCTGTTCTCGCCGATCGCCCTGTCGGCCGCGCATGAGCTGAACATGGACGATCCGCTGCCCTTCCTGCTGGCCGTGATCTATGGCGCCAATTGCAGCTTCGCCACGCCTATCGCCTATCAGACCAATATGCTTGTCATGGGCCCCGGCCACTATCGCTTCGGCGATTTCATGAGGTTCGGCGGGCCGCTGGTCTTCATACTTTGGGCGGTGTTTACGATCTTCGCCCCTTGGCGGTTTGATTTGTGAGTGTAGAGTCACCGCAATGAAATTCACGGACTCGAAGATACTTCCTCCCGGACTGGAGCGGTCGTTGCGGTTCTACGTGACGAACCCCAGCCCGTGCCCGTATCTGCCGAACCGGCGTGAACGCAAGGCCTTCACCAATCTCGCGATCACCGAATCAGATCTCGTCCACAACATGCTGAGCCAGGCGGGTTTCCGCCGCAGCCAGACCATCGCCTACCGCCCGGCCTGCCCGCGCTGCAATGCCTGCCGCAGCGTGCGCGTGCCGACACGGGACTTCGTCGCCTCCCGCAACGACCGGCGCGTGCTTCAGCGCAATGCCGGCATCGTGCGCCACGAGGTCGAGCCGTCGGCAACCCGCGAGCAGTACACCCTGCTGAAGGCCTATGTGAAGACGCGCCACGATGGCGGCGGCATGTCGGACATGTCCTATCGCGACTATTCCGCCATGGTCGGCGGCAGCCCGGTGCAGAGCCGGATCTTCGAATACCGCGACGGGTCCGGAGTCGACGCGCCGCTGATCGGCTGCTCGATCACGGATATCCTGCGCGACGGGTTTTCGATGGTCTACACCTTCTTCGATCCGTCGATGGAGGAACGCAGCCTCGGCCACTTCCTGATCCTCGACCATATCCGCCATGCGCAGGATCTCGGCCTGCCGCACGTCTATCTGGGCTACTGGGTCAAGGGCAGCCCGAAAATGGATTACAAGCGGCGCTACAAGCCGCTGGAAGTGCTTGATGGAGACCGCTGGCGGCTGCTCGGCGACGATGAATAGGCCCGCAAGAGGCTGACGGGGCCCGGCAAGGGTTTTGGGGAAGGAAACGCATGATCAACAGACGCAACCTCGTCGGGGCGGGCGTCCTCGGCCTCGGCGGTGCCGCTGCGGCCTTTGCCAATCCCTCATCCGCGCCGGCCTTCGGTGCGCCCGCCATCAGCCGCAACCGGCGGCGGCTCAACATGGTCACGACCTGGCCGAAGGGCCTGCCCGGCCTCGGTGAAGCGGCCGAACGCGTTGCCCAGCGCATCAGCGACATGTCCGACGGCGCCATGGAGGTCAAAGTCTTCGCGGCGGGCGAACTCGTGCCGCCGTTCGAATCCTTCGATGCCGTCGCCAATGGCTCGGCCGACATGTACCACGGCGCCGAATATTACTGGACGGCCAAGTCCCCGGCCTATCCCTTCTTCACCGCCGTGCCCTTCGGCATGACCGCGCAGGAAATCATGGGCTGGATCGATGCCGGCGGCGGGCAAAGCCTGTGGGACGAGCTTTCCGGCCAGTTCGGCATCAAGTCGATCCAGGCGGCGAACACCGGCCACCAGATGGGCGGCTGGTTCCGGAAAGAGATCAAGAGCCTCGACGATTTCGTCGGCCTCAAGATGCGCATTCCCGGCCAGGGCGGCGATGTGCTGCGCGCCCTCGGCGGGGCGGCCATCGCCCTGCCCGGCGGCGAGATCTACCAGGCCCTGCAGACCGGCGCGATCGACGCGACCGAGTGGGTTGGCCCATGGAATGACTTTGCACTCGGCTTCTACCGCGAGGCGCCCTACTATTACGGCCCCGGCTTCCACGAGCCCGGCGCCAGCCTTGCCGTGGGCGTGAACCTCCGCGTCTGGGAAGGCCTGACGCCCGGCGAACAGGCTATCATCAAGGCGGCCTGCGAAAGCGTGAACCACACCTCGCTCGGCGAATTCACTTACCAGAACGCCGTCCACCTCGACCTGCTCACCCGCGAGCATGGCGTGCAGATGCGCAGCTTCCCGCCGGACGTGGTGAAGGCCATGGCCGAAGCCGCCTGGGACGTGCGCGCCGCCTCCGGCAAGGACGGGATCGAGAAGCGGATCTATGAGAGTTTCGAGGCGGGCCTGAAGAAGATGCGCGCCTGGTCCAACTGGTCGGACGGTCCGTACTACGCCGCCCGCGCGGCGAACAAATAAGCGCCCAGACGCCCATGGACCCGGCCCTCTTCCTCCAGATCGGCACAGTACTCAGATGGCTCGGCATCGCGGCCCTGCCCCTGTTCCTGCTGCCTCTCGTCACGCTGGTCCTGCCGGGCGCGGCCGAGGCCATTTCAAAGCGCGTCAGTGCCCTGATCGACCGCGTGACCGGCCTTGCCGGCGGCGCGGCCATCGCCAGCGCGCTGCTGCTCGTCTTCTTCCAGCTTCTGGTCGTCACGCTTCGCTATGCGTTCGGCGTGTCATTCACCTGGCTCAACGAACTCGTGATCTATGCCTTCGCCGCCATGTTCATGCTGGGCGCGGCGGCGGCCCTGCGCGATGACGACCATGTGCGCGTCGACATCCTGCGCCCGCGCTTCGGCGCGGCGGGACGCAACTGGGTCGAACTGGCGGGCATCTATTTCTTCCTCTTCCCCATCATGATCCGCATTCTTATGACCGGCGAGCAGGGCCTCATCCGCACCTGGTCCCTGTTCGAAGGCTCCCGCGAGTCCGACGGCCTGCCGTTCCTTTACCTCTTCAAGACGCTGGTGCCGGTCTTTGCCGTGCTGATGCTGGCGCAGGGCCTCTCCGAAGCGCTGAAGGCGGCCCTCCGCCTTACCGGCCGGATGGAGGAACGCGCCGCCCCCGCGGCGACGGAGGGCGCTCATGGAGCTTGAGGTCATCCTTGCCCTGATGATGTTCGCGACCGCTGTCGGCGCGCTGCTCGCAGGCTATCCCGTGGCGCTGACCCTTGGCGGTGTCGCGCTCATCTATGCCCTCATCGGCATCGGCCTCGGCGTCTTCCCGGAGCCGCTGCTGCGCTCCCTGCCGAGCCGTATCCAGGGCGGCTCGATCATGCAGAACAACACGCTGCTGGCCGTGCCGCTGTTCGTGCTGATGGGGGTGATCCTCGAACGGTCCCGCGTCGCGGAAGACCTGCTGCATATTGCCAGCCGCCTGCTCGGCAAGCTGAATGGTGGCCTTGGCTTTGCCGTCGTGCTGGTCGGCGCGCTCCTCGCTGCCTCCACCGGTATTGTCGGCGCCACCGTCATCACCATGACGCTGATCGCCCTGCCCTCCATGCTGAAGCAGGGCTATGACCCGCGCCTCGCCACCGGCACCATCGCCGCTTCCGGCACGCTCGGCCAGATCATCCCGCCCTCCATCGTCCTCATCCTTCTGGCCGATGCCGTCTCGAATGCCGCGAGCCAGGCAAGCCTCTCATCCGGCGGCCGCCCGCTGGTCGTTTCGGTAGGCGACCTGTTCGCGGGTGCGCTGATCCCCGGCCTGCTTCTCGTCGGCCTCTATCTCGCCTGGATCGCGTTCAAGGCCTTCACCGCGCCGCAGCAATGCCCGGCCGTCACCGTGCCGGAAGATACTGCGCCGCTCACCGCCAGCGAAATCGCGTTCGGCCTCGGCGCGCCGCTCGCCCTCATCTTTGCCGTCCTCGGCGCCATCCTCGGCGGCGTCGCGCCGCCCACCGAAGCTGCCGCCATCGGCGCGGCCGGCGCGGTCATGCTTGCAGGCCTTCGCCTTGCGCGCGAGGCTGGCAGCCACCTCGCGCCGGTCATCCTCGCGGGCCTCGCCAGCCTGATCCTCGTGATCGTCCTGCGCAATTCGATGGATTTGCGCCTCGGCGTCGAACAGATCGGCGCGCTCAACATGGCCGGCATCGTCGTCACCGGCCTTGCCAGCCTCGCCTTCTTCGGCGCCCTCGCAGCGGGCCTGCTGGTCCTCCGCCGCGCGCGCCAGCTGCTTCCGGCGCTCAAGAGCGCGACCAACATTACGAGCATGGTGTTCCTCATCCTGATCGGCGCCTCGCTGTTCAGCCTCGTTTTCCGCGGCTTCGGCGGCGACGACATCGTGAAGGACATCCTGCACGCCATGCCCGGCGGCAAATGGGGCGCCCTGATCATGACCATGATCGTCATGTTCGTGCTGGGCTTCTTTCTCGACTTCATCGAGATCGTGTTCGTTGTCGTGCCGCTGGTGGCCCCGCCGCTGATCCTGCTAGGCTTCGATCCGGTCTGGCTCGCCATCCTGATGGCGCTGAACCTGCAGACCAGCTTCCTCACGCCACCCTTCGGCTTTGCCCTGTTCTACCTGCGCGGCGCGGCGCCACCGGAAGTCAGCACGCTGCAGATCTGGCGCGGGGCGATGCCGTTCATCGGCCTACAGATCCTGCTGATCGTGCTCGTCGCCCTCGTGCCGTCGCTTGCCACCTGGCTGCCAGCGCTCACGGCCCGCTAGAATGGGACAGGACATCGACCCCTTCCGCGCGATCTCGCTCAGCGTGCGCGCGCACGAGCTGAAGGCCGAAGGCCGGCGCATCCTGCACATGGAGTTCGGCCAGCCCTCCACCGGCGCGCCGCAGGCCGCCATCGCCCGCGCCCATGAAATCCTCGACAGCGACGCCATGGGCTATTGGGAAAGCCGTCCGCTGAAGGAACGGATTTCGCGACATTACAAGGAGTCCTACGGCGTCGACGTCTCCCCTTCGCGCATCGTGCTGACCTGCGGCGCCTCGCCCGCGCTGGTGCTGGCGCTTGCCACCGCCTTTGCGCCCGGCGACCGCATCGCCATGGCCCGGCCGGGCTATGTCGCCTATCGCAACACGGTCCGTGCCCTGAATTTCGAGCCGGTGGAAATTCCCTGCGGCGAAGACGTGCGCTTCCAGCTTTCCGCCGCCGCCCTCGACGCGCTGGATCCCGCCCCCCAGGGCGTCATTATCGCCAGTCCCGCCAACCCGACCGGCACGATCATCCCGGCCGGGGAACTCGCCGCCATTGCCGCCGTCGCGAAGGCCAAAGGCATCCGCATCATCTCCGACGAGATCTATCACGGCCTCACCTACGGCCCCGAAATCCACTCCATGCTGGAGTTCGATCGCGGCGCCTACATCGTCAACAGCTTCTCCAAGTATTTCTCGATGGCCGCCTGGCGGCTCGGCTGGCTGGTCTCGCCGGACGAGGGCGTCAAACGCACTGGCGCCTATATCGGCAACCTCTTCCTCACCGCGCCCTCGCTCGCCCAGCATGCCGGGCTCATCGCCATGGACTCGCGCGAGGAACTGGATGGCCATGTCGAGGTCTACCGCAAGAACCGCGAACTTCTGCTCGAGACCCTGCCGAAACTCGGCCTCGCCCGCATCGCGCCGCCCGACGGAGCCTTCTATCTCTATGCGGACGTTTCGCGCTTCACCAATGACAGCCTCGCCTTCTGCCTGAAGCTCTTGGAAGACACCGGCGTCGCCACCGCCCCCGGCGTCGATTTCGACCCGGTCGAAGGCAACCGCTTCGTCCGCTTCTCTTTCGCCCTCTCAACGCCCGAGATCGAAGAGGCGCTGGAGAAACTGGTGCCCTGGTTCGCGGCGCAATCCACCCGCTGAGTGGTCCGGAACAGGTGCGATGCGGCACCCATTGAAAGCCTTTTGACAGGCTTTCGGTCCGGTGTTACTAAAAAATCGAATTTATCGATATTCGAGAAGGTCTCGCCCAACATGCACAAGCCACCCCTGAAGGATTCCAGGCCGTCTGCGCCTGTCATGCTGTCCCTGCTCTGGGCCTCGCTGATGTCGCTCTACATCTACAATGACTATTTCAGCATGTACCTGCCGGGCACAGTGGAAAGCATGGCCGCCGGCCGCATCGGCCCGCTGGGCGAGGCGACCGATCTGGTGCTGATCTGCGTCGCGCTGATTCTGGCGATCCCCGCGCTGATGATCTTCCTGTCGTCCCTCCTGCCCCCGGTGATCAGCCGCTGGAGCAACGTTGCCTTCGGCCTTGCCTACACGCTGATCGAGATCATGACCTTCATCGGCGCGCGGCCCTTCTACCAGATGGTCGTGGCGTTCGAGATCGTCGTCACCCTCACCATCATCTGGACCGCCCTGCGGTGGCCGCGCGCGGACGTTTCCGAATGAGCTATGCATCCATGGGCCGACTGACCGGCGCGGTTTACCTGATCGTCGTGATCACCGGTATTTTCACGCTGGGCTATGCGCCTTCGCGCCTCGTTGTGCAGGGCGATGCCGCGGCCACCTTCGAGGCCATCGCGAATGCGATGCCGCTGTTCCGGTGGAGCATTGTGGCGGCATTCGTCTGCTACCTCGCCTTTCTTGTGCTGCCGGTCCTCTTCTACAAGCTGCTGCACCGTCACGGCCCCCTCGCTGCGAAGCTGATGGTGGTGCTCGCCGTCACCAGCGTGCCGATCACGATGACCAATCTCATTCACAAGGTCAGCATTCTCGACATCGTCAGTGGTGAGAACGATCTGATCGCGGCGACCGACGGCCCCGCCACGGTCATGCAGCATCTCTACGACTACAATAACGGCATATTCGTCGCGACCCTGTTCTGGGGCGCGTGGCTCCTGCCGCTGGGATACCTGATCTTCCGCTCACGTGTCCTGCCGCGCCTGCTCGGCATCTTCCTGATGCTGGGATGCTTCGGTTACATGCTGAACTTCTTTGGCCCGCTTCTTGCGCCGGGCTATTCGCAGACGCTGGTTTCAGACCTTGCCTCGATTCCATCCTCAATTGGAGAGATCGGCACCTGCCTCTGGCTGCTGGTCATGGGCGCGCGCCAAAGGGATGTTCCATCCACCACCTGACAGCCCAAACCTGTTGCAGCGATTGGCGGAAAAATAAATCCATCCAACACCTCCGTGGCCGGACGTATGATGCGGGCCATGTCGCTGCTGCATCCACCTCCCGGCTTTCCGGCGTTGCTGGTTCCCATCTGGCCCCTGATCTGGGTCCAGGTGCTGCTCCTGCGCGCTCAGATGCGGGCGAAGTACGGCAAGGGCGTCCAGTATCACTGGAGCGTCACGCCCTGCGGCCGGGTCTGGCTCACCAGCATCGACTGGATTCCCGGTCAGGCCGCACCGGCATGGCTGGCGCCTGCGCATCCAAACGCCCGCATCGCTGCCGCGCTGGATGGACGCTGGGCGACCGCGAAGCCCCTTCTCCTTGGCGAGAAGGGGGTGGGGATGAGGGGTAGAGGCGTTGCGGCAGGCATTGCCCTTTGGGACACGTCGCGGCCCCTCGCCCCAACCCTTGCGCGGGCCAACGCAATGCGGTCGCCATCCCTCGCAAGCCCGAGGAGAAGGGGTTTGCCGCTTCCCGAAACCTGACGCGCAAAAACCCTCCCGAAAACCTGACCTACCCCAAAGCGCCTTCACGGGCGTCGCATGCGCAGGCTCAGTCGCAATCATAATCCGCAACTGCGCCGCCATCCGGCGTCCGCGCGACCGACACGAACGTGCAGCCTTCCGGCGCCGCCGCCTTCGCGGCTTCTTCCAGGTCCGCATCGCCCGGCGCGCCGCCGCTGGCGATGCCGAAATTCCCATCGGTCTTGACCGTGAATTTCAGCTTGAAGCCCTGCCCTTCGGCCGGCGCCGCAAAGAACTGGTAGCCGCCGCCATAGACATTCTGCGGCGCGAGCCCGTTCCAGCTCGACGCGCTCCAGCCGCCACCGCCGCCGGATGCACAAGCGGCGACCGCAAGGGCCGCCGCAAGACTTATGGATCTGTTCATGGACACCTCCCTGAGTTCCCAGAGAGGTATCACACTCCGGACAAGTCTAGAACTTGACTTCCGGCGGCGTGCTGAGCGCTTCGCGGCCTTCGACGCCGACGTCGAAGAAATCGCGGCCCTCGAAATTGAACATGCCGGCAATGATCGAGCCGGGGAATTGTTCGCGCGACGTGTTGTAGTCCTGCACGGCCGAGTTGTAGAAGCGGCGCGCCGCGGCCAGCTTGTCCTCAATCGAAGACAACTCGTCCTGAAGCTGGATGAAGTTCGTGTTGGCCTTCAGGTCCGGATAGGCCTCGGCCAGCGCGAACAGCTTGCCCAGCGCGCCGGTCAGCGCGCCTTCCGCCTGGCTCATCTCGGCGGCGGTGTGGGCATTCTGGGCGGCATTGCGCGCCGCGATCACCTGCTGGAAGGTCTCCTGCTCATGCTTTGCATAGCCTTTGACCGTTTCAACGAGGTTCGGGATCAGATTCTGCCGCTGCTTCAGCTGCACATCGACATCGGCAAAGGCCTGGTTGACCCGCTGCCGCTTCATGACCAGACCATTGTAAAGCAGGATGATGAAACCGGCGATCAGGACGATCACGCCGAGCAGGACGAGGACAGGGTTCATGACTGAGTCTCCGGAATGCCTGAAACACCAAAGGCCTAACGGCCATGAGAGCGATGCGCAAGGAAAACCGCGCCCTGCGGCAATCTCCGGTCTTGACCTCGCCTCCAGCTGTGCGCACGGAAAGCGGCGATGAACGATCAGAACGCTTCCGGGTTTCCCGATTATATCCATCAGGAACACCACAATATGCACCGGATCGGCTGGCTGCGGGCCGCCGTTCTGGGCGCCAATGACGGCATTCTGTCGACCGCCAGCCTGGTGATCGGCGTCGCATCGGCCGACGCAACGCCTGCCGCGATCCTGACCGCCGGCCTTGCGGGCCTGGTCGCAGGCTCGATGTCGATGGCGGCAGGCGAATTCGTCTCTGTCTCGTCGCAGGCGGATGTCGAAAAAGCCGACATCGAAATCGAAAAGGCCGCGTTGAAAGCGCATCCGGAAGCTGAACTGGAAGAACTCGCCGCGATCTATCGCGACCGCGGCCTGAAGCCGGAAACGGCGCTAGAAGTCGCCCGCCAGCTGACCGAACATGACGCCCTCGGCGCCCATGCCCGCGATGAACTCGGCATGACGGAAATCGCGGCTGCGCGGCCGATCCAGGCCGCCCTCAGCTCGGCCGCCAGCTTTGCCATCGGCGCTGTCCTTCCGCTGCTCGCCGCAATTTTTGCGCCGGCGCACCTCATCACACCCGTCGTCGCGGTCGTCTCGCTGCTCAGCCTGACCATCCTCGGCGCCCTGTCGGCCCGCGCCGGCGGTGCCAGCAAGCGGCGCGCAGTCTTCCGCGTGGTTTTCTGGGGCGTCGCGGCGATGCTCCTGACAGGCTTGATCGGCCACCTCTTCGGCACAGTTGTCTGACGCGACAGACGGTCAAATCGCGCTATCCTGTGACTGGATCAGCCGGGAGCGAGCCCAGACGTGCTACAGGACATTGTCATCGGCGTTACGGCGCTTGGAATCCTCCTGTTGCTGTCATGGCCGAAGGTGCGGGATGCCAGGATCTGGCGCGCCACGGTCACACCCCTCGCCTCGATCATCGGCAGCGGCTTCCTGGTCCTCGGCCCGATTCTCTCTCATTCCTATGGGCGATACGCGCCTCTGGTCATGCTGCTGCTCTGCCTCGGCGCCTATGCGTTCGGGGCGGCGATCCGGTTCAACATCCGCAATATCGACCACACGAACGACCGCGGACGGATCGAGCTTGCGCTTGAGACTTTCTCGGGCTGGGCCCTCGCCTTCGCCTACTGTATTTCCGTCGCCTACTACCTCAACCTGTTCGGTGCCTTCGGCGTCAAGCTGACGCCCATCAATTCGCCGGTCGCCGCGAAGTCGCTGACGAGCGCGGTGCTTCTGCTGATCCTGATGGTCGGCTGGCTGCGTGGCTTCAGCGCCATGGAGCGGATGGAGCAGACGGCCGTCACGCTCAAGCTGGCCATCATCGCCAGCCTCATCGCCGGCCTGATCATCTACTTCGCCCGGCAGGCCGGCCAGGGAGACCTGGTTGCCATGCCGTCGCCTGAAACCGGCTGGAGCGGCATCACCCTCGCCTTCGGCCTGATCATCACGATCCAGGGCTTCGAAACCTCGCGCTATCTCGCCGAAGAATACAAGCCGGCGGTCCGGATCCGCTCCATGCGCTATGCGCAATGGATCTCGACGGCGATCTACATGGTCTACGTCGTGCTGCTGACCTATCTTTTCGATACGAAGACTATTCCGCTGACGGAAACGGCTATCGTGGACATGATGAAAGTCATGTCGGCCGTCCTGCCGGCCCTCCTCGTGGTCGCCGCGCTCAGCGCCCAGTTCAGTGCGGCGATCGCGGATACAAGCGGCGCGGGAGGCCTGGTGGCGGAGCAGTCGCGCGGGCGCATTTCCTCCCGGGCAGCTTACCTTCTGCTGGTCCTGATCGGCCTTGGCCTGACCTGGGTTGCGCATATTTTCGAGATCATCACCTACGCCTCAAAGGCCTTCGCATTTTACTATGCGATCCAGTGTACCATTGCCGCCGTCGGCGCGTGGCGGGACGCCCGGAAGCCGCATCTCGCCCTGTTTTTCGGCGCCTGCGCAATCCTCGCCCTCGCCATTCTCGCCTTCGGTCAACCCGTCGAGGGTCATGCTGCGTCATCAGCGCACGGTTGATCCCGCCTCATGCTCTGGCGCCTGCGCTCAAATTGTGTAGCATCGATCCATGTCCCAAGCCGCCGATGCCCTTGCCAGCCTGATTTCCCATGCCAACCGGATCGTGGTGTTTACCGGGGCGGGCATTTCCACAGAAAGCGGCATTCCGGATTTCCGCAGTCCCGGCGGCGTGTGGAGCAAGATGCAGCCGATCTACTTCCAGGATTTCGTGAACTCCCGCGACAAGCGCCGGGAAGCCTGGACACGCGTCTTCAACAAGACAGCCGGGTGGACCGGCGCCGAGCCGAATGCCGGGCACTATGCGGTGGCAAGACTGGTTGAGCGCGGCAAGGTCTCGTCGGTGGTCACGCAGAATGTCGACAACCTCCACCAGGCCTCCGGCGTGCCGGACAAGCAGGTGATCGAAGTGCACGGCAATGCGAGCTATGCCAAATGCCTTAAGTGCGGAAAGCGCTATGAACTCGAAGACCTGCGCCACCGCTGGGAAGCGGATGAGGACATCACCTGCATTTTCTGCACCGGTCTTGTGAAGACGGCGACGATTTCCTTCGGCCAGGCCATGCCGGAAGACGAAATGAACCGCGCCATGGAGGAAGCCGTCACCTGCGACCTGTTCCTCGTGCTCGGCTCATCGCTGGTCGTCTACCCGGCCGCCGAGCTGCCCATCATGGCCAAGCGCGCCGGCGCTGCGGTCGCCATCGTCAACCGCGAAGACACCGACCACGATACGTATGCGGACCTTGTCCTCCACGAAGAAATCGGCCCGCTGATGACCAGCGTACTGGAGCGGCTCTAGCCCGTAAACGTACCGCCGCGCGGGAAGCCCTTGGGCACGACCTTGCCGGCCTGGGCGCGCTGGCCTTTCCAGCCTTTCCATTCCGGGAAGGCACGGTGGCGCCCGCCGGTCATGACGATCAGGCCGTCGCGCTTGTCGAAGGTGATGAGGTCGCGCAGCTGCGCCTTGCCGCTGTAGGACTGCAGCTTGTTGCCTTTGCCGCGCGCCATTTCCGGCAGGTCGGACAGCGGGAAGATCAGCATCTTCTTGTTGGTGCCCACAACCGCGATCATGTCGCCTTCGACTTCCGGACAGCAGACAAGCTCGCCATCGCCGGCGTTCACGGCCTGCTTGCCCGCCTTGCGGTTCGATTCAAGTTCGCTTTCCTGAACCACGAAACCATAGCCGGTTGACGAGGCCATCACGCGCTTGCGCTCACCTTCGAAGCGGAACATGTCGACGATATCGACACTGTCTTCCAGCTGGATCGACAGGCGGATCGGTTCGCCATGGCCGCGCCCGCCCGGCAGGCTGTCGGCGTTCAGCGTGAAGGCCCGGCCGTCCGAAGACATCAGGATGATCTTGTCCGTACTCATCACTTCTTCGATGAGGTAGAGTTCGTCGCCATCCTTGAACTTGACGGAGTCGGTGTCGAGGCCATGGCCCTTCATGCCGCGGATCCAGCCCTGACGGGAGAGGACCACAGTCAGCGGCTCCTTCGGCTTGGAGGCTTCGAGCGCGGCGGCAAGGTCGACTTCCTTGACGTCCGAGAAGCTCGCACGGCGGCGGCCGAGTTCCGTATCCGGATCGAACGCATCGCGCGCGGTTTTCAGTTCCTTCGACACCTTCGTCCACTGGCGGCGCGTCGAGCCGATGAGCAGCTTCAGCTCCTCGCGCTCTTCCAGCAGTTGCTTGTGCTCGCCGCGGATTTCCATTTCCTCCAGCTTGCGCAGTGCGCGCAGGCGGAGATTGAGGATCGCTTCGGCCTGGGTGTCGGTGAGCTTGAACCGATCCATCAGGACCGGCTTCGGCTCGTCCTCAGTCCGGATGATGCGGATCACTTCATCGATATTGAGATAGGCAATCAGGTAGCCTTCGAGCAGGTGCAGGCGCTTCTCGATCTTTTCGAGACGGTGTTCCGCCCGGCGCACCACGACCTCGCGGCGGTGATCCAGATAGGCCTGCAACACGTCCTTCAGGCCCATGACCTGCGGCGCGCCCTTGTGCAGCACGTTCATGTTGAGGCTGAAGCGCGTTTCAAGATCGCACAGCTTGAACAGGCTTTCCATCAGCACGTCCGGCTCGACCGTCTTGGCGCGCGGCACCAGCACGAGGCGCACATCCTCAGCCGATTCATCGCGCACATCGTCCAGCAGCGGCACCTTCTTCGCTTCGATCAGCTCACTGAGCTTCTCGATCAGGCGCGACTTCTGCACCTGGTAAGGTATCTCCGTCACGATGATCTGGTACGTGCCCCGGCCCGTATCCTCGACATTCCAGCGCGCCCGCATGCGGAAGCTGCCGCGGCCGGTCTCATAGGCGTCCAGCATGGATTCGTAAGGCTCGACGATGACGCCGCCGGTCGGGAAGTCCGGCCCCTTCACGAAATCCATAAGCTCGGCCGTCGTTGCCTTCGGCTTTTCGATCAGCAGGCGTGCCGCGTCGATCAGCTCGGCCGCATTATGCGGCGGGATCGAGGTCGCCATGCCGACGGCGATGCCGGTCGCGCCATTCGCCAGAAGGTTCGGGAAGCCCGCGGGAAGGACCACCGGCTCTTCGTCGTTCTCGTCATAGGTGGCGCGGAAATCGACGGCGTTTTCGTCGAGGCCTTCCAGCAGCAGCTGGGCGGCATGCGTCATCCGGCTTTCCGTGTAACGCATCGCAGCGGCGGTATCGCCGTCGATATTGCCGAAATTGCCCTGACCGTCGACCAGCGGATAACGGACGGTGAAATCCTGGGCGAGGCGCACCAGTGTGTCATAGATCGAGGAGTCGCCGTGCGGGTGCAAATTACCCATCACGTCGCCGACGATCTTGGCGCACTTGCGATAGCCGCCCTCGGGGTTCAGCTTCAGCTCGCGCATGCCGTAGAGGATGCGCCGCTGAACAGGCTTCAACCCGTCGCGCACATCCGGCAGGGCCCGGGCCGTGATCGTTGAGAGCGCATAGGCGAGGTAACGCTTCGACAGCGCCTCGCTCATGGGTTCGTTTATGATCCGGTCGTCTGGCATACCATCCTTGAGGTCGGACATTCTGGCCCCTTACACTTCTTGCCACATTCTGGTGCAGGTCCACGAGCAGAATCGGTTTCGACTCGTCGACACGCTGACGTTAACAGAAATCGCCGTTTGGTTAAGGAACCCCAAAGAGGTGAGCTGCAGATGACAGAGTTCCGGGCCTGGCTGCTGTTGATCACGGTGCCGGCGCTGTGCGTGGCGCTGTTCCTGTGGATGGCGCCGCCCCGGCATAACCCGTTCGCGCCGGTCGATCTGACCGAGCGGCCGGGCCTTGGCACCTGGCACAAGCTGACAAGGGCGAAGAAACACCCGGACGTCTGCTTCCGCGCCCTGGACGAGGCCGGCGTGCGCTACACGCTCCTCGAAGACTCGCCCAAGGGCGAAAAGTGCGGCCTTTACAACGGCCTGACCCTTGACCAGAGCCTGACGCCCTATTCCGCCACCCTGCGCATGACCTGCGCAGAGACGGCGGCCCTCTATGTCTGGGAGCGGCATGTCGCCCGCCCGGCCGCCATGGAGCTGCTCGGCTCGCCCATCGCCCGGATCGAGACCTATGGCAGCTTTTCCTGCCGCAACATTGCAGGATCCGGCCGGCTTTCCGAGCACGCGGCCGCAAACGCCATCGACATTTCTGGCTTCCGCCTCAAGGACGGCCGCCTCATCGATGTCAAATCTTTCTGGGGAAAAGGCGGGAAGGAAGACCGCTTCCTTCACCGCCTCCACTCAGGGGCCTGCGATCTCTTTTCGGTCACGCTCGGCCCGGATTACAACGCGGCGCACAAGGACCATTTCCATATGGACATGGGCTCCGGCCGCGCCTGCGAGTGATTACTCGACGTCCGTCTTGCACTTGTAGCCTTCGTCGGACACTTCCTTGACGTTGGCTTCCCCGCCGCACACACGCACGGCCAGATCGGTGTTGTCGCGCACGGCGTCAGAATCGCTGACATCGCTCACAGCGATACAACCGGTCAGCGAAGCAGCCAGCAGTGCAGCGCCCGCAATCATCTTGAATTTCATTGGCATCAGCCTCCTTGAGAACAAACGCCCGGCTACCCCTGCCGTCACCTTCGCGGGGGTAGCCTGAACCGGTTGTGAATGCCAGTGCACTTGCGCAACAGCCGAAGGAAATTAAGGTTCCAAAAAAAGACGCCCGGGAGGCCCGCATGAAACTCATCCATTCCATCGGCCCGAATCCGCATGTCGTGCGCATGTTCATGGCCGAACGCGGTATCCGGATTCCGATGGAGGAAATCGATATCGTCAAAGGCGAGAACCGTGAGGCGCCCTATCTCGGCACCAATCCCGCCGGCCAATCGCCCTGCCTCGTACTGGACGATGGCTCGGTCGTCACAGAGATCACCGCCATCTGCGAATATCTCGACGAAAAATTCCCCGGCGACCCCATGATGGGCTCGACCCCTGAGGCACGCGCGCAGAACCGGCGCTGGGCCCGCTGGGTGGATCTCAACATTCTCGAGCCCATGGCCAACGGCTTCCGCTTTTCGCAAGGCCTGCCGATGTTCAAGGACCGGATGCGCTGCCTTCCGGAGGCCGCCGAAGGCCTGAAAGCCTGCGCGCAGGACAAGATCGCCTTCCTCGACCAGCGGCTCGCCAGCCAGCCCTTCGTCGGCGGTGACACATTCAGCCTCGCGGATGTGCTGCTCTTCTGTTTCCAGACCTTCGGCACGGCCGTCGGCCAGCCGATCAATCCGGAGATGAAGAACTACGCGGCCTGGTATGCAAAGGTAGGCGAACGGCCCAGCGCGAAGGCTTGAAACTCCCTCACCTCCCACCGCCTCCGGCGGCGGGCCCCTCCTCTCCCAGAGGGAGAGGGGTAGCGACGCGGAGTGCGGATAATCCCTCTCCCTCTGGGAGAGGAGGGACCCGCGCCCGAAGGGCGTGGGAGGTGAGGGCCTACCCCACCAACCTCTTGATCAGCCGCTCCCGCTCCTGCGGCATGCCGCGGTTCATCGCGTGGAAAACGCGCGCTTCCAGGAAGTGGCCGGTCAGCTTCAGGCCATCGGCCACATCATCCTCTCCCACCGGCGCGGACGGCTCGATCAGGAAGGCCGGCAGGCGCAACAGGCGCGCGACATAGTCTTCGGCATCGGAGCCGCGCACGGCCCGGCCTGTGCGCGGGGACACATGTGTCAGGCCGTCATTCGCCCCGCTGATTGCGCATTCGTCGAGATCAAGCCCGAAGCCGAGCGCGCCCAGCAGGCCAAGCTCCCAGCGTACATAGAGCGCCGGCCAGACGTCCCGCGCCTCGATCTGGTCGAGTAGCACTTCCGTCGCCTCGAACATGGCAGAGCCAGCGACATCCCCTTCGTCCAGCGACATGCGCAGGATGGCCGTGACGGCTGAGATGCCGGCCAGCGCCTTCGGGTCGTCGAGCACATGGGAGGCGCGTTCCCTGCTGGCTTCGGCCACATCGAACCGGCCGAGCTGGTCTTCCAGCCGCCCGGTCCATGACAGGGATACCGAATTGCCCGCTTCATACTGGGCGCGCCGTCTGCGGGAATTACCGCCATAGACAAGGCCGGAACGGCGCCCCTTCGTCCGCGTCAGGACATCCAGGATAAGGCCGCCTTCGCCGAAGCGGCGCCCTCCAAGGATAATTCCGTCATCGGACCAGTTCATCCCTATCCCGCGCCCGTCATCCTTCGACTTCGCTCAGGATGAGCCCTTTTCCGTACCGCACCATCGTAGCGCTCATGCTGAGCGAAGTCGAAGCATGAAAGTGCGGGCTGAGTTCAAACGTCAAACTCCAGGCCGAGCCCCTGATAGCTCTCCCGCCGTTCCTGCCAGCGTTCATCCACCTTCACGAACAGGAAAAGGTGCACCTTTCGCTCCAGCATTTCGGAAAGTTCTTCGCGCGCCAGACGTCCGATTTCCTTGATCGACGCGCCGCCCTTGCCGAGCACCATGGATTTGTGGTTCTCGCGGCCAACAATGATGACCTGCTGCACACGGACGGAGCCGTCCTTGCGTTCTTCCCAGCTCTCGGTTTCCACCATCAGCTGGTAAGGCAGTTCCTGGTGGAGGCGCAGCATCAGCTTCTCGCGCGTCACTTCCGCCGCCAGCAGGCGCATTGGAAGGTCGGCCACCTGGTCCGGCGGATACAGCGCCGGGCCCTCCGGCATCCGCGCCGCGATGGCTTTTTCCAGCTGCTCGACGCCGTCGCCATTCTCAGCGGAGATCATGAAGACCTCCTCGTAGACGTCCGCCGCATTCAGCTCGGCAATCACCGGCAAAACCTGATCATGCGGGAAGAGGTCGATCTTGTTGAGCGCCAGCAGCGCCTTGCGCCCGCTCGCCTTGATTTGCTCGATCACGCGGCGGTCGTCTTCGATGGAGTGCTTCTGCGCCGCCGTTACCTTGCCGGCCCGGTCCGACACCCAGGCGGAAGCGTCGACAAGATGCACGACGGCATCGGCATCTTCCGCCCCGCTCCATGCCGCCTTGACCATCGCCCGGTCCAGCCGGCGCTTGGCGGCGAAAATCCCCGGCGTGTCGACCAGAACGACCTGCGTGTGGCCGGTCTGCATGACCCCGCGCACAGGGAAGCGCGTTGTCTGCACCTTGTGCGTCACGATGGCGACCTTGGCGCCGACGAGGGCATTGGTCAGCGTGGATTTGCCGGCATTCGGCGCGCCGATAATGGCGCAAAAGCCGGCATGGGTGATGTCTGTGTCGCTCATGGCGTTCCTGCGAGTGATTTGAGGAGCAACGCCGCTGCGCTGCGTTCGGCTTCGCGCTTCGACGGGCCGGTCGCCACGGCGGCGCCCCGGCCGCTGACGCTGGCCTCGATTTCGTACATGGGTTCATGGTCCGGTCCGGACCGGCTCAGCACATTATAGTCCGGCAACGGAAGGCCATGACCCTGCGCCCATTCCTGCAGCAGGGTCTTCGGGTCTTTGGTCTCGGCCGGGGCCGAGGCGAATTGCGGCGCCCAGCCTTTTTCGATGAATTTCCGCGCGGCACTGAGGCCACCATCCTGGTAGATCGCACCGATGACCGCTTCGCACGCATCGCCGAGGGTCGACTCCCGCTCGCGCCCGCCCGAGGCGATCTCGCCATCGGAGAGCAGGATGAACTCCTGCAGCTTCAGGTGCCGTACCGCTTCGGCGCAGGCGCCTTTCTTCACAAGGCGGTTGAGGCGCGGGGCAAGATCGCCCTCGCTCTCAGTCTTGCGCCGCTCGATCAGGCGTTCGGCAATCACGAGATTCAACACCCTGTCGCCCAGGAATTCGAGGCGCTGGTTGGAGTCCCGCACTGCGTCGCCATTGCCGACGGCGCTCGGATGCGTCAGCGCACGGACGAGCAGGCCCGTCTCCTTGAATTTATGGCCGATCGCGTCCTGCACAGCCTTCAGCCGCTCATCGCTGAGCGTCGGCGTCGCGGACTTCGCCTTGTCGCGCAGGCGTGTCCGTTTGGGACGGGCGGGCTTCATCCGAGGCCCACCGGGATGGCTTCGATGATGACCTGCGCCTCGGCCCAGGGATGATCGTCCGTGATCGTCAGATGGATCATCACCTCATGTCCCGCCGGCGTCAGCGTCGCGAGGCGATGGGCCGCCCCGCCAGTCAGCGCCAGCGTCGGCTTCCCGGTCGGCAGGTTGACGACGCCAAGATCCTTCCAATGCACGCCGCGCCGTGGCACGCCCGTGCCGAGGGCCTTGGCGCAGGCTTCCTTGGCGGCAAAGCGCTTGGCATAAGTCTCGGCCGTGCGGCGGCGCCGGCGGGCAAGCGCAATCTCCGTCTCCGTGAAGACACGGTTCTCGAACCGCTCGCCGAAGCGGGCGAGCGTCTGCTCGATCCGCTCGATGTTGCAGAGATCGTTCCCGATACCGATGATCATTTGCGCGCCTCATCCATCAGGCGCCGCATTTCGCGGATCGAAGCGTCGAGCCCGATGAAGATGGCCTCGCCAATCAGGAAGTGGCCGATATTGAGTTCGGCGAGCTCGGGAATGGCGGCGACGGGGCCGACATTTTCGAAGGTCAGGCCATGGCCGGCATGCGGTTCGATCCCGCGCTTGCGCGCCTCGGCAGCCGCAAGTTTCAGCCGCTCCAGCTCGTCGGCAGCCGCCTCAGCACCGCCCTCGATCCACAGCTCCGCATATTTGCCCGTGTGCAGTTCCACCACCGGCGCGCCGAGCACTTCGGCGACCGCGATCTGAACCGGGTCCGGCTCAATAAACAGCGACACGCGCGCACCAGCCTCAAGCAGACGGCTGACGATCGGCGCGATCTGGTTGTGCAGGCCGGCGACGTCGAGGCCGCCCTCGGTCGTGCGCTCCTCGCGCTTTTCCGGCACCAGGCACGCCGCATGCGGACGATACCGGCACGCGATGTCGGTCATCTCTTCAGTGGCCGCCATTTCAAGATTGATCGGCAGCTTGCTGGCCGCGCGGATCGCGTCGAGGTCGCCGTCGTGGATGTGGCGCCGGTCTTCGCGCAGGTGAATCGTAATCCCGTCCGCCCCGGCAGCCGCGGCGATGCCCGCCGCACGGGCGGGATCGGGATGCGCGCCTCCGCGGGCGTTCCTTATGGTCGCCACATGGTCAATATTGACGCCGAGGCGCAGGCGCCCTGTCATCAGGCGAGCCCCCGCGATCCCGGCTTCACCGCCGGCATGGCGGCAAGCTCCGCAGGCAGATCGTTCGGGTCATAATCCGGGAAATCCACCGCCGCGAGCGAGACAAGTTCGCAGCCGACATCGGCCCGGCCGTTCGACCGGTCGATGATGCACGCGCCGCCGACCACTTCGCCCGGCAAGTTCTTCAGCGCCTCGACCGTCTCGCGGAACGAGAGGCCGGTCGTCACAATATCCTCGGCGATCAGCACACGCTCGCCCGCCGCAATCGAAAAGCCGCGGCGGAACTGCAGCTCCCCATCCACGCGCTCGGCAAAGATCGCTCGTGCGCCCAGCTGCCGCGCAAGTTCATAGCCCGGAATGATGCCGCCCACGGCGGGCCCGGCCACCACGTCGATCCGGCCGAATTTCGCCGTCAGCTTCTTCGCCAGTGCCGCGCAGAGCTTCTCCGACTGGACAGGCTGCGAAAACACGAGCGCCTTTTGCAGGAACACGGGGCTGCGCCGGCCTGAGGAAAGGATGAAATGCCCTTCCAGCAGCGCACCGGCCTCGCGGAATACCGCGAGCACGTCATCATTGGTCATTTTCGCCCTCCTGGTCACGCACGGCCCGGTCGACCACTGCGAGCGACCGGAGTGCGGCCAGTATCTGCGTCAGGCGCTTGAGGTCTTCAACCTCGATTTCCATGATCAGTTCGATGAAGTCCTTTTGCCGGTCGGCGGTGGCGATCGACACGATGTTCCCGCTCGCCTGCGCCACGGCGGCGCACAGCTTGGCGAGGACGCCCCGCTCATTGGCCGCATTGATGCGGATACGGCCCACAGCCATCGCCTCGGTGCGGGCGAGTTCGGTCCATTTCAGGTCCACCCACAGTTCCGGCTTGTCGTCATATTCGGCGAGCTTCGGACAGGAGGCGACATGCACCACGACGCCCTTGTCCGGCACCTGCACACCCATGATCCGGTCGCCCGGCAGCGGGCAGCAGCACTGGCCAAGGTGCAGCGTCACGCCCGGCGTCAGGTCCTGGCCAGCGACCAGCAGCGGCGCATGCTTCGAATCAAGCTTGGTCTTGGACGAATCGCCCACAGGGTCCGGCCGGTAGCCGGGGAACGCCGCCTGGATCACATCGGACGAGCTGATCTTGCCGCGCCCGACCGCCTCGGCCATTTCCTCGCGAGTCTCGAACCCGGCAAGGTTCGCCGTATGGTTCATCTTCACATCGACCGGGTCGATTCCGGCCCGGCGCAGGGCGAGATTGATCAGGCCTTCGCCAAGCCGGCGGAAATCCGCCGTGTCCCGTTCGCGCTCCAGCTTGCGCATGGCAGAGCGGGCGCGGCCGGTCATCGCAAGGCCTTCCCAGCCATGGATCGGCGCCGGCTTCTTGCTGCGGATGATGTCGACCACGTCGCCATTCTTCAGCGGCCGGCGCAGCGCCTTCACCTCACCATTGATCCGCACACCTACCGTCGTATCACCGACGGCCGAGTGCACCGCATAGGCAAAGTCCAGCGGCATCGCCCCGGCCGGCAGGATGATGAGCTTGCCTTTCGGCGTGAAGGTAAACACGTGCTCGCGATACATTTCGAGCTTGGCGTGTTCGAGGAATTCCTTGGCGTCGGCGCCGTCCTGCAACAGGCCGGACAGGGCTTCGAGGCTCGCCGCCGGGTCGAGGCCGGCCGCGCGGGCGGATTCGATATCGAAGCCATACTGCTTGTTCTTGTAGCCCCAGTGCGCGGCAACGCCGAACTCGGCGGTCTGGTCCATCGCCTCGGTACGGATCTGCAGCTCCACCCGGCGGTTGCCGGAGGCGCGCACCGTCGTGTGCAGGCTCTGGTAGCCGTTCGGCTTCGGCACCGAGATAAAATCGCGGAACCGGTCGGGAATACAGGCCCACAGCGTGTGCACTTCGCCCAGCACGCGGTAGCAATCTTCCGTAGTCTGAACAATGATGCGGAAGGCGAACAGGTCGGCCACATCGCGGAACGAGATCGACTTGCGCTCCAGCTTGCGCCACAGCGAGTAAGGTGCCTTCTTGCGCCCCTTGATGCGACACTTGATGCCGGCCAGTTCCATCAATTGCTTGAGGTCGGCGCGGATCCGCTCCAGGTCGCCGGCATTTTCCAGCGCCAGTTCTTCCTGCCTGTACTCGATCGCGCGGCGGGCTTCCGGGTTCAGCTCCTCGAAGGCGAGGTCTTCCATCTCGGCGGCCAGCTGGTAGAGGCCGACGCGGCGGGCCAGCGGGGCATAAATGTCCATCGTCTCGCGGGCGGTGCGCTCGCGGCTCTCAGCCTTCTTGCGATGGCGCAGCGTGCGCATGTTGTGCAGCCGGTCGGCCAGCTTCACCAGCAGCACCCGCATGTCGCCGGTGGTCGCCAGGATGAACTTCTGGAAGTTCTCGGCCTGCGCGGCTTCCTTGGAATCGAAGGACAGCTTGTCGAGCTTGGTGACGCCGTCGACCAGTTCGGCGACGTCCGCGCCGAACCGCACCTCGATCTCGCCGATGACGATTTCCTCGACATCCTCCACCACATCGTGGAGCAGGCCGGCCACGATGGTGACTTCGTCCAGCTTGATGTCGGCCAGCAGGCTCGCGACCTGCACGGGATGGGAATAATAGGCTTCGCCGGAATCGCGCTTCTGCTCGCCATGATGCTTCTTGGCGAAGTCATAGGCGGCGCCCAGCAATTCGGACTTCACACGCGGATGGTAGGCGCGGACTTTCGCGATCAGTTCTTCACGCGTGAGAATGTGGTGCTCGTCCGCGGCCGCATCGGCCGGGGATGCCGCGCCAGCCCCTTTTTCCTGAGTGGAAAGGGCGCTGCCGTCCATTGAGCCTCCTAGAGCCGGTCGTCGCGCCCGGATTCGAGTTCCGCCTGGTAGGCCCGCATGACATCGTCTTCCGTCGCGGCCGGAGCGGCCTGGAGGGCAAGACGGTCGGCTTCGCGCTCCATCTCCTCGCCCGGACGGATGTCCTGAAGGCCGGAGATGAGGGCTTCCTTGACCACTTTCAGGTCAACCGATTCATCCGCGATTTCGCGCAGGGAGACGACCGGATCCTTGTCGTTGTCGCGGTCCACGGTGATCGGCGAACCTTCGCGGATCATGCGCGAACGGTGCGCAGCAAGCAGGACGAGATCGAAACGGTTGGGAACCTTCTCGATGCAGTCTTCAACGGTCACTCGGGCCATGGGTTCAGGGTCTCCTTTGAACCGCCCCTTATATGCAGTGCAGCAAGGCCGCGCAACCCGTCCCTTGCGCCCGAATGCAGCGGGAAATATGCTTCTGAGCCATATTTCACAGCACTTCTATCAGGCCGGGCGATTGCGGCCGCGGAACAGGAAAATGGCATTTTACAAGGACGAACGGCTGGCACTCTTCATTGACGGGGCCAACCTCTATTCGGCGGCACGGGCGCTCAGCCTGGAAGTGGATTTCCGCAAGCTTCTCAAGGAGTTCCAGGGCCGGGGGCGGCTGCTCAGGGCGAATTACTACACCGCCCTCGTGGAAAGCGACGATTACAGCCCGATCCGCCCGCTGGTCGACTGGCTGTCCTATAATGGCTTCAACACGGTGACCAAGCCCGCCCGGGAGTTCACCGACCGCGACGGCCGCAAGCGCCACCGGGGCAGCATGGACGTCGAACTTGCCGTCGACATGCTGGAGACCGCCGCGCATGTCGATCACATCGTCCTCTTCAGCGGCAATGGCGACTTCCGCCGGCTGGTGGAAGCGGTGAAGGCCCGCGGCGTGCGCGTCTCGGTGGTCTCGACCAACGCCTCCAGCCCGCCCATGGTCTCCGACGACCTGCGCCGGGTGGCCGACGCCTTCATCGAACTCGAAGACATCGCCGACCTGATCGCCCGCCCCCGCCGCGAGACCGGCGACGCCGGCCCGCCTGATCTCGACGACGACTAGCGGCGACAACCGCTCGGGTCTTGGCCCGGCCTGAATCCCTGTTAGGGTCTCCCGCATCTTACCGGAGACCTGCCATGCTGCGCCCCGCCCTGATTTCCGCCCTGGCCCTGACAACCGTGCTTGCCGGGTGCGGCGGTGCAAATGAAGCGGCCTCCAAAGTCAAAAATGACACCTCCGGCAGCAACACTTCGGTCACGGGAGAAGCGGCGGTTCTCCCCGCTGCGGCAGGCTTCACGGCCCGCGAAGTCGCGCCCGCCGACACCGACCTCTTGGAGCTTTACCGCAAGCTCCACTCGGCGCCGGAACTCTCCTTCAAGGAGGCCGAGACCTCCAACATCCTGGCGCAGGAACTACAGGCACTGGGCTTCGAAGTGACCACCGGCCTCGGCGAAGCCTGGGTCACGGAAAAGGCCATGCACGATATCGGAGAAGTGAAGCCGGGCGTCGGCGGCTATGGCGTGGTCGGCGTGCTGCGCAATGGCGACGGCCCGACCGTTCTGATCCGCACCGACATGGACGCCCTTCCCGTGCCGGAACAGACCGGATTGCCTTACGCCTCTACAGTTCGCGCGGAAACCTGGACCGGCGTCGAAAGCCCGGTGATGCATGCCTGCGGCCACGACGTGCACATGACCGCCTGGCTCGGCACCGCCCGAACCCTTGTCGCGCGCAAGTCCGAATGGAAAGGCACGCTCATCATGATCGCCCAGCCGGCGGAGGAAATCGGCCTTGGCGCCCGCGCCATGCTGGAAGACGGCCTGTTCTCGCGCTTCCCGACGCCGGACTATAATCTCGCCCTCCACGTCGCCGCAGATGTCCCCTCGGGATCTGTTGCATATGCATCAGGTTGGGCCATGGCCAATGTCGACAGCGTCGACATCACCGTGCACGGCAAGGGCGGCCACGGCGCCTATCCGCAGACGACGGTCGACCCGATCCTCGTCGGCGCCCACATCGTCACCGCCCTGCAAAGCCTCGTCTCGCGCAACACCAATCCACTCGACAGTGCCGTCGTCACCGTCGGCTCCTTCAAGGCGGGCGCCAAGCACAACATCATTCCCGACGAAGCGACGCTGCTGGTCACCGTCCGCTCCTATGACGACGCGACACGCAAGATGTTGCTGGACGGGATCGAGCGGATCGCCAAGGGTCAGGCTGAGGCCTTCGGCGCGCCGGAACCGGACGTGACGGTGGAGTCGGACTACACGCCCGCCACCTATAACGATCCGGCCATGACGGCAGAGGCGATGAGCGCAATCCGCAAGGTTTTGGGCGACGCCTATGTCGACGAGCGCAAACCGGTCATGGGCGGCGAGGATTTCTCGAACTATGCACGCACCGATGCCAAGATCCCGAGCCTTCTGTTCTGGGTCGGCGGCGTTGCACCACAAAAATATGCCGAGGCGAAAGCCAGTGGCGAGAGCCTGCCCTCGCTCCACTCGTCCACCTTCGCGCCGGACTATGAGCGGTCAATCCCCACCGGCATCGAAGCGATGTCGTCAGCGGCCATCGCCCTGTTCAACGACTGAGCCTATTCGGCCAGCGCAATGTCCTGGAACTCCGATCCGATTGCCTTGAATGCCGCGATCAGTTCCGACGATTCGTCGACATTGAAGAAATAGCCCGCATTCGTCGCGCAGGACTTCAGCATCGAGATCGTGGCGGTGTCGGTGATACCGAATGCGATGGTGTAAACCTCGATCCCGTCCTTCTTGATATCGTTGCAGGCGGCCACGGTCGTCGTATCCGCCAGCGCGCGGTCCTCATCCCAGTGGTTGCCGTCCCAGTTGCTGCGCGAGCGCGTGTTCTCACCATCGGACATCAGCACAAGGATCTTCCGCGCCTCGGTCGAGTTCATTTCGTCATAGCTGATACCGTCATCGAACGGCTTGCCTTCCGACAGCACCCGGTGGCCCCAGGACAAGCCGGTGGCGATATAGGTTTCCGACTCCGCCTTCATGCCGGCAATGGCGGCATTCAGCTTGGAGACGCTGCTGGTCAGCGGCAGGATCGGCGACGGGCAGCCCCAGCCGTTTTCCGTCAGATGGCCCGGAACCTTCTCGGTCACATAGCTACGGTCTTCCACATCCAGCGGCGGCGTGCGCGATCGCACACATCCGTACCAGCGATAAGTCACCGTCGGGCAGGACTGGACCAGGGACTTGCCTGCCGGGCAGGTCCACTGATCGCAGGGATAGGCGTCGCCATCATTGTAGCAGGTCCTGGTCGTCTTTGTGCAGCCCTGCTTCCTGCTCGCTCGCTCGTTGACCGTGCAGGCCCAGCCGGGCCCGGAATAGCTTGAGGGCACATTGATCCAGCTGGCGGTCTTGTTCGACAGGCCAACATTCACGAAGTTGCTGAACGGCACGATGCCGACGCGGACCGTATCGTCATTATTGGTCACGATGGTGGACACAAAGGAGTTTGCGGCCGAGCGGAGCGCATCCATGCGGGCGCCTTCCATCGACCAGGAATTGTCAAGCACCAGGACTGCCTCGACCTTCGCGGGCGCCTGATACACAGCTTTCGACTTCACATTGACATCCAGCTTGCTGATGCCGGCCAACACCAGCATGGAGGTCGGCATCTTGTATTTCGCCGAGACGGTGACCGACTCGTTGACTTTAACGTTTACGATCGGCCTGATGCGCTGGCCTTTGCGTGCCGCTGGCAGGTTCTCTTCGAAGGTATCCTTGACAACCCTGCGGATCTCGGACGCTTTGGCGCCTGTGGTCATGCCATGGCGCACACCGGCAATCGCCGCGATGTCGGCGACGGCTTTCAACTCACGTTCGGCCGTTTCCCGGTTGTTGAAATCGAGCGCACCCGCAACGATCATGAAGATCGGCAGCAACATGATCGCCCACATCGTCGCAGTGCTGCCGCGGGTGTCCCGAAGGCCGGTCAGGATGGATTTCATGAATGCCCCACTTTCGAACCTTCAGCCTATCCCAACTCCTGAAAAATATTGAAAATCCCGCTCGTCCGATTTCCGGCTGCCTATTCGCACTTAATTAAGCCGGATTGCAATTTGACTGCGTCTGCGCTAAACGCCTTTTGCTCAGAGTGCGCAAAAGGTTTGTGTGAGCGTCGCACTAGAGCCCTGATCCCGGACGTTTGAAGGCTTCCTCCTTGAAACGCAACCTTTCAGGCCTACATTATACTCAAATCGAGCAAAAGTAGCTCGGTTCTGACGAAGGAGGAAAACCATGGCCCGACTGATCGACTCCGGTCCCGGATGCCCGACCCCCACCCCGCTGCGCGGTCCGAATGCGGCCGAAGCTCGCGGCCTTGTCTATGACGATGCCGTTCGCGCCGAGACGGACCATCTCTACCCCCTCGTGCAGGACTTCGTGACGCCGATGGAATGGCCGGCGATTGCGCCCCTCGTGGCGGCAATCAACCGCCTGAAGGCCGAGAAGAACGCCGTGATCCTCGCTCACAACTACATGACGCCGGACATTTTCCGCCTCGTCGGCGACTTCCGGGGCGACAGCCTCCAGCTTGCCCGCGAGGCCGCTGCCGTCGATGCCGATATCATCGTTCAGGCCGGCGTGCACTTCATGGCCGAGACCTCCAAGATCCTTGCGCCGCAGAAGACCGTGCTGATTCCCGACATGCGGGCCGGCTGCTCGCTCGCCGACTCGATCACGGCCGCCGATGTGCGCCTGATCAAGCAGAAGTTCCCGGACTATCCGGTCGTCACCTATGTGAACACGTCCGCGGACGTGAAGGCCGAGTGCCATATCACCTGCACCAGCTCCAACGCCGCGCAGGTCGTGGAGGCGATCGCGAAGGAGTGGAACACCGACACGGTGATCCTGGTGCCGGACCAGTACCTTGCGAAGAACGTCGCTGCGCAGACCAAGATCCGCGTCATGACCTGGCCGGGCGCCTGTGAGGTGCACGAGATGTTCACCGCCGACGATGTCCACGCCCTGCGCGAGGCACACCCCGGCGTCGTCATCCTCGCTCACCCGGAATGCCCGCCGGACGTGCTGGAAGCCGCCGATTTCGCCGGCTCGACCTCGGCACTCGCCAACTACGTGGCCGAGAAAAGCCCCCACAAGGTGGTGCTGCTGACCGAATGTTCGATGAGCGACAATGTCGCCGCCGAGAACCCCGGCACCAACTTCATCCGGCCGTGCAATCTCTGCCCGCACATGAAGCGGATCACGCTGGAGAACATCTATGACTGCCTCGTGAAAGGCGAGCATGAGGTGACCATCCCGGAAGATGTGCGCGTGCGCGCCAAGACCGCCATCGACGCCATGCTGGCCCTGCCGCGCATGGAAAAGCCGCTGGCGTTTGAAACCGGGCTCAAACCTCTCGAACTCGACATGGTAGTTTAAGCGGCTGGGGCGTTGTGCGGACAGGCCATGCCGGATTAGGCTGTGGCGGTGAGGACGATAGGAGAGGCGTAATGTTGCCCCGCTTGGCTCGTATGGCCGCGCTTGCGCTGGCGGCCGGTCTGATGGTGTCTGCTCCCGCGCTTGCAGGTGCGGAGGCCGAATCCGATCCGGTCGACGTACTCGGCACGTGGAGCTTCCAGACAAAGCCCTACCGCAATGGCCAGTGCCTGATGACCGGCACCATGTACCTCTCGCCCCATCCGGAGGAGGGCCAGTACACCTGCGAGCTGACCGCCGTCGAAGTCTGCTCCATGTGGGGCCGCTCGGTCGTGCGCCAGTCCTGCAAGGCCCGCCGGTTCGGCAACCAGGTCTCCATCCGCTCTGAAATCGAAGAGATGCTGGAGAGCAAGGTCGAAGGCCTCATCTATGTGCCCGATAACTTCACCCTGACGGTGGAGTCGGCCGACCGCATGTTCGGCGCACTGGTTTCCGCCGTCACGGCCCCGGCCGAATTCAGGCGGGCCAGCAACGGCATTTCATAATTTGACGGGCGGGGGCAAGATCCAGACCCTGACGGCCGGAGGAAGCGCCGCCAGCGACGTCCTGATCGTGGGCGCCGGTCTTGCCGGCCTGTTCCTCGCGCTGAAGCTCGCGCCGCGGCCCTGCATCGTCATTTCGCCGGCCCCGCTCGGACAGGCCGCCTCGTCGGCCTGGGCGCAAGGCGGCCTCGCCGCAGCGCTCGACCCGTCCGACAGCCCGGCCCAACATGCCGCCGACACGATCGCAGCAGGCGCGGGCCTCGTCGACCCGGTCGTCGCCCGCCTCATCGCCGAGGAAGGCCCGGCGCGGGTGCGCGACCTGCTCGCGCTCGGTGTGCCGTTTGACCGGACGCCCGACGGCGCCCTCGCCCTGTCTCTGGAAGCGGCGCACAGCCATCCCCGCGTCGCCCGCGTCGCAGGCGACCTTGCCGGCAAGGCAATCATGGATGCGCTCGTCGCGGCGGTGAATGCTGCCCCGCACATCACCATCATCGAAGGCGCCCGCGCCGCCGGCCTGATCCAGGACGACCGGATGAACGTAACCGGCGTCATCCTGCGCGACACGGAAGGCCGCCTTTCGGTCCAGACCGCGCGTGAGACAGTGCTTTGCACGGGTGGATCCGGCGGCCTGTTCCAGGTCACGACCAATCCGCCGGAAGCACGCGGCGATGCCATCGCCATGGCCTGGGAAGCCGGTGCGCTCCTTGCCGATCTCGAATTCGTCCAGTTTCACCCGACCGCCATCGACATCGGCCGCGATCCCGCGCCGCTCGCCACCGAAGCCCTGCGCGGCGAAGGCGCGACCCTGCACAATCGCGACGGCACGCGCTTCATGCCCCGCTATCACGACCTCGGCGAACTCGCGCCGCGCGACGAAGTCGCCCGCGCGGTCCACATGGAACGGGAATCCGGACGCGGCGCCTTCCTCGACTGCCGCAAGGCCGTCGGCGATCACTTCCCCGAACATTTCCCGACCGTCTTTGCGGCCTGCAAATCGGCTGGCATCGATCCGCGTACCGACATGATTCCGGTTGCCCCGGCAGCGCACTATCATATGGGCGGCATCGTTCCGGACTTCTGGGGCCGATCATCTCTCGACGGCCTGTCCGTGTGCGGTGAGTGCACCTCGACCGGCGTACATGGCGCGAACCGCCTCGCCTCGAATTCGTTGCTCGAGGCGGTCGTGTTCTCCCACCGCATTGCCGAACGCCTGCGCGAAGCGCCGCTGCCCGACATCCGTGCCGGGATCGGCCATGTGCCACACGAACTACCGTTCCAGGCACTTCAGACCCTGCGGCAAGCCATGTCGTCCCGGTGCGGCGTGGTGCGCGATGCCGAAAGCCTTGCGAGCGTCGCCCGCCTCATCAAGGGCCTGCGCGCGGAACACGGTCCGGCTCGCTCACTCACATCGGCCAGCCTGATCGTCGACAGCGCCATCAATCGCCATGAAAGCCGTGGCGGCCATTATCGCTCCGATTTCCCCGAGACCGGAGAACCGCACCGCCAGTTCCTTCAGCGCCCCATGGAGGAGAAAGTATCCGCATGATCATCCTGCCCCCGCCGCTGCCCGATATCATCCTTGATCCGATCGTGCGCCTTGCTCTTGCCGAAGACCTGGGCCGCGCCGGAGACCTCACGACGGATGCCACCATTCCGCCCGGCACGCCCCTGAAGGTCGTCATAGCCGCCCGCAAGCCTGGCGTCATCGCAGGCCTCGACGTCGCCGCCTATGCGTTGAAACTGGTCGATCCGGACGTGAAACTCGTGATCGAAAAGCCGGATGGTTCACGGCTGGAGAAAGGCGACATCATCGCGCGCCTGGAAGGCCCGGCCCGGTCGATCCTGATTGCCGAGCGCACCATGCTGAACTTCCTCGGCCGCCTCTCCGCCGTCGCCACAATGACGCGAACATTTGCCGACCGCATCGCGCATACGAAGGCAAAGATCGTCTGCACAAGGAAGACCACGCCTGGCCATCGCGCCCTCGAAAAGCGGGCCGTGCGCTGCGGCGGCGGCACCTCCCACCGCTACGGCCTCGATGACGCCATCCTCATCAAGGACAACCACATCGCCGCCTGCGGGTCTGTCTCCATGGCGCTTGAGCGCGCGAAGGCCTATGCTGGCCACTTACGCATGATCGAGGTCGAGGTCGACTCCCTCGAACAACTGAAAGAAGCCCTGCCGCATGGGCCGCACGCGGTGCTACTGGACAACATGTCGAACGACATGCTGCGCGAGGCGGTCGCCATCGCCGGCGGCAAAGTCGTGCTGGAGGCCTCCGGCGGCGTGACACTGGATACCGTTGCGTCAATTGCCGAGACGGGTGTCGACTTCATCTCGGCCGGCGCGCTCACGCATTCCGCACCGAACCTTGACCTCGGAATGGATGTGGTCTGACACTGCTGCGCACGGGGCACGAGCCCCCACGCAGGAGGACACTACCCATGGCCAGCGCGAACGGCCGCAAAAGCATTTTCATCACCGGAGCGGCCTCCGGCATCGGCGCGGAGACGGCGCGGTACTTCTCGAAAAAGGGTTGGTTCTGCGGCCTCTATGACGTCAACACCGCCGGGCTCGCCGCCGTCGCGGATGAGCTGGGCGCCGGCAATTCCGTATCCGGAAAGCTGGACGTGCGCAGCCGCGACGACTGGGCCCTTGCCGTCAAGGGGTTCGGCGAGGCGACCGGCGGCAAGATGGACGTCCTCTTCAACAATGCCGGCGTCGGCCGCCATGGCTGGATGGAGGAAATCTCCGGCGAAGACAATGACTGGGTCATCGACGTCAACGTCAAAGGCGTCGTCAATGGTGTGCAGGCGGCCTTGCCATTACTCAAGGCGACGCCCGGCGCCCGGATCGTGAACACAGCGTCGACCGCTGGCATCGTCGGCTCGCCACGCCTTGCCGTCTATTCGGCGACGAAGTTCGCCGTCCGTGGGCTGACGGAAGCGCTGGATGCAGAATTCCGCGATCTCGGCATCCGCGTCACCAGCCTGATGCCCTGGTTCATCGACACGCCCATTCTCGACATGGGCGCCAAGGAGGGTGCGAATGCGAAAATGGCTGACGAGTTGAAGGATGCCGGACAGAACGTCTATCCGGTCTCTCTCGCCGCGGAGCGCGCCTGGGATGCCGCCCACGGCGACGACATCCATTACATGGCCGGTAAGGATGCAGAACGGGCGAAATTCCTCACGCGCTGGATGCCGGGCCTCATCCGCAATCAGGTAAAAAAATCGGTTCCGCCACGCGGCTGACACGTCAGCCCACAAACAAAAAAGCCGCCGGAACACCGGCGGCTCTTCATTTTGCTGCCAACAAGGCTCAGCGCATCGCGCTCGCGGCGCCCATGGCCTTGGCAGCCTGCGCTGCGGCGTAGGGATCCAACTTCACAATATCGTTCGACGCCACCGTGTAGGAGGCTTCGCGCGCCGTGGTGAAGCGCGGCGCACCATTGGTGATCGTGCGGGTCGACGTCGTCACGGTCGCCGGAGCGGTCGAGACAGGCATGCCGGTCTGGATCTGTGCAACCTCGGTCGGCTCAGCCTCGAAGGATGCAAGCTTCGCGGATTCCAGCGCATTCAGATCCTGCGTCTCTGCCGCAGCGGTCACAACCGGCGCGCTGGCGCGGCGGTCATATCCGCGCTGGACGCTGGCCCATTCGGAGCCGCGCGGGAAGCGATAGAAGATGTGCAGGCCGATCTTGTCGGTCTTGATGAGGCCCGCGCTCCAGATCGGATCGACATAGGTGGCGTGATAGTGCGTCGCGCCGCCGGTCTTGTCCTCTGCGAGGTTCATCAGGACGTGCGCGGCAACTTTCTGCGCGCGGTCCCAGTTGCGGCCTCTCGGCGCAGTTTTCAGCGCCCCGTCACAGGTGAAGGTGAACTGGCAGCCGGTCGTCCGCGTCGCACCCTGGAAGACCACGTCGCAGGCAGTGTCCGGATAGCGATGGTCGCGCATCCGGTTGGCGATGACTTCCGCCACGGCCAGCTGGCCGGCCAGCGGCTCGTTGCCGGATTCGTAATAGACGGCCTGCGCCATGCAGTGCGTTTCCGCATCGAGCGACTCGGCCCGCTTCAGGTGCTCAGGCTTGAAGGACACGAGCGAAGCCAGCGCAGCACCATCGCGGTCGCGCATGGCATAGCGGCTCATTGAAGAATCGGTATCGCGCTCCAGCGTGTATTCCACGGTGCGCAGCCAGGGGCTGTCCAGCACGGCCGGGGCATTTGCATCGGTGCGCACGGTCGCGCCGCCATCCTCAATGGAGGCGAGACGCTGCGCACTGTCACGGAAATCGGCTTCAGCGCGGATATCGGCCTGCACCTGTCCGATCATCGGAAGGGTTACAGTCGCCGCCACAGCGCAGACCGCTACAGTCGCACCGCGGATGATCACATCACGCTGTTCTTCGTTCGTCATAGCCATCCACCAACGCTTGAGCTTCCCTTGGAGCCCACGCATTGGCGACAGCGTCGCCCGTCGTGGTTTAAGAACCCTTAACATCACCGCTCCCTGAACCCCGTGGGCGATATAACTCCGCCCTTCTGAACCAACCGGGGTTTCCTGGTTAGACTAGTTAAAACGCGCACTGCGCCGTCACTTGATCGGCCCATATGCGTTCAGACGGCTACGTAGCAAGAACTCAGCCACCCTTGGGAGTGACAAATCTGTGAGACAAGGATCGCTCAGCGGGCGAGTTTTGTGACGTTTACACTTTCCTCACTTCCGAGAGTATTGATTTTTCGTGAAATTTAAGGCCTCGCCCCGGCCCCTTTGCTGCACCGCAAAAAAGCGCCTGTGGCACGAATACCACAGGCGTTTGCTTTCGTATTAGGCACGATGATGTCTAATTGTGCGACTCTTTAAGGGCCGCGTGTGCCGCAGCGAGACGGGCGATCGGCACCCGGTATGGTGAACAGGACACATAATCCAGGCCCGTGCGGTGGCAGAAGGCGATCGAAGCCGGGTCGCCGCCATGTTCGCCGCAAATGCCGAGTTTAATGCCGGGACGGGTCTTGCGGCCGCGTTCGGCGGCGATCTTCACCAGTTCGCCCACGCCCACCTGGTCCAGCGTCACGAAGGGATCCTTTTCATAGATGCCCTTGTCCTCATAGGCCTTGAGGAAGCGGCCCGCATCGTCACGCGAGATGCCGAGCGTCGTCTGTGTCAGGTCGTTCGTGCCGAACGAGAAGAAGGCCGCCGACTGAGCAATCTCGCCGGCCTGAAGCGCGGCGCGCGGCAGTTCGATCATTGTACCGACGGTGTAGTCCAGCGTGACGCCCGTTTCCGCGAACACCGCCTTTGCCTGCGCATCGACAACGGCCTTCAGGATCGCAAGTTCCTTCTGCGTTGCCACAAGCGGGATCATCACTTCCGGCACCGGCTTGCGGCCGGTTTCCTTCGATACGTTCACCGCCGCCTCAAAAATGGCACGGGCCTGCATCTCGTAGATTTCCGGATATGTAATACCGAGGCGGCAGCCGCGATGGCCCAGCATCGGGTTGCTTTCGTGAAGGTCAGCGGCGCGGCGTTTCAGCTCATCGACGCTGACGCCGGAGGCTTTCGCAACTTCCGCCATATCCTCATCCGTATGCGGCAGGAATTCGTGCAGCGGCGGGTCGAGCAGGCGGATGGTTGCCGGGCGGTCTTCCAGGATACGGAAGATCTCTTCGAAGTCACCGCGCTGCATCGGCAGCAGCTTGTCGAGCGCGGCGCGCCGGCCCGTCACATCGTTCGACAGGATCATGGCGCGCACTTCGGGAATGCGCTCCTCGTCGAAGAACATGTGCTCGGTGCGGCAGAGGCCGATGCCTTCGGCGCCAAACTCGACGGCCGTGCGCGTGTCGAGCGGGGTCTCGGCATTGGCGCGCACTTTCAGGCGGCGGGCCTTGTCGGCCCAGCCCATCAGCATGCCGAAATCACCGGACAGGTCCGGCTGCACCATATCCACGGCGCCCAGCATCACCTGGCCGGAGGCACCGTCCACCGTGATCACCTCGCCCTTCTTCACTTCGCGGCCCATGACACGGAACACGCCGGTCTTGCCGTCGATCTGCAGGCCACCGGCACCGCAGACGCAGGGCCGGCCCATGCCGCGCGCCACAACGGCAGCGTGGCTGGTCATGCCGCCGCGCGCCGTCACGATGGCGCGGGCCGCGTGCATGCCCTTGATGTCTTCCGGGCTCGTCTCGACACGGACGAGGATCACGTCCTCACCCTTTTCGGCCATCAGGAAGGCCTCTTCGGAGTCAAACACGACCTTGCCGACCGCTGCGCCGGGGCTGGCCGGCAGGCCGGTCACCAGCACGTCGCGCTTGGCGTCTTCGGCGATAGTCGGGTGCAGCAGCTGGTCGAGTTGGGCCGGATCGAGGCGCAGGATCGCTTCGTTCTCGGTGATCAGGCCTTCGCGCGCCATGTCGACGGCAATCTTGAGCGCGGCCGCAGCAGTACGCTTCCCGCTGCGGGTCTGCAGCATGTAGAGCTTGCCGTCCTCGACGGTGAACTCCAGATCCTGCATGTCCTTGTAATGGCGCTCCAGCGTGTCGGCGACGCCGCGCAGCTGGCCATAGACTTCCGGCATGGCCTCTTCGAGCGGGGCATCGTCGGAGCCCAGCGTGTCGGCGCGCTCGCGCGAGATCGGGGCCGGCGTGCGGATACCCGCCACCACGTCCTCGCCCTGCGCATTGATCAGGTATTCGCCGTAGAAGATCGGGTCGCCATTCGACGGGTCGCGCGTGAAGGCGACGCCGGTGGCGGAGGTTTCACCGAGATTGCCGAACACCATGGCCTGCACGTTGACGGCCGTGCCCCATTCGGACGGGATGTCGTTCAGCTTGCGATAAGTGATCGCGCGGTCATTCATCCACGATCCGAACACGGCCGAGACGGCGCCCCAGAGCTGTTCCTTCGGGTCATCCGGGAACGGACGGCCGAGTTCCTTCTCGATGGCATCCTTGTAAAGCACGATGACCTTCTTCCAGTCATCGGCGCTCATGTCGGTATCGAGGTCGACGCCCTGACGATCCTTGTACTCGTCCAGGATATGCTCGAACTCGTCATGGCCCATGCCGAGCACGACGTTGGAGTACATCTGGATGAAGCGGCGATAGCTGTCATAGGCAAAGCGCTCGCCCGCCTTGGCGGCGAGGCCGGCGGCGGCGGCTTCGTTGAGGCCGAGGTTCAGCACCGTGTCCATCATGCCCGGCATCGAGGCGCGCGCGCCCGAGCGCACGGAGACCAGCAGCGGGTTTTCCGGGTCTCCGAAACCCTTGCCGGACTTGGTCTCAAGGTCAGCCAGGGCGGCATCCACCTGCGCGGCCAGCGTCGAGGGGTATTCACGGCCCAGTTCGTAGTAAGCGGTGCACACGGCGGTGGTGATGGTGAAGCCCGGCGGAACCGGCAGGCCCAGCTTGGCCATTTCGGCCAGGTTTGCGCCCTTCCCGCCGAGCAGGTTCTTCATCGTGGCGTCGCCATCGGCCGTGCCGCCGCCAAATGCGTAAACCCAGGTCTCGTCCGCGTGCTTCAATGCTGCCTCGCCCATGGAAAACCTCTTTCTCTAAATGCGCGCCGCGGCCTTCCCCGGGCCGCCCGCGCGGTCTGTGCAAACCCTATGCTGCAATGCAGCGGCAATTTCCAGCCGACCTTCGTTCAAGGGGCCCGTGACAACGTTGTATCCGTGTAAATTCGCTGCGACATACCGCGCGCGCCTGTGAGCCCGCCAATAATCCTGTCCGGATGTGGCACAGGCCCCGTCCGATTGGCCGCAGCTCAGCCTTCAATCAGCGAGAAATCGGCGACGCGATGCAGCGTCTTCCGGATATCGGCCAGCAGCGCGAGGCGATTCGCGCGGATCGCCTTGTCCTGGTCGTTGACCATGACCCGTTCGAAGAAATAGTCGACCGGCGCGCGGAGCTTGGCGAGCTCCGTCATCACGGCGGCGAAGTCTTCTTTCTTCAGCGGTTCCTCGATGGCATGGCGCACCTGGCCGAGGGCCTGGTGCAGGCTGATTTCCGAATCCGCCCCGGCATCGATCAGCGCGCCATCGACCACGAGGTTTTCCGGCAGGTCGCCCTTCTTCTCCTCGGCCTTGAGGATGTTGGCGGCTCGGCGATAGCCTGCGAGCAGGTTCGCCCCGTCCTCGGTCTTGAGGAACGCCTCCAGCGCCTCCACGCGCTTCACGATCAGGACAAGATCATCCTCGCCCAGCGCAAACACGGCATCGATCAGGTCATGCCGCTGGCCCCGGTCGCGCAGGTATTGCTTCAGGCGATCAGCGAAGAAGGAGAGGAGGTCATCAGGAAACTGCAACAAAAACGCGTGCTTGTCGTTTCCCTGAAGCAAGTATCTCTTCTCTTTGCTACCAGCATTTTCTCCGGTTGTGATGATCTCAAGCCTAGAAAGGTCCAACGTCAAAACACCTGAGTTATCAATCTTCGCCTTGATGTCCGCATCTCGCTGAACTTCCAAGCGAAGTATTTCGATGACCTCTTCGATGACTTCGTCGCCCCTCAACTCAGTAAGAGTCTTGCTGCGATTCAGCACCTTCACTGCCCCTTCGAAAGAATCAGAACGGGAATATTCCGTAAGTACGAGTGTTGAAATCAGTCGATTTAAACGCAACTCACGGAAAGCAAACTCGATCAGCTCATCCAATGACAATTTGAGTCGCTGCTCCAAAATAATCCGCACCACGCCTAACGCCGCTCTCCGCAGCGCAAACGGGTCTTTCGAGCCGGTCGGTTTCTCGTCGATGGCCCAGAAGCCAACCAGCGTGTCGAGCTTGTCGGCCAGCGGGACGGCGATTCCCACCGGGTCGGTCGGCACGGAGTCGCTCGGACCCTGCGGCTTGTAGTGGTCGCGGATCGCGTCGGCGACGGCTGCGGGTTCGCCCGCTTCCAGCGCATAGTAGCGGCCCATCACGCCCTGCAGCTCCGGGAACTCGCCGACCATTTCAGACACGAGGTCTGCCTTGGCGAGTTCTGCCGCACGTCTGGCGAGTTTCGGATCAGCGCCAACTTTTTCAGCTAACTCTTCCGCCAGCGCCGCCACTCGCTCCACCTTGTCGCCCAGCGAGCCAAGCTCCGCCTTGAAGGCGATGGTCGACAGCTTCTTCGCCATCTCTTCCAGCGGCGTCGCCTTGTCGTTCTCATAGAAGAAGCGCGCATCCTCGAGCCGCGCGGACAGAACCCGCGCATTGCCCTCGGCGATCTTCTTGCCGCCGTCGCTCGCCTCGATGTTCGCCACCACGATGAAGTGCGGCGCGAGCTTGCCGGTCTTCTTGTCGTTGACGGCAAAGTATTTCTGGTGCGTGCGCATCGACAGGGTGATGACTTCCGGCGGCAGGTCCAGGAAGGCCGGGTCCATGTCGCCCAGCACCACGACCGGCCATTCGGCAAGGCCGGTCACTTCGTCCAGCAGGCCCTGGTCCTCGACCCATTCGAGGCCCGCCTTGGCGCAGACATCCTTGATGCCCTTGAGGATCACTTCGCGCCGGTCGCGGCGCGACAGCTTCACATGACCCTTGCCTTCCAGCGTCTTGCGATAGTCTTCCCAGCCGGTGACTTCATACGGGCCCCGACCGTGCACGCGGTGACCTTCGACCATATTGCTGCTGGCAATGCCGTCCACGTCGAACGGCACGATCTTGCCATCCAGCAGGCAGGTGATCCGCTGCAACGGGCGCACCCAACGGAGGTCTCCGCTCGCCCAGCGCATGGATTTCGGCCAGTGGAATTCACGGATGATCGCCGGCACGGCCTCGGCCACCACATCGGCGGCATCGCGCCCCGGCGTCTCGATCACGGCGACATAATAGTCGCCCTTCTTCGGATCGGACACGACCTGTGCCTCGGAAATGTCCTTCAGGCCCGCACCGCGCAGGAAGCCTTCGATGGCCTTGTCCGGCGCGCCCACTTTCGGGCCCTTGCGCTCCTCGCGCACATTGGCCGAGTGAGACTGAAGGCCGGAGACCACGACCGTCAGGCGGCGCGGCCCGGACTCGCCGAACGCGCCCTCGAAATGCAGGTTCGCCGCCTTCAGGCGCCCGGCCAGCGCCTCGACCAGATCGTCCTCCGCCCGCTGCTGCATGCGCGCAGGGATTTCCTCGGAGAAGAGTTCAAGAAGCAGCGTCGCCATTGGGGAGTCCAGCCAGTCAGGATTGCAAGCCTGCACGGCTTACAGGCGCCCGCGCGCGGGTCAAGCGCCGGGCCTGCACTTAGGGCGTCGGTTCTGTCGGCGCCTCGGCCATTTCCTCCGGGTTCTCCAGACCGAAGGTCAGCTCCCACAGCTGGAGCGTTGCCCCCTTCATGCCAACGGCCACCTTGGTCGCGTCCGGCGAGAAGGCCGCCCATGACGTGCCGACCGCGCCAAGATCCTGCAGCTTGGCCAGCATTTCCCCGGTCTTGGCATCCCAGATGCGGGCCGCATCGGCTTCGGCGGTGGTGACGACAAGCCCGTCATCCTTCCCGAACACGGCACTGTGCAGCGGGCCTTCATGGCCTTCCAGTATGACGGGGTCGCCGTCGCTGCGCCAGATCCGGGCGGTTCCGTCGGCCGAGGCGACGAGGATGCGGTCGGCCGTCGCGTCGGACTCGGCATAGGCGGCAGGCTCGGAACGGGATTCGATGGTTGTCACCAGCGTGCCGTCACTGGCGTTCCACAGCCGCACCGTGCCATCGTCGGAAGCCGTGATGATGCGGTTGCCCAGCGGGCTATAATGCACGGAGCGCACGGCGCCGGAATGGCCGGTCATCACGAAGGCCTCCTCGCCGGTCGCGACCTCCCAGACGCGGACAGACCCGTCCTTGGAGGCCGTCACCACGCGCTCACCCTCAGGGCTGAAATCGGCATAGGTCACGTCGCCCGTATGGCCGCGCAGCACCTTGACCGCCTCGCCGCCGGTCGCCCGCCAGATGCGCGCCGTGTCGTCCTCGGACGAGGTGACGATGTATTCCTCGTCCGGGCTGAAATTCACCGACGTGACCGGGCCGGTATGGCCCTCGAACACGGTCGACTGGCCAAACAGGTTGGGGCCCATCCCCACGACCCAGAGGCGCGCGGTGTTGTCGGCGGACGCGCTGGCAAGGAACCGGCCCGACGGGCTGTAATCGAGGCCAAGCACTTCATCCGTATGCCCCTCAAGATCGGCATACCAGACGGCCTGCTTCAGCACTTCGCGCGGCATCGCGCAGGGCGGATTGGACAGGTTGCGCCGGGCGACGGCGGCGAACTTGCCGTCCGGATACTTGTCGAGGTGCTGGCTGTATTTCTTGCAGACATCCATCTGCACATAGCCGGCGCTGGAGATGTAGATCCAGTCCTGCGTTTCCTGGTCGACGGTCGTCTTCGTCTCGCAGGTCTCGGCGAAACAGAAGCTGAGCGAGACATCGGAATACACCGCCGGGCGCTGCTCATGCTCGATGGACGAAGCAAGTGCGGCGACCTCGTCGCGCGTCTCGTCGATAGCATGAAGCAGCGGCACCGACGGGTTCTTCAGGTGCGGCAGCAGGCTGCGCGTGAAGACAGAATACGGTGAGTCATCGTCCGGCCCCAACCGGTCCAGCGCCTTCTGCCGCGTGCCCGCCGCATAGACCACCAGCGTGCCCGGCACGATCTCCTGGCGCACCATGCCGCGCGTGACAGAGCGCGTACCGGTGTCGAACGGATTGTCCCGGCAGGCATCGACAATCGCCAGCAACATTGCCGGCTTGCGCGCGCGGATTTCCGCCAGCACGGCGTTCGAAAGGGACACCGTCCGGTGGCGCAGCGCGAATTCAGAAGATTCCAGCGGCGCATCCTTCAGGGCGAGGAAATTGTCCGCCCCGTCCGACCAGCCATGACCGGAAAAAATGAACGCCACCTCGTCGCCCGGTTCGATCGACCGGAGGAACCCATCCAGCGCTTCCAGGAAATCGATCGTGCCGGGATCGCTGAGATGGGTGACCTCAAATCCGAGATCGTCGCCGAACACGTCCGAATAGCCGTCTGCATCGCCCAGCGTCTTCTGCAGGTCAGGCAGATTGTCATAGTCGCCGACCCCGACGATCAGGGCACGTTTGGTGCCCGCTGAGGCGGCAAGTGCGAGGCAGGCGGAAACGAGGAACAGGCAGGCCAATCGGAACATCACAATTCCCTCCACGCGCGAAGGGTACCCCGATGCCCGCTCCGGGCCAAGCGGCTAGCCGTCAATGGCGGCGGTCGACGCGGTTTTCCAGCCGGTCACGATGGCTTTCGCGCCGGTCGATCCGGTCCTCGATCACGTCGCGCGGGCCGAAATCCACCGCTTCATCGCGCCGGCTTTCGCGGCGGTCGCGGACATCCTCACGATGGTCGAAGCGGTCTTCGGCATGGTCGGCGCGGCTGCCTTGTGCCCATGCGCCACGATATTCGGCGGCGGTGAGGCGCTTGTCGAAGCGTCCGGCCCGCTCGACCGGGCCCGCAGAAGCCGCCGGAACGGCGATGGCACCTACCAGAAGGGCGGCAAGAAGGGGTTTCAGCATCATAAGTCTCCTGTCGTCTGAGGAGGGCCCAACCCGCTGGACCCATGCCAGATCAAACGGCCAGACCCGGCCGATCCGTCGCCAAACAGGAAAGATTTTTTCTCTAATACCCTGATTTTATAATAAATATCTGTTCATCATCAAACGGAGACGTCACAGGCCGCAGCCGCCGCGGACTTCCTGCACCTTCCCTCTGACCGGCCCGCGCACCCTGAGGGTCGCGTTCTGGGGCCCGCCCGTCGAGCCGCCCATCTCGATGGCGGGCGATTCCAGCTTCAGCTCGATCTCCAGCATGCTGCCTTCGTCGCGGTACACCCAGGTCTGCGGCCCTGATCCGGGCGCCGACAGGTTCCGCATCAGGCGCACCTGACGCCCGTCCAGCTGCATCAGGGCCGGCGCAGCGGCCAGGTCGTCGCCGGGTTCCGGCTGGGTGACGAACACGAATTCCCAGGTCGAGCGGTCCGCCACATTGAATTTCGTGCCTGACGGCAGGAAGGCGCAATAGGCCGGCTTTTCGGCCCACAGGAACGGCTCGATCTTCGGGGCTTCGTCAGAGCCGCCACCCTCACCGCCCGAACAGGCCGCAAGCGCCACAGCGAGAAACGACATGCCTGCACAGGCAGACACATTGCGGTATTTCATGATCACCTCATCCCGAAACGATGACCCGATTGTGGGAGGTTCCGGGCCGGGCGGCAATCCGGGATTCTCAGAGCGCGTGATGGGATCCGTCGCACAGCGGGCTCTTGCCCGTGCGCTTGCAGGCGCAGAACCAGACCGTACCCGTTTTCGGCGCTTCCCAGCCGACCGGCACGAACTCCGTTCCCTTGTGGCTGCCATCGCAAAAAGGCTGGCTCTTCGAGCGCCCGCAGGCGCACCACCAGTACATCTTGCCTGCTTCCACATCGACAGCGACCGGCTCGCGCCCGCCGATTTCGGGTTGTTCTGACATTGAGGCGCCTCCGCCGATGAGACCCGTCCGGGGCTCAGGGCACCGGAGAGTCGTGGAACATGGCCCGGATATTATCGGTTCTGGCGCCAGGCGCCAAATCCAGCATCGCGCGGGTCGTATAGGCACCGTAGAATTTGCCATCCTTCCGGAACCGCCAGTCGACAATATCCTCGGGCGCGAAGGCAATCATCTCGCCAGGTTTCAGGCCATCCTTGATCTCATGATCGTCAGGAATGGTTCCCGCGTACAGGTCGCCGGGCATCAGCTTCAGATCGACCAGCCAGACAGGTTCCTCGGTGTAGCGCCGCGACCGGGTCGTCACATTGAGCGCGAAATCCGAACTGGCCTCATTCCCGCTATCGAAGGCTTCCCAGAAGACCGGCAGCGTTCCACGCGCGTCAGAGACGGCCTTCCGCATACTGTCATATTTATAAAGCGGCGGGCGGCCTGCTTCCGGCTCGGGCGCGCCGCCACAGGCGGCAAGTCCTGCCAGAGAAAGAGCAAGCGCCGCAGCCTTCATCACCCGGCCCGCGCCGCTTCCTGCTCGGCCCACTGCTCGGCCGCGCCACGCGCAAGATCGCGCACGCGGGCGATATAGGCCTGCCGCTCGGTCGGGCTGATCGCGCCGCGGGCATCGATCAGGTTGAACGTGTGCGAGGCTTTCAGCGCATAGTCATAGGCCGGCAACGGCTTGCCCGCCGCGCGCAGGGCATTGGACTGGTTTTCGCAATCGGCAAACCAGCGCTTCAGCATCTCCACATCGGAGAATTCGAAATTGAAGGCCGACTGCTGGCGCTCGTTCTCGAGGAACACGTCGCCATAGGTCAGCGGAACTTCCGACTGCGGATCATTGAAGGGAAGGTCGTAGACATTGTCGACGCCGAACACGTACATGGCGAGGCGCTCAAGGCCGTAGGTCAGCTCGCCGGAAACCGGGCGCACATCGAGCCCGCCGACCTGCTGGAAATAGGTGTACTGGCTGACTTCCATCCCGTCGCACCAGACTTCCCAGCCGAGGCCCCAGGCGCCGACGGTCGGGTTCTCCCAGTCGTCTTCGACAAAGCGGATGTCGTGCACGGTCGGGTCGATGCCGATGCGGTAGAGGCTTTCGAGATAGAGATCCTGCAGGTCGGCCGGGTTCGGCTTCAGGATCACCTGATACTGGTAATAATGGCCAAGCCGGTTCGGGTTTTCGCCATAGCGGCCATCCTTCGGCCGGCGCGAGGGCTGCACATAGGCCGCCCGCCATTCCTTCGGCCCGAGCGCCCGCAGCACGGTCGCCGGATGCAGCGTGCCGGCGCCGACTTCCATGTCATAGGGCTGCAGGATCGCGCAGCCCTGTGCCGCCCAGTAATTCTGGAGCGTCAGGATGATGTCCTGAAAGGATTTCGGTTTGGAATTGGCCTTGGGTGCGGGCATGTCACTCGTCCGTTGGGAAATCTCCCAGCCGACGTACCGCCCAGCCTCGCCGCGCGCAAGCCGTGCTACCAGCCGTTATGGTCCATCGAGCCGCTGCTGCGGCCGGTCACCATATTGTAGAAGCCGGGAAACCCCATGGCCGCGATGAACAGGCCGATCGCGAGGGAAGCCCAATAAAGCACGCCAAACACGGTTTGCTCCTTTCTGCCCCCTCCTCCTTACAGGACTGACATGGGGGCTGAATTGATCGCCCGCAAGCGACAAACCGGCCTACCAGTCGATTCCCTCGCCCCGGCGCACCGCCTCGAGGGCGGGACTGGCCGAACCGTCCTCAAGATGCGTCACCAGAGGGGCCAGCAGGCGCACCGGCCCGCGCTTCAGCCCCTTGCGCCCTCGCACCAGAACGCGCCGCGCTTCTTCGCCGGGCTTTGACGCGACGGGCAGCACGGTGATCTCACCGGTCTGGCGGTCGAAGCCGGTCAGGATACGGGCAAGCTCGGCGGCCCGGTGAATCATGATGACCGGCGCCCGAGGCCTCGCCGCAAACACCATTGCCTTGATCCAGCCGGCAAGGTCGAGGGATTCAAGATAGGCCTGCGCCTTGCCTTCGCCGGGGGCCGAAATCCGGCCCGGCTCAAAATAGGGCGGGTTGGAGAAGGCGAGGTCAAACCGGTTCTCATGATCGCGCACCCAGGCCGACGCTTCGCCCTGATGGACCGAAACCCGGGATTCAAAGCCATTCCGGGTCACGCCTGCCGCTGCCAGACGCACCATTGAGTCATCTATATCGACTCCTGTGATCACATTTTGGTTCAGCCTGTACGCGGCCGGCAGCAGCGCCCCACCGCATCCGCAGCCGAGTTCCAGCGCTTCTCTATCCCCGTCCCTGACCGGTAAAGCCGCGGCCAGCAGCAGGGAATCTGTCCCCGCCCGGAAGCCGGTCTCGGGCTGAACCAGGTGGACCCGGCCCTGATAGACCGTGTCTTCCGTCACCATCCCCGCTCGACCTCGGCAAGCACGGTTTCGGCCCGCGCCCGGTCCGCTTCCGGCACCATCACCCGGCGCGGGAAGGCGCCGATATTGCCCTCGACAGCGGAGATGTGGCGGTCGGCCACGAAATACTCGATCCCAGCTTCCTGCAGCAGGTGTTCCACAAAGCTCAGCTTGATCGGGTCGTTCGTCCTGAAGACTTCTTCCATCAGGAAACGGCTGCGCTCCTGAGATTGATGTCGACCGACCGGGCATCATAGGCGGTCGGCCGGTCAGGCTTCTCGCCGGTTCCGGTGACGATCTCCAACACCTGCGTGACGGCGCCCGTGCTGCCGGACCCGCCGAGCGGGAAGCCGATTCCGACACCTACGCCGACGCTGGAGCGACCATAGGAGCCGCTCGAACCGCCGATGCTGACCGACGTGCGCGAGCCGCTACCCGCGCTGGCGCTGTTGTCGGCATAGGCATTTGTGACCTCAAACCAGTCCTTGCCGGCCTCCAGCGTCACCTCAGCCGCGCGCAGCAGGGCGCGGTCGTGTGCCTTCGCCGGATCCTTGTCTGTGTAGGACACCCGGTACCGGTCGTTTTCGATCTGCATCGTGTCATAACCCATGGCGCCGGGCTTCGACGCAGGGCCGTATGGTGCCGTGCTGGCGCAGGCTGCCACCAGTCCGAGCGCGAGGGCGGATAAAATCAGTCTCATACCGTCATTCTATCCCGCAATCGCCTGAGTCCGCCAGCATTTCCGTTCACAGCCTGCCTCCTGCAGATGTGACTGCGGCCCGGTGCCACGTCGTTCTTGCCACACAGGTCGCTTAAGCCTAATTCCTCACCGATCCGGCATTTCCCGTGGAGCCCCGTTTGACTCTGTCCCCGAAACCGAAAGGCAAGGCTGCGTCCGGCTCTGTGTTCGACCGCATGCAAGCCCTCGTGTCCGCGGATATGCAGGCCGTCGAGGATATCCTCGCTGCCCGTGCGGCCAGCCCGGTGGCGGTTATCCCCGATCTGTCCGGCTATATCGTGTCGGCCGGTGGCAAGCGCCTGCGCCCTATGCTCACGCTGATGGCGGCCCATGCCGTGGGCAAGCCCACACATGCCACCCACGTCCTGGCTGCCGCGGTGGAATTTATCCATACTGCGACCCTCCTCCACGATGACGTCGTAGACGAGAGCGACCTGCGCCGTGGCAAACCCGCCGCCAAGGCCATCTGGGGCGAGAAAGCCTCCATCCTCGTCGGCGACTTTCTTTTCTCCCGCGCTTTCAACCTTCTGGTCGAAACGCGGAACCTGTCTATCCTCGACCGGCTGGCCACCGCGGCGACCACGATTGCGGAAGGCGAAGTCCGCCAGCTGGCGGCAATGAGCCAGCGCGAACTGCCGACCGAAGAATACCTCGCCATCATCGAGGCCAAGACCGGCGCCCTGTTCGAAGCAGCTGCCGAAACCGGCGCCCTGTCGGCCGGCGGTGACAGTCATGCCAGCGCTTTCGCGACCTATGGCAAGAATCTCGGCCTTGCCTTCCAGATCATCGACGATGTGCTGGACTATGGCGGCACCACGTCGGTCATCGGCAAATCCGTCGGCGACGATTTCCGCGAGTGCAAGATCACCCTCCCCGTCATCATCGCAAAGCGCCGCGGCTCCGATGAAGACCGCGCCTTCTGGGACCGCGTGATGGATCCGGCACGTCAGGAAGACGCAGACCTTGCCCATGCCGTTCACCTGATCCGGGCCACCGGTGCGGCTGAAGCGACTGTCCAGGAAGCCGAAGCCTATGCGGCACTCGCCAAAGGCGCGCTGCGCTGCCTGCCTGCGTCGCCCTATCGCGAAGCCCTCGAAGAACTCGCCGATTTCTGCGTAAGCCGCGCCTACTAGCGCCCCTCGGCTATCAGGCGCCGGCCGAGTGTCAGGCGCTGCACAAGCCACAGGCCGCTCCCCGCCACTGCAAGCCCCTGGAACACCCATGGTGCCAGGTGATCCGGCGTATGCGCTGCGGCAACCCAGCAGCCCATGCTCAGCGCCCACCAGATCATCGCGACCGGCAAATGATTCCATCCGGCCCGAAGGAACAGCTGATAGGCATGTTCCCGATGCGCTGTCATGACGGACCGTCCGCGGCTTGCCCGCCAGAAGATGGTCAGCATCACATCGACCAGGAATGGCAGGAAGAGAATGGCCGCGGTCCACACCGTTGTGACCTGGGCGACCACGGTGCTGACGCCCCCAAACAAGGCCCCGATCCCCAGCGCGCCAGAATCTCCGGCATAGAGCCGGCCCGGCAGGTTCCAGGCGAGAAAGCCGAAAATGGCCAGCGCCGCCGTCCCCGCGACAAACGCCGTATCCGGATCGCGTGCGAAGGCCCACAGTGTGCCTGGCTGTGCGGTCAGGATGTCGGCTGCCCCCAGAAGCATGATGGCGGATGACCCGAGCGCGAGCCCATTCGACCCATCCATGAAATTGACCGCGTTGATGGTGATGAGGATCCACAAGCCGACGCCTGTCATCGCAAGCAGCGCCGGCAGGCCGGGAACCTGAAGCTGAGGGCCGAAGGCGGCGAGCCCGCCGGAGACCAGCAGGAGCAGGCCCAGCTTCACCTTCGCGGCCATGCCGAACATATCGTCGACGAGGCCGATGACGCCTGCCAGCATCGACGCGGCAAGGATGAGGCCAGCCCCGTCCGCCGTCCATCTATCTGACATGAATCCGGACCGAGCGGCGATCCAGCAGGAGAGAACGGTCGTCAGGAGGATCGCGACGCCGCCTGCATTCGGCACAGGCGCAGCTTGCGTCTTACGTCCACCATCCGGCGCGTCCTTGATCCCGAAGCGCATGACGAGCGCACAGAGCGCAGCACTCAACAGCACCGGGCCGATCAGCCGGATCAGAATGACGAGATGCGGACTCACTCGCCACTCCCGAGCCGTGTCGCCCGCGCCCACCAGCCGGGATGCCTCCGGTGAACTTCTGCTTCAGCCGCCTTGGCGGCATTGCCGCTTTCGAACAGGACGAAGCAGGTCGCGCCCGATCCACTCATGCGGACAAGTCGGGCGCCTTCCAGCCGTCGGAGTTCATCGAGAACTCCCTGAATTTCAGGAACAAGCCCAACCGCCGGCGCTTCCAGATCATTGCGCTGGTCTTCGAGCCAGCGGACGAGACCGTCGGCGTCCGCGAACTCAGGTACGCCCTGGTGCACTTGAAACGCAGCGCCGCCCCCGGCCGCGTCGTATGCCCGGAAGACGGGCCCCGTCGGGCACGCGATGCCCGGATTGACCAACAAGGCCGGAAGCACCGGCAGGACAGAGACCGGCAGGACTCGTTCGCCTTCACCCTGCATCAGCGCAGGATGACCATGAAGGGCCACCGGAACGTCGCCGCCAAGCGACGGCGCCACCGAAACCGCATGCGATGGGTCAAGCTTCCAGAGCTCGGTGAGCAGGCGCAGGGCGGTTGCCGCATCGGCCGAGCCGCCTCCGATCCCACCTGCAACCGGCAAGTGCTTGTCGAGCGATATGGCGGCGCCGGACCGGATGCCCGCTGCCGCGCGCAATGCTTCGGCAGCCCTGATCACGAGATTGTCGGCCCCCGCGTCCAGCCCTGCTGCGCCGGGCCCGGAAAGCGCGAGGCTGAGCGCGTCTGCCGGGACCACTTCCAGCATGTCGGCCGCTTCCGGCCCGGCAAACACGACAAGAGAGTCGAGCGGATGGCGGCCGTTGGGCTGCACCGGCCCGACATGCAGAAACAGGTTCACCTTTGCGGAGGCCCACGCCCTGAGCTTGCCGGTGGTCATGTCGTTCAGGGCCTCTGCGGCAGCGGGTCCTGCTCTGCCCCCGCCTGCACGACCGGCGGAGCATCCGGACCCTTCAGCAGCTTCACTTCGATCCGCTCCCGGTCGCTGTCATCCACGTCAAGCTTCAACGCCTGTTCCCATTGGAATTTCGCCTCGAGCTTCCTGCCGACATTCCAGTAGGCATCCCCGAGATGATCGTTGAGCGTCGCATCACCGGGCTCAAGTTCAACGGCGCGCTCGAGATAGCGCGTGGCCATTTCATAGCGTCCAAGCTGGAAATAAGCCCAGCCGAGACTGTCGGTGATGAAGCCGGAATTCGGTTCAAGCGCGAGCGCCTTGCGGATCAGCTCCATGCCTTCTTCAAGCCGGATGCCGCGATCGATATAGGAATAGCCGAGATAGTTCAGAACAGAGGCGCTTTCCGGCTGAAGCTCCAGCGCGGCTTTGAGATCGGTTTCCGCCTCGGGCCACCGCCCAAGCTGTTCTCGGACAGCACCGCGGGCATAGAGCAGCCGCCAGTCCTTCCGCCCTTCATCTGCGTCGCTTTCAATCACGTCTGTGAGGATGTGCTCGGCCTCGCCATTGCGGCCGACGGACCGGAAAAGGTCCGCGAGCTGCACCAGCAAGCTGCGGTCCGGCGCTTCGGCGAGCGCCTGCCCGGCGACGCTGAGCGCATCTTCTGTCCGGCCATCGCGGCGCAGCAACCAGGCCATCTGTCCACGCGCCGTTGCATAGAAGGGCGACGGCCGCGGCACCTGAGACAGGATCGCCAGCGCTTCTTCCCGCCGTCCGGTCTTTTCAAGTGCCGATGCCCACAGGGTGCGAGCTTCCTGAAGGTCCGGATCGAGCGCCAGGGCCAGCACAAAATAGACGCTCGACAGATCATCCTGCGTCCGCGTCGAAAGCGCGGCAGCCGGAATGTAGATGGCGAGCGCCGCACCCTCCTTCACGGTTGGACGATGGACCTCGATCACGGCGCCGGATTCGATCTCCGCCCGCAGCCGCTCAAGCGCCGCGTTGGACCCGACTTCATCCCGGAATTTCAGGAGCAATTCGTCAGCGCGGGCGCGATCTCCTCGGGCGGCAAGCAGCCGCGCATGCGCATCGAGACCAACGGCGAGACGCGCCCCGGATGCCCAGAGCGCCTCAAAAGTGGCAAGCGCATCCTCGTCCTCGCCTTCCGACAGATGCAGCAGGCCGGTCATGTAAAGCGACGTGCTGTCGAGGCGCGGATCGCCCGTCATCACACTGTTGAGATAGGCCACAGCCGCTCCGGTGCCCTCGGACCGTTGCATCCGCCAGGCCGTCATTCCGCGGGCTATGGAGCGGTTGAAAGTGCCGAACCCTTCCTCGGCGAGATAATGCGCGGCGTCCTCATCCCGGCCGCGCGCCAGCGATTCCACGCCGAGCGTAAAGCGCACCAATGTCGATTCGTCGCCTGCCGCTTCCGAGCGACGGGCGAGCTTCACCGCATCCTTGTAGTCGCCCGCAAGTAGCGCCGAAAACACCGCCCGCTCGGCCAGCCCCTTGACATGCGGTGCACTCGTCATCGCATCGGCATAGTGGGCCGCCGCGCCCTGGGGGTCGTTGGTCATCGCCGCATACCGGGCGATCAGATAGTCGCCATAGGCCCGCGCCTCCGCCGGCGGCGCAAAGGGCGCGATGGCCTGCGTCACCCGCGCCATCGGCTGGGACGCGCACGCCGCGCAGGACAGTGCTAGAAAGAATGCCGGCAGAATCCCGCTTGGTCTCATCCGGTCACTGTCGCAACAAGGCCAGAGCCGGGCAAGCCGATTCCGGCAGGCTTCAGCCCGACGTGTCGGCCATCAGCCGTTCCTGGCGGTCGAAGAAACGATCGATGCCGCGCTTTACAGCCTGCATCGACTTTTTGCGCCCGGACGTGGAGTCGAGGCGGCGCGCATCTTCGGCATTGGTCAGGAAGCCGAGTTCCAGCAGAACCGCCGGCACATCCGGCGCCAGCAGCACATAGAAACCGGCATTCTTGTGCGTGTCGCGAAGGACCGGCCCCGCCTCGCGCAGTTCCGGCAGCAGGAATTCGGCGAAATCAGCCGAATGGGTTTTCGTCTCGCGCTTCACGAGGTCTTCGAGGATCCCGCTGATCCGCTCCGGCGTGCCGTCTTCCATCGGGATGCGCCAGTCATTCTTGTTGGATTCCCGGTCTATCCGGGTCTCGCCCTGCGCCGAGATCGTATAGACGGAAGCCCCGGAAACCGTCGTCTTGCCAGCAGCGTCGGCGTGCAGGGAGATGAACAGGCTTGCCCCCCAGTCGCGGGCGAGAGTCACGCGGTCTTCGAGCTCGATGAACTTGTCTGTATCGCGCGTCAGGCGCACCTCATAGCGAGGGTCCGCCGCCAGCAGGCGCTGAAGCTCCAGCGCGGCTTTCAGGACGATGTCCTTCTCCTTCACGCCGCTCGCGGCCTGCGTGCCGGGATCCTTTCCGCCATGGCCGGCGTCGACCACGATCACGTATTTCCCGCGCCGCGGCGTAGGCGACGTGCCTCGGAACAGGTCCGGCAGAAGGCCGGGCCGGTCCCTCACCTTGTCATCCGGTGTCGCCAGCGCCTTCGCGAGCTGCAGCCGGTCGCGCTTTGCGACACTGGCGAACCGCGCGGCGGACACGGTTTCGAGGTCGATGATCACCCGATGCTCCCGCTCGCTGCCGGAGGGCGGCAGGGTCAGCACCCGCGCGACCATGAGCGGCCGGTCGAGCAGGAAGCTGAGTTCCGACCCCATCAGCGACCAGTTCACGACCCCGCCGGTGCCGGTGCCCGCTTTTGCCGTCGAAATCCCCTTCAGGGGCAGCACAATCGTGCGCCCGGCCGCCTGTTCCGACAGAAATGCCCGCGCATCCTGGGGCGTATCGGTCCAGACCGTGATTCGGGTCGGGGCGCCGTCGCCCACGACGCGCACGTCGCTGACTTCGGCCAGAACCGGCGCCGCAGCAAAAATTGCCGCAAAAACAAGAAGGAGTAGCCGGAATTTCAACATATCGTTGAGTTTCTCTCCATCACCGGGAAATCAGGACGGTTTCTAGTATGACTCCCTAACAAGGCGAACATTAATGCTGGATTGACCGATGGAAACGAACATCAGCAGTTGCAGGCCGAATTTGCACCTTTCCTTGGCGGCCGAAATTGTGCACTATCCGTTCCGCAGCCGGATGACCGCGCTGCAACGCAAGTTTCCTAATGACGCGCCAGCGATCCCGGCTCACCAGACATGGTCGGCGGGCGCCGCGCTCCGGAAAGCAAAGCATAATGTCCTTGGGTACTGCCCGCATTGCCGAGAGAAACATGCCGCATCGGCGGTATGGAACCGGTCGTGTCAGCGCCCATATCCTTCAAACACAGACCGGCCAGCCTGGCTGCCTGAGGCGGATCTCGCCCGCGGCCCCGCTGCCGGATCAAAAGGTTCTCCTACATGAGCAAACTCATGCTGATCGACGCCGCCCACCCGGAAGAGACCCGTGTGGCGATCGTCAACAGTGGACAGGTCGACGACTTCGACTTCGAAACAACCGGTAACGAACAACTCCGCGGCAACATCTACCTCGCTAAAGTGACGCGCGTTGAGCCGTCGCTGCAGGCGGCATTCGTGGAATATGGCGGGAACCGCCACGGCTTCCTTGCCTTCAGCGAAATCCACCCGGATTACTACCAGCTGCCGGCGGAAGACCGGGAAGCCCTCCTGCGCGAAGCCGCCGAAGAGGCTGCTGCAGCGATTGAGGACGACGATGACGGTCCCTACACGCCCCACGGCGTGAGTGCCGAACTGGAAGGCCAGGTCGCCGGCGAAGATCACGATCATGACGAGGATGAGGACGAGGCGGACGTCGAAGCCTCCTCAGATGATGAGAACGGCGACGCAGAGGCCAACGGCGACGATGAAGACGACGCCGGCACGGAAGAGACGTCCCGCCGGGCCAAACCGGCGCGCCGCAACGCCAAGAAGACGACCCGCACGCCGATTTCCAAGCGCTACAAGATCCAGGAAGTGATCCGCCGGCGCCAGGTGATGCTGGTCCAGGTCGTCAAGGAGGAGCGCGGCTCCAAGGGCGCGGCGCTGACGACGTACCTGTCACTGGCAGGCCGCTATTCGGTGCTGATGCCCAACACGCCGCGCGGCGGCGGTATTTCCCGCAAGATCGTCAATTCGGCAGACCGCAAACGCCTGAAATCCATCGTGTCGGAGCTCGACGTGCCGGAAGGCATGGGCCTGATCGTGCGCACGGCCGGCGCCAAGCGCACCAAGGCCGAAATCAAGCGCGACTATGAATACCTCTCCAAGCTCTGGGAGACAATCGTCGAGAAGACGCTCGCTTCCGAGGCGCCCATGCTGATCAATGCCGAAGGCGGCCTCGTCCACCGGGCGATGCGCGACATGTTCGACAAGGAGATCGAGGAAGTCTGGGTGCAGGGCGATGCGGCCTATCGCGAGGCGAAAGACCTCGCCAAGCTGATCATGCCGAGCCAGTCCAAGAAAGTGCAGCAGTGGAAGGAGGAAGACCCGCTGTTCGTCGCCGAAGCGGTCGAGGACCAGCTCGATTCCATCTATTCACCCGTCGTGCAGCTGAAATCCGGCGGCTATCTGGTGATCAACCAGACTGAAGCACTTGTTGCGATTGACGTGAACTCGGGCAAGGCCACCCGCGAGCGGAATATCGAACAGACGGCCGTCCGCACCAATCTGGAAGCGGCCGAGGAAGCCTGCCGCCAGATGCGCCTGCGCGACCTCGCCGGCCTCATCGTGATCGACTTTATCGACATGGATGAGAGCAAGAACAACCGGGCGGTCGAGAAGAAGCTGAAGGAATGCCTGAAGGTGGACCGCGCGCGCGTCCAGCATGGCCGGATTTCCCAGTTCGGCCTGATGGAAATTTCGCGGCAGCGCCGCCGCCAGGGTGTGCTGCAGGCAACCTCCGATCCCTGCCCGTCCTGCGACGGCACCGGACGGCGCCGCTCGATCCCGTCGGCTGCGCTGCAGCTGATCCGGGCGATCGAGGCACGCGCCTCGACCGGGGCGCTGAAGTCCATTTCTGTAAAGGCGCCGACAGATGTGGCGCTCTACATTCTCAACAACAAGCGCGAGGCGCTGATCGAGATTGAACGGATTGCCGGCTTTGCCGTGTCGATTCACTCGTCGGAAGACATGCTGCCGGGCGACTTCACCATTGATGCCGAGCGTGACCAGAATGCCCGGCCGAAGAAGCGCAAGCCGCCGCGGTCACTGCAGAAGCCGTCCAAACCGGTCGTCACCGACGAGGATGACGACGAGATCGAGGACGAGGTTCTGGACGAGGAGGCTGATGAAGCCGCCGCCGACAGCGAAGAGGCCGGCGAAAAGCGCGAAGGCCGCCGAAAGCGCCGCCGTCGGGGTGGCCGCCGCCGCAACAAGGGCGACCGCGAAACCGGCATGGAAGTGGTCGATGGCGATGCCCCAATTGTTGCCCTGGAGGGTGACAGCGTTGACTCAGATGACGCTGATGACGCGTCCGATGACGACGAAAGCGACGGCGAAGACACCGCCGCCGAGGCAACCGATGCGCCTCGCAAGCGCCGCCGCCGTGGCCGCCGGGGTGGCCGCCGCCGCCGCCGCAATACAGAGGCGGGCGCCGAGGGTGACGCCTCCGTCGAGGGCGACGAAGACGCGGCCGCATCGGAAATGGCGGACGAAGCCGTCGCTGACGCTGAGCCGATGGAGACTGAGGCACCCGCTCCCGAAATGACGGAAGCTGACGCCGAGCCGGAGACTGCCGACGCAGACGCCAGCCCGGAGGCATCGGACTCCGATGCGGAAGAGAAACCGGCGAAGCCGAAGCGTGCCCGCCGGTCGCGTGCCAAGAAGGCCGACGTGGACGTGGAGCCGGTGGCAGAAGCTGTTGCGGAGCCCGAGCCCCAGGCTGAGGCGCCCGCTGAAGCCGAGACGTCTGCCGAGCCGGTCAAGGCCGTTGAAGCGCCGGTGGCGGAGCCTGAGCCCGCCATGGCGGAAACGGCGGACGCCCCCGCAGAGCCGGAACCCGCCAAAGCAGAGGAAGCGTCTGCACCCCGCCGCACCGGTTGGTGGTCGCGCGCCAAGAAATAGGACGATCCGTCCCCAAACAAAAAGGCCGGAGCATCGCTCCGGCCTTTTCTTATGTCTGGCGATTGCTGCTTACGCAGCGACCTTCGACTTCGATCCGGCTGGCGGGAAGCGGTCGTAGAAGCCTTCGCCTTTGGCCGCCATGTCGCGCAGGAGCTGGGGCGGCGCGAAGCGGTCGCCATACTTCTTGGCGAGGCGGTCGGCCTCTTCCACGAATGGGCCGATGCCCCAGATCAGGTCGACATAGGAGCAGCAGCCGCCCGTGAACGGTGCGAAGCCCCAGGCGAGGATGGAACCGATGTCGGCATCGCGCGCGTCGGTGATCACGCCTTCCTCGAAGCAGCGGGCCACTTCGATGGCCTGGCGGATGAGGAAGCGGTTGGTCAGCTCCTTCTTCATGTCCGGCGGGCACTCGTCGACCTTGACCTCGATCATCTTGTTGATGTCGGGCCAGAGACGTTCCGGCTTGCCCTTCTCGTTATAGTCGTAGAAGCCCTTGCCAGCCTTTCGGCCAACGCGGCCCTGGTCTTCAACCAGCCAGGCGAGGAACTGCGTGCGCTCGTCGCCCTGCAGGTCCACACCGGCGGCTTCCGCCGTGGCTCGGGTCACTTTCAGAGCCGTGTCGAGGCCGACCGAGTCGGAGACTTCCAGCGCGCCCATCGGCATGCCGCACTGACGCCCGACATTCTCGATGATGGCCGGCTTTATGCCTTCGGCCAGCATTTCCATGCCTTCGCGCGTATAGGTGCCGAAGCAGCGCGAGGTGTAGAAGCCGCGGCTGTCGTTCACCGAGATCGGCGTCTTGCGGATGGCCAGCACATAATCGATGGCCTTGGCGAGCGTCGCCTCGCTGGTTTCCTTGCCGGAGATGATCTCCACAAGGCCCATGCGCTCCACCGGCGAGAAGAAGTGAATGCCGATGAAGTTCTCAGGCCGCTTCGATGCCTTTGCGAGGCCGGTGATCGGCAGCGTCGAGGTGTTCGAGCCGAACACGGCGTTCTCGTCGAGGACAGCCTCGGCCATCTCCGTGATCTTCGCCTTAAGTTCCACATTCTCGAACACGGCCTCAATCACGAGGTCGGCGCCTTTGACGTCGTCATAGGAATCCGTCGTGGTGATCAGGTCGAGCAGCGCATCGCCCTTCTCCTTGGTGGACTTGCCGCGGGACACGTCTTTCTCGACGAGCCGGCGAGAATAGTCCTTGCCCTTCTCGGCGTTCTCTTTCGAGACATCGACGAGAACCGTCGGGATACCCGCCTTGGCCTGGACATAGGCAATGCCGGCGCCCATCAGGCCCGCGCCGATGACGGCGATTTTCTTGAACTCGGTCTTGTCGTAGCCGGCCGGGCGGTTGGCGCCCTTGCCCAGCTCCTGCATCGACAGGAACAGCGAGCGGATCATGGCTTTCGCTTCCGGGCGCTGCTGGGTGTTGATGAAGTAACGCGTTTCGATACGCAGACCTGCATCGATCGGCACCTGGATCCCTTCGTATACGCACGACAGGATGTTCTTCTGGGCCGGATAGTTGCCATAGGTCTTGGCGTGCAGCATGGCGTTCGCCATGGTCGCAACTTGCCCGGCGCCCGGAGACTTGTGCGGCACGCCGCCCGGCACCTTGAAGCCCTTTTCGTCCCACGGCGCCTTCGCCGTCGGATTGGCCTTCACCCAGGCTGTCGCCTTCGCCTCGGTCTCCGAGGACGGAGCAAGTTCCTGGACAACACCCATCGACAGCGCCTGGTCTGCCGTGAAGCTTTCGCCCTGCAGGATCAGCGGCAGGGCGGCCTGCACGCCAATCAGGCGCGGCAGGCGCTGCGTGCCGCCGGCGCCCGGCAACAGGCCGATCTTGGCTTCCGGCAGGCCGAATTGCAGTTTTGGATTGTCGTTCGCGGCCACGCGATAATGGCAGGCGAGCGCCACTTCGAGTCCGCCGCCAAGGGCAAGGCCATTGAGCGCCACAGCCACCGGCTTGCCGCAGGTTTCGAGCTGGCGCAGCGTGCGGTTCAGCGAGAAGCCACGTTCGAACTGGGCGGCTTTCAGTTCCGCTTCGCTCATGTCCTTTTCCGGCTTGCCACCACTCCCGGCACTTTCGTTCATCTCGCCAAGGTCTGCCCCCGCGCAGAAGCCGCTCGGCTTGCCGGACGACAGGACGAGGCCCTTGATGGCGTCGTTGGTGGCAACTTCCTTCGTGATGGCGATGATGTCGGCGATAGCCTTGGCCGTCAGCGTATTCATGCTGCGGCCCGGCACATCGAACACCGCGTGCGCGATGCCGTCGCCATCAACAGTCCAACCAAATGTTTCGAGTTTCATCTTGTTATCCCTTTGGGAACCTCAGTTCCCGTCTTTTTCGTCTTTGTTCCGAGTTTCTTTCTTCAGCATGGCCGCGCCGAACATCGGCGCGAGACCAATGCCGACAGCAAGGCCGGCGCCCATCAGGCCCATGTTCCCAACAGCGACGCCCAGGGCCACTCCGATCGAGATGCCGAGGGCGATGCCAATGGGCAGGCCTTTCTGGAACGCCTCTGCGCTCATCAGACCCGCTCGATGATCGTGGCGGTGCCCATGCCGGCGCCGACGCAGAGCGTGATGAGGCCGGTTTCCTTGTCCGACCGCTCAAGCTCGTCGAGCACGGTGCCGAGGATCATGCCGCCGGTTGCGCCGAGCGGATGGCCCATGGCGATGGCGCCGCCGTTCACGTTCATCTTTTCATGCGGGATATCGAGCATCTTCATCATCAGCAGCACGACCGAAGCGAAGGCTTCGTTCAGCTCGTAGATGTCGATGTCGCCCGGGTTCATGCCAGCCTTTTTCAGCGCCTTCTGAGACACATAGGTCGGGCCGGTCAGCATGATGCCGGGCTCGGAGCCGATGGAGGCCATGGCCTTCACGCGGGCGCGCGGTTTCAGGCCGAGGGCTTCACCCATTTCCTTCGAGCCGAAGAGAACCGCCGAAGCGCCATCCACGATGCCCGACGAGTTGCCGGCATGGTGGACGTGGTTGATCTTTTCGACTTCCGGATAGCGCATCTTGAGGATTTCATCGAAGCCCATGGCGCCCAGGCCGGCGAAGGACGGCTGCAGGCCGGCCAGCGACTGCATGTCCGCATCCGGACGCATATGCTCGTCATGGTCGAGGATGATGCCGCCCATCTGGTCTTTCACCGGAACGATGGACTTGCCGAAGCGGCCTTCCTTCCAGGCGCGCGCGGCGCGCTTCTGGCTTTCGACGGCGAAGGCATCGACGTCGTCGCGGGAGAAGCCGTATTTCGTCGCGATCGTGTCGGCGCCGACGCCCTGCGGGGCGAAGTAAGTCTTCAGGGCAACCTGCGGGTCGGTAGACCAGGCGCCGCCAGAGGCGCCCATGGGCACGCGGCTCATGGATTCGACACCGCCGCCGATGGCCATGTCGGCCTCGCCGGTCATGACCTTTGCGGCGGCCATGTTGCAGGCCTCAAGGCCGGAGGCACAGAAGCGGTCGACCTGAACGCCGGCCGTGGTTTCGGCATAGTCGGCGTTCAGCACCGCGACGCGGGCGATGTCCGCGCCCTGCTCGCCGACCGGCGAGACGCAGCCGAGGACGACGTCGTCGACTTTCGACGTGTCGAGATCGTTGCGCTCACGGACGGCCTGCAGAACCTGGGTGGCCAGGCTGAGTGCCGTGATTTCGTGAAGCGCACCGGAAGTTTTGCCCTTGCCGCGCGGGGTGCGGACCGCGTCGTAGATATAGGCTTCAGTCATTGGAGAGACTCCCTTTCAAACTGTGTCAGGTGGCCGGCTTGAGGACCGGGTTGAGGGTGAGGCTCGCGCTGGCGCGGGCAGCTTCCTTGCCCCGCGAGTCATAGAGTTCGGCTTCCGCAAAAATGATCGCGCGGCCGACATTGCGCAGGCGCGCCGCGACTTCGATGGCGCCCTTGCGGACAGGACGCAGGAAATGAGTGTGCAGGTCCACCGTAGACGGAAGTTTCGCCCTGCCGGCTTTCATGCCCGCCAGCATGCCGATCGTGTCGTCCATCATGGCAACGAGATAGCCGCCCTGGATGACGCCCGCCGGATTGCAGAATTCCGGCTTGCCGTCGAAGCGCACGCGTGTCGTCATCGCCTTCATGTCGAGAGAAATCAGTTCGAAGCCAAGCGACGTCGAGGACGGGCTCGGCTTGCCGAAAACTTCGTACATGAGGTGACTGTCAGGCATGGGCCTCAGAGCGTCCTTGCGATCAGCATTTTCATCACTTCATTGGCGCCGCCATAGATGCGCTGGACGCGGGCGTCGGCATACATCTGGGCGATGGGGTATTCATCCATGTAGCCGAAGCCGCCATGCAGTTGCAGGCATTCGTCGACGATCTTGCACTGCAGGTCGCTGACCCAGTACTTGGACATCGAGGCCGTCGCCGCGTCGAGCTCGCCCTTCATGAGAAGCTCCGTGCAATGATTGACGAACACCTTGGCGACGGTTGCCTCGGTCTTGGCCTCGGCGAGCTTGAACTGCGTGTTCTGGAAATCGAAGATCGTACCGCCGAACGCCTTGCGGCCTTTGACATATTCCACGGTCTCGTGGATGGCGCGTTCGATCATGCCGACGCCCTGCAGGCCGATGACGTGGCGTTCCTGCGGCAGCTTCTGCATCAGCTGGACGAAGCCCTTGCCTTCTTCATCGCCCAGCAGGTTCGAGGCCGGCACTTTCACGTCATTGAAGAAGAGCTCGGACGTGTCGGCGGCGTGCTGGCCGACCTTTTCAAGGTTGCGCCCGCGCTCGAAGCCATCGGCATCCTCGGTCTCGACTGCGATGATGGAAATGCCCTTGGCGCCCTTGGTCGGGTCCGTCTTCGCACAGACCAGGATCAGGTTTGCCGTCTGGCCGTTGGAGATGAAGGTCTTGGAGCCGTTGATGATGTAGCCGTTGCCATCCTTCTTCGCCGTGGTCTTGATGTTCTGGAGATCGGAGCCGGCACCCGGCTCGGTCATGGCGATGGCGGTGACGATTTCGCCCGAGCAGATCTTCGGCAGCCAGCGGCGCTTCTGCTCCTCGGTGCCATAGGCCGTGATGTAGGGTGCGATGATGGCGTTGTGCAGCGTGATGCCGAAGCCATCGATGCCCTTCCACTGCTGCTGCTCGATGATGATGGCTTCATGGCGGAAATCGCCGCCGGCGCCGCCATATTCCTCCGGCACCGAGGCGCCGAGGAGGCCCATCTCGCCGGCCTTCGTCCAGATCTCACGCGGCACGATGCCGGCCTTGCGCCATTCAGGCACCTGCGGGGCGCATTCCTTCTCGAAGAACTGGCCGACCGCATCGGAAAAGATGTCGAGGTCTTCCTCCTGTCGCCAGACGGGTTTCGGCACGTTCAGCGGGCTGGAATAGAGCATTGGCATCTCCGGAAATCTGACGCGGCAGTTGCCGCTTACGTTCACGTCAACATCTAGCGACGCCGAGGTAATTTTCCCAGTCCTTCCCATGCGTCAGACCCGGCCGGAACGGGGAGAATTTTGCTTCAGGCCGCCGCAGACTGTGTATCACAGCGCTGCGACGGCCCCGAGACATGGCGGAAAAGAAATATTCCGCCTCAGAAGGCCTCTGCCTCGAGCGCCATCATGGAGGCAGCGCCCGTCTTCACCTTGGCAAGGTGAGCCGCCCCGTCCGGCAACATCCGGTCGATGAAGTAGCGGCCGGTCTTCAGCTTCGTTTCATAGAAGGGGTCGCTGCCCTTCTTCTCCAGCGCGACTTTCGCCATCCGAGCCCACATGAAGGCAAGCGCCGTCAGGCCGAACAGGTGCAGGTAGTCATGGCTGGATGCGCCGGCATTGTTGAAGTCCGACATGCCGTTCTGCATCAGCCACATCGTGGCCTCCTGAAGCTCGGCCTTGATCGACTGCAGTCCGTCGAGGAACGGCTTGAGGTCTTCATTGCCTTCGTGCGTCGCGACGAAATCGTCAATGTCCGCAAAGAAGGAGAAGACCGCCCGGCCGCCATTCGCGGCGAGCTTCCGGCCCACGAGGTCGAGCGCCTGAACGCCATTCGTGCCTTCATAGATCGTCGTGATCCGGCAATCGCGCACGATCTGTTCGAGGCCCCATTCGCGGGTAAAGCCTGAACCGCCATGCAGCTGGAGCCCGGCATTGGCGCACTCATAGCCCTTGTGAGTGAGATAGGCCTTCACCACCGGAGTCAGCAGCGCCATGTAGTCCGCCGCCTTTTCGCGGACCTTTTCATCGGGCGATTTGTGTTCGAGGTCTGCCTGGAACGCGGTCCAGTAGGCGAAGGCGCGGCCGCCCTCGATAAATGCCTTCTGGTCGAGCAGCATGCGCCGCACGTCCGGATGCACGATGATCGGGTCCGCTGGCTTCTCTTCAGCCTGAGCGCCGGTGAGGGAGCGGCCCTGCAGGCGGTCCTTCGCGAAATCGACGGCGTTCTGGTAGGCGGCTTCGGCCTGCGACAGGCCCTGCAGGCCGACGCCGAGGCGCGCTTCGTTCATCATCACGAACATGGTGCGCATACCCTTGTGCTCCTCGCCGACGAGGTAGCCGGTCGCGCCGTCATAATTCATGACGCAGGTCGCGTTGCCATGGATGCCCATTTTCTCTTCGAGGCCGCCGCAGCTGGCCGGGTTCCGCTCGCCGAGAGAACCGTCTTCGTTCACCAGATACTTCGGCACCAGGAACAGGGAGATGCCCTTGATACCTTCCGGCCCGCCCTCGATGCGCGCGAGCACCAGGTGGATGATGTTCTCGGTGAGATCCTGCTCGCCGCCGGAAATCCAGATCTTCTGGCCGGTGATCTTGTAGGTGCCATCCGGCTGGGGCACGGCCTTGGTCTTGATCAGGCCGAGATCGGTGCCGCACTGCGGCTCGGTCAGGTTCATGGTGCCGGCCCACTCGGCCGAGGCCATTTTCGGACCGTACTTCTGCTTCAGCTCCTCAGATCCGCCTGCCATCAGCGCCTGATACGCGCCGTGGGTCAGGCCGGGATACATACCGAAGGCCATGTTCGAAGAAGAGACCATCTCGGTCCACGCGATGTTGACGATGTGCGGCAGGCCCTGGCCGCCCATATCGGGGCTGACGGAAAGCAGCGGCCAGCCGCCTTCGACCAGTTGCTTGTACGCATCGGGGAACCCGTCCGGCGTCTTCACGCTTGCGTCTGCATTGCGGATACAACCCTGCTGGTCGCCGATTGCGCGGAGCGGGTACAGGACTTCCTTGGCGAACTTGCCACCTTCTTCGAGGATGGCGTTCACAAGGTCGGGCGTAACTTCCTCGAAGCCGGGCAGGTTTGAATAGTTCTGGATCTGCAGGACATCATGGAGAATGAACTGCATGTCGCGGATTGGCGCGTCATAACGGGGCATATTGCGTTTCCTCTATGCGTTGAAGGGCGTCTGCCACGTGTCGTAGCGCGCCCTTCTGGAAAGGTCTTTCCAAACTGGCGGAAACCCGCCTTACAGATCAGACTTCGTCAAGCTGGCGGCGTGCCACAGCGTCATAGGCTGCAACCTGGCGCTTGCCCTCTTCGGAAGGGCCGTTCTGGGAGATCAGGCCTTCCAGCCAGACGATTCCCTTGCGCAGCTCGCCCAGGGCCGTGTCGATGTCTTCGCGCTGAACTTCCAGTTCCTTCACCTGCTTCTGGAACTTCTGAAGCATCATCTTGGTCTGGGCGCGCTTGCCGTCATTCATCGCATAAAGGTCGAGAATCTCGCGGATGTCCGCGAGCGGCAGGCCGAGACGCTTCAGGCGGACGATGATGGTCAGCCTTGCCCTGTCACGGTTCGAGTAAACCCGCATCATACCGTCACGTGCCGGGTGCAGCATGTCTTTGTCTTCGTAGAAGCGGAGCGCCCGCGGCGTCACCCCGAACTCCCGGGCGAGTTCGGAGATCGTGTAGGTGCGGGAGTCTGCGGCGGAGATGGAAGCGTGTTTGTGTGTCATAGGGTCAACTTAGATCAGCCCTTACGCGAACGTCAACGTAAACCGGAAGAAATTTTTGTAATCCGCCGGGGAAGGCCATCATGGTTTACCGCGCTCTACCCAAAATTACCGGATCTGCGGGAAATCTTTACCTTTAACCCTGTCTTAAGACCGCTCCTGCCATCATTGCATGAGAAAGTGAACGAATCTGCCCGCTGCGTTAACGGTTGCGGGCCGTAAAGGGTTTCAGGAGTGCGGGGATGAGCCAGACCAGGCCGTGGAGCGTCAAGGGAATCGACGAGCGCGCCAGAGAAGCCGCGAGAGAAGCCGCCACGGCCGAAGGGCTGACGCTCGGCGAATATCTCAATCGACTTCTGATCGCATCCGATCCCCCCCAGCCCAATGAAGTGGTTGAGCCGCTGCACCGCCGCAAGCCGACGGCCACGGCAGCCAGCGATACGCTCGACCGCCTGACCCGGCGGATCGAGGCCACCGAAGCCCGCTCCACGCTTGCCATCACCGGCATGGATCACACCATTCTCGGCCTTGTGACCCGTCTCGAAACGGCTGAGCAGACCTCGTCCGCGATTGCCGGTCATGTCGAAGGCATGATCGACGAATTGCAGGAAACGTTCGAAGCCCTGCAGCGCAAAGTGCGCCGCATGGAAGAAGACGAGACGCCGAAGCAGAACCTCGAAGCGCTGAAAGCGCTGGAACAGGCGCTCGGCAAGCTCGCCAGCCACATGTACGAGGAAAGCGACCTCACCCAGCAGGAAACGCAGGCCATCAAGGGCCGCGTCGAGAGCGGCTTCGCTGATCTCTCCGAACGCGTGGAGTCGATGGAAACGCGCGTGGAGTCGACGCTTTCGGAAGCGGCCAAGCGCGTCGAACGCGCGGTCGAGCAGGCCGAACTGCGCGCCGAAGGTACGGCCAAGCACCTGTCCGAGCGGATGTCGACGCTGGAAACCAATGTCCACAAGCGCATGGCTGGCGTGGACCGGGCGGATGAGCGTCTCGACAAAGTCGAAGCCGACGTCTCCGGCGCACTCGACTCGATGGAAAGCACACTCGTGCGCATCCAGGAGCGCCTGAACCGCGCCGAGACGACGACCGACACCGCCCTCAAGAGCCTCGAGTCGACCTTCGCCAGCCTCGACGAGCGGATCGAAACAGTTGCCAGCAAAGTCGACCCCGATCTGGCCGACCGCCTGCGTTCGGAATTCGAGGCCCGCTTCGAGACCCTCATGTCGTCGGTACGCGAAACGGTCGATACCGCCCGCATGGAACTCGCCGAAGAAATTGCCCAGGCCGCAACCGGCCAGGACGGCACCTTCGTCTCCGAGGTCAAGGAAACGCTCGGCGATGTCCAGAAGCGCCTGACCGCTTCGGAGGAACGCCAGGCCCGCGCCATGGAAACCGTCTCCTCGCAGGTCAGCCGTCTGGGCGCGAGCTTCGACGCCCGCCTGCGCGACATGGAAGAACGCGCCGACGAGGACACGCACGAAACCATCCGAAGCGAAATCGAACGCCTCGGCCACACCGTCAGTGAGCGGATCGATGGCCTGGCCGAGGACCTGACACAGCGCGTTTCCGACAGCGAAGCACGCAGCGCCTCGGCCATCGAGCAGATCGGCGACCAGGTCGCCGCCGCCACGAACCGCCTGCAGGTGCGCCAGACCGAATCCATCCGTGCGATCGCCGACAAGGTGGACGAGCATCGCAAGAAGGCTGACGCCCGCCTTTCAGATGCCCTGGCCAGCGTATCAGATCGCCTCGAGCAGATGCAGTCGCAGACCAGCACCTCGCTGTCGCCGGTCCAGAAGGCCATCGCCTCGCTGGCGGCACGTCTCGAAAGCCTCGAAGATTTCACCACACCGCCTCACGCACAGAAGGCGGCGCACGATAGCCTGCCGCCAGTTTCTGGCCTGCCGTCCAATCCACCGCTGTTTGACGCGCACGCAGATGAGGACGATGGCGACGACGCGCTCCTCGATGCGTTCGACGACCTGGACATTGCCGAGAAAGACCACCCCGAACAGGAATATGCCGTCGCTGATGCTGAAGCCGACGACGACGAGGAATTCGAACCCGGCCTTGAATCGTGGGAAGCTGCCGATCCTGAGCCCGAAGCGGATGCGTCCGCTGCTGAAATGAAAGATCCCTACCGGGATGATTTCGACGCCATCCGCAAGGCTGTCGAAAAGCTGTCATTCCCGCAATCGGAAGAGACGCTCCACGAATATGTCGCGGACCTCCCTGGCGGGGAAGACGATTTCGAAGACCCGCTTGGCGCGCTCGACGGCATGGATGACAGCCACACCGAAGCCCGGGAATCCGACATTTTCGACGAAGACGAGGAATTCGAAGCCTTCGTTCCGCCGGAGGCAGAACCGTCCACGATTGCCGCCGCACCGGCACAGCTGGATGACGATACGGTCGACTATCTGACGCGCGCACGCCGCGCGGCCCTCGCAGCATCCAACAATAAGTCTGCCGCGGTTCCGGAAGGCAAGACCGGCGGCAAGGCCCGCGCATCGCAGGGAGGCGGCAGCAAACTTCCGCTGCTCGCCGCCGCGTCCGCGGTCGCGATCGCCGGCGCTGCCGTTGGCGGATACCTCTACATGCGTGGCAAGCAGGAAGCCCCGGCGCAAAGCGCGCCGGCCAGCACCTATGTCGATCCAGGTGCCACGGCAGAAACTGTGGCAGCCGAAACGGCAGCCGCCCGTCCGGAAACAGATGCCGAGGCAGCGCCCGCCGAAGACCTCGAAACCGAACTCTTTGGCGAAGCCGCCGCATCAGACGAACCGGCAACTGGCGAAGATGCCCTCGCAGACGCTGAGCTGCCGACTGAAGCGGCCCAACCCGAAAAGCCCGCCGAGGCTCCAAAGGCAGAAGCCAAAGCCGAGCCGCCGGCTGTACCGGCAGCGACGGCCCCATCCCCCAAACCCATCGCCGAAGCGCCGAAACCGGTGGTCGCGAGCGCGACACCCGTCGCCGCCGAGACCGCAACGCCCGAGCCGGCGCCTGCCCCAACTGCAGGCACGCCGGCTTATGCGCCTGTCCCGCCTGTCGTAACGGTGGAAGCGGCGGCTGCCGCGGGCAACGGTATTGCCCAGTATCAGCTTGGCCAGGACCGGCTCGCCGCAGGCGATCTTGCGTCGGGTGCGGACTATATCCGCAAGGCCGCTCAGAAAGGCCTTCCGATTGCACAGTATTCGCTGGCCAAGCTGCATGAAAAAGGCACCGGCGTCCCGAAGGACCTGACGCTCGCCCGCGAGTGGACCGGCAAGGCCGCATCGGCCGGAAACGTGAAAGCCATGCACGATCTTGCCGTCTTCATGGCCGAAGGCGAAGGCGGCGAGCAAACCTTCGCAGGTGCCGTCGAATGGTTCCGCAAGGGCGCGGAATTCGGCGTCGTCGATAGCCAGTACAATCTCGGCATCCTCTATGAGCAGGGCCTCGGCATCAGCCCCAGTATGGTGGATGCCCTGTTCTGGTTCGAAGTCGCCAAGAAGAATGGCGATGGCGGCGCGCCGGCAAAAGTCGCTGAGCTTGCGGCAAAGGTTTCCCCGGAAGCCGCGGCGCAGGCCAAGGCACGCGCCGACGAGTGGCGTGCAGCCCCTGCCAATGCGCTTGCCAATGGCCGCTTCGGCGCCCAGCCGTGGAACACAGGCAATCCTCTACAGGTACAGGCGATCCAGAACGCGCTGAACGCTCTTGGTTTCAAGGCTGGCTCAGCCGACGGAATCATGAGTTCCGCAACCGCCCAGGCTATCCGCAATTATCAGTCTGCGAACAAGCTGGAAGTGACCGGCACGGTCACCTCCGAACTGGTCGAGCAGCTGAACAAGGGCGCTGTTTCCCGCAGCTAACCCTTACGGGCGCGAATAGGCACGCGGGCGATCTGTTTCGTCGAGCGACAGATAGCGGTCGCGCAGTTCGGTCTGCCGGCTGGTCAGGCCTTGCGGCTCGCCATCAATGAAGACGGCCTCCACATTGGTCGTGACTTCCAGCGGGTCGCCATCCCAGGCAACGACATCCGCGTATGCACCGGGCGCCAGCACGCCATACCCCGCAAGACCGTAGATCTTCGCCGGCACCACCGTCAGAGACTTCATCGCTTCGTCCCAGTCGAGCCCGTTCGCGACAGCGTTGCCCGCAATCTGCGTCATCAGGCGCGCAAGATGCGAGTCGTTATCCAGATTGACGATCGCGACCGGCACGCCCGCGGCCACAAGGCGCGCGGCATTTTCCTGTGTTGCGGCGAGCCGCTCGAAGCTTGAGGGCAAGTTTGAAAACGCATCGAGGATTACAGGGATCTTCAGCGACGCGAGGCGCCCGGCAACCCGCCAGGCCTCGTCGCCGCCAAGCACGGCAAACTTCAGTGTACGGTTATCTTCCGCAAGATCCATAAGCGCGTTGAGGTCAGCTGCGCTGCTCGCCGATACGAGAATGAGCTGCTGGCCCTTCGCAGCAGGCGCCAGAGCTGCCGCGTCCCGGCGCGTCAGGACATCACCCTCGCCGCCGCCGGCATAGCGCCCCGGATAAGCCCGCGCATCATCGAGCGCCGCGCGCAGCTGCGCCCAGGACGCCGGACGCGACCCGCCCGCAAGGCCGGCGCCGCCTTCGCCCATAGCGACGTAGACGAATGCCCGCTCACGGACGTCAGACTCCTGCGCGCCGCTGGTGTCGGCGAGGAACCCCTGTCCCGCGAACAGGTTGGTAGAAGGCGCGGGCGCCACGGCAATGCGGGTGACGCCGCCGAGCCGGGTCACGTCGACGGCCGTGTCGTCGGGATTGAACCCGTCTGCGGCATTCAGCGAAACCGAAAAGGGTGAGAGGGCCGCCGAGACATCATTGGTGGAATCCTCAGCATCCACTTCGACAATGCCTGTGCGGGAAAAGGCGGAAATCAGACCCGGCGTCACCCATTCGGCCTCAGTGACCGGGGCGCCCTCCGGCACCGGCGTGTCCGGCCCGCCAACCGCCACGACTTTTCCATCTCGAATGACGACGACGCCATCCGCAATCGTGCCGACATCGGTACCGGTCCAGACATTCTTTCCCGACACAACAAAGGTTTCCGCCGAAACGCCGGCGACAAGGCACGCTGCCAGCGCAGAAGATGCGATCAGCTTGCGGATCATTTTATGTCTCCTTCGCCAGGTTGACCGAGTTCAAAATCCGTCACCGGCCGGTAGGCCGCATCGTTCCGGTCATACATGAGCGCGCCATCGATATAGACCTGGTCGGCCTTGGTGTAGATGCTGAACGGATTGCCCGACCAGATGACCACATCGGCCATCTTGCCCGGCCGGAGGGAGCCGGTCTTACCGTCAATGCCGAGCGACCGGGCCGGATTGAGCGAGAGCCATTTCCACGCCTCCTCAATCGGCACGTCGATACCGACCTTGCGGCCGTCAGCCCAGGCCTTGGCGGCTTCCTGGTTCAGGCGCTGGATGCCGACATCGCTGTCGGAATGCACGATGGCGCAGGCGCCGGCCTTCTGGACCATGGCGATGTTTTCGGGGATGCCGTCATAAGCTTCCATCTTGAAGCCCCACCAGTCGGCCCACATCGAGGAACAGGCGCCATAGTCGGCCAGCTTGTCCGCGATCTTGTAGCTCTCGACCGCATGGTGAAACGCGGTGACCTTGTAGCCAAACTCCTTCGACATATCCATGATCTGCGCCATCTCGTCGGCACGATAGCAATGCATGTGAACGAGGATTTCGCCGGAGAGGACGCCGGCCAATGTGTCGAGTTCGAGATCACGTGACGGCGGCTCGCCGCCTTCGGCGCTGAACTTGTCCCACTTCTTCTTGTACTCCGCCGCGCGGATCCAAGCCTGGCGATAGCCAGCCATGTTGCCCATGCGTGAAAAAGGAGCGCCACCGGGGAAGCCACCCTTGCCGTAGCCGTAAACCCGTTTCGGGTTTTCGCCACACGCCATTTTAAGCGTGTACGGAGCATTCGGGAACTTCATGCCTTGTACCGTGCGGGCCGGTACGTTCTTCAGCGTCACGCCGCGTCCGCCGAACAGGTTTGCGCTTCCGGGCAGGATCTGAAGCGCGGTCACGCCGCCGGCAAGCGCGCGGCTGAAGCCGGGATCCTGTGGCCAGACGCTGTGCTCGACCCAGACCTCCGCCGTCACCGGCGCGGACACTTCATTGCCGTCCTGATGCGCGGACACGCCGGGCGAAGGATAGGCGCCAAGGTGGCTGTGATTGTCGACGATGCCGGGTGTGACCCAGCGGCCCCCGGCATCAATGACGGTCGCCCCGTCAGGCGCTTCGAGGTCAGTCCCGATCGCGGCAATCTCACCGTTCCGGATCAACAGGCTGCCTTTCTCGATCCGGGCGCCTTCTCCGTCGAGAATGGTCGCATTGGTGATCAGAACCGGCGCATTCGGATATGGCGCGTAGGTGGAGGGATAGGGATTTGCCGGGAACGGCTCCTCCGACGAGAACACGGTCGGTCCTTTACCCTCGCCGCCGCAAGCGGTCAGAAGAAGTGCACCTGCGGCAATCGCTGCCCAGTTCCAAGGTTTCATGTTTTACAGCCCCGGCATTACCCTTTTCGAACCTGACCATAGAGCGCGAATTGCGCCCGTCATCAAGTTTCGGAGCCGGAATTACACGTCAGCCATAGCACTTTCGTGTGGGACCGGGCCGTCTACGCCCCGCCGCCGCTTCAGTGCTGTGGCAAGATCGGCCAGCCTGAGCGACAAACGCGACTCACACATGTCCGACTGATCGAGGCGGCGGCGCAGCCGGCTGACCGGCCCCCGGCCGCTTGCACCACCGGCCAGCGCCCAGGCAAGATGGCCGGCATGGACCAGTGCGCCGGACGCGCCGGGCGCGGTCTCTTCCACGGACCAGACCTTGCGGCAGGTATTGGTGTAGTACTTTTTATAGTGATCGTGACCTTCGGCGAGATCGTAAACCTCCAGCCCCATTTCGGGCATGGCCGCAATCGCGCGCATCAGCATCAGGTTGCCGGGCGAGTATTCCGAAAAGTCCGGATCGTAAGCTGCGATCCAAGGATGGAAAACCGGCCCCAGACGGATGCCGAAATGGCCACTCACCACCCTCTCGCCGGACCAGAGCGAAATCTGGAACCCGTGCGGCGAAGCGGCCACCGCGTCCAGGATCGGCCGCGACCGAGAAGCCTTTGTCAGGTCAACAAAGCCCGAACTGACGAACTGCGCAGACTTAACGGCATAAAGCTGTTCCGCCGCAGCCGGATCGAGCGATCCCCACTTCAGCTTCAATTCATGCCCATCGCGCTTCATCCGGCTGTCGAGCCGCCGGAAATTCTTGAACCGCTTGGGAAAGGCTTGCCGCTGCAGCTCCAGATATTCCGAGGGCTTGCGGCCTGCGAGCCGCACCACTTGCGTTTCAAGCGCCTGGCGCCGGCAGTCGGCAAACCGGTCCCACGGATCGAGCAGCGTCGGCGTTGTCAGCGCACTGACCCCGGCAAGCACCAGAATATTCTTGATGGACAGCACAGCATCCTGCCGCATGACGAGCGCGGTGTAGTCGTGAAACGGCGCGCCGATCGGCCAGGCGCGGCCGAATGGCCGGATATAGAAAGCAAAGGCGCAGGCGAGCCCGGCTGCATCGGAAATCAGGGCGACGCGGGCGTCGTCGCGCCCGGCGCCTGCAATCTGGGCGAAGGCCGGGCGCACCAGCGGCGAGTCATAGTCTTCATGCGCGTCGCACAGGCGAGTCCACGCGTCGGCCTCAGCCGGCGCTAGATCGCGCGGATGTACGACCTTCACGTCATAATCCCGCTCTGCCGTTTGCCGTGACGTCACTGCCTGACCCACTCCGCCCTATCGAACCGGATTATCATATGCCGAAAGCCTGCAGGATTGGTGAACACCACCTGCAAAAATCGATAACTGGCCTATTTTGCGTCGTTTTGGGAAACGGTCGTCTTTTCGCGCCCAAATACCAGCCTCATGAGCCAGTGCGGCGCAAACCGTTCCACATGCGGATGCCGGGCCATGACCCGCTCCATCCAGCGCCGTCCCCAGCCCGCATTGCGGCCGAGAAGCACCACACCCATGATGGCGATTGGCAGGCCGACCGGAATGAACGGTGTCGCAAAACCGATGGGAATCGCAATCAGGATCATAAACAGGCCGATAAGTGCCAGCACTTGGCGGAAGGCAATATGGACGTGGCCACGGATCGCGTGGATCGGCCGGATCGCGGCCTGAGGCTCTACAGGAGGCATTCTTGTCTCTGTTTCCGGCATGTGTTCGGATATGGGATCTCAGCAATATTGCTGCCAGTGAAATCAACAAGATGTGTCGAAAGTCTGGCAAGCTCGTTGCGCGATTGCTACACCCTGTGTCTGCGAGCAGTAACCGGGGGCCCGGACAGCGAGGCGTAGAATGAAATTGCGGTCCATCCAGGTGCTCCGGGGCCTCGCGGCACTGCTGGTTGTGCTCTTCCATATCCGGTCGCTGGAAGGACTCGGCATTGCCGGCAACGGCGCAACCGAACAGACCCTGACGGGTGGCGCGCTGACCAATGGCTATGCCGGGGTCGACCTGTTCTTCGTGATTTCGGGCTTCATCATGGTCTATGTCACCGACGGCATGCGCCATGGGGTGAAGCCGGCGGCAGATTTCCTGTTCGCGCGCGCCACGCGGATCTTTCCCGTCTGGTGGGCATTCGCCGGGTTCATGACTGTCTACATCTTCGCCGCGCACGGGACCGAAGGCTTCGGCATGGCATCGCAAGGGGTGCCGGCTGTTTCCTACCTTGTGAGATCATTTCTGCTTCAGCCGCAACCGGCATTCCCGGTGCTGGGCGTCGGCTGGACGCTCGTGCACGAGATGTACTTCTACATCGCCTTCACCCTGCTGATGCTGTTGCCCCGCAAATGGCTGCCAGCCCTTATCGGCGTCTGGGGCCTGACCATCATCGCGGGCACACTCGTCGGCTATGCCGTTCCCTATGCCGGCACCTATCGCGACCTGATCTTCTATCCCATGACCATGGAATTCATCCTGGGCGCTGCGGCCGGTCTGGCGGTGACGTCAGGCCTTGTGTGGCGCGCCGGCGTCGTGACACTGGGCGCCAGTTTGTGGCTGGCGGTCGCGCTCTGTTATCAGGGAATGGAGACGGAGTTCACGCTCAAATGGGGGCGGGTTCTCTGGTTCGGCCTGCCCTGTGCGGTCCTGATCTACGGCGTTGCGAGCCTGGAAGCGCGCGGCCGGATCGCCTGGCTCATCCCGGCGGCGGCAGGATTGCTCGCCGCCCTCGGCGTTTACCAGATGTTCGGCCTGCACGAGGCGAGCCCAGACGCGCTGCGGCGCGATGCGACGCTGCTGTCGACCATTGTCGGCGGCATCGCCATGCTGATCGTCCTTTGGTTCGGTTGGCTGCTCGGCCAGGGTGCGCCGGCGCTGCTGCTCCGCACACAACCTTTCTTTGAAGGCATATTGCGCCGAATGGTGCGCCTCGGCGATTGGTCTTTCTCGCTTTACCTCATCCACATGATCGTGATGAGCGCGATGCGGCGGATTTTCGACCTCCTGGGAAAGATCGACGCGCTGGCACCGGTCTTCCGTCTCGGCCATGAAGGGCCGCTGGACAATGTGGCCTTCATTGTGGCCTGCCTGGCCTCCAGCCTTGTGACGGCGGCGCTGACCTATCGCTTCCTCGAACGCCCGGCCATCCGCTTCTTCTCGAAGATGCGGGAGCAGATATTCTACCAGAAGCGAGACCTGCTGGAGCCGGCCTGAGCCGCCTACTCCGCCGCGATTGTCTCGGGCGCTGGCGGTTCCCATTTCAGCACCGGCCTACGGGCGGCCCTTGTCTCATCAAGGCGCCGCATCGGAGCGAGATAAGGCGCACCCTTGAGCGTTTCATCACCCTGCGCCGCACGCCGGGCAATCGATTCCAGCGAATCGCAGAAACGGTCGAGTTCTGCTTTCGACTCGGACTCCGTCGGCTCGATCAGCATCGCCCCGTGCACCACCAGCGGGAAGTACATGGTCATCGGGTGGTAGCCCTCGTCTATCAGCGCCTTGGCGATGTCGATGGTCTCGATGCCCTCTGCCGTGAACGCATCCGAGAACAGCGCCTCGTGCATGCAATAGCCGTCGAAGGCCGGGCTCATCGTCTTCTTGAGGCGTGCCTGGATATAGTTCGCATTCAGCACGGCATCTTCCGAAGCCTGCTTCAGGCCATCGGCCCCATGGCTGAGAATATAGGTCAGCGCCCGGACGAACATGCCCATCTGGCCATGGAAGGCGACCATGCGGCCGAAGCTCTCGCTCGCCTCACCGTCAATGTCCTCGACCAGGCGGAACACGCCGTCTTCGTCCTTCACCACGAACGGCACCGGCGCATAAGGCGCCAGCGCTTCGGACAGCACGGTCGGGCCGGAGCCCGGTCCGCCGCCGCCATGCGGGGTGGAGAAGGTCTTGTGAAGATTGATGTGCATGGCATCGATGCCGAGGTCGCCCGGACGCACGCGGCCGACAATGGCGTTGAAGTTCGCGCCGTCGCAATAGAAGTAGCCGCCTGCCGCATGGATCAGCTCGGCGATCTCACGGATGTCCGTCTCGAACAGGCCGCACGTGTTCGGATTGGTCAGCATGATGCCGGCGATGTCGTCGGTCTTCTCAAGCTTCGACTTCAGATCGTCCATGTCGACGCGGCCGCGCTTGTTCGCCTTGATCTCGTCGACGATGAAGCCGCACTGGACGGCGGTCGCCGGGTTCGTTCCGTGAGCGGAGGCGGGCACGAGGACGCGCTTGCGCGTCTCACCCTCGCCGCGCGCGATCAGCGCCTGGCGGATCGCCATCATGCCGCAGAATTCGCCATGCGCGCCGGCCTTCGGGCTCATCGCCACGGCAGGCATGTTGGTGAGTACTTTCAGCCAGGTGGCCAGCTCGTCGATCAGTTCCAGCGCGCCCTGAACGGTTGCCTGCGGCTGCAGCGGGTGGATGTCGCCGAAGCCCGCCAGGCGCGCCATCTTCTCATTGAGGCGCGGATTGTGCTTCATCGTGCAGCTGCCCAGCGGGAACAGGCCAAGGTCGATGGCGTAGTTCTTCTGGGAAAGACGCATATAGTGGCGCACCGCCTGCGGCTCCGACAGGCCCGGCAGGCCGGTCGGCACCTTGCGCACCGCACCGCCGAGCCGGATCTTCGTGCCCTTCGGCGCAGGCAGGTCCACGCCGGTCGTGTCCGGCGTACCGATCTCGAACAGCAAGCCTTCATGCTGCAACAGGCCGCGCGAACCGGACACGGTTTCGATGGAAGACATGACGACAGACTCCGGAGAAGTGGGACGGCCTTGATTGTTCATGGTCATCAGATGATCTCCTTCAGCGCGGCGGCGTAGGCGGCGATATCTTCGGCCGTCGTGCACTCGGTGGCGGCGCAGAGGATGACGTCGCCGAGATGGTCGCCCGGGAACAGGCGGCTGGCGCGGACGCCGCCGACAATGCCGGCTTCGTCCAGCATGGCGAGCACGGCTTCGGCACTCATCGGTGTGCGGAAGGCGAACTCATTGAAGAAGCGTGGCGTCAGGATCTCGACGCCCGGCACGGCGGCCAGCGCATCGGCGAGGTCGCAGGCCGCTTCATGGTTCAGCACGGCGAGCTGTTCGAGCCCCTTACCGCCCAGCAGCGTCATGTGCGCCGTGAAGGCCAGCGCGCAGAGGCCGGAATTGGTGCAGATGTTCGAGGTCGCCTTGTCGCGGCGGATATGCTGTTCGCGGGTCGACAGCGTCAGCACGAAACCGCGCTTGCCGTCGGCGTCGACCGTCTCGCCGCAGAGGCGCCCCGGCATCTGGCGCACCAGCTTTTCGCGGCAGGCAAATAGGCCGACATAGGGTCCGCCAAAGTTCAGGCCGTTGCCGATGGACTGGCCTTCTCCGACGGCAATGTCCGCGCCCATTTCGCCGGGCGGCGTGACGAGGCCGAGCGAAACCGCTTCGGTGAACACAGACACCAGCAGTGCGCCCTTGCCGTGCGCGGCCTCGGCCACGGGCGAAAGATCCGTCACCGTGCCGAAAATGTTCGGGGACTGGCCGATGACACAGGCGGTGGCGTCGTCCACAGCGCTGGCGAGGTCCAGTTCCCCGTCCACCGCCGTCGGCAGCTGGACGACTTCGAGGCCCTGCGCCTCGCACATCATTTTCGTCGCGGCGGCATAGTGCGGGTGCAGGCCGCCGGAGAGGATCACCTTCTTCCGGCGCGTCGCGCGGGCGGCCATGACCGCGGCCTCGGCACAGGCGGTCGAGCCGTCATACATGGAGGCGTTGGCCACATCCATGGCGGTCAGCGCGGCCACCTGGGTCTGGAATTCGAACAAGGTCTGAAGCGTGCCCTGTGCGATTTCCGGCTGGTAGGGCGTGTAGGTCGTCAGGAATTCGGAGCGCTGGATGATCATGTCCACGCTGGCCGGCACATGGTGCTTGTAGGCACCGGCGCCGACGAAGAACGGGCCAGACGAGGCCGCGCGGTTCTTCGCCGCCAGTTTCGACAGGTGCCGCTCGACGGCGAGTTCCCCCTGATGGTCCGGCAAGCCGTGGATCTTGCCGTGCAGGCGCACGGCCTCCGGTACATCCGCGTAGAAATCATCGACCGATTTCGCGCCGATGGTTTTCAGCATCTCCGCGCGGTCGTCTGCAGTCAGGGGGAGATATCGCATTCCCGTACTCCGTCAGTGAGGGCGTGGCCTCAGAGGGTTTCGCAATAGGCCTTGTAGGCAGCTTCATCCATCAGGCCGGCAATCTCGCCGCCATCCTTGATTTCGAGGACGCAGAACCAGCCTTTTTCGGTCGGCGACTCGTTCACAGTTTCCGGCTTGTCGGTCAGCGTCTTGTTCACTTCGACCACTTTGCCGCTGATCGGGGCATAGACGTCGGAAGCGGCTTTCACGCTCTCCACGACGGCCATGTCGTCGCCCGGCGCGAATTCCTTGCCGACGTCCGGCAGTTCCACGAACACGATGTCGCCGAGGGCGTTTTCGGCATAGTGCGTGATGCCAACCGTGGCGAGGTCGTTATGGACCGTCACCCATTCATGGTCCTTGGTGAAGAAGGTCGTGGGCTGCGTGTAGCGGGTCATGGGTCTGGCTCCTAGCGCTTGTAATTGTGGGGGACGAAGGGAAGGTCGGCGATGACGGCCGGGCGCGCCTTGCCGCGCACCATCAGCTGAACCTCGGTGCCGGTGGCGGCGTGTGCGGTGGCGACGTAGCCCATTGCAACCGGATGTTCGACGCTGGGGCCGAAGCCGCCGGAGGTGACGATGCCCACTTTCTCGTCGCCGATGAAAATCTCGGTGCCTTCGCGGGCCGGTGCGCGCTCCAGCGGCTTGATGCCGACGCGCTTGCGGGCCGGGCCCTCGCTGCGCTCTTTCAGGATGCGCGCAGCACCGGGGAAGTTGCCGGCATCGCGGCGCTTCTTCTGGATGACCCAGCCGAGATCCGCCTCGATCGGGGAGACCGTGGGGTCCAGGTCATGGCCATAGAGGCACAGCCCGGCTTCAAGGCGCAGCGAATCGCGCGCGCCGAGGCCGATGGGCTTCACCCGTTCGTCGGTCATCATTTCCTGCACCAGCGGAATGCCGGCCTCAGGCTTCACCAGCACTTCGAAGCCATCCTCGCCGGTGTATCCGCAGCGCGAGACGATGCAGCGCGTGCCGTTCAGCTCGAAGGGCATGTGGTGCATGAAGGAGAGGTCTTCGCAGCCGGGGAAGAAGTCCTTCATCACGTCGCACGCCTCCGGGCCCTGCAGGGCGAACAGGATGCGGTCGTCGGCGCGGGTCAGCACGGCGCGGCCGGCGAGCGCCTTTTCGAAGATCGCCCAGTCCTGCGCCTTCATGGCGCCGTTGACGACGATGTAGAGGCTGCCCTGGGCTTCGTCGCCGATGGGACGGGTGATGATCAGGTCGTCGAGGATGCCGCCCTCTTCGTTCAGCAGCACCGTCAGGCGCGCCTGGCCCTGTTTCAGGCCGGCAATGTCGCTCGGCACCAGTTCCTCGACCATGGCCGCGATCTTCGCATGGGCCTCATCGCCCCCGCCGATGCCTTCTTCCAGCGACAGGAAGCACGGACCCATGTGGGAGACGTCGAACAGGCCGGCATGCTGGCGCGTCCAGTTGTGCTCCTCCATCACGCCCATGGGGAACTGGACCGGCATTTCATAGCCGGCGAACGGCACCAGCTTCGCCCCGCAGTCCACATGCAGGTCGTAAAGCGGGGTCCGCTTCAGCTCTTCGGTGCTCATTTCGGCCATTGGCGCCCTCGTCACAGGAGACGTCAGCAGGCCCGGCCTGCGAAAACGTCGCCCCCGCTGTCTCGGCGCCTGAGAGATTCCGCCCGCGAACTCCGGGCTTGCTCCTTCGGCGAGGCGGCACCGCAAGGCCCGCCTCTTTCCAGCGTGTTGGTTCTCTCCCGGCCCTTTTGCCTGAGCGTTTCCGGGGCGGTTGCGCCTTCGGCGGCGGGGCTCGATACCCGCTCTCTCCCGGGAGGAACTTGAACTGCCCCCCTGCTAGCGTGGATTCCGGACGCCAGCAAGCGCCGTCCTCCGCGCGCCAGCCGCATATCCACAGGCTGCATAATCTGGTGGCAGATGCCTATTTATGTTCGAGCGTGAACACGACCGGCTGGTGGTCTGTGTATTTGAAATGCAGCTCGATTCCCTTGGCCGCGACGACATTTACATTCGGCGAGACGACCAGCCCGTCGATGATGGTGCGGTAGTTTACGCCTTCGCTGAAAGGCTGCTCATTAGTACGGGTCGTCGGAACCGCCGGGTCAAAAACCAGCTGCCAGCCATCGGCCAACTGGTCCGCCGGGAAGTCATGCACCCAGAACAGGGCGGATTCGTCGCTGGTATAGGGAAAGTCCGTGGCAGCGAGGCGCATGTTCCAGTCCCCGCCCATCACGACCGCCTTTCCGTCGGCATAATAGGCTTCCGCAATATCCAGTACTTCGCGGAGCTGGGTAAGACGCGTACTCGCGCCCTCATCGAAGGCGGAAAGGTGAACGTCGATGATCACCCAGTCCTGCCCGCCCGCGGAAAATTCGGTTGCCTGGACATGATAACGGCGCCGGATGAAGCCTGAAATCGCGCCGGGCTCATCGGTGAGACGATGAATATTAGTTTCACTGGCGCCGACCCGGCGGAAGGTCGCCATACCGTGTTTCAGGGAGATCGGGCGCGGGAACAGGAAGGTGCGGATGTCCGAGGAAAAGGTCATCGCATAGTCCGGCAGGGCCGCCCGGACCCCGCCCAGAACGTTGACGCCGCGGGTGAGAAATCCCGGCGCGGCGACTTCCTGCATCAGGACAAAATCGGCATCGGCGCTTCGCAGGACATCCTGAATACCCGCAAGGTTCTTGCGGACCGTCGCGACGGAGGGCGGCTGGAGCATCTTGCCGCCATCAGCCTGGAAATCCGATTCCTCGCCAAGGCCCGAATATCCGATGTTCCAGATCATGACCCGGAGCGGGTTTTCGGCCGCCGGGAGGGCGAGGTCCTGGCCGCTGCGGATGACCGGCACTTTGGTGCTGGCCGAGGTGCGCCAGACAGCGAGGCCGAGCCAGAGGCCGAGGACGGCGAAGAGCGCCAGACAGGCGGACAGGATTCGTTTCATCATGCCGCCTCTCTACTCCTGCACAGCGCGCGGTCAAATCTAGGCGCCGGCCGGTTTGCCGCCGCCGAACCAGCTTTGCACAAGGCCCCAGGCGCTTTTCGAGCCGGCAAGTGCCTTCTCGGTTGCCCGGGCCGCATGGGAGGTGAGCCCGCCACAGGCTTTCAGGAGGTCCGTCACGACCGAGCCCGATTCCTTCTTCACGCCTTCCAGCGCCTCTTCGGAGATGGCCTTCGCCTGCCCGGCCGACCAGCCCTTGAAGCTGCGGCAGCGGCGCTTGGCGAGATAACCGAGCTTGAGGGTCATCATCGCATTGATGCCGCCATCCATCAGAGGGCCGGCGACGAGGCCGCCCATCCGGCCGAGGAGGCCGCCGATGACGTCTCCGGTAATGTCGGTCACATCCTCAAGGGCGCGGCTGACGACGACGATGGCGGCGACATCGCGCAGGATGCGGAGGCTGCCCATCAGGTGTGGGCGGCCGAAATAGATGCGGGAAATGCGCGCGACGAGATTGGCATTGCGCCAGAGGACGATGAAGGCATCCACCGTACCGTTCATCGAGACGGCGGTGGCGACGCCGACGCCGACGGCTTCCGCGTGGATGAGGGACTCCACCTGCTTGTCGAGCGGCTTCAGGAGCGCCTCGATATGCTCCTTCTCGAAGGCTTCGAGGTCTGCCGAGATCATCAGGGCGTCGGCATTTGTTGCCCGGCCCGCCCGGTCGAGCAGGGCGCGGCCCCTGGCGATGCCTTCGGCGATGGCGGGACGTTCCTCGGCGACCAGCGGATTGGCGTCCAGCATCTTCAGGTATTTCAGGTCGTATTTCAGGCGTTCGGCAAGCGCTTTCGGGTCCGGATTCTTCGGATCGATCACGATGGCGGGCGGGCGCGCAGCCACTGGCATAGCGAGGAACGAGATCAATGGCCGCCCGACGAGAATGCCAAGGATCAGGGCGAGGATGACGATATAGGCGTAGCCGAGACCGGGATGCACGTCATCGAACATGCGGTAATAGAGGAAGCCCTGCCCGATCACGACGAAGAAGGCGATGACGATCAGCGCCGTCACCGACCATTTCAGGAATTTCCAGCCTTTCGCCCATTGTGAGGCGAGTTCCCACTCGACCCCGTCTTTCGCCTGGGATGCCGGGCCCGCAATCGCCTTGGCTTTCTTCTGGGCCATGATGGGTGTCCTCCATTCCTGAAATGCGTGTGCATTGTCTCAGGTGGGAAGACGGCGGACTTGAGGCAACTCAAAATCCGCCTGCGCCTGCGACGCCCGTGAAGGCGCTTTGGGAGCGGGATGGGTTTTCGGGAGCGGTTTCGGCCTAGGAGTCCGGCACGGGCAAGCCCCTTCTCCTCGGGGAGACGGGGTTGGGGATGAGAGGCGCAGGCATTGCCGCACGTACAGCGCTCGCGGAACCTGCGCGTCCCCTCTCCCTTGCGCTTGCAAGGGAGAGGGGCTTCGCGGTCGCCCAGCGTCCATCCAGCGCGGCAGCGATGCGGGCGTTTGGATGCGCAGGCGCCAGCCATGCCTGTGCGGCCTGACCGGGAATCCAGTCGATCGACGTGAGCCAGACCCGGCCGCAGGGCGTGACGCTCCAGTGATACTGGACGCCCTTGCCGTACTTCGCCCGCATCTGAGCGCGCAGGAGCAACACCTGGACCCAGATCAGGGGCCAGATGGGAACCAGCAGAGCCGGAAAGCCGGGAGGTGGATGCAGCAGCGACATGGCCTGCATCATACGTCCGGACACGGAGGTGTTGGATGGATTTATTTTTGCGGCAATGGTTGTAGCAGGATGGGGTGGAGAATGCGGGGATAGTCCCCTCCGTCCGCTTCGCGGCCACCTCCCCCGCAAGCGGTGGAGGATGAAGACCGGAAGCGCGGCGGAAGGAGAACCCTACATCCGCTCCGGCACGCGGATGCCGAGGAGGTCGAGACCGGTGCCGAGCTGTTTGAGGACGGCCGAGGCGAGGCCGAGGCGGCTGGCGCGGGTGGCGGCGTCGCTTTCGGCAGCAATCGGTAGCGCCGCATAGAAGGCACTGAAAGCCTGAGCGAGATTGTAGAGATGTTCGCACAGAACGTGCGGCATCCGCTTCTCGCGGGCCTGAAGGCAGGCCGCGGCAAACTGGTCGAGCTGCAGCACCAGCGCGCGTTCGGCATCGTGGGCGATGACAATGGCGCCCGCCTCATTTCCGTCTTCGGCGGCGCGGCGGAGGAGCGATTTCACACGCACGGCAGCATACAGAAGATATGGCCCGGTCTTGCCTTCGAAGCTCGTGAATTTATCGATGTCGAAGACATAGTTCGTGGTCCGCGTATTCATCAGGTCCGAGAAACGCAGCGCCGCCAGCGCGACGTTTGCAGCAACCCCGTCGCGCTCCGCATTGCTCATGTCTTCCGGCAGTTTGCCAGCTTCGATGATCTTCTTTTCGGCCTCGGCAAAAGCCATGGCGTTGAGATCGGCGAGCCGCAGCACGCCGCCCTCGCGGGTCTTGAAAGGTTTGCCGTCCGGGCCGTTGACCGTGCCGAAGCCGATATGTTCGAGCTTGTCTTCTTCAATCAGGCCAACCATGCCGGCGGCGCGGAAGACCTGTTCGAAGTGCAGCGCCTGGCGCTGGTCCACCACGTACAGCATACGCTCCGGGGTCGGATGGAGCGTGTCCATCCGGTCGAGGATCGTGGCAAGATCAGTCGTGTGATAACCAGTGCCGCCGCGGCTGTTGATCAGCATGATCGGCGGCATGTCCTTCTTGTCGCTGTCGCGTTCGATGCGGACGATGGTGGCGCCGTCGTCTTCCACGGCAAGGCCGGCATCGCGGAAGCGCTGGACGAGTTCCGGGATCAGATGGTCGACATCGCTTTCGCCCTTCCACAGGTCGAAATGCACGTTGAGGAATTCATAGTCGACTTTCAGCGCGGCGACCGACACATCGATGAAGTCGCGCAGCAGCTTGCGATACCCTGCCCGGCCGGCCTGAAGTTCGGCGACAGCCTTCTGGCTGCGCTCAAGGCGCGCCGGGTCGTCCTTCGCCTTGGCGCTGGCCGCCGGATACATGCGGGCAAGATCGTCGATGGTGACCGGCGGCTCGTCCGGGTATGGGCCGGTGTATGAGGCGTCGAAATAGATGAGGTCCGGCTGTTCGTCCTGCAGTTCGGTGACGAGATGGCCCATCTGCAGGCCCCAGTCGCCGAGATGGGTGTCGCCCGTCACGGTGTCGCCGAGGAAGCGGAGGATGCGCACCAGCGTGTCGCCGATCACGGCCGAGCGCAGGTGGCCGACATGCATGGGCTTGGCGACGTTCGGGCCGCCGAAATCGATCACGGTGACCTGCGGGTCCGCCGCCGGTTCGGCCCCGGCCATGGCTTCGGCACGGATCGCCTCGGCGCGGCCTGACAGGGCCTCGTCGGAGACGCGGATATTGATGAAGCCCGGCCCGGCGACCTCGGCCGACAGCACCATCGGGTGCGCCTTCAGCGCGGCGGCGACCTCAGCGGCAACATCGCGCGGGATCCTGCCCGCGCCCTTGGCCGCGCCCATGGCGCCATTGCACTGGAAATCGGCGAATTCCGGCTTGTCGGAGCGGCGGACCTCGCCCCAGCGCGCCTCAAGGCCCAATGCCTCAAAGGCGGCACTTGCGGCCGCCGACAGGTCTCTCGTCAGGCTAGCCATGGTCTATTGCCCGGCATTCATCCGGAAACGCTTGCCCTCTCGGTTGAAGGCGAGCTGGTCGTCCGTCAGGTCGAACCCGACGACGATCTCGAAGTTGGACCCGGCAATGGTTTCATCGGCGCGCGGGATGCGGATGCGGTTAAGCTTCTCGGTCTTGCCGTCAAGAAGGGCCCCATTCCGGAAGTCGGCCCGGACGGTGTAGTGTTCCTTGGCCAGCACCTTGCCGCTGCGGCGCGTGACGGCGACCCAATAGGTGAAGTCGTGGGACGGGCCGGTGGCGGCCGGGCCCTTGCCGAAGGCGAATTCCAGCTCCAGCTCGGCCTCGAGCGGGTTGTCGCCGGTGTAGCGGCAGAAGGTGCGCACATCGATGATCTCGCCGGTATAGGCGATGTCGGAATAGACGTCGCCGGCGCCATCGAACTGGACGATGCGCGCGGCGTCATACAGAGAGCCGGCAGCCGGGCACGCACCGGCGTTCTGGCGTGTATCAAACGTGTCAGCGATCTTTTTCGTGCTGGAACAGCCGGCCAGCAGCGCCAGGGCGAGGATCGGTACGAAAATGCGCATGCGTCTCAGTGTCCTTCTTGGCCGGGTGGCCAGCCGGGTCCATCTCTTGGTTGCCCGGCCTGTGTTAAAGGGCTACGCGCCCCTGTGCAACGCCGCTAAGGCAGGTGGGCGGGCATGGCAACCGGAGACGAGATGAAATGACGGAAAGGCGCCCCCTGACCATAAGGCTGGCGACGCCCCGCGGCTTCTGCGCCGGGGTCGACCGCGCCATCCAGATCGTCGAAGAAGCCCTGAAGAAATGGGGCGCCCCGGTCTATGTGCGCCACGAAATCGTGCACAATGCCCATGTCGTCTCGCGCCTGGAGGCGCTGGGGGCGGTGTTCGTCGAGGAGCTGGAAGACTGCCCGGAGGACCGTCCGGTGATCTTTTCGGCCCATGGCGTGCCGAAATCGGTGCCGGCGGAGGCCCAGCGGCGCAACATGATCTATGTCGACGCCACCTGCCCGCTGGTCTCCAAGGTGCATGTCGAGGCCGAGCGGCATGACCGCGAGGGCAAGGAAATCGTGCTGATCGGGCATGAGGGCCACCCGGAAGTGATCGGCACGATGGGCCAGCTGCCGGAAGGGCGGATCACGCTGATCGAAACGGTGGAGGACGCCATGGCGTTCGAGCCGGCCAACCCCGCCAATCTCGCCTTCGTGACGCAAACCACCCTCAGCGTGGACGATACGGCCGACATCGTGGCGGCGCTGCAGGCGCGCTTTCCCGGCATCTCGACGCCGCACAAGGAAGACATCTGTTACGCCACCACCAACCGGCAGGAGGCCGTGAAGGTGATCGGCGCCGGGGCTGACCTGGTGCTGGTGATCGGGGCGGAGACAAGCTCCAATTCCAAGCGGCTGGTGGAAGTGGCCTTGCGCGCCGGAGCGAAGCGGTCCGAACTCATCGCCGCGGCTGAAAACATCGACTGGGCCTGGTTCGAAGGCGTCACGACGGTGGGCCTCACGGCCGGGGCGAGCGCGCCGGAAGACCTCGTCCAGGGCGTCATCGATGCCTGCTGCGAGCGCTTCGATGTGACGCTGGACAGCGTGGAGACGGCGAAGGAAACGGTGACGTTCAAGCTGCCGCGGGTGTTGGCGGACTAGCGCCCTTTCCTCGTGAATTGCTTGACAAGGCCGGCGCCAGCCTGACCATTCGGGCCAAAGTGGAGTTTCTGCGGATGCGGGCCATTCTGGTCGCCCTTCTTGCGCTGTTCGGTCCTGTCCTGCAGGCGCACGCCGAAAAATGGCCGACGACACAAATTGACGTCTACAAGGGCGATTCGGGACTCTTCACGTCGGACGACGAAGACAGCCTGCCGGGGGACTCGGAAGTCCGGAAGCTGGAAGCTTTCCTCTCTTATGCTGCACGCCAGATGCAGGACATGGGCTTTCCGGCGCCCGCGCTGGAAGTGATCAAGACAGAGACATGCAAGGCCTGCTACCGCATCTATCTCGACGAGATTGCCCTCGCATTGGGCGACATTCGGGGGCTGACGAATAATACAGGCTGGACATTCACGACCGGCACCTATGACGTCATCACCATCGACCGGAGGCTGGCGCTGTCGAAGGATGAGAAACTCATCCTGCCCGCCGCCTATATCACCGGCGCTCATGAGCTTTTCCACGCGGTGCAGGACCGGACCAAATACCTGTTCGACGACAATCCGGCGATCGAGCCCAATCCGGCGGGAAACTGGATCAGCGAAGGCACGGCAGAGGCCATCGCACTCTACCTGTTCGAGACCTATCCGGCACGCACCAGCATAGCCCCCAACCGTCTCTTCATTCCGGACGTCAGCCAGCAGAAACAGTTTGGCGGGCGCCTCTATAGCGAGCCGCTGCCGGCCGAGAGTGACGATGAGACGTCCAACCCGTTTGCGGGCTATCGCACCAGTTCCTTCTGGCGCTACCTTGCGGAGGTCTGGGCGCGCCGAAAAGCGGGGACGGAAGCGGGCCTGCCCGGACCGGGCACCGAAAAGGCGGACTTCTCTTACCTTGCCAAACTCCTGGCGACGGAGAACAAGGGCGATAAACCCTGGGAGGAGCTCCGCTGGCTGAAGGAATCGCTGGTCAATCCGACAGCGTTCGGCGGGCGCCTCGACGAGACCTATGCGCGCTTCCTGACGACGCTTGCCGGCTATTGGGAGCACCGCCATTCCGAGCAGAACATATCGCGGGCCGCGTGGCTTAAAATGTTCTTCGGCGACTGCGTGACCCTGCCATTCAGGCCGGGCCAGAATTCGGACACCAAGACCGTCAAGCTACCCGAAATGGCCGGCATCTGCGTTCAGGTGGTGCCCGCCGGCGCGGACGCGGCGCTTGCCTTCGACCTGCACATCGACACCGCCGTGGAAGCGGAGACCGACCAGGTGTGGGTGGGAACCGATAATGGGCAGATCCTGACGCGAAGGATCCGGCAGGACTGGGATCCGAAGGCCAAGGTCTATGCCGGCCTCTGGCCCGGCCTCGTGACCGACCCGAAGGATCCCGCCATCTTCATTGTCACGAATGCCGCCAATCCCGCGGAACGGACAAGGCCGGTGACGATCACCTTGCAGGCGACCGCCGGAACCCGGCAGAAGGAGACGGCCGCCGCACCGCGCAAGGGCACGACGGGCGATCCCGGGCCGGACGGCCGGGAGGACGCCGTTCAGGAACGCGTCCTGGCGGCAGGCGACCAACTGACCGGGAACGCAGCGTTCGCCATGCAGATCGACCGCACGGACTCCGAGATGAATATCCATCTCGGCCTTGCCCCGCAGGCCGTGGATGCCGCGTTCGGGACCAGCGGGTCCGGCGGCATCATGGACCAGATCCTCACCGCAGGCGGCAGCATCGGCGACGTCAGCGCGGCCGTGCAGTCCGCCTATCTTTCCGGAAACCATACCATCGAAGCCGGAGACGACGTGTATATCCGCATGCCCCGTATCGACTATGGATTTACCGGCACGCTCGAAGGTGTGGACATCTATACGACCGGCGCAGACGGCTCTCGCCTCTACGCGATGGGGCCGAAAGATTCCCTGCCCGGACCGCAGCGGGAGTTCCGCCCATCCGGACGTGTGACCATTCACAGCTTCACGCCGCGGCTGCTGATTGCCAGCTATGAAGCGGATTTTGTCGATCCCTATTCGCTGACGCCGTCCCAGATGCAGCAATCGCAGCCGACGCTGGACGTCAAGTATTCCGGCCGGGAACGGTTCGCCATTTCCGCCCCGATGGCCCGCATGAACGACACGGGTGCGACCATGCCCGCCGATCCGTGGGCGGACCTTGAATCCGATCTCGCCAAGCGTCTGCCGCCGGATCTGTCAGGCGCGGCCGCCGCGATCACGCAGGAAGCGAAGCGCGCCAGCGAAGAGGACCGCGAGCCTGACTTCTCTTCCATCAAGGCGGGTCTCGGCGCCCCCGCCGGATCATGCGACTGCTCCTGTGCCGGGCTCGACGCCCTCAATCGGATGGGTGACGCCGTCGAGGCGGAGGGCCGGGCACCGACGGCCGCTGAACGGTCGCTCGTAAAGTGCGCCATGACCTGCTCGGCCCAATACGCCGTGTGCGAAGGCGACTGAACGGGCGGTCGCTCAGATCGGCCGCATCAGGTAGCCGAGGCAGTCCTGGCGGATGACTTCCTTGTTGCGTGTGATCATCGATGGCACGACATCCTGCACCAGCTTCAGCGCGCGGCCGTCGCGGCAGAAGAATTCGTCGGTCAGATCGTTGCCGTGCTCGTCGACGACGCTGAGCGGCATGCCCGAAAGCTCCGTATCCGCCCAATCGGCGCCCGCCGGCATGGGCCGAAAATTCTTTGCCTCAAGGTCTTCCCTCAGGACGAGCTGCACGCCCGCCTCGCCGAAGCCGAATGAGACATTCTCCGGAATAAGGACGCGGCCGACCGTATGATAGACCTTCAGCGCATCCGGCCCCGGCGGCGCGGGATCGAAGGCCTTGAGGCGCATCGCGCCTTCCACCAGCCGGATCGCCGCATCGATACCGTCCGTATTCCCCGTTTTTCCGCATTCGACCGTGATCGCCGGACAGATGCGGGAAAAGGCGATCGACTGCGTCGTCGGCGGGTTGAGATAATAGACGCCGACCGGTGCGAACATGGCCGCCAGCTGCAGGTCTGCCGGACGCAGGGCGTTGACGCAGCCATAGAGCGGATTGTCGCCGGTGTTGTTGTGGATGTCGATGCTGGCGAAGAGGCCCGCGCCACGCGCCTCGGCCATTACGTCGCCGGCCAGTTCGTGCCAGGGGGAATGGCCGTTGGCCCAGATCCGGTTGAAGTCCGGCGTATCGTCGAGATGGCGCACGCCCGCCTCGGTCGCGCCGACATTGCCGACGAAGATGATGAGGCTGCGCGGCGGCGGGCTCTGTCGGCAGGCCCGCTCAAGGTGCTGCAGCACGCTGAAACTCGTCAGCTCATTGCCGTGCAGCAGGGTGGAGATGAACAGCGGCTGGGGATCTTCACCCGCGATGAAAACCAGCGACGGATTGGGGAACACGCTGCGGATCTCGCGCGCGGATATGCCGGCCAGCGCCTCCGGCAAGCGGTCGTATCGGTCGAGGGGAAGTTTCATACGGGTCAGACGGTCCAGGTGTGGACAGGCGCACCGGAGGCCTGCAGCTCCACATAACGCTCTGTCAGTGCCTGAAGGTTCATTCCGTTGCAATCGACGAAGCTGTGCTGCCACGCCGCACCCGTGCGCCCGGTGCGCAGGCGCGGAACAAGCGTTTCGGTGAAGCAGGCCTGAAGCTCGGCCGCATCGACGCCTTCCTCCGCAAGCGCCTGACGGGCGCGCGGCAGCAGCTCGTCCAGCAGGAGCGCCTGCACGTCGACCTCGCGGCCCTCCCAGCGCACGCGGGCATTGAGGCCGTGTTCGGCGCACGCGTAGAGGTTCGCCCGCGCATCCGCGAAGGGGGTCAGCGTTTCGGGCGGAATGTCCGCCTTGCCGAGCGCCAGCATCAGGCCCTGGCACAGCGCCAGATTGGCCACCATGTCAGGCAGGCTGGGCCCGGCCGGCATGACGCGGTGCTCTATGCGGAGGTGCGGCGTGCCGGCGCCGTCAAAACCGAGGATCGGGCGCACCCAGCGCCAGATCGTCCCGTTCTGCAACCGCAGGTGCGGCAGGCGCGCGGTGTTGTCCGACAGGGCTGGCAGCAGGTCTTCATAGCTGAGGTTTTCGAGGAAGAGTTCGAGGAAGCTGTGGCGCACATAGCCGGTGCCGAGCGTAACCCGGAAGACATTGCCGCCATCCACATCGCGAAAGCCGTCAAGGGCGGTCGCCTGTTCGAAGGCCGGAATGCGCGTTTCCTGCCAGAGCGAGCGGCCATAGAGAAACGGCGAATTGGCGCTCGCCGCCACCAGCGGCCCGGCCGCGAGGATGCCGGCATTGTAGAAACGCGGCGCGTCTTCCTGATTGATCTTGAGGTGCGCCTGCAACGACGTACAGGCCGCCTCCAGCATGACATGGTCGCAGCGATAGTCGAGCGTGTCCTGTCCCGAGATGGAGATGTGCAGCGGCTCACCCTTGCGGCGGGCGAACAGTTCGGTGTTGAGCGCATGATAGCGGTTGGTGTCGCTCATCCAGTCGGGCTGGAGCATTTCGTCCCGCACGGTCGGCAGGATGCCGACTGCGACCGGCCTGAGGCCCATGTCCGAGCCGGTGGCGGCGCAGCGGTTCCAGACCGCGGTGAGGTCGGCTTCTGTTCCGGCGAAGGCGCCCGGACCCAGCGCGCGCGGCGGCGTGTTGATCTCGAAATTGAACTTGGACAGCTCCTCCACCACGTCCGGATCGGCGACAGCCGTGAGGAATTCGGCATTGCGCGGAGCGGGCAGATTGTCCCGGTCGATCAGCCAGGCTTCGAGTTCCAGGCCGACGGTAAAGCCCTCGGCAAAATCGAAGGCGCGCTCGTCGAACCAGTGCTTCAGCGTATTGGTCTCGTCGCGGAGGCGCGCGCGGAAGGCGGCGCGTTCCTGCGCGCTGAAGCTCTGGTGTCCGATTTCCTGACCCATTGCGCCCCTCCTGCGTCGGAGCTTAAGGCTCCCGGACGATGGAGGCGATACGTAATATTTCCGATATAAGGCTTCTGGAAACCCGTGGCAGCGCGGGCCACAGCATTCCCGCAGTCCGCCCTGCCATGGCAAACTGCCTTGCGGTCCCGCGCTATCCACGGCAGCCTACCGGCCACCCAGCCTGACTGATAGCGCTACTCTAACAAATTTCTCCAAACGGAGAAGTTTGTTTTTCCGAAATTCTGCATAGACTTCACGGCATTGTGATGACCAAAGAGTTCCGCACCCCTGTCCAGGCCCGCAGTGAAGACCGGCGCAAGGCGCTGATCGAGGCGGTGGTGCGCCTGCTGGCCCGGGAAGGCGCCAAGGGCGTGACCCACCGGGCCGTCGCCAGGGAAGCCGGCGCGAGCCACGGTACCGTGCGGTACTATTTCGAGTCCACCGGGGACATGATCAGCGCCGCACTCAAAAGCTTCATGGACCGGCAGGTGGAAGCGACCGTCGCCCTGCACTGCCAGGTGGGGCCAGGACAGGGCGACCTGATCTGGCACCTGGCGGCCGCGTTCCTGGCCAATCGGCTGGAATATGGCCGGGTGGGGGAAATCGCCCGCTATGAACTGTTCCTGCATGCGACACGGCACGAAACCCTGCGCCCGGCCCTCGAAAACTGGGCGGAGGAATATTTCAAGCTGTTTGAAGGCGAATACCGCGTGCGGGGCCTCAGCAATCCGCGCCTGAGGGCCGAGCGCATGATCTACATGCTGAACGGCATGATGCTGCGCCAGCTGGCGACGCCAATGGACGATTTCGAGAAGGGCGTGCTGTTGCCGGCCATCCTCGACGCGGCGAAGCCCTGAGACGGGGCCATCTCACCTGATATCTGGCATCGGCCCGCCGCGTCTGGCATAAGCCAGCGCCATGACGATCCGCATTGCCGCCTTCTACAAATTCTTCGACTTTCCGGGCTTCGAAGCGGCCCGGCCCTGCCTCGCCGAGACGCTGGAGGCCGCCGGTGTGCGCGGCACCGTGCTTCTGGCGGCCGAGGGCATCAACGGCACCATCGCGGCCAGCCCCGAAGGCATCGAAACCGCCCTTGCCGCGCTGCGCGCCTTGCCGGGCGCAGAGACGCTGGAAGCGAAATTCTCCGAAGCGGAGGAAAATCCGTTCCTGCGCCTCAAGGTTCGCCTGAAGCGCGAGATCGTGACGATGGGTGTGCCCGGTACGGACCCGAACGCGCTGGTCGGCACCTATATCGAGCCTGAGGACTGGAACGCGCTGATCAGCGATCCGGACACGGTTCTGATCGATACGCGCAATGATTATGAGTTCGCCATCGGCACGTTCGAAGGCGCGATCGACCCGGAAACCAAGAGCTTCCGCGAGTTTCCTGACTGGTTCCGCGACTTCCGCGCGAAGCTGAACGCCGAGGGCCGGACGCCGAAGGTCGCCATGTTCTGCACGGGCGGCATCCGCTGCGAAAAGGCGACGAGCTTCGTGAAGGCCGAAGGCATCGACGACGTGTTCCACCTCAAGGGCGGCATCCTGAAATACCTGGAAGTGATCCCGCAGGAGCAGAGCCTGTGGCACGGCGAATGTTTCGTGTTCGATGAGCGCGTCAGCGTGAAGCACGACCTGTCGCCCGGCACCTATGACATGTGCCATGCCTGCAAGCGGCCGATCACCGAGGAAGACAAGCTGGGCAATGCCTATGTGCCCGGCGTCTCCTGCCCGCATTGTATCGATGAAATGACGGCCGAGCAGAAGCGCCGCTTTGCCGAGCGCCAGAAGCAGATCAATCTGGCGAAGGCCCGCGGCGAGGCTCATATGGGCCCTGAGGCTGCCGCGCACCGCCGCGAAGAGGCATGACGGCAACGCCGATCCTCTATTCCTTCCGCAGATGCCCCTATGCGATGCGCGCCCGGCTCGGCATGTCCGCTGCCCGCCAGACGGTGCGGATCCGCGAAGTGGTGCTGCGCGACAAGCCGGCCGAGATGCTGGCCGCGAGCCCCAAGGGCACGGTGCCCGTTCTGGTACTGGACGGCGGCGAGGTGATCGACGAAAGCCTCGACATCATGCACTGGGCGCTGGGGCAGAACGATCCGGAAGGCTGGCTGGCGCCGGATGCCGCAGGGATGGACGCGCTGATCCAGCGCAATGACGGCCCCTTCAAGCGCGCACTCGACCGCTACAAATACCCGGATCGCTACGCTGCCGACGGCATCGACCGGGAGACCTGGCGGGCGGAGGGCATGGCGATCCTTGACGACCTCTCCGGCCGGATCGCCGGCAATGGCGGCCAGCTTATGGGGCCGCAGGTGAGCCTGGCCGACATGGCGATCTTTCCCTTCGTGCGGCAATTTGCGGCGACGGATGCCGGGTTCTGGGACGAGACCGCACCCGCCCCCCTGAAAGCCTGGCTGAGCGGCCACCTCGAAAGCCCGCGATTCCGTGCGATCATGGCAAAATACGCCCCATGGGCACCGGGCGTACCGGAGCCCGAACTGCCCATCGGCGCCTGAGCCTGTGCGAAGTGTGGCTGCAGCCCGCTTTTGCCCCCTTGCAAATTCCTCAGGGGCCAGTACACACCGCCTTCTTCGGCGCGGAGTGTAGCTCAGCCTGGTAGAGCACTGTCTTCGGGAGGCAGGGGCCGGAGGTTCGAATCCTCTCACTCCGACCATTCTCAAATGGTGACGCGCAGCGGCAGAAATCGATCCGGCGGATCGATTTCAATTTGAGAATGCCTGAAGCGCAAGCGAAGGCTTCGCCGGATCCGGTCGATCGATTTTCGGCAATGAATGATTGCGCGCCAGCAAGCGACCAGCAAGACTCAATCGAACACGCGCGCGATGGCACGCAGCGCGGAAACCGTCTCGACATCCTTGTTGTCGGCGTCGTCGTGCGACGTGCCATAGGCCGGATTTGCGGACAGCTTCACAATGACCACGCCCCGGGACGGGTCGACATAGACATACTGGTTGTAGACGCCGATGGCGCTGAAATCGCCCTGGTCGCCATCCGGCAGCCACCACTGGTAGCCATAGCCGAGCCCGAACGGATACCCGCCGACCAGCGGCCGGCCGGGCGCAAGGTGCGGTGCGGCGAGCTTCACCGAGTCGGCAACATAGTCCGCCGGCACGATCTGCGCGCCCTGCCAGGCCCCGCCATGCCGGTACAGCTCCCCGATCTTCGCGAAGTCACGGGCCGTCATCAGAATGCCGGCAAACGCCATTTCCGCGCCCTGGCCGTCGACGATCCAGAAGGACGGCGCCTCCATGCCGAGCGGTTCGCACAGCTTTTCCTGCATGTAGGCAGCAATGCTTGTGCCCGTCACGGCCCGGATCAGCATGCCGAGCGCCTGCGTGTCGGCCGAGCTGTACTGGCAGACCGTGCCCGGCTCGAACTCCCGCACCATCGTCGTCATGAAGGCATCGAGCGAGCCGCCCGGCGCGAGCGCGGCGCTCATGCGGCTGATCTCCGAATTCGGGTCGCCATAGTCTTCCCGCCAGCGCACGCCTGACGACATCTGCAGCACATGACGGATGGACACGCCGTCATACCCGCTGCCCTTCAGGGCGGGCACATGGTCGCTGATCGGATCTTCGAGGCTCCCGAGCTTTCCCTCCGCCCTGGCAATGCCAATGAGGGCCGAAATGAAGCTCTTGGCGACGGACATCGAAATCCACTGCACGCCCCGCCCGCCGGTGAGCAGGTATTCTTCATACCGCACAATGCCATCCTTCAGGACGAGCAGAGCGGACGTGTCGGTGTCTTCGATGAGGCCGCGAAGCGGCTTCGCCACGCCCTCGTGCATATAGGTTTCCGGCAGCTCGATTGCGGGCCCCTCGCCGAACTGGAAAGGATGCGACGACGGCGCCATCGGCGCGACGGGCGTGAACTCCCGGATTCGCGCGAACGCCTCGTATTGCCGCTGGCCGCTGAAAAGCTGCACGGCCGGCGGCGCATCGCCTGCTGTCTGATTTTCCATCGGCTTCGTCCTCCCTTGTCCCGGGGGAGACTAGCACGCAGCGATGCGGGGGGAACCCACCTGCAATTGGAAAGCGATCAGCCCTTCAGGATCGCCCGCACGGCGTCCAGCGCCTCGTCTGCCTTGTCGGCATCCGGGCCGCCGGCCATGGCCATGTCGGGCCGGCCGCCGCCGCCCTGGCCGCCGAGCGCGGCACTCGCCGCCTTGACGAGATCGACGGCGGAGAATTTCCCCGTCAGGTCTTTGGTCACGCCGACTGCGACGCCCGCCTTGCCGTCGGCAATGCCGACAAAGGCTACGATGCCTGAGCCGATCTGGGCCTTGGCCTCATCGACGAGGGCGCGCAGATCCTTGCCGCCGACGCCTTCGGCGACACGGGCGAGCAGCTTCACGCCATTGATGTCTTCCGGGCCGGCCGGGGCACTGCCACCGCCGCCCATGGCAAGCTTGCGCTTGGCGTCGGCAAGGTCACGCTCCAGCGAGCGCTTTTCCTCACCCAGCGTCGCGACGCGCTTGGGCAGATCTTTCAGCGGCACTTTCAGGCTGTCGGCAATGTCGGCGGCGATCTGGGCACGGCCCTTGAGATAGGCGAGCGCCTCGGCGCCCGTGGCCGCCTCGATCCGGCGCACGCCGGCCGATACGCCGCCCTCGGACGTAATCACGAAAACCGCGATGTCGCCCGCACGCTCGACATGGATGCCGCCGCAAAGCTCGACCGAATAACGCCGGGCATCGCCCGTGCCCATCGACAGCACACGGACTTCATCGCCATATTTCTCGCCGAAGAGAGCGAGCGCGCCGGCCTCGATCGCCTTGTCGGGCGAGGTGACCTGGACGCCGGTCGGCAGGTTGGCACGGATCTGGGCGTTGACCTCGTCCTCGATGGCCTCGATTTCCGCCGGCGTGAGCGGGCCGCCATGCGAGAAGTCGAAACGCAGACGGGCGGCCTCGACGAGAGAGCCCTTCTGCGTGACATGCTCGCCGAGCACCTTGCGGAGCGCGGCGTGCATCAGGTGGGTGGCGGAATGGTTGGCCATGATCTGCTTGCGGCGGACGGCGTCGACATGCGCCTCGCCCTTCGCGCCGATCTTTGCCGCGCCGGACACCAGCTCGCCGATATGGACGTGGACGTCGCCGGCGCGCTTCTGCACGTCGCGCACGATGAAGCGGGCGCCGCCCTCGAACACGATCTCGCCATGGTCGCCGGCCTGGCCGCCGGATTCGGCATAGAATGGCGTCGTGTCGAGCACGATTTCGGCGGGGCCCGGCTGCAGCGTGTCGGTCATGGCGCCGCCCGCGGCGATGGCGACCAGCTTTCCCTCACCTTCGGTGCCGGCATAGCCGGTGAATTTCGTCGCGCCGGACTTGTCGCGCACGCGGAACCAGATTTCCTCCGGGGCCTGATCACCCGAGGCGAAGCCGGCGGCGCGGCTGCCTTCGCGCTGCACGTCCATGGCGGCATCGAAGCCGGCCGTATCGACCGTCATGCCGCGGGCGCGCAGGATGTCCTGCGTCAGGTCCAGCGGGAAGCCATAGGTGTCGTAGAGCTTGAAGGCCGTGGCGCCGGGCAGCGCGTCGCCGGTCTTCAGGCCTTCGGTTTCCTTTTCGAGGAGGGTGAGGCCGTTGCCGAGCGTGCGCTGGAAGCGGGCCTCCTCCTGTTCGAGGGCCGCCTCGATGGCGGCCTTGGCGCGGCCAAGCTCCGGATAGGCCTTGCCCATCTCGGCGATCAGGGCCGGCGTCAGCTTGTGCATCAAGGGCTCGCGCGCGCCGAGCAGGTGGCCATGGCGCATGGCGCGGCGCATGATACGGCGCAGGACGTAGCCGCGCCCTTCGTTCGACGGCAGCACGCCATCGGCGATAAGGAAGGCAGACGTGCGCAGATGGTCGGCGATGACGCGGAACGAAGCAAGTTTGTCGCCGGCAGCCTTTGCGCCGTACACGGACTCTTCGGCTTCGATCAGGCCCTTGAAGAGGTCAATCTCGTAATTGTTGTGGACATGCTGAAGCACGGCCGCGATCCGCTCCAGCCCCATGCCGGTGTCGATGGACGGCTTGGGCAGGTTCTTGCGGGAGCCGTCCTGCTGCTGGTCGAACTGCATGAAGACGAGGTTCCAGATCTCGATGAACCGGTCGCCGTCCTCGTCCGGGCTGCCGGGGGGGCCGCCGGGGATCCTGTCGCCATGGTCGAAAAAGATTTCAGAACACGGGCCGCAGGGGCCGGTGTCGCCCATGGACCAGAAATTGTCCGAGGTGGCGATGCGGATGATTTTGGAATCGTCGAAACCGGCGACCTTTTTCCAGATGGCGGCGGCCTCGTCATCCTCGGCGTACACCGTGACCAGGAGACGCTTCGGGTCGAGGGCGAATTCCCTGGTCACCATCTCCCAGGCGAAGGCAATGGCGTCGTCCTTGAAATAGTCGCCGAAGGAGAAGTTCCCCAGCATCTCGAAGAAGGTGTGGTGGCGGGCCGTGTAGCCGACATTGTCGAGGTCGTTGTGCTTGCCGCCGGCACGCACGCATTTCTGCGAGGAAGCCGCGCGCGGGGCGAAAGCGGTCTCGCTGCCGGTAAAGATGTTCTTGAACGGCACCATGCCGGCATTGACGAAGAGAAGGGTCGGATCGTTCTGCGGCACGAGCGGCGCGGACGCCCGGCGCACATGCCCCTGCTTTTCGAAATAGGACAGGAAAGCTTCGCGGATCTGGTTCACGCCGGTCATGGGCAGGGTCCTTGCCATAAAAAGTCTGTCCCGGACCGCCGAATCCGGCGCCGGGCCCACACGCGCGATATAAAGGCCCCTTTGCGGCACGCCAAGATGGCGCACCACAAAGGGGTCAGTTTGCCGGATGAGAGTGAGGGAACCGGCCCGGAGGAAACGCCGTCCCGATGGGATGGCGGACAGGAAAGGCCGGTCAGACCCGATCAGCCCTCAGCGGCGTCGGGGGTGTCCTCTTCGTCGGAACCTTCGGACTCCATGCCGGCCGACAGCAATTCCTCGGCCAGGAGACCGGCATTGCGGCGGACCGCATCCTCGATCTCGTCCGCGACGGCCGGGTTTTCCTTCAGGAACTGGCGCGCCTTTTCCCGGCCCTGGCCGATGCGCTCACCATTGTAGGAATACCAGGAGCCGGACTTCTCGACGATATTGGCCTTGACGCCAAGATCGATCAGCTCGCCGGTTTTGGAGATGCCTTCGCCGTAAAGGATGTCGAATTCGACCTGCCGGAACGGCGGAGCAACCTTGTTCTTCACCACTTTGACGCGGGTCTGGTTGCCGATCACCTCGTCCCGCTCCTTGATCGCGCCGATACGGCGGATGTCGAGACGGACGGACGCATAGAATTTCAGCGCATTGCCGCCGGTCGTGGTTTCCGGGTTGCCGAACATCACACCGATCTTCATGCGGATCTGGTTGATGAAGATGACCATGCACTTCGACTTGGAAATCGAGCCCGTCAGCTTGCGCAGTGCCTGGCTCATCAGGCGAGCCTGCAGGCCGGGCAGCGAATCGCCCATCTCGCCTTCGAGTTCAGCGCGCGGCGTGAGGGCCGCCACCGAGTCGATGACGAGCAGGTCGACCGCGCCGGAGCGCACCAGCGTATCGGCGATCTCAAGCGCCTGTTCGCCGGTGTCCGGCTGGGAAATCAGGAGGTCGTCGAGGTCTACGCCCAGCTTGGCGGCGTAGACCGGGTCCAGCGCATGCTCGGCGTCGATAAAGGCGCACACGCCGCCATTCTTCTGCGCCTCGGCCACGGAATGCAGCGACAGGGTCGTCTTGCCCGAGCTTTCCGGGCCGTAAATCTCGATGATGCGGCCCTTGGGCAGGCCGCCGATGCCGAGCGCAATGTCCAGCCCGAGCGAGCCCGTGGAAACGGCTTCGATGTCCATGGCCCTCTTGTCGCCAAGGCGCATGACCGAACCCTTGCCAAAGGACCGTTCAATATTGCTGAGCGCCGTTTCGAGAGCCTTCTGCTTGTCCACGCCGGATTCCTTGTCCACGAGTTGCAACGCGGGTTTGGCCATGAGTCGTCTCCTTAGGTCCACTATGGGGGTGTTTTTGGCAAGGCCCCCGATTGCCATTTCTGAGCATCATGTACCACATTTGTTCTGCGGAACAAAGCGGAAACTTTCTGCACCCTGCTCTTTTCTTCGCCGCCCGTTTCAGGCATGGTTTTCTCCATGCTTACACGATCCAGCCGCCCCGCCGGCGAAGCCCGCCTTCGCTATCACGATGCCGACATCGAAGTCGTCGTTCCGGGTGATTACGTCACCTGCGCGGTCACCGGGCGGAAAATCCCGATCCAGGCGCTGCGCTACTGGAGCGTGGACCGGCAGGAAGCCTATTGGGACGCCGAGGCGGCCTCCTCGCGCATGATTCCCGCGAAGGGATGATGCGCGATCTCGTCCTGATGGTGGTGTTCTGCACCGGCGCCTGCGCTGCGGGCCCGGCCGGCGCTGAGACGGAACTCATCCCGGCACCCGTCATCGAGGAAAGCTGTGACGGCGCGCTGATGCAGGGCGGATTCCTCATCTGCCGCGGCGCACCAGGCACGGTGTTCACGGTCGCCGGACGCGCGCTGACCACTGACGCCTCCGGCACCGCCCAGTTCGGCCTGCGCACGGACACGCCCGCGGTGATCGGCTGGTCGTCGGACAGCGGCGCCTATGGCGACCTCACGATCGCGGCACGCAAGGATGATTACCGCGTCATCGAGGGCTTCGATTGCGACAAGGTCGACGCGCGCACGGAGGAACAGAAGGCCCATGCCGCGCGTTCCTGGGTGCAGAAGCAGGACGCCTTTGCAAAGTTCAATGACGGCCCCGGCGCGCTCACCGGCTTCATCAAGCCGGCGGATGTGCCCGCCTCCTCGCCCTTCGGCCCGACACGGAAATATATCGGCGTCAGCAAGGTGACGGGCGAGCCATGCGAGTCGGTCTCGGTGCATCAGGGCTATGACATGGCGGCGCCCGTGGGCACGCCGGTCGTTGCGCCGGCCGCCGGAACGGTGATCCTCGCCGATCCGGACCTTTATTATGAAGGCGGCGCGGTGTTCCTCGACCATGGGCACGGCGTGACCTCCGTGTTCATGCACCTCTCGGAAGTGGATGTAAGCGTCGGCGATACGGTCGCGCGCGGCGACGTGCTGGCGAAGTCCGGCAATACGGGCCGCACGACCGGGCCGCACCTGCACTGGGCGGTGAAGTGGCGCAATCCGCAGGCCGACGACCGCGGCGGCGATTTCTATATCGACCCGGCCCTGCTGCTGGACCTGCCGGTCACTGACTAGGCCGCGCGGCGATGAACGAGATCGCCCGCCATGTTCTCCGCTGGATCGAAGGGGCGATTGACGCTGCACCCGAGGGGCATGTGCCGCTGCTGTTCCTGTCCGGGCCGCAGGGGGCGGGCAAGTCGACAGCGGTGGCGGAGGCGATCGCCGCGCTGGCCCTGCCGGTCGCGGGCGCGAGCATCGACGATTTCTACCTGACGCATCTTGAGCGGGACATGCTGGCCCGCAAGGTCAGCCCGCTGTTCCTGACGCGCGGCCCGCCGGGGACGCATGATCTGGCGCTCCTGCACGACACGGTCGAAACACTGCGGATGGCGGACGCAGGCGCCAGCACGCTGTTGCCGGTGTTCGACAAGCTGGCCGACGACCGGCGGCCGGAACCGGCCTGGCGCAGCTTTCATGGCAAGCCGGCCGCCATCGTGATCGAGGGTTGGCTGATGGGCGTCGAGGCCGATCCGGATGCAGCGGCCTCCGCGCCCCTGAACGCTGTGGAAGCGTCAGACCTTGGCGGAGACTGGCGGCGGGCGCAGGAAGAGGCTCTGGGTACGGACTATGCGGCGCTGTGGAGCATGGCGGACGGGTTCCTGCATATCGTGGCGCCAGGCTTCGACTGCGTGCGCGGCTGGCGCCTGCAGCAGGAACAAGCCCTGTGGGAGGCGCGCGGCGAAGCGATGCCGGAGGCGCGGCGCGGCTGGGTGGATGAGTTCATCCAGCATTATGAACGCCTCACCCGTCGCATGATCGCAGGCAGGCGCCGCCCCGGCGCGGAGATTCACATTGATGCAGAGCGGCGCGTGATCAGGACGTCCGGCTGCTGAGGGATCAGGGCACCAGGATGGTGGCGCCGCTGGTGGTGCCGCTTTCGAGGGCGGCGTGGGCCTTGGCGGCGTCCTTGATTGAGAAGCGCTGGCCGATGTCGGCGCCGAAAGTGCCCCGGTCCATGGCGGCGAAGAGGTGACGGGCGCCGCGGGCAAGGTCTTCCGGCGTGTCGATATAGTTGAAGAGCGTCGCGCGGGTGAGGATGAGCGAGCCGCCGGCCGCGAGACGTCCCGGCGGCATCGGGTCCGGCGCGCCGGACGCATTGCCGTAGGAGATCATCCAGCCGCGCTTCCTGAGGCTCGAAAGCGACGCCTCGAAGCTGCGCTTGCCCACGCTGTCGAGCGCGACATCGACACCTGTGCCGCCGGTCAGCGCGCGCACCTTTTTGGCAACGTCGTCATAGCCGACCACGACATCGGAGGCGCCCAGGGCTTTCGCCTTTTCGGCCTTCTCCTCGGTGGACGTCACGGCAATGACGCGGGCGCCAAGGCTCGCGGCCCAGGGCGTAAGCACGCTGCCGACGCCGCCGACGGGCGCCCAGATGAGGACGGTGTCGCGATCTGTGATGGGGCGGATCTCGAACAGCAGCATCCAGGCGGTGAGGCCTTTCAGCAGCACGGCGGCGCCTTCTTCCTCGGAGATGCCGTCCGGCAGTTTCACCATGCTGGCGGCCGGCCCGGTGAAGTGCGTGGCGTAGGTGCCGCTGCCGAGATAGGCGACGCGGTCGCCGGGCTGAACATGGGTGACGCCCTCGCCGACGGCTTCCACCGTGCCGGCGCCTTCGGAGCCCTGCACGAAAGGCAGCTTCACGGGATAAAGGCCGGTGCGGAAATAGGTGTCGATGAAATTGAGACCGGAGGCCGCCTGTTTCACCAGCGCCTCGCCGGGGCCGGGACCGCGGGGGTTGAAGTCTTCCACCGTCAGCACGTCGGTGCCGCCGGTTTCGTGCATGATGATGCGGTAGGCGTCGCTCATGGTCAGTGTCCTTTGGGCGCCGAATTCCGGGCCCGTATGTTGAGCAGTTCAACGCCCAGCGAGAAGGCGATGGCGAAGTAGAGATAGCCCCGCGGGATATGGAAGCCGAGCCCGTCCGCGACAAGGGCGACGCCGACCAGCAGGATGAAGGCGAGCGCCAGCATCTTTGTGGTCGGATGGTCTGCGATGAACTTCGCCAGCGGGTCCGCGGCGACGGCCATCACGAAGGTGGACAGGATCACGGCGGTGATCATGACGACAATGTCGTCGGTCATGCCGACGGCGGTGATCACGCTGTCGAGCGAGAAGACGATGTTGATGACAAAGAGCTGGATGATGACGCTGGTGAAGCTGCCGGCGGCGACCGTCTCTTCATGATGGGTGCCTTCAACGGCAGAGTGGATTTCCTGCGTGCCTTTCCACAGGAGGAACAGGCCCCCGGCGAACAGGATCAGGTCTTTCAGCGTCACTTCCTCGATATGGTGCATCGCCTCCTCGCTGCCGCCCGAGAAGGCGACGGCCAGGACATGCGGCAGGTGGAACAGCGCGCTCTTGTCGAGCTGGAGGATCCAGAAGATCAGGCCGAGCATGCCGATGCGCAGCACCATCGCGCCCCACACGCCGACGCGCGTGGCTGTCACCTTCTGGCGGCCTTCCAGCTTTCCCGTCGCGATGGAGACGAAGAGGAGGTTGTCGATGCCCAGCACGATTTCGAGGAAGGTGAGGGTCGCAAGGCTGCCCCAGAAGGCGGGCGAAGACAGGAGTTCGGTCATGGATGTCCCCAGCGCAGCTGCCGATTCCCCCAACTGAACCGCGCCCGGCGGTGGAGCGCAAGCCCGACTCGCGGTTCGGTGGCGTCATGTCTCGAACTCACCAGCTTGTCTGCGGCGTCGATGAAGCCGGGCGCGGACCATGGGCCGGACCCGTGACGGCGGCGGCCGTGATCCTCGATCCGGCGCGGCCCATCAACGGCCTGACCGATTCCAAGAGGCTGAGCGAGGCGAAGCGCGAGGCGCTGGCGCCCCTCATCCGCGAGCGGGCGCTGGCCTGGTGTGTGGCGCATGCAAGCGTCGAGGAAATCGACCGGCTGAACATCCGAGAGGCGACCTTCCTCGCCATGCGCCGGGCGGTGGAGGGCCTTCAGCACGCGCCGTCTCTGGCGCTGATCGACGGCAATGCCCTGCCCGGCCGGCTCGCCTGCGAGGCCCGCGCAATCGTCAAGGGCGACCTGACGGAACCGGCGATTTCTGCCGCCTCGATCCTCGCCAAGACGGTACGCGACGCGCTGATGCTGGAGCTGGATGCGGCCCATCCGGGCTATGGCCTCGGCCAGCACAAGGGCTATGGCACAGCGGCGCATGCCGAGGCGCTGGCCCGCCTTGGCCCGGCGCCTTGCCACCGCAGGAGCTTCGCCCCGGTCAGGGCCGCCACAATTGGTTAACCGGCCATTAACCGTCTCGGCCCAGCTTTCCGTCAAAGACGGAGCAACGCATGATCTTCCTGTTTGGCTGGCACACCTGGTGGGGCGAATCCGGACGGCCGTACCGGTTCAAGATTACCCTGACGCGCAAGGCCCTGCCGGATGAAGGCGGGATCTACATCTTCGTGCAGCGCCGCTTCGCCTTCTTCCTGTTCCCGCTCTACATCGGCAAGGCAGCGAATTTCCGCTCGCGCCTGATCGGCCATGAACGATGGTGGGAGGCCTGGTGGAAACGCGGGGCGACGGAACGGCACGTCCTCGTCATCAAGAAGCCGGCCGACCGCGCCCGGGTCGAGGAAGACCTGATCCGGCGCTACCAGCCGAAGATGAACGACATCCTCATTCCCCGTGACGGCAATGATGCGCCCAACAACAAGCGCCTGCGCAGGTGGTGGAACTTCAAGCGGATGTTCCGGATCCCGTTCCTCAGCTGATTTCAGCCGCTCGAAGGGGAAGACAAACGGGGCGCGGGCGGATTATACGCCGTTCCATGGCCGATACGTCCCCGCCCCTTGCCCTGTCCCTGTTTGCGGATGCGCCGCAATCCGTGACCTTCAAGAAACTGCGCAAGCGCCTCGTGCGCGGGGCGCTGCAGGCGATCGACACCTATGGCATGGTCCACCGGCGGGCCGTGGAGAGCGGCGCGAAGCCCCGGCCGAAATGGCTGGTCTGCCTTTCGGGCGGCAAGGACAGCTACGGCCTCCTCGCCGTACTGATGGACCTGCAATACCAGGGCGCGCTGCCGGTAGACCTCATCGCCTGCAACCTCGACCAGGGGCAGCCGGGCTTTCCGAAACACATCCTGCCGGAATGGCTGGACAAGGTGGGCGTCGATTACAGGATCATCACCGAAGACACCTATTCCATCGTGACCGACAAGGTGCCGGAGGGGCGGACTTATTGCTCCATGTGCTCGCGCCTGCGCCGGGGCATCCTTTACCGCGTGGCGCGGGAGGAAGGCTGCGAGGCCATCGTGCTGGGCCATCACCGCGACGATGCGCTGGAGACGTTCATGATGAACCTCATCCATGGCGGGCGGATCGCAGCGATGCCGCCGAAGCTTCTGAACGATGAGGGCGATGTCATGGTGCTCCGCCCGCTGATTACCGCTGCCGAGGACGATCTTGAGAAGTTTGCCGCGGCGATGAACTTCCCCATCATCCCGTGCAATCTGTGCGGCAGCCAGGACGGGCTGCAGCGGGTGGCGATGAAGCAGTTGCTGACCGACTGGGAGCGGAAAAAGCCCGGCGTGCGGCAGGTGATGGCGCATGCGCTGGCGACGGTGCGGCCGAGCCATCTGCATGACCCGGCCGTGTTCGATTTTCTCAGCCTCGCCCCCGGCGGCGTCGGCGAGGACGACCCGAACGTTCCGTTCTGACGATCAGCCTTCGTCCCACTGGATGCCCGCACTGGAATCGTGGGTCGGGTAATCGGGATTGTCCCGATACTTCTTCACTTCATTGCGGGCGATGGCGCGCAGGTGCACCTCGTCCGGGCCGTCGGCGAGGCGCAGGGTGCGGATGCCGGCATAGCGTTCTGCAAGGCCGAAATCCGCCGTCACGCCGCCGCCGCCATGGGCCTGGATGGCATCGTCGATAATCTTGAGCGCCATGCGGGGCGCGGCCACCTTGATCATGGCGATCTCGTTGGCGGCCGCCTTGTTGCCGACCGTGTCCATCATGTAGGCGGCCTTCAGTGTGAGCAGCCGGCACATCTCGATTTCGAGCCGGGCCTCGCCGATGCGCTGTTCCCAGATCGTGTGCTGGTAGACCGGCTTGCCGAAGGCCTGACGGGTCAGGAGGCGCCGGGTCATTTTTTCCAGCGCGACTTCCGCGGCGCCGATGGTGCGCATGCAGTGATGGATGCGGCCGGGGCCAAGGCGGCCCTGCGCGATCTCGAAGCCGCGACCCTCGCCGAGGATCAGGTTTTCCTTCGGCACGCGCACATTTTCCAGCAGCACTTCGGCATGGCCATGCGGGCTGTCATCGTATCCGAACACAGGCAGCATACGGAGGATTTTTACGCCCGGCGCATCAAGCGGCACGAGGATCTGGCTCTGCTGGCGGTGACGCTCGGCGGAAGGGTCCGTCTTGCCCATCACGATGGCGACCTTGCAGCGCGGATCACCAACGCCGGACGACCACCACTTGCGGCCATTGATGACATAGTCGTCGCCGTCGCGGGTGATGGAGGTCTCGATGTTCGTGGCATCGGAAGACGCCACCAGCGGCTCGGTCATCAGGAAGGCGGAGCGGATCTCGCCATTCATCAGGGGACGGAGCCATTTTTCCTTCTGCAGGTCGCTGCCATAGCGATGCAGCACTTCCATATTGCCGGTGTCGGGCGCGGAACAGTTGAAGACTTCGGAGCCGAAACCGACGCGGCCCATGATTTCCGACAAGGGCGCGTATTCGGAATTGAGGAGGCCGGCGCCGCGATAGTCGTCGGTGTCATGGTCCGGGTTCGGCGGCAGAAACAGGTTCCAGAGTCCGTCGGCCTTTGCCTTCTTCTTGAGGTCTTCCAGCACCGGGTTGATGCCCCAGCGGTCCTTTTCGTGCGCCGCTTCATAGGCCGGCACGGCAGGATAGACATGCGCCTCCATGAAGGCCGTGACGCGGGCGATATAGTCTTTCGTCTTCGGGCTGTAGTCGAACTGCATTTCTGTGCCTCCGCTTCTCCGCACAGACTTTAGGCCCGTGCGGGGAGCAAGGCAAAGCGTCCCCCCGCGTCATCGCGCGCCCATGCCGCAGCCCCTCACCTCGCCCTTATCCTCCCCCGCGAGCGGGGGGGTGTCCACGGAGTGGACGGAGGGGGGAATTCGGACTCGCGGCAAGGGCCCCCTCCGACGCCTTCGGCGCCACCTCCCCCGTTGCACGGGGGAGGATAAGAGACAGCCTGCACTTGAAGCCGGACTGGCTGGGAGCCATCCGGGGATAAAGGGCCGAGGCGCGGCGGGCGCCGTTGCGCTCCGCCAGAGTAAGAATATAGGCTACGGATTGGAGCGTTACCGCCCGCCGCGCCGGAGATGGAGATTTCGGATCGCCGCCAGCGCGCCTCATCGCATCGGCCGTCTTGCAGGGCCGAGGTCGGACAGCCCAGCCGAAACCGGATCTGCCGGGGAGGTCATCGGTCTTTGTCGGTCGTGTTTCCACTTCCTCCGCCGGACCAGCTTTCCTAGACGCGGTCCCCGGCCGTTACCCCGGAGCCCGCGCCCATCTCTCCATTCCTCCCCCGCACAAACCGAACGGTACCGGCCCGGCCCCTGTGCGTTGGATGAGTTGAAGATAGGCGTGTGATCCCGCTGGCCGGATAAAGTGGTCGTCACGCCCGGCCGCGCAGCGGTCAGGGGGGCCATCCCTGAACGCTTCAACAGTTCACGTCATCTGCTGTGTCTTCAGCGGAGGATGACGTGCGTGGGGGGTCTTCCAGAGATGGGTGCCCGGACGGCTTCCAGCCGTCGGGCATGACGCGAGAGGGGGATAAGGGGTGCGTCCTTCCCCCTACTGACTGAATGAGCGGGCGAGCCAGATGCCGAGCGTGGCGATGACAAGGATGGAGCTGAAGTCGAAGGCCAGCAGCAGGCGCGTGCGGGGCGCGGTCAGGAGGCGGCCGTCGGCGCGGGCGCGTTTCAGGAGCGGCTTGGTGGTGAGCACGGCGGCAGAGGCCAGCGTGAACAGGATCACCTTGCCCCAGAACAACGGACTCGCAAGGTAATAGTCCGTCGGTTTTGCGATCCAGCCGGCCATCCAGATGCCGGTGGCGAGAATAATCACGGAGGAAAGGCCCGAGACCCTGTCCAGCATGACAAGGCGCGACAGCGCGGCGCCTTCGATCACCGGGCGGCGCAGCAGGAGGTTCTTGCTGAGGCTCGCCAGCAGACAGCCGAGAAAACCGGCAAGATGGAAGGATTTTACGAACAGAAGCTCTGGCATGGACGGGCCCCTCCCCCTCATGCCGGAGTTTTCAGCGCTCCGGCCGCAGGAGACAGACGCCAAATGGTCGCGTGGCGATCTGTGCCTAGTTCGGGTGCTTGTCGTCGTGGTCGCCGTTCCAGAAGCGCTTGATGCGGCCGAGGAAGCCTTCGCTTTCGGGGTGGCAGTCCGCATGGGAACAATCGCAGAATTCGCGCAGGATTTCCTTCTGGCGGGCCGTCAGGTTCTGCGGCGTTTCGACGAACATCTCGACATAGAGGTCTCCGGTCTGGCCGGACTGGCGGACTGACGGCATGCCCTTGCCGCGCAGGCGCAGCTTGCGGCCGGTCTGGGCGCCTTCCGGCACGACGACGCGGGCGCGGCCGCCATCGATGGTCGGGATTTCGATTTCGCCGCCGAGCGCCGCCGTGGTCATCGGCACCGGTGCGCGGCAGTAGAGGTTCGGCCCGTCGCGCTCGAAGATGTCGTGCTCGACGACATCGACGAAGATGTAGAGGTCGCCCTTGCCGCCGCCGGCGGTTCCGGCTTCGCCCTCACCGGCAAGGCGGATGCGCATGCCGCTTTCGACGCCTGCCGGGATCTTCACCTGCAGCTTGCGTTCCTCGCGGACCTGGCCGGCCCCGCCGCAATCCTTGCACGGCTTCTTGATGCGCTTGCCCTTGCCGCCGCAATGCGGACAGGTGCGTTCCATGGTGAAGAAGCCCTGCTGCGAGCGCACGCGGCCCTGGCCGGCGCAGGTGTCGCAGGTCTCAGGCTCGGTGCCGGGCGCAGCGCCGGACCCGTCGCAGGTCTTGCACGGCACGGCCTGAGGCACGTGGATGGTTTCGTCCTTGCCGGAGAAGGCCTCGGCAAGCGTGATTTCGAGATCGTAGCGCAGGTCCGCCCCGCGCTGGGGGCCGCCGCGGCGGCGTCCGCCCCCGCCAAAGCCGCCAGCACCGAACACCTGGCTGAACAGGTCCTGGAAAATGTCTTCGGGATTGCCGGCACCGAACGGGTTGCCGCCGCCCCCGCCACCCATGCCGCTTTCAAAGGCCCGGTGGCCGAAACGGTCATAGGCCGCGCGCTTGTCGGCATCCGACAGCACGGCATAGGCCTCGCCGACTTCCTTGAAGCTGTCTTCAGCTTCCTTGTTTCCCGGATTCTGGTCCGGATGGTACTTCATGGCCAGTTTACGGTAGGCGGATTTCAACGCCTTCTCGTCCGCGTCGCGCGGAACGCCCAGCACCTCATAATAGTCGCGCTTGCTCATCTGATGCTCGCCGTCACTCTGAGTCCCCGGTCTGGGGCGTCATGTGGTGCGGACCTTACGGCAGCGCAAGGGAGGGATGCAGCCCGTCATACCCCGAATTTCCCTAAAATCAGCTCGGCCCGGAGGGGAACTGGCTGATGCCATGTTCAATAACCACTGCACCTGTGGGCAGGATCTGCATGACCGCGAGGCCACGTTCGGTGGTGCCGTCGAGGCGGAAGCGGAACAGGCCGTTGACGCCGAAGAAGCCGTCCGGATCGGTGACGCCGTTGTATTTCAGGTTGTTTTCCGAGGCGAGGCGCACGGTGAGCGCGGCGGCATCATAGGCCTGGGCGGCCAGGTCCGTCGGGGCCTTGCCATAGATCCTGCGGTAGGTGTCAGTGAAGTCAGTGAGGTTGTCCGGATCGGTGCGGGCATAGACGGCGCCTTCGAGGGCCGGTTCGCGCCAGATGGCGGAATCGTCCCAGAGGCTTGTGCCGATCAGCATGACCTTGTTGAGGTCCACCCCGTTATAGGGCAGCAGCGGCGCGACCGAGAGCAGCTTCACGCCGCGCTCCGGAATGATGACACCGATCTTCTGGCGGCTGTTGCGGGCGATTTCGGATTTCAGCACGCCGGAGACCGAGCGCGCCTCGGCCGTGGCATTGCTCTCCTCGCCATAGAAAGCCGAAGTCAGCACCACGCCGCCATTACGGAAGGATTCAGAGCGCAGGGCCGTTTCGATCTCGCGGCCATAGGCTGTGTCCGGCCCGAGGAAGACAAAGCTGCGCACGCCCTTGGAGGCGGCATATTGCACAATGCGGCTCATCTCTTCTTCCGGCGAGATGGAGGCGAGATAGGCCCCGCCGCCCGCTGCGCTGCGGTCGTTCGAGAAGGCGATGACGGGCACTTTCTTGTCCAGTGCACGCTCGCGGATGGCTTTGACGTTCGCGCCGAACAGCGGGCCCAGAACCACGTCCGCCTTGTCCTTGATGGCCTCGTCGAGACGGGCCTCGGCGACCGACTGCTTGCCGGCCGTGTCCATCGGGATGATCATGAAATCGTCGCCGGCATATTCGAAGAGGGCCAGCTCGATGCCGGCCAGCATGCTCTCGGCTTCGGCACGCACCTGGGCATTCGGGTGAGAGAATGGCAGCAGCACGGCGGCGCGCTTGATGTCGCGGCCGGCCATGAAGGCAGGCGTCAGGCCGCCATCGCCGCGGACGGTGTGGTCGTTCTGCTCAGGCTCGCCGATATCGGCCATGCCGATGTCCACATCGTCGCCGGTGCCGGCCTGGCCGCCCGGAACGGGCTCGACCCGCGGGCTGCCGGTGCCGATCTGGACTGGCGGACGGGCGGGCGCGGTGGCACAGGCCGTGGCGAACAGAAACGATGCCAGAAGGAGGCTTGGCGCTTTGATCGTCCTGAGCAATGGTTGCAGCAATGTCATCTCCTGATCCATCTGACGCTGAGGCGATTCCCGGCTGGGGCGACTCTACGGGGGCCCGCCCCGGCGGGCAACCGCCGCAGGCACTGTCTCCGGGCCTGTATGTCGTCTCCACGCCGATCGGCAACCTCAGGGACATCACCCTGCGCGCGCTGGACGTACTGTCCGCGGCCGACGAGGTTCTGGCCGAGGACACGCGCGTGGCGGGCAAGCTGATGTCTGCTTACGGCCTTAAGGTGCGCCTCAGCCCCTACCATGACCACAATGGGGCCGAACGAAGGCCGGAGCTGATGCGGAAGCTGGCGGAGGGGGCGCGGATTGCGCTCATCTCCGATGCGGGCACGCCGCTGGTGTCCGATCCTGGCTGGAAACTGGCGCATGAAGCGCTGGAGGCAGGCCATCGCGTGTTCCCTGTGCCGGGGGCCTCGGCCATGCTGGCGGGGCTGGTGGCGAGCGGCTTGCCGAGCGACCGGTTCCTGTTTGCGGGCTTCCTGCCGCCGAAATCGGGCGCGCGGCGTGGTGCCGTGGAGGCGCTGAAGGGCGTGCCGGCGACGCTGATCTTCTATGAGAGCGGGCCGCGGCTGGCCGAAGCGCTGGCGGATCTTGCCGCCGTGCTGGGCGGCGCGCGGGATGCGGCCGTGGCGCGCGAGCTGACCAAGCTGTTCGAGGAGACGCGACGGGGCACGCTGGCGGACCTTGCCGCGCATTATGACCGCGAGGGCGGACCGAGGGGTGAGATCGTCGTGCTGGTCGGCCCGCCGGGCGAGACGGAAGTGACACCGGAACAGCTGGACGCGGCCCTGCGCGATGCCCTCGCCGGGCAGCCGACCAAGGCAGCGGCGAATGCCGTGGCCGAAGCGTTGGGCCTGCCGAAGCGGGACGTCTACCAGCGCGCACTGCAACTGAAGGCCGATGGCTGAGGGCAAGAGACAGGCCGCGGAAAAACGCGGGCGCAAAGGCGAACGGGCCGCCGCCCTGTTCCTGCAACTGAAGGGCTATCGCATCCTGGAGCGGCGCGTGAAGACGCCGCTGGGCGAAGTGGACCTGATCGCCCGGCGCGGCGGCGTCGTCGCCTTCGTGGAGGTGAAGCACCGCGCGTCGCTGGACCTCGCTGCGGACTCGGTGACGCAGCGAAACTGGCAACGCATCGACCGCGCCTCGGAATTCTGGATGGCCCGCCACCCGGACCTCGCCGATCTCGGCTGGCGCTATGACATCGTGGCGGTGGCGCCGTGGCAGGTGCCGCGTCACATCAGGGACGCGTGGCGGCCGGGGATGGCTTAGGTCAGGCTGACGCGTCTGACCTGTGGTGCCCGGCGCGATGAGGATTGACGATCAGGGCAAGGACCATCAGCACGCTCAGCGTGCCCACGATCAGGGGCCGGTCGAGCGCGAGGCCGCCATGGTCGGGCTTGTCCAGGAAGTTGCCGAGCACGGCGCCCAGCGGGCGGGTCAGTACGAACGCTGCCCAGAACAGCCAGACCCCATTGACCATCCGCTTCATCTGCAGGCCGAGCACGACCAGCAGCATCGCGCTGATCACCATGGCCGAGCCCCAGTAGCCAAGGCCCGCCGTATCCGCGAACCAGTCGCCGAGCGCCGTGCCCAGCGTCTGCGAGAAGGTGATGGTGATCCAGTAGAAGAGTTCGGTGCGCCGGTCGGCGATCTGGTCAGCAGAGACCCGACCCAGCGCAATGCGCCAGACAACCAGCGAGGCGATCACCAGCGACAGCAGCAGGATCGAGCCGCCTGTATAGCCGAGGCCGATCGACCGGGTCGAATAGTCCGCCAGTGTCGTGCCCGCCGTGGTCGAGGCGACAATGGTGAGCCAGTAGAGGCTGGCATGGAAGCGGCGGGCGAAGATCTGGATCGCGGCGAGCGCCACGAACAGGCTGGCAAGGATCAGCGTCGCGGTGAGATAGCCGAGGCCCATGTTCATGCTGACAAGATTGCCGCCGACTTCGCCGAGCGTGGTGGCGAGGATCTTGACGATCCAGAACCCGGCCGTCGCCGCTGGAACCTTGCTGAGGATTTCGGCGTCGGTTAGGTGTCGGTCAGTCATGGAAGGGCATTCGTTATTGCGCGGGCGGCCAGCCCTAACAGATGCCCGCGGCACAACCAAATGAAGAACCGGACACGTTGGCCGCGGACTTACGTGCCTGATGGCGGCGCGATGGCCGCCGCATTCAACGCGTCCAGCACAGCCGCATCGCGCTCATAGACATCGGCGGAATAGACGATTTCGCCATCAGCGCCCGGCGAGGCGGTGAGGTAGACGACGTGGACCGGGATGGTCGTGTCGAGATCGACGCGGGTTTCCTTGCCCGTGGCGACGGCGGCGTCGATGGCGGTGCGGTCCCAGTCCGGCATGTCGTTCAGCACCCATTCGGCAAGGCCCAGCGGATCCTTCACGCGGATACAGCCGGAGGAAAAGGCGCGCACCTCCTTGTCGAACAGAGCCTTTTCCGGCGTGTCGTGGAGATACACATTGTCCGGGTTCGGAAACATGATCTTGACCTGCCCCAGCGCATTGGCGGCGCCGGGCGCCTGCCGGATCTGGTAGGGAAAGGGCGAGGCCGGAACGGTGGCCCAGTCGATGGTCGAGGGATCGATGGCGTTGCCGTCATGATCGTAGACCCGATAGCCGAGACGCGTCACATCGCCGGGGCTCGCACGGAACTGGGGCAGCTTGTCCCGCCGGGCGATACTGGGCGGAACCTCCCACCACGGATTAAAGATGACATATTCGATCTGGTCAGAGAATTCCGGCGTCTGGGTCGACAGCTTTCCGAAGATGGCGGAGTGACGCTCCACCGCGCCGTCGGCAGAGACGGCGGACACTTCAAAGGCCGGAATATTGGCCAGCACATACCGCTCGCCATAATCCGACGGCAGCCAGCGCAGGCGCTCCAGATTGATGCGCAACGTGGCGATGCGGGTTTCTGCGGCGGCCCGGTCTTCCGGCGATGGCAGCAGGGTCGAGAGGGCCCGCTGGCGGGACAGTTCCGCCCGGAGCGCCGCATACTCGCTGCGCGTCGGCGCGGCGCGGTCGAGGGCGGCGGTGAACGCGTCCGTATCGCCGGTGAGCGCGATGCCGGTCAGCAGCGGGGCGAGTGTCAGGTCCGGCGCAGTGCGCGGCGCAAGCGTGTCGGGATCGAGCACGCCATGACGCAAATGCGTCGCGGCCAGCAGCCAGGCGTCGCGAACGCCCCCGGCATCGGCCAGCGCCTCATAGGGGGCCGGGTCAAGCCCGTGCGCGGCCACATGGCTGAGGGCGGCCCGCATGGCGGCCGCACCGGTCTCAGCGCCAGGAGCGACGGGACACGCCACGGCGAGGGACACGCTTTCCGGCGGCAGAGCGGTCGCCCCGGAGGCGTCGCAGTCGTTCAGCGTGGCGACGGAAACGCCCGCCGGCTGGTGCGCGCAGGCCGCTGCCAGCAGGACGAGGCCGGCCGCGAGCCGCCTCAGGCACAAGGGGAGACATCGGAGAGACATGAGCGGCGCCGCCAGTATTGCGATGCCGCATCATTTCACGTCGCGGCCGGGCTTGAAAGCCCGATCCCGCCGCGACATTGCGCGCCGGGTGCCTTCAGCTCCGTATGTCCTCGAAGACGGGCAAAGAGCGGCCGAAGGGCGCCTCCTTGCCGGCGGCGTATCCGCTCTCCACACCGCTGAGACGCAGCAGCGGCTCGAGGACGTTTTCTGCCTCGAGCAGTGGCCTCAACGACGCACGGGTCAGGTCGTCAAGCGCCGCATGGCGAGCCTGCAGGACTTCCAGGCACCAGACACGGTATTGCGACGTCTGAATGTCATGATAGTCCGTGTCCTGAATGCGTGCATCGTGGCGGGTCTGCCCCGTCTGCCAGGCGGCGGCATTGGCGTTGAGGGCTTCGAGATGGGCCTCGCCGATCTCACGAAGCAGTGGGCGCAAATCGTCCGGAATTCCGGACACGAGGCCACCGCTCATGCGGGAGGCGCGGGCATTCCACATCCGGTAGACCCATTCCATGACCCCCGGTGCGGTTTCGCGCATGATCACGCCGGGCGCCGGATCCATCGAGAAATGACGGAGGAGCGGCCCCATCAGGCCGATGTCGGCCAGCGTCGGCCGGTCGCCAAACAGGAAGGGCCGGCTGGCGAAAACGGTTTCGAGGATCTGGAGAAGCCGCAGATAGCTGCTTTCGACATGCGCGCGGGTCGCGGGCGTGACGCCGTCGCGATCCACGAAATTATGCTTCTGACGCTGTTCCGTGCGGCGCCGCTTGAGCCAGCCGGGCGCTTTGATCTCAGCGCCCATGACATCCGATATCTGGCGCGCCAGCAGTTTCGAACTCAGCGGATAGCTCCACCTGTAGTGCATGGCCGGGCGCCAGAGCCATTCGTCGGCATAGTCTTCTATCAGGCGGCAGACGAAGGCCTGCCCCGGATCTTCCGGCAGGATGGGCGGATCGGGATACTGCGTCTCGAACCAGTCGATCATCGGACTGGTATCGGTCATCCAGCGGCCATCCGGCAGTTCGGCCGCCGGCATCTGCATGGCGCCGGTCTTCGCCGGAATGTCCCGCATGAACTGCCGCGCGGTCATCGGGCAGAATTCGTAGGGGATCTCCTTGTATCGGAGATACGCCTCGAGCTTGCCTGTGAAATAGGAAACTTTCAGGCCGTAGACCTTCAGCATCGCACCCTCCCTTTTGCCGCCCGGTAAGGCCGGGCCTGTCTAGTCGTCGAAGCCCCGGAACACAGCGGCTTCGTCCACGGATTTGCGGGTGGAGACCACGGCGTTTGCCGGGAAACTGTCATCCGGCCAGCCCATGGCGACGCAGGTCTGGATGACCTGGTCATCCGGAATGCCGGCTTCCTCGCGCACGACCGGGCTCTGCATGATGCCCTGGCTGTTGATGACACAGCCGAGGCCCCGGTTCCAGGCCGTGTTGACGATGGCGTTGACGACGCCGCCGCAATCGAAGGGGGCGATGTCGCCGCCTTGCAACGCCTTGTCATAGGTGATGACGATGGAGACCGGCGCATCGAACTGGCGGAAACCGCGCAGCACCCAGTCCATCCGCGCTTCCTTGTCGTGGCGCTCGATGCCCATGGCTTCGAACAGTTGGATCGCAATGCCGATCTGGCGCTCGCGGTGGACGCCCTCATAGGCCGGGCCCATGCGGAATTCGCGGCTGTCCGGCACGCCGGCGAGATTGCGCTCGACATTGCCCTTGCGGATCCGGTCCAGCACCTCGCCGCCGACGACATAGAAATTCCACGGCTGGGAATTCAGCGAAGTCGGCGCCCGCATGGCGATTTCCAGGATTTCGCGGATCAGCGCCTTCGGCACCGGTTTCTTCTGGAAGCCGCGAATGCTGCGGCGGCCCCGAAGGACGTCATCAAATTCCATTCTCTTCCCTCCCCGCGGCCGCGCCGCCAAGAAAGGACACGCCAAGCAGGACCGCCGGTAAAACAAGTTCCACCCACATAAGCACAAGAAACAGGGGGTGGGGTATCCCTGCCGTTGCGACAGAGAGGACGCGGCCGATGCCGCCAATCGAAAAAAGCGCGAGCAGCATCCGCGCCTGCGGCAGCGCTTCAGGCAGGCGGCCCGAGACGCGCAGGACGACGAGGCCATAGACCAGCCAGAACACGGAATAGAAGCGCAGCTCGCTGTCGGTATTCGCTTCGGAGAGGCCCGGCAGGTCTGTCCCGGTTGCCGCCACGGCATCGAGCATGGAGGCAAACACATGGCCCGTCGCGGCCGGCCCCATCAGGAACATCATCACGCCGATGAGGATTGCCGCAAGGCCGAGGGCGGCAAACGCAAAGCGGAAGACCTGAAGGGCCACTACAGCGTCACTCGTCCTTGTAGTCCTTCAGCCATTTGTAGGCGACGTCGAGGATGTCGGCCTCCTTTGTGTCCGCCGAACGCCATCTGCCATCGTCATACAAGGCGGAGACCTGGTAGAGTATCTGGCGCGCGGCGGCCGGATCCGGGGCGGACCTGGTGAGCGCATACATCTTGCCCATCGCCGAGACGAACCCCGTGCTGCCATTCGCCGACACATAGGCATTGTAGGTCTGCCCGATGGACTCGTTCACCTGTGTCAACGGCGAGGTTTCGAGGAACCATTCCTCCACCGGCAATGGGCCGGCAGACACAAGCGGGTCTTCCTTGCCCGTTGGTATACTGACGATGGCAGGCAGCATCGCCTCGATGCGCGACAGCTTCGAGGCGTCATAATCGTGCCAGTAATAATTCTCGGTTTCGCCGGGCTTCAGCGCGGCATCGCGATAGGTCTTGATCGCGGCGATCAGTTCGCGTGTGCGGGCCTCGTCCGTCGCGGCAATATCCTCTGCATAGTCCAGCCGCAGGTTGAGCAAGGGATCCTGCAACAGTTCCATGCCGCCGCCCTTGTTCTTCAGGGGACACGGCGCGGCCATTCGCTCGGCCAGAGACAAGGCGACGGTCCCGCCTTCCGGATGCTCCGTGAACCATCCGCGTGCGGCCAATATGTCCCAGAAGACATTGTCGGTGCACGCCGTAGGTGGCTCCGTGCCGGAAATGAAGGGATGGGCGACTTGCGCAAAGGCGTAGAAATTCAGGAGCGACGTCGTCAGATCCTTGCGCAGATTGGTCGGCTCCTCAGTCGGAATGCCGACATTTTCAATACGCCAGGTCAGATCGACCGGGTAGGTCTGGTTCCGGTCTTCCAGCGCCCAGTAGGCCTGGCTGTAGCCGAAGGCCTTTGTCACCTCCGTATAGATCGCCGCGCCGCCCGCCTGAGCCGTGTTCAGCTCATTGGCCTGTGTGTAATGTGCCATTGCCGCATAATGCAGGGCAAAAGCGTTGCCGGGGCATTGCGCCGCCGCGCCGTCAAGGACCGGCAAAGCGCTTTCCAGGGTAACCTCCCGCGCCCGGATCTGCTGAATCGTCGTGGCAATGTGCTCTGACAGGGGCGCGCCGCAAGTGTCGGGCGCTGCAGTCTCGGCCCATGACATCCCCGCCGTCAGGATGGCGAGCATGCCCGCCATGGCGATGCGAATCGCTTTCATCCAAGCCTCCGTTGAAAGACCCTATTCGACAATTTCCGCCTTTGGCAGTCCCGCAGCGGCGATGCCGGTATTTCCGCATTCCTCATCGAATTCCGATGGGGCGCCGGAGACGCCGACGCCGCCAATCAGTTCCCCGGATTCGAGCCGGATGGGCAGCCCGCCGCGCCAGACGGCGAGATTGGGAGCATTGCCGCCCCACTTCGCCGTTTCCGCTGTTGTAAACCCGTAAGTGGCGGCAGACTTGCCCTTCCATTGCGCCACGTCCCGCACCGCAGCATCAGCGGTGTCCATGTGGGCAAAGGCCTTGAGATTGCCGTGCTGGTCAAACACCGCGACAGCGACGCCATAATCGTGCGCGGCGGCATGGGCGACGCAGGCCGTGACGATCGTCTGCGCTGTGGCAAGATCGAGGGTCGGCTGGGCGCGTTGTGCTTCAGCGCTTGCACAGGCGGTGGCGAGAATGACGGTGGCGGCGAATACCCGGCTCAACATGAAACGTCCCTCCCGGTTGTCTCCGGAAGGGACGCTAGACTGGAGACGGTTGAAAGGCCAGCCCGCTCTCGCGATCAGGCGTCGACCTTCTGTTTCGCCTTGGCTTTCTTGCCGGCATAGGCGAACTGTTCGCCGTCGAGATCGATCTTCGGCATCTCGTCCTTTTCGCGCCAGTAATCCTGCGTGTGCTGCCATTCATAATTGGAGCCGCGCTTGGGCAACATGTGCATATTGCGCATGAGGTAGCCGGGGTTGAAGTTCTCCGGGTCGATCCAGGGCAGGATTTCCATGTCCTTGTCTTCCTCGCGCAACTGCACGCGCACCTGCGTGACGCCCTTCTCGTCCATATGCTTGAGCATGCGGATGATGAAGTCGGCCATGATGTCGACCCGCAGCGTCCAGGACGCGCGGAAATAGCCGAACACCCAGGCCATGTTGGGCACGCCGGTGAACATCATGCCCCGATAGGTCACGGTCTTCGAGAAATCGACCGGCTTGCCATCCACCGTGAACGGAATGTCTCCCAATACGGAGAGGTTGAAGCCCGTCGCGGTGATGATCACGTCGGCCTTCAGCTCCTCGCCGGACTTGGTGAGGATGCCGTTCTCGGTGAAGCGCTCGATCTCGTCGGTCACCACATCGGCCTTGCCGCTGGCAATGCCCTGGAAGAGGTCTCCATCCGGCACGAAGGCGATGCGCTGGCGCCACGGGCGGTAGCGCGGGGTAAAGTGCTTTTCGATCGGGTACTGCTCGCCGAGGAACATCTTGACGCCTTCCAGCAGTTCCTGTTCGACGGCTTCGGTCTCCTCGATGCAGCGGCGGGTGAAATCGTGCTGGTCGAACAGGACTTTCTGCCGCGCGACGCGGTGGATCGTGTCCCAGTCGATACCGATCTTTTCCAGTTCGACGACCAGTTCGTTTTCGTTCCGTCCAGGGATGAACCAGGTGGGCGAGCGCTGCAGCACCGTGACGTGCTCGGCATCGCCGGCAATGGCAGGCACCACGGTCGCCGTTGTCGCGCCGGAGCCGATGCAGATGACCCGCTTGCCCTTCATGTCGGCATCTTCGGGCCAGATCTGCGGGTGGATGATTTCGCCCTTGAACTTGTCCATGTCGGGCCATTCGGGCGTGTAGGGATTTTCGTAATTGTAGTAGCCCTGGCACATCCAGAGGAAGTTGCAGGTGAAGTAGATCTCCTCGCCGGTGTCGAGCTTCTGGGCGGTGACGGTCCACAGGCTGTCGTCGGACGACCATTCGGCCGACAGGATCTTGTGGCCGTAGCGAATGTAGGGGCCGAGATCGTTGTCGTCGATCACCTCTTCCATGTAGTCGAGGATTTCCTGCGCCGTCGCGATGGGCACGCCGGTCCACGGCTTGAAGCGGTATCCGAACGTGTAGAGATCGGAGTCCGAGCGTACGCCCGGATATTTGTGCCAGAGCCAGGTGCCGCCGAAGCTTTCCAGCTTTTCCAGCACGACAAAACTCTTGTCAGGCGCCTGGTCCCGCAGATGATAGGCCGCGCCAACGCCGGAAATGCCCGCACCTGCGACCAGTACATCGAAATGTTCGACTTTGGCCGCTGCCGGCCGCTTCTTCGTTTCCGTCCCTGACATGGCTCTCCGTCCACCTGAATGGCGCCACCGGACCGCCCGAGGGCGCAGTTTGCACCCTCATTGAAACCAGAAAAATTCCACAGGCACTACGGGCCTCCCCGTATGACGTCGGGTCAGGCGCCCGGATTTTCCGGGGCCCCTCTGAATTGGAAGGGGAAATTCGGGCCGGGCACGACGGCGCCCGTTCCCATCGCGGGCAGCATCCGCCTTCACCCTGCCGTAATCCTTCTGCATTTACTGTGACGGAATCGACATCCGAATGGCAGGCTGACATGGCGCAGAAGGGTGAAAAACCCCAGGCCCAGCGAGTGATTACTGTGCCCGGCGGCGGGTTCCTGTCCCGCCATGGCCGGGTGGTACGCTATGGCCTCCTCGCGGTCCTGGTGCTGTTGCTCGGTGCAGGCGGCTGGGCCTTCTGGAAGTGGCGCTCGCTGTATGCCGGCATGCCTAAACTTCCCGAAGTCGCCGAACTCTGGAGCGTGAAGCGCGAGCCGGCCATCGAATTCATCGACCGCGACGGCAACACGCTGGACGTGCGCGGGCCCCGCTATGGCCGGGCCACCAGTGTCGACGCCCTGCCCCCGCATGTGCCGCAGGCCTTCATCGCGGCGGAAGACAAGCGCTTCTACGAGCATGACGGGGCCGACGACGCCGCCATGGCGCGGGCGGCGTGGTCAAACCTGCGTGCAGGCGAAACCGTGTCCGGCGCCTCGACGCTAACGCAGCAGCTGATCAAGAACCTCGTCCTCGACAGCCGCCAGACGGTGAAGCGCAAGGCGCAGGAAGTGAAACTCGCCCGCGAGCTGGAAACGAAGCTGAGCAAGGACGAAATCCTGTCGCTCTACCTGAACCGCGTCTATTTCGGGGCGGGCCTCTACGGCATCGACGCGGCGGCGCGCTATTATTTCGGCAAGGAGCCGGCCAAGCTGACCGTGGCGGAGGCCGCGCTGCTGGCCGCCCTGCCCAAGGCGCCGTCGAAGCTGAACCTTCGCGAAAACCTCGAAGGCGCGAAAACCCGCCAGGCCTATGTGCTGAAAGAGATGGTCAGCCTCGGCTTCATCCGCCCGTCCGAAGCCGAAGAGGCCAAGGCCGAAGCCATTACGATCATCGATCCGCCCACCTACGATCCGCAGCTCGGCTATGCGCTGGATGCGGCAACCGAGCGGGTGAAAGCCATGCTGCCGCGCATTCCGGGCGACCTTGTGGTGACCGTCTCCATCGACACGGGCCTTCAGGAAAAGATCCAGAAACAGCTGGCCGAGCGCATGGCAAAGGATGGCGCCGCCGAAGGCGCGAGCCAGGTGTCCGCCCTGGTGATCGACAAGGACGGCCGCGTCGTCGTGCTGGTCGGCGGCGTCGACTATACAAGTTCCGAATTCAACCGGGTGACGCAGGCAAAGCGCCAGCCGGGCTCCAGCTTCAAGCCGTTCGTGTACGCCACGGCGCTGGAAGACGGCTATACGCCCTATGACGTGTTCGACGATGCACCCATCACGATCGACAAGTGGAAGCCGGAAAACTATACCGGCCAGTTCCTGGGGCCGATGACGATGAGCGAGGCGCTGACCCGCTCGATCAATACGGTCGCCGCGGAACTCGCGCAGCTGACCAGCGAGGAACGGGTGATCGAGACCGCCCGGCGCTTCGGCATTACGACCAAGCTGCAGCCCTTCCCGTCCATTGCGCTCGGCAGCCAGGAAGTGACCCTGTGGGAGCTGACGCGCGCCTTCGGCACGTTCCAGTCCGGCGGCCTCAGGCTCGACCCCTACCTGATCGAAAAGATCGAGGATTCCCGCGGCACCGTACTCTATACCCGCCCGACCTATGACCGCGATCGTGTGTATTCGGAAGAACTCGACAAGGACATGAACGGCATGCTCTCGCGCGTCGTGAATTCCGAGATCGGCACGGGCGGGCGGGCGAAGATCAGGAACTGGACCGTGGCCGGCAAGACCGGCACCAGCCAGGACTGGCGCGATGCGTGGTTCATCGGCTTCACGTCGGCCTATGTCGGCGGCATCTGGGTCGGCAATGACGACGACACGCCGATGAAGAAAGTCACCGGCGGCGGCCTGCCTGCCGACCTCTGGTCGGACATGATGGAACTCGCCCACGTCGGGAAAACGCCGGAAAGCCTGATCGGCGCGGCCGAGGGCGCGCAGGTGAGCGAGGCGGCCGAACAGCGCATTGCCTTCTATCGCGGCCTCAGCCAGGCCTTCTCCATCGCGGCCGGCCAGCAATATGCCAACCGCGCCACGCCGGACCGCTACCAGCCCTGACAGCAACAGGCAGATTGCGCCGCGCCGCACGCGCGCGTAGAGAGCGCGGATGTTTGACCCCGTTGTTTTCGATACGCTTTCGCTCGCGCTGGACGAGCATGACCTGATGCCCGCATCGGGGGCTGTGCTGTGCCTCAGGGCAGAGCCCGCGCCTTTCCTGCTGACCCTGCCGAAGGACCGGCTGACCTGCCATAACAGTTTCAAGCCGGACCATGACGCGCTGAAGTCGGCCGGGTTCGATGTGTTGCCGCCGGAGACGGAGGATTTTGCACCCGCCGCGCTGACCATCATCCTGCCGCCGCGCCAGCGGGACGAGATGCGCGCCCTGTTCGCCCGCGCCCTGCGCGATGCGCCGATGGGCGGCGTGGTCATCGCCTCGCTGCCCAATACGCTGGGCGCCAAGACGGGCGAGAAGATCCTCGCCGAACTGGCAGGCGTGACGCAGGCGCTGTCAAAGCACAAATGCCGGGCGTTCTGGGCGGTGAAGACCGAAGGCTGGAACGCTCAGCTGGCGGAAGAGTGGATCGCGTTCGATGCGCCGCAGGAGACCGAAGACGGCCTCTGGAGCCGGCCGGGCCTCTTCAGCTGGGACCGGATCGATGCGGGCAGTGAACTGCTGGCCGACAGCGTGCCGGAATGGATCCGCGGACGCGGGGCCGATTTCGGCGCAGGGCAAGGTTTCCTTGCGCGGGAAGTGCTCAGCAATTGCCCGCATGTCGAGTCCATGGAGCTCTATGAGGCCGAATTCCGTGCGCTCGCCTGCCAGCGCCTGAACCTTGAAGGCCATGACAACTGGACCCAGCACTGGGCCGATGCGACGCACGATGCTCCGAAGGCGGAATATGACTTCATCGTGATGAACCCGCCCTTCCATACCGGCCGGGCCGATGCGGCCTCGCTGGGGCAGAATTTCATCCGCGCCGCGGCCGATGCGCTGAAGACCGGCGGCACGCTTTGGCTCGTCGCCAACCGGCACCTGCCTTACGAGACGGTGCTGAGCGAATGTTTCAAGGCGCATGAAATGCTGGAGGATGATGGCGGTTACAAGATCATCCGCGCCGAGAAGCCGAAGCGGAAAAGATGAAGGCGGACCGCCAGCTCGCGAAATACCTTGCAGGCCTCGGCTACGGCAGCCGGAAGGAGGTGGAGGCCGCCATCCGCCGCGGCCGCGTGACCGGCGAGGGCGACGATCTCCGCTTCGACGGCGAACCGCTGGACCCGCCGCCCGGCATGGTCCTGATGATGAACAAGCCGGCGGGCTTTACCTGTTCGCGCTCGGACCAGGGCCGGCTCGTCTACGAACTCCTGCCGCCGCGCTTCCTGAAGCGTGATCCGGCCCTCTCCTCCATCGGGCGGCTGGATGCCGACACGTCCGGGCTCCTTCTGTTTACGGACGATGGGAAACTTCTGCACCGGCTGATCTCGCCAAAGTCGGAGATCGAAAAGACCTATGAGGCGACGCTCGCCCGGCCCCTGGAAGGGCATGAAGCCGAGCTGTTCGCCAGCGGCACGCTGGTGCTGCGCGGGGAAGACAAGCCGCTATTGCCCGCCCGCCTCGACGTGACCGGCGAACGCACCGCCCGCCTGACCATTACCGAAGGCCGCTACCATCAGGTGCGCCGCATGTTCGCCGCGGCGGGCAATCATGTCGAAACGCTGCACCGTGCCCGGTTCGGACCGCTTGGTCTTGGCGACCTCGCCGAAGGCACGTGGCGGCTGCTCAGCGCCAGCGAAATCGCGGCACTCGCCCCCTAGCGCCGGCCGCCGCCGCACGCTACATCGCCGCCATGGCTGCGCCGCCCCTGATAACCCTGACTGATGTCCGCCTCGCTTTCGGGGGCAAGCCCCTGTTCACGGGGGTCAACTTCTCGCTGTCGAAGGGCGAGCGCGTGGCGCTGGTCGGGCGGAACGGCGCGGGCAAGTCGACGCTGATGAAGATCATTTCCGAAGTGGTCGAGGCCGATACGGGCGAAGTGTGGCGCCAGCCGGGCATCACCTATGCGAGCGTGGCGCAGGAGCCGGACCTCGCCGGTTATGCGAGCGTGCTTGATTACGCGTCCGAAAGGCTGGACGGCGTCTATATGGCGGAGGCCGAGTTGATGGCGTTCGGGGTGGACCCGGCGGCAGACCCGGCGACGCTGTCGGGCGGGCAGCTGCGCCGCGCGGCGCTGGCCAGGGCCTTCGCGCAGGATCCGGACGTCCTCCTGCTGGACGAGCCGACCAACCATCTCGACGTGCCGATGATCGAGTTCCTTGAAGAGCGCCTGAAGGCGTTTCACGGCGTCGTCCTCGTCGTCAGCCACGACCGGCGGTTTCTTGAGTCCGTGTCCACGAACACACTTTGGCTGCGTCAGGGCATCGTGCTGAAAAGCCCCGAAGGCTATGTGAAGTTCGATGAATGGGCCGAGCGGGTGGAAGAAGATGACGCGCGCGCCCTCAAGCGGATGGAAACTCAGCTCAAGGACGAACAGCACTGGCTGGCCCGCGGCGTGACGGCGCGGCGCAAGCGCAACCAGGGGCGGCTTGCGCGCCTGAAAGACATGCGCGTGCAGCACCAGCAGATGCGCTCTGCCCTCAACGACCGCAAGAACACGGCCGACCTCAGTGTCGATGCCGGAGACTCGATGAGCAAGAAAGTGGTCGAGACGTTCGGCCTGACCAAGACCTATGACGGCCCTGACGGGCCGCTGGTGCTGGTGAAAGACCTGTCGCTCCGCATCCTGCGCGGCGACCGGATCGGCATTATCGGGCCGAATGGCGCGGGCAAGACGACGCTGGTAAAACTGCTCCTTGGACAGATCGAACCGGATGCCGGCAGCGTGAAGCATTCGAAGACGCTGCAGGTGACCTATCAGGACCAGACGCGCCAGAGCCTCAATCCGAAGGACACGATCTGGGAAGCGCTGGCCCCGATGGGCGGGGATTCGATCATGGTGCAGGGGCGCCAGCGGCATGTCGCGGCCTATGCAAAGGATTTCCTGTTCAAGCCGGAACAGTTGCGCCAGCCGGTCGGCGCGCTGTCGGGCGGGGAGCGCAACCGTCTCGCGCTCGCCATCGGCCTCGCGCAGACGTCAAACCTGCTGGTGATGGACGAGCCGACCAACGACCTCGACATGCAGACGCTGGAACTGCTGGAGGACATGCTGCTCGCCTATGAGGGCACGCTGATCTTGGTCAGCCATGACCGTGCCTTCCTCGATGCGACGGTGACGAGTTGTCTCTGCCCCATCGGCGATGGCCAGTGGATCCAGACGGCCGGCGGCTGGAGCGACGCGCAGGAACAGCTGAAGGGCCTGCGCCGGAAATCCGGCGATGCTCCGAAGGCGGAGAAGGCCGAGCCGAAGAAGGATGCGCCGCGGCCGAAGGTGCAGACCAAGCTTTCGTTCAAGGACGAGCACCGCCAGAAGGAACTGGACGCCCTGATCCCGAAACTGCAGGCCGAAATCGTGGCGCTGGAGACGGAACTTTCCGACCCCGGCCTCTATGCGCGCGATGCGGCGGGGTTCCAGAAGAAATCCGAACGCATCGGCGCCGCCCGCGAGGCACTCGACGCGGCCGAAATGGAATGGCTGGAAATCGAGGAAAAGCGCGACGCGCTCGCCACCTAGGCAAACGCTTCGTTAACGGGCGCTGCCTATGGTTTCCGCCAGATTCCGGAGACTGCCGACATGCGCCTTGCCGCCTTTGCCGCCCTCGCCCTTATCGCCGCCCCGGCACTTGCCGACAGCCCGAGCGCGAAGCCGGAAAAGCCGGTCGAGCGCCCTGCCGTTCCGGGCCAGGAGCAAGGCATCTACCGCTTCGGGGCCACTTATTCGGTCCTTCGCACCGGATCGGCCAGCGCCTGCCAGTCGAGCTGCGCCGCAGACGGACAATGCTTTGCGTGGAGCTTCGTCGAAGTCTCCGGTGAAGCGGCGGCACGCTGTGAACTGAAGCGCGGCGGTGGCCGGGTCGAGCGCAACATGCTGGCGACGTCCGGCATTTCCGCGCGCCATGAGAACAAATATGCGACCCGGATCGTCCTGCCGTCGGGCGATCTGGATGGCGGCCCGGACAGTGCACCGCTGCCGCCGCTTGGGGCTCAGCCGGTCGTGTCCTACGATCCTGCACCGGTCGTGACGCGGACCTATACGCGGACCGTTGTCCGCTCCGGCGCGACGCCGCGCTACCCGGCAACCAAGCCCGGCACCAGCAGCGGCAACTAAAGCGCCCGTTCTTTCGTCGCGGTGAAACGGATGTCCGGGTTCTTTTCCTGGGCGTAGCCGACATCCCACGTATTCTTGGCGAGATAGACCGGCGCATCGTCGAGGTCCGTGCCTGACGCGGACTTGTTCTTGTCGAGGAAGGCTTCCAGCACTTTCGGATCGTCGCAGGAGAGCCAGCGCGCGACGTTGTAAGGCGCCGGTTCGAACACGACTTCGAGATTGTATTCCGCCGCCACCCGCTCGATCATCACTTCGAACTGCAGCTGGCCGACGGCGCCGACGATCATGTCGGAACCGATGACCGGCTTGAACAGCTGGGTCACGCCCTCTTCCGCGAGGCTTTCGAGCGCCTTGCGCAGGTGCTTCGCCTTCATCGGGTCTTTCACGCGGGCCCGGCGCAACAGTTCCGGCGCAAAGTTCGGGATGCCGGCAAATTTGATGTCGCCATTCTCAGACAGGCTGTCGCCGACGCGCAGCTGGCCGTGGTTCGGCACGCCGATCACGTCACCCGCATAGGCGGTCTCCGCAATCTCGCGGTCCTGCGCCAGGAACATCATCGGGTTGTGAATGTTCAGCTGCTTGCCGCCGGCGGTCTTCAGGCGCATGCCGCGCCGAAACTCGCCGGAGCAGAGGCGCAGGAAGGCCACACGGTCACGGTGGTTCGGGTCCATGTTCGCCTGGATCTTGAAGACGAAGCCGGACACCGCATTGTCGCCGGCGTGGATGGTGACGGGCTCGCCCTTCTTCTCGGCCTTCTGGTCGCGCGGCGGCGGCGCAAAGTCATGCAGGGTACGGAGCAGTTCCGCGACGCCGAAGTGGCGCAGCGCCGAGCCGAACACGACCGGCGTCATGTGCCCGCCAAGGAAGGCGTCCCTGTCGAACTCCGGCAGGAGGCCCGTGGCCATGTCCCTGCCCTCGGCGAATTCGGCGAAGACGCTCTCGTCGAGGCTGGCTTTCAGCGTTGCTTCATCCGCTGCGATGCGCGGGGCGTCGCCGATCTTCACTGGCTCGCCGGGGCGGCGCACGAACTGGATGAACTGGTTATGGGTCAGGTCCACCATCCCGGAGAAGCGCTGGCCGCTGGCGGCGGGCCAGTAGAGCGGCGCGGTATCCAGCTGCAGGCGGTCCTGCACCTCGTCCAGCAGGGCGATGGGCTCCAGCGCCTCGCGGTCCATCTTGTTGATAAAGGTGACGATCGGGATGTCACGCAGGCGACAAACTTCAAACAGTTTCAGCGTTTGCGGTTCGATGCCTTTTGCGGCGTCCAGAACCATGACCGCGCAGTCGGCCGCGGTCAGCGTGCGGTAGGTGTCTTCGGAGAAGTCTTCGTGACCCGGCGTGTCGAGCAGGTTGAAGACGAGATTGTCGAACTCGAACGTCATGACCGAGGCCGAAACCGAGATGCCGCGGTCCCGCTCGATCTTCATCCAGTCGGAGGTCGTGCGCCGGGCTTCGCCGCGCGCGGCCACCTCGCCGGCCGCACGGATGGCCCCGCCGGCCAGCAGCAGGTTTTCCGTCAGCGTCGTCTTGCCGGCGTCAGGGTGCGAAATGATGGCGAAGGTCCGCCGGCGGGCGGCTTCTGCGGCATGGGACATCTTGAATAGGCTCGTTTCGTGTTCGGCCGAGCCCCTAGCCGATTTGGACCGCGGATAGAAGGCCCGGTGTCAGGCCCGGCAGGTCAGGCCGCCAGCGGCCAGATGTCTTTCAGATCCGGGGCCTGGCCGCCCTGGACGTGCTTCTCGCGCAGGCTGGCAAGGATGGTTTCCGGCAGGATGGTGAGGCGCGCTTCGCCGACGCGCCCGTCGGTCACCGGGAACAGGGCCGCATTGGCGCCCGTCTTGGCGATGATCAGGGCGGCGAGGTCTTCGACCAGGCACTCTTCCAGCTTCACGTCTTCCTTGACGTGCTCGGCCACGACGCGAGCGACGAAGTCCAGCGCCTCGCGGGCGCGCATGGCCGACGGGTCGCCGCAGCCCAGCACTTTCCAGCGCTTCGACAGGTGGATCTCAGGGATCGCAACGTCTGCGATCTGGTCATTCAACAAAAACAGCATGGCCCCGCACAGCCTCGTTCATGATTCGTGATTCGAAGCTGCCCGCGGAGGGTTAACGCTGGCTTACCGGGCGATAATGTTTTGCAGGGATTTCACACGCCTGCCTGAAACCTACAGGCCTTCATCCACATCCTCGGTGAGAAAATGGCGGCCGTGGCGGTCTTCGATCTCGACGATCCAGAGGTCGCTGTCGCGCTGGCGGGCACGGGTGACATAGCGGTCCACGTCTTTCTCGTCCGGCCCGATGCCCTGCACACGCAGGTTCAGGAAGATGCGCTCGCCGTCCATGTTCATGGTCGGCGTGTAGACCGCCGCCGTACCGTCGAGCCGCGCGACCTTGAGCAGCACGTCGCCGCGCGCATCGTCGCCATGCTGGACGATAAAGCCCGCGGCGCCCGCCACCTGTGCACGGTGGACCAGCGCCTCGACCCAGAGCCGTGTCGGCAAGCGGGGTGTCATCATCGGGTCTCCTTCCGCGCCCACCGGCATGGCGCTTGCAGTTTCCGGGGCGGGCTTAACGCCTTGTGAACCATGCACCGCGCGGGAGGCAACATGAAAGGCATCGACCTTGTCTATATGGCCCCAGCCATCGCCTTTTCAGGTGGCCTTGCCGGCCTGATGCAGCACGCCGCGCAGCCCGGCGACACGGTATATCTCGGAACATCCCTCGCCCTGTTCCTGATCGGCATTGCGGCCTTTGCGGGCCTGTTGCTGCTGACGCGCTCTCGAATCCAGAAAGACGACTGACGCGTCGCGCGCTTACTGCGCGGCGTCTTCCAGCGGGGCAATGTCGTCGGCATCGGCCAGCGGCAGGCTGACGGTGACGCAGGTGCCCTTGCCCAGCTTCGACTCGATCGTGACCTGACCGCCATGCAGTTCGGCAAAGCGGCGCACGACGGCAAGGCCAAGGCCCGTGCCCGGCACGCCACGGGCGTTGCCGCCCTGGCCGAACGGCTCCAGCGCGGCGCGCAGATCGTCTTCGCTCATGCCGGCCCCCTTGTCGGTGACGCTGAGCACAGCGGCGCTCGCCTCCTCAGCGGCATCGAGCACCACGGTGCCGCCGCGCTCGGAATACTTGATCGCGTTGGAGACGAGGTTCTGCCAGATCTGGCGGACCGCACGGGCGTCGGCTTCGGCCCAGACCTCTCCGCCGGCTTTCAGGCGCAGCTTCACGCCAGCCCGCTCGGCCTGGTTTTCCAGCTGGCGGATGACAGACTGGGCTGACGCGGCCAGGTCGACCGGCTCCGGCTCCAGCCGCTGGCGGTCGGCATCGGCCTTGGCGAGGTCCAGCATGTCGTCGACCATCAGCAGCAATTCCTGGCCGCTTTCGTGGATGATCTCAGGGTAGTCCCTGTACGGCTCCGGCATCGGGCCGCGGACGCCGTGGCGCATCATGTCGGCATAGCCGATGATGGCGTTAAGGGGCGTCTTCAGGTCGTGGCCGAGGGAGGCAAAGAAGGCGGTGCGCTGTTTCAGCTGCTGGCGGGACTCCTCGAGCACCGCCGCGGCTTCGGCGTCGCGTTCGACCATGCCGCTCCGGTCAGAAAGGAGGATATAGGTGCCGCCCGCATAAGGCGTGATCGAGTAGCAGACCGGGTGGCCATTGCTGAGCGCGATGTCGCCACGCGTCGGCCGGGACCGGTCCTGCATCAGCGCGGGCGTGAACGCGTCTGAGAACACGTCCCGGATCAGCGTGCCGGCGCCAAGGCGCGTCAGGCCCATCCGGTCACCGGAGAAGCTGCGCACGAGGCCATCCAGCGTCACGTCCAGAAGCAGGACGCCGGAGGTCGGCGGCACCGGCACCACCGGCCGTGGCGGTTCGGAAACCATCGGCCTCGCGGTCGCATCGGCCTGCATCTCGACCCGCCGGTTCTCGCGAACCATGAACCAGACGAGCAGGCCGCACAGGACGAGGGCCGCAAAAGCGAGAAGCTGCGACACCGTGTCAAAGCCTGCAAAGGATTCTCCTGCCGGGAGAAATCCGAACTTCACCAGCACCAATGACGCGAAATAGGCACAGGCCCCGAACACCGCCCCTTCGGCCGCCATGGCCAGCTGGCCCAGATTGAGCGCAACGAGGGGGGCAATCACCAGAAGGACGGTCAGAGGAGAGATCGCCGCGCCACTCAGCGCGAGGGCAAAAGTGGCGAACACAGTCCACGTAATGACCAGAAAAGATGGAGCAAATCGGTTCAGCTGGCGATCGCGGCCCAGCAGCAGGAAGCCCGCAAGCCCCGGCACGGCGGCCAACCCCAACCAGGCGAACGAAGCCGGCATGGATTCTCGTGACAGGAGAGTTCCGAGCCCAGCCGCAGCCACCATCCCCAGCCAGCCAAGGTGGACAAAACGTAATCTCTGCCGCTGCTTTTCGGGGAACATCTTAATAACCCGGTGAGATTCCTTAGGCATTCTTCGGGGGTCGGCTGACCCTTGCTGTATTTGTAATGCAAGAAGCGGGCAAGCTGAGGTTCCCCAAGTCGGGAAGTTCAGGCACAAAGTATCGCGTGTCGCGTGAGGAGGGATGAGCGAGCATGAAGTCCATCAGAATGATCGGGGCAATCGTGGCTGCTGCGGGTATGGCAGCCGGAGCCTGGGCACAGAGCGGGGATACGATTTCCAACTCTGCGGCCGTTTATGCCACCTACCAGTCCGAAGTGACGGACGTGAAGACCAAGCCGTTGAGCTCCGCAGGTGACATCGATCACGCGCTGACCTCGCTCGGCGGGCACAATCCGGACCAGCTGTCGAAAGGGTGGATTTCCTATTCCGCGCTGATCGCCTCCCAGGATCCCGAATACCGCGCCGCCGTGCGCGATATCGAAAGCTTCTACGGCCGTGACGCCCTGATGAGCGGCATGGCCATGGATGCGCGCTACGCCCGCAAGCTGGACGGCGGCGACAATGCCGTTTCCGCAGCGCTCGCCGCGACCGAAGCCGACAGCCGCCGCCTCAACAGCGCTGCGGCCTATGTCAAAGAACAGGCCTACACCCTCCAGGCCGCCGGCTGGGCCAAGGCCAAGATCGGCAACTCCCGCGTCAAGGCAACCCAGCTGAACAGCTCGCAGGCGTCCGGCATTCCGGCGACCGCACCATTGATCAACGCCTTCAACGCCCCTGACATCGACACCGTGCTGGCCCAGGCCGGTACCAATGGCGCCCCGTCCCTGTGGGATAACGTCTCGACTGCCGCCAGCGCCGTGCGCTTCCCGGCCGCCATGACCTCGGGCCTCAACCTGAACCGCAAGCGCGTGAAATTCGGCAAGGAACCGATTGCCGACCAGATCGCCACCCTCGCCGCCTACCGTGTTCTCGGCTCCGAAGCCGCCACGCCCAACCAGATTTCCACTGCCATGAGCGAGCGGGAAACCAAGGGCTGCCTGAACATGGCGAACCTCAATCTGCAACAATGTGTTGCGGCGGCGAACCAGCAGTACGAAGTTCCTTTCTGCATCGGCGAGCATGCGCTCTCGGATGTCGGTAAGTGTATCGGCGGGGTCTACCAGTAAGCCTCGTCTCTATCTCTCAGACTTTCCGCCCCCGGCGCCTTCGCGGCTCCGGGGGTTTTCTTTTGCGCCGGAATGGCCCATCTGACGGGCATGAGCCTGACCGATGCCGCCGCCGAAATCCGCGAAGAGTTCTCCTGGCTGGAGGATTGGGAAGCGCGCTATGCGCACATCATCGACCTCGGAAAAGCCAATCCGCCGCTGGACGCGCATGAGCGCACCGAAGAGACCCGCGTGCGCGGCTGCGCGAGCCAGGTCTGGCTGGTGACCGGCTGGGACGATGGCCACCTCGTCCTACGGGCGGAATCCGACGCGATGATCGTCTCCGGCCTGATCGCGCTGCTCGGCCGCCTCTATAATGGGGCGACACGCGACGAAATCCTTGCCTTCGACGCCAAGGCGTTCCTGGACGAGATCGGCGTCAGCGGCGCGCTGACCTCCCAGCGGACCAATGGGCTCGCCTCGATGCTGGCCCGCATTCAGGCCGACGCGAAGGCGCTGCCCGCCTCCTGACCGTCCAGGACCGGCAGGCCGTACAGCGCCGCAAGTTCCGCAACCGCCGCCCAAGCCGCCTCCGGGCCGAGGCCGAACACATGCTGGAAGGCCTGGCCGGTCAGCCGGTCCAGCAGGACCGCTTCCGCCTGCTCTGCCAGCTGCGCCCCAAGCGACCCGTCGAAGCCTGCAAGACGGCTGCGAACGGCGGGAAGCAGGTCCGGCGGATGGATGGCAAGGCGCCCCGGCAGGCAGGTGAGTTCATAGTCGGCCCTGAAGCGGGTCGTGACAGCCTTGAGACGCGGGGACGCATCCGGGTGGGCAAGGATGAACGCGTCGAGCAGCGATTTGCCCGCAGGTTCGCCTTCCAATGCCGGCGGGCCCAGCGGCTTCAGTTTCTGGGGCACCGGTGCCGCGGGACAATGGAGCCGGTCCGGATCGCCCCGATACCTGGCAAGCTCCAGAGCCGGAACCAGCCGCGCCGTAACATGCGCCGGCACGCGGCCCAGCAGCGGGCTGCGCTCGTCACACCAGCGGTGCAGGCGAAACGCAGCCGCGTCGCGCACCAGCATGCCGCCCGCTTCCAGCCGGCGCCGCGCGCGCCAGCCGCTGACCGGCTTGCGCGTCCTAGCTCGCATCGGCGAGGCTCCGTGATCCACGGCCATCGCCCCCGCCAAGGGCCGCAACGCTCGTCAGTCCGACCGTCAGCTGTTCGATCCAGATGTCGAAATCCGGGTCGTCGCGCATGTCTTCGATCAGGTGGCAGGAATAGGAGACGGTGGTGCGGTCCCGCCGGAAAGTGCGCGCGACGCGGCTGAGGCTCATGCCCAGCCCGGCGCGCAGCAGGTACATGGCGATCTGGCGGGCGCGGGACGACGCCTTGCTGCCCCGGTCGCCACGCAGCACGTCTTCGGCTTTCAGGCCCAGCGCGAACGCGGTCAGGGCTGCGGCCAGATAGGCGCGGTCATCGTCTCTGGCGGGATTGAACTCGGACACATCTTCCTCCTGTAGGTGAACAGGCAGAAGACTACCCGATGCCGGGCAGTGTAGGATAACTTTCCTATGTCAGCAAGACAGCGCCCGGAATGGCTGGGCTTCAGGCGGCCGCACGACCGGATTTACCGGGGACAACCGCACCACCGGAGGGCGACAGCAGCAGGCGCCGGTTTGGCAGAAGCTCGTCATGGCAGAGCACCTGGCTGACCTGGCCATCATGTCCGGCCAGCGGCAGGCGCAGCCAGGCATGGAGCTGGTTGCCTGTCTCGATCACGCCGCCAACCGGACCGTGCCGCTCGATCGCCGCGGACAGGCCCAGCGCGTAGGCTTCGGCGCTGGAGCCTACGACGTCCTCGATGTAACGGCCGCGGGCCTCGAAGCCGAACAGGTCGCGCAGGCGCGAACCGGCGATGCGGAACCTGCCCCGGCCGGTGTCATCGAACTCGACGATGGAAATGCTGGCCAGCATGCTGCGCAGATGGCCCGGATCGACCGCATCGCGTCGCACGATGCCATGCTGGTCGCGCAGCGCGCACCAGTAGTCCACCATCTGCCTCTGAACGGCGGTCACGCCGCGATAAACATTCTGTTTGGTCATCTTCAGCCACCCCCGTGGTGATTCGATAGAATCACCTATCGCGCGAGTTGGTCCCGCGAATCAAGAGTCAATGTGATGTTTTGTTAACCTAGATTACCGGAATATTTCGTTGCGAAGCCGTAACGAACAGTATTCGCGCCGAATACTTTATTTCTCTACGCGGCCAAGACCCATCTTCTTGGCGAGCTGAGAACGCTGGCGGGAATAGCCCGGCGCCACCTTCGGATAGTCGGCCGGAAGGCCCCATTTCTCGCGGTACTCTTCCGGCGTCATGTCGTAACGCGTGCGCAGGTGGCGCTTCAGCGATTTGAACTTCTTTCCGTCTTCCAGGCAGACCAGGTAGTTTTCACTGACAGATTTCTTGATCGGCACGGCGGGTTTGGGCTTTTCCGCTTCCGAGATCTCGCCGGACAACGACGCCAGCGACCCGTGCACCAGACGGATCAGGCCGGGCAGCTCGCCGGACGATACCGAATTGTTCCCCACATAGGCCGAAACGATTTCTGCCGCGAGCTCGATCAGGTCGTTGTCATGCGACGACCCGAGATTGTCTTCAGCCATTGATCCATCCCCTGAACAATACTGCCGGGAATCGAACTAGTACACAGGATAGAAACGTAAATACACAAATAGCAGCGCTGAGTTCATCCATCACACATGCACTACACACGGATGAATGCTTGTTCATATTGCGATATACTACTTGTCCCCCAAATAAGGGACAAGAAAATCATCCAATCGCCATGAATGACAGAAGGAGCACAATCCCAAGCAGGGCTGCTGTCCACATCGCCATGGCCCCGGTGAGGCCCCCGCGCGCGAGTTCCCCGCGCGGGCTGAACGCCGCCTCGATCCAGCTATAGGTGCGGTCGGTGACGCGGAAGAAGGCCGCCGTCATGGCCGGGCCCGCCTTGCCCCAGACCGTGCCGGCCCAGCTGGCCACGCCATAGCCGAGCTTGCGGTAGACCCAGTCGCTGTCGAGGATCACGCCCTTCTTCTCCGGCGGATAGATGTGGAAACGCTTGAGCACCACAAAAGCGAAGATGGCGAGGATGAGCAGCTGCATCTGCGTGAGGATATGCTCCCACGAGAACAGGTGGTGGTGGCTGTAGCCAAGCGCCTCCTCACGATAAGGCAGCAGGTTGTAGAGCCATTCATGGCCGAAGCCCGGAACGATGGCCGGCAGGCCGATGAAGATCGATATGAAGGCCGCAATGCCCATGGCGAGCAGCATGTTGAACGGCGCTTCCTTCACGCGCAGGCCGCTGTCATGCCCGAAGAAGGCGTAATACGGGATCTTGATGCCCGAATGCTCCAGCACACCGGCAGAGGCGAACATCAGCATCAGGAAGATCAGCGTGTAATGCGCGCTGGCGACTTCCGAAATGATGATCGACTTGGTGACGAAGGCCGAGAACAGCGGGAAGGCCGAGATCGACATGGCGCCGATGATGCAGAACAGCGTCGTCCACGGCATTGAACGGTGCAGGCCGCCCAGCTCGCTCGCCTTCACGGTGCCGGTACGATAGAGAACCGCGCCCATCGACATCATCAGGAGGCCCTTGAAGAAGATGTCCGCAAAGGCGTGTGCGGTGACGCCGTTCAGCGCCAGCGGCGTGCCGATGCCGATGCCGCAGACCATGAAGCCGACCTGGTTGTTGATCGAATAGGACAGGACTTTGCGCAGGTCGTTCTCGATCACCGCGAAGAAGACCGGGAAGACGGTCATGGTCGCGCCGATCCAGATCAGGTGTTCCTGCCCCGCGAACATGCGTGCGAGGGCGTACACCGCCAGCTTGGTCGTGAAGGCGGAAAGGACGACGGAGCCGACCACGGTAGCCTTCGGATAGGCGTCCTGCAGCCAGTTGTGCAGGAAGGGGAACGCCGCCTTGATGCCGAAGGCGATGAAGATGAACAGCACGCCCGGCTCTGCGAGGTCAGTGAAGGCCTGAAGGGAGAGGTTGCCGCGCGCCTTCAGCACATAGGCGAGACCAACCAGCAGCAGCACGCCGGAAAGCACCTGCACAGCCAGATAGCGCATCGCCGCGAAATACGAGGCGCGCGTGCCGGCGCGCAGGATCAGGAAGACCGACGTGATCGCCGTGCCTTCCCAGAACACGAACAGGGTCATCAGATCGCCGGCAAGCGTCGCCGCGATGGCGGAGCCCGCATAGGCGAGCGCCATGCCGTCCTGGATCCGGTCGTCGCCATGCAGCGCATAGATGGCATTCAGCAGCGAGGCGATCAGGAAAGCGAGGCTGAAGACGAAATTGAGATTGTCGACCCGGTAAAGAACGAGATCGAGTCCCAGCACACTGGCCTTGGCGAGGTCGACGTTCTGCATGGCCGTGACCAGCAGGCCGATGCCCATGAGCGGCGCGATGATCGTCACCGCCTGGCGCACCTGGCGCACGGTGATGAACAGGCTTGCCACGCCGGCAAGGATCAGCAGCCAGCCCGGATTGAAGCTTGCGAGCATGGACGGCATCAGGCGTCTCCCTCGGCCGGATAGGTGGGGCCATCTTCAGAAGGCAGCGGCGCCTCGGGATCAATCCCCTGCGGCGGCCCGCCCGCATCGCCATAATAATTCTCGTCGCGGCGCAGCAGCCGGCCCAGCGGCCAGCCCATGATCACCGCGAAGGAAAAGCAGATGAATCCATAGATGCCGTAGAAGCCGGTCGCGTTGGCGAAGTTCATGTGGTCGTGGCGCGGCACCATGAGGTCTGCCGCAATGATGACTACCGACAGGACTGCCAGCACCCAGAAGATCATGTTGGCGATGCCCTTGTGGTGCGTCCAGCCGAACAGGATGCGGGCCAGCGGATGAATACCGTCAGTGCCGGGCGTGTGCAGGTTATGCACCTGCTCTGCCGTCTTCTTTACAAAGCGGCCGGTCTTGTCGCGGCCGGATCCGGACTCGTCGCTCATGGCAGCACTCCCGCCGCGACGTCTGCGGCTCGTTCGCCCACGGTCGGGGCCAGGAAGTCGGACACCGGCCCGACAGCAAAGAACAGGATGATGCAGAGCGCGGCCGTGATCAGCGGCGCGACCACGGTCGGCATCGGCGCGCCATCCGGCCGCTTGAACGGCTTGGGCTCTTTCGTGCCGGGCGGCGGCATCAGCGCGAGGAACGGGATCGGCAGCAGGTACGCGATGTTGAGCAGCGATGAGGCGATCAGCACGTACGGCACATAGCCGGTATTGCTGTCGATGGCGCCCTGCAGCAGCTCATACTTCGGCCACGCGCCTGCAAGCGGCGGCAGGCCGATGATCGACATGGACCCGATCAGGAAGGCGATGAAGACGAGCGGCATCTTCCGGCCGAGGCCCTTCATGTCGGAGATGTTGGTGAGACCGGTCGCGACATAGATCGCGCCGGCGCACATGAACAGCGTCATCTTGCCGACAGCGTGCGCAGCGATCTGCAGGCTGCCGCCCATGAAGCCGCCGGAATTGGCGAGCATCGCCCCGGCCACGACATAGGACAGCTGCGCGATGGTGGAATAAGCGAGGCGCGCCTTGAGGTTGTCCTTGGTCATCGCGATCAGCGAGCCGACGACCATGGTGAAGCAAGCAACGAACAGGATGAATTCGCGCGACGGCGTCGCTTCCAGCAGGTCCGGCCCGAAGATGAAGATCGAGACCTTCATGATCGTGAACACACCCGCCTTCACGACCGCCACGGCGTGCAGCAGCGCGGACACCGGCGTCGGCGCGACCATGGCGTTCGGAAGCCAGAAATGCACCGGCATCAGCGCCGCCTTGCCGATGCCGAAGGCGAAGAGGATCAGGAGCGCGCTGGCGACAGCGGGGCTGACATTCGCATGGGCCAGAAGGCCGCCCTGCACGAAGTCGAGATTCTGGCCGGCGAGCACCCAGGTCCACATCACGGCCGGCAGGAACAGGCCGATGGAGGTGGCGAGCAGCGTCAGCAGGTAGATCCGCCCGCCCCGCTGGGCCGCGGCGTCGCCCTTGTGCGCGACCAGCGGATAGGTCGACAGCGTCAGGACTTCATAGAAGACGAACAGGGTGAACAGGTTGGCCGACATGGCAACGCCCATGGCGCCGAAGATGGCGAAGGCGAAGCAGATGTAGAAACGCGTCTGGTTCCGCTCGCGGTTCCCGCGCATGTAGCCGACGGAATAGAACGAGTTGACGATCCAGAGGCCGGAGGCGACGAGGGCGAACAAGGCGCCCAGCGGTTCCAGCTTGAACGCGAAGGACAGGCCCGGCGCGGCCTCGCCGATATAGAGTTCCGGCCTTCCGCCACCAGCGACTTGCGTCGCCAGCATGATGACGATGGCGAACAGGAGACCGGCACCGATGAAGGTGACGCCTTCGCGCAGGTTCGGCAGCCAGCCGGTCGCCGCAATGCCGGCCGCGATCAGCAGCGGCACGACGAGCGCGGCAGCGATCATCATGTCGGGGGTCATCGGAACGCCTCCACACCGAAGGCGGCGGCGGCCGCGTCACGCGCGAGCCCGAGCGGGAAGTCCGCCGCGATGCCGAAATAAAGGTTCGCCAGCGCGAGGATCCACAACGGCACCAGCATGATGACCGGCGCCTCCTTGCGGGCCTTGCGCGGATTGAGCGGGGGCTTGAAAAACACCGCCTCCAGGATGCGGCCCATGTAGATCACCGCCAGAATGGACGAGAAGACGACCAGCGCCACTGCCCACCAGAGGCCCTGATCGAACAGGGCGAAGCCGAGCTGCAGCTTTGACTGGAAGCCCGCCGTCAGCGGCACGCCGATCAGCGACAGCGCAGCAATCGCAAACGCCGTCATCGTCCAGGGTGCCGAGCGGCCGAGGCCGGCGAAGTCGCGGATCGTGGTGCCCTGATACGAGATCACCACACCGGCGACCGCCATGAACAGCGCGCCCTTCATCATGGCGTGGTTGAGCAGGTGGAAGAGACCTGCCGAGAGACCTGCCGTCGTGCCGATGGACACGCCGAGGATCATGTAGCCGACCTGCGCGACCGAGGAGTAAGCGAGCGTTCGCCTGACATCGGTCTGGAACACCGCCTGGAAGCTGCAGATCACCATGGCCGCGATGCCGAGCGGCATCAGCAGCATGCCGAAGGCCGTCTGCTCGAAGGCAAAGCCCGGCTGGAAGACGGTGAACAGGAACCGGATCAGCGCGTAGAGCGCGACCTTGGTTGCCGTCGCCGAGAGGAACATGGTCACGAAGCTCGGGCTGTAGGAATAGGCGTCCGGCAGCCACTGGTGCAGCGGCCACATCGCGGCCTTGAGGCCGAGGCCGACGAGGATGAAGGCGAAGCCTGCAAGCACGCTGCGGTTGCCGGCAAGCTCCGGCAGCTTCGAGGCGATGTCGCCCATGTTGAGCGTGCCCGTCGCGGCATACAGGAAGCCGATGCCGATGATGTAGAAGCTCGCCCCGATCGTGCCCATGATCAGGTAGTTGAACGCCGCCGGCAGGGCGCGGCGGTCGCGCTGGGCGCCGAGGGCGACCAGCACATAGGTCGAGATCGACGAAATCTCGAGGAAGACGAACAGGTTGAACGCGTCGCCCGTGATCGCCACACCACTGAGGCCGGCGAAGCAGACAAGGAAGGCGGAATAGAACAGCGCGCGCTTTTCCTTGCGCACTTCGGCTTTCACCGTCGGCCACGAGAAGACCGAAGCCAGGACGCCGATGGTCGTGACGACGAGCAGGATCATGGCGTTCAGCGCGTCGACGCGGAACTCGATTCCGATGGGCACCGGCCAGCGGCCGATCTCATAGGCGACGAGGCCGACCGGAGAGGTCTGCACGAGGCCGAGCAGGATCAGCGCAAACAGGAACGCGATCGATGTGGCGACAATCGACAGCAGCCACGCGATACGGCCGCTCGGCACCAGCGCCAGCAGCGGCGCCATAAACAGCGGCACCATCACCAGCAAGGGCGCGGCATGCGAAAGCGCCCAGGCGGGCGCGGCGGTCAGGAGAGCTTCAATCATGCTGCGGCCTCACTGGCGGCCTTTTCCTCTTCGGCATGCTGGGCGAGCGCGGTCTGCAGGTCGATCTCGCGGACCTCGTCGCTCTCGATGGTGCCATAGGCTTCCCGGATGCGCACAACGAGGGCGAGGCCGACGGATAGCGTGGCCACGCCGACCACGATGGCCGTCAGCATAAGGACGTGTGGAAGCGGGTTTGAATACGTGTTGACGAGCTCGGCATAGCGCCCGTGCGCCTCGCCGCCCGCAGCGAGGACGGCGTCCAGCGCGGCGTGGGATTCTTCAGCTGCATGTGGCGCGGCTTCATGGTGCTCCGGCGCGTCCGGGCCGAACAGGATCGGCGCCGTGCCGCCGGCCACCTTGCCGAGCGTGACGTAGAAGAAGCAGATCGTCGTCTGGAACAGCGACAGGCCGACCATCCGCTTGATCAGGTTCTGCGAGGCAAACGTGATGTAGAGGCCGATCATCATCAGGACGATGACGGCCCAGTAGTTTGCGCGTTCGAGCAGGAATTCGAGCATGGCTTACCAGTCCTCGTCGCGGATTTCGGCCACGCGCCCGGCAAAGGCGTAGAAAATCGTGAGCATGGCGCCGGACACGCCGCACAGCACGCCGAGTTCGATGATCATGATGCCGATATGCTGGCCATGATGCTCACCGGGGCCTTCGCCGAACAGCGCCTGGTATTCCAGATAGTGCCCGCCCTTCAGCATCGCCCAGAAGCCGACGCCGGCATAGATCATCACGCCGATCGCCGCGAGCGAGCGCGTGAACACCGGCGGCACGGCACGCATTGCTGCCGGCACGCCGAAAACCAGGGCGTAGAGAATGATGGCAACGGCAATAATGACGCCCGCCTGGAAGCCGCCGCCGGGACCGAAGTCGCCATGGAACTGCACATAGAACGCGAACAGCGCGATGATCGGGATCAGGCCCTTCGAGACGACGCGCAGGATGATGTGATGGTCGCTGTTCATGACGCTTCCTCATCCTTGGCAGCGGTGCGGGCGGCAGCAGGCTTGCGGCCACCGGAGCGGCCTTCCTTGCGGATCATCTCGGCCAGCGAACGCTCGCCGAAGCCAAGCAGCAGCGCGACGGCGAGGCCCGCAGCGAACACCACGGTGGTTTCGCCGAGTGTGTCGAAACCCCGGTAGCTGGCGAGGACCGGCGTCACCACATTCGGGATGCCCGTGTCGTACCAGTTGATCTGGAGATAGGTGTAGCCGACGCCGGTATTGGCGGGCGAATTCGGGTCGCCCAGCGCCGGCAGGTCGACCGTCGCATAGATCAGCGCCGCGCCGGTCGCGACGCAGACAAGCATCGGGCCGAGGCGCGAAAACAGCCTTTCGGGTTTCGCCGTGCGCGAGGTCAGCAGCATGGCGCCCAGCAGCACTGCCGTTGACATGCCGGCGCCGACGGCCGCCTCGGTGAAGGCCACGTCGACCGCATCCACGGCAACATACCAGGTCGCCGACACAAGCGAATAGATGCCGGCGAGCATGACGATGGCGAACAGGCTGCGCATGCGCGCGATGGCCACCGCCACCACGAACAGGATCGCCAGCAGGAAGATGTTGACCAGCGCGATGCCGATATCGTTTGCAAGGATGCCCTGCATCACGCGTCTCCCTCATCGTCCGCCTGCCCGACCCGGCCGATGATCGGCTGGACGCCTGCCGTGTGCGCTGCATTGGCAAGCGCATGCGAGGCGGTCGGGCTGGTCAGGAACAGGAAGAGGCCGATGGCGATGACTTTCGCCACGACCAGCCAGCCCGGCGCGATCAGCGCCATGCCCAGCAGCACGAGCCCTGCACCGGACGTGTCGGTGATCGAAGCGGCATGCAGGCGGGTATAGATGTCCGGAAAGCGCAGGACGCCGACCGTGCCGACAATGCACAGGAGCGCCCCGGCAAGGCAGAAGAATGCGCCGAGCGGGAACCGCACGGTTTCCCAGACAAGCGCCAGCTGGTTCAGCAGGTCAGCCATTCGAATTGCCCCCCATGCGGCGGGCCAGCGGCACCTGGAAGGACCGGTAGCGGAAGAATTTGAGGATCGCGATGGTCGAGATGAAATTGATCAGCGCGTAGGTCAGCGCGATGTCGAGGAATTCCGGGCGCTTCATCACGAAGCCCAGCAGGCCGAGCGCCAGCACCGTCTTGGTGCCAAAGGAGTTCACCGCCAGAACGCGGTCATACAGGGTCGGCCCGATGAAGGCGCGGATGAGCAGAAGTGCCATGCCGACCAGGACGGCAATCAGAGCGGCCGCGATCATGCCGTGGCTCCTTGCCCGTCGACCGCAAGCGCGGACCGGCGATCCATTTCAGCGAAGGCCTCAGGCTGGGAGTCCTGCTCGTACAGGCCGTGGACCAGCAGCTTGTCGCCGTCGATCTCGACCGTGATCGTGCCGGGCGTCAGCGTGATCGAATTGGCGAACGTCACCTTGGCGAGATCCGACTTGCAGATCGTCTTCACCTTCACGAGCGCCGGGGCGATGTCGAGGTCTGCCTTCACGCAGGCCTTGATGACCGTCCAGTTTGCCTTGACGATTTCCTTGAACAGCCAGGGATAATAAAGCGTGAGCTGGACGGCGCGGAGATACGGCGCACCTTCCCGGTCAATGATGTCCAGCCGGTACGCAAGAATGCATGAAAGGACGACGGAGACCGCGCCGAGCGTCAGAATGAGCGGTTCACTATGGCCTGACATGCCAAGCCAGAAGCCCGCCAGTGCCAGGACCAGCCCCAGGAAGTACGCCACGCGCCGCCCTCGTTCGTTTGACCCAATGCCGAGTGCTTGGGGTTATAGGGCGGAAACCGGTTTGAAAAGAGCGATCCGGCGATAATTCGGCGACTATCTGCCAAAAACCAGGCGGGCCGTGCGCTGGGCCGTAGAGAATACGGCCTCTTCATTTGCCGGGTCGGGTGTCTCCTTCTGGAGCTGGGCCGAGGTTGGCGAAAAGGCGGACGACAGCGACCAGTTCCAGTAACGCAGGGTCGTCTGGGCCTTGGCCACGGGAAGAATCTCATAGGTTTCGGCCACGTGAGCGAATTGCGGGTGGATCACCCCCTCCTCCAGCTCCAGCGGCCGGCGCAGGGCCGCCCAGAGAACCGGCAGGAAGTCGCGCTTCACGCCGGTTGCCTTGCACAGAACGGCCAGCGCTTCGCCGCCCGCATCGGTCATGATCTTGGCAGCCGTGACCGGCTTGATGCCCGCGAGATAGCCGATTTCCTGCGCCAGTTCAGCCGTCATGCCATTGATGGCAGCCGCATTGATGGCGCCTTCAAGGCTGTCATACGGGCTCTTTTCAAGGGCTGCACGGTTGCGCTGGCGCCGCTCGATCAGCTGCAACGCCTTGCGGGCGACCGGATCTGACCAGTTCTCGCGCGCCATCATCTCGAACACGTCCTTGCAGCTCTCGATCACTTCGAGCCGGTCGGCGGCGTGGCGCTGGAGAATCTTGCGGCGGGTCTGGCCGTCGGCCCACCAGAACAGGGTCATGGCATGTGACGGACGCACTTCGAGGCGCTCGATCAGGGCCGCGCACAGGGAGGGCTCTTCCTTGGCGCGGATCACGAGCTTGTCCATCGCCTGTTCCGGCAGCACGGCGCCCGCATTGGCGACGAGATCGCGGATGACGTGCACTTCGCCGAATTCGGCCAGGTATTCGCTCACGCAGTCCGGCACGACCTTGCGGCGGGCGATGGCGAGACGGTGCTCCGGCGAGCCGGTCATGGCGATTTCGCGCAGATCGCAGCCGTCGAAGGATTCGTTCTGCTCCAGCAGCGGCCGGGCGATTTCGAACTTGCATTGCGCGAGGTAGCGCAGCAGGCGCCGGGGCGCCTCCCCGCTGGTCGCGAGGCGATGGGCACACATGGCCCGGTCCTTGTCGTCGGCATGGAACAGCATATCCAGCAGGATATCGCCCGCCATGTGACGGTCCTGATGCGCCAGCCGTGTGGTGGACGGCATCGACACGATATCGACCAGACGCCGGAACAGCGTGTTCCGCGCCCGCCCGATGGCCGGCAATTCAATCGGTTCTTCCGCGTCCATAGCCAGTCTGCCTGTATGAAACCCGGCAAAACTGGCAGCAAACGGTTAAGGAGAGGTGCAGCGGAAAAGGGTTAATCCCGGATCTTTCCGGGGTGGACCACGAGCAGCAGAAGACTGGCCGCAAACATCAGCACCGCCAGCATGAACAGCTGCCCGCCATCTGTAGCCGTATTTGCAGGATCGAGCGACAGAGGCACTTCCCGGCCAAGCCAGGGCGAAAGGTGAAAGCCGATCGCCGCGCCGCTGATCAGGACAGCAATCACCGCCCCGAACCGCCGCGTGAAGGGCAAGAGCAGGAACAGCGCCGCCAGCAGCTCCATGATCGCGATGAAGAACCGCCCGGCCGGCTCGAACAGGGTCACGCCCGACCGGTCTGCAATGGTCTGGAACACGATGTTCTGGCCCGGCGCATCAAACAGTTTGACCGATCCGGGCGGCGGATCCGGCAAGGGATACACGGTAGCCTGAATGAATAAGGCGATCAGCCCGAGGGCAATGATCCAGCTGATGAGATGGCGGAAGATACGCATGGCACACACCTGTCGTCAGGGATCAACCAAGCTAAAGGCGCCCGCCGGCCAAGGCAACCGGGTGAAAACGGGCGTTTCTGTGACGGGGCCGCTCTTCCCTTGACCGCCGGGGCTCCATAAGCTCGCAACTCAGGCGGGAGCACGCATGAGCGAACCGATCGAGGAAATGGCCGACGACATGGCCGAAGATGCGGCCGGCAGCATTGCGTCTCCGATCAGCGGCGTCAGCGAAGCCCTCAGCGCCGGCGCCTCCCTGCTCGCGACGGCCAATCACCTGCGGGCCCGGCAGATCCGCCGCGACGTGCGCGTCGAGCTGCCGGCTTACCTTCTGGTCCAGTGCAGCTGGTTCATGGCGTTCGGCCTGCAGATGGTACTGTTTCCGTATCTCATCACCGATGCGAACCACCTGCACATGGACGGCCTCGCCCTCGGCCTTGCCAACATGGCGCTGTCAGGCCCGTCCGTGGTGTTCCTGCTCATCGGCGGCGTGGTGGCCGAACGGGCGGACGGCAAGCGGCTGCTGGTGTTGCTGCACCTGCTGGCGGCAGTGCCTGCCCTGTTCCTCGCCCTGTTCGTCACGCGCGGCTCGCTCACCTATCCGGCGATGATCGCTTATGGCCTGATGATCGGCACGGTCGGCGCCTTCATGATGCCGGCGCGGGATTCCATCGTGAATGAAGTGGTGGAACGCCGGGCCCGTGTCGGCAGCGGTGTCACGCTCCAGCTGGGCGTGACGCTGGCCACGATGGCCCAGTTCGTGGCCCAGATCGCCGGCCTGATCGTCGCCGGTTATGCCGACAAGGTGACCCGGATGCCGGACTGGCTGGGCGGGTTCGGTGTCGGCCCGATCCCTGCGGAACAGCTGCTGGCGGTGCAGGGCGGGATCCTCGCGCTGGGGGCGGTGTTTGCCCTCTGGCTGGCCAAAGGACGGCAGGTCCGCACCGGTCGAAAGGGCCTTACCGCCGCCTTCGGCGACATCGCCGAGGGATTCAACGCCGTGCGGGCCGACGGGAAACTCTGGGCCATGTCGGCCCTGATGTTCGGGGTCGGCATCTTCGTGATCGGCGCCTTTCTCGTGGTTTTGCCGATCATCAACCGGGACGTTTACGGCTTCGGGCCGGACGGCATCCGGGACATGTTTGTCACTTTCTGGATGGGGGCGTTCGTGTCTTCCGTCGTGCTGGCGATCTTCAAGCGGATCAAGCGGCAGGGGCGCCTGCTGCTGATCGCCCAGTTCCTCGGCTCCTCCAGCATCCTCGCCATGATGTGGGACATTCCGCACTGGGCGTTCCTCGCCATCGTGTTCCTGTGGGGCCTCGCGGCTGGCATCTCCATCGCCATGAGCCGCGCCATCGTGCAGGACGCCGCGCCGAAGGAGAAACTGGCCCGCGTGCTCTCCATCTACCAGCTCGGATTCATGGCCGGCGCGCCGCTGGGGGCCGCGATGATGGGGGCGCTGGTCGACCTGTTCGGCCCTCAGAAGATCGCGATTGTGCCCGCCAGCGGCATGACGCTGCTCATCCTCTGGATGGTGTTCTTCACGCCGGTCTGGAACATGAAAGGCTCCGCCTGGCTCGCCCATCGCGAAAAGGCCTGAAAAACGCCGCCTTTGGCGGGCTGACAAGGGGCGTGAAGCTGGATACCCGTTCGCCCCATGTACATGCTGCCGCGCGCCACCATCCATCTGGGCAATATCGCCGACAACTGGCGCACGCTCGACCGGCTGCACCCCGGCGCCAGCACGGCCGCCGTGATCAAGGCGAACGCCTATGGCCTCGGCGCGGCGCAGGTGGCGAAAGCGCTGGTGAAGGCCGGCTGCGACACCTTTTTCGTCGCCTATGTCCGGGAAGGCATGGAGGTGCGCAAGGCGGTCGGCAACGGGCCCCGCATCTTTGTCCTCAGCGGCCCCAATACGGGAGACCTCAACACCTACAAATTCTATCAGGAAGCGCACCTGACGGCCGTTCTCTCCACCGCGATTCAGCTGCACATGTGGAACGACGCCGGCAGCCTGCCCTGCGCCCTGCATTTCGACACCGGCATGAACCGGCTGGGACTGAAGGCGGACATGATCCCCGGCAATGCGGCGGGCATGCAACGGTACGCTCCGGTGCTGGTGATGAGCCATCTCGCCTGCGCCGACGAGCCGGACCACCCGTTCAACGAAGTCCAGCGCAAAACCTTCGATACGTTTGCCGACCGGTTCCCCGACACGCCGGCCAGCCTCAGCAATTCGGCGGGCTGCTTTCTCGGGTCTGCCTATGCGTATGACCTCACCCGCCCCGGCATTGCCCTTTATGGCGGGTCGGCCCCGCCCCCCGGCGTGACGCTGAAGCACGCCGTGACGCTGGAAGCGAAGATCATCAGCACGTTCACGGCAAAGGCGGGCGAGACCGTCGGTTATGGCGCCACCCACACGCTGAAACAGGACACCACGCTCGCGACCGTCGGCCTCGGCTATGCCGACGGAATGTTGCGCACGGGCAGCGGAAAGCTCATGGGCTGGGTGGACGGCGTTGCCTGCCCGGTTGTGGGCCGCATTTCAATGGATCTCATCACGCTCGATGTCACAAATGCCCGGGATGCTGCACGTGAGGGTAGCTCCGTTGAATTCCTTGGGCCAAATGCCAAACTAGAGGAGCAGGCCGCGCGCGCGGGTACGCTCGGTTATGAATTGCTGACAGGAATGGGGTCGCGTGTCCAACGTGTCTACAAATAAGCGCGGGTTTCCAAATCCGCTGGCCTGGATCGGGGCCGCGACGCTCGGCCTCTTCTCGGAGGTCGGGCGCCTCAGCGTCTTTTCCGCAAGGGTGAAGATCGCCGCTTTCACGCCACGCTGGTATCCGGCCGAGATCTGGAAGCAGATCATCCGCATTGGCTTCTTTTCCCTGCCGGTGGTCGGCCTTTCGGCCGTGTTCATCGGCGCTGCGCTCGCCCTCAACATCTATGAGGGCGGCAGCCGCTATGGCGCCGAGCAGTTCGTGCCGAATATCGTTGTGCTGGGCATCACGCGCGAACTCGGCGCGGTGATCACCGGCCTGATGCTGGCCGGGCGCGTCTCGGCAGGCATCTCGGCCGAAATCGGCGCCATGCGCGTGACCGAACAGATCGACGCCCTCGAGACGCTGTCCGCCTCACCCTATCGCTATCTCTATGCGCCACGCTTCCTGGCCGCGATCATCTCCCTGCCGCTGCTGGTTATCCTCGCCGACATTATCGGCGTGATGGGCGGCTGGCTGGTCAGCGTCTACGGCCTCGGGTTCGACTCGACGGTCTACCTGCGCAACACGCTCGATTTCGTTACCCGCAATGACGTCATCACCGGCCTCATCAAGGCGGTTGTCTTCGGCGCCGTGATCGCGCTGATGGGCTGCTACCAGGGCGACAGGTCCGAAGCGGGCGCCACCGGCGTCGGCCGCGCGGCGACCCTCTCCATGGTCGGCGCCGCGGTGCTGGTGCTCGCCTTCAACTATGTCCTTTCAACCGTCTTTGTGGAGATCGGACTGTGACGACGCCAATCCTCCGTCTGCAGAACGTCGAAAAGCGCTTCGGCAAGAACCATGTCCTTCGGGGCGTGGACCTTGAGGTCCAGCCCGGCGAGAGCGTCGTGATCATCGGCGGCTCCGGCTCCGGCAAGTCGGTCATGCTGAAGAACGCCCTCGGCCTGATGACGCCGGATGGTGGCAAGATCTTCTTCAACGGCAAGGACGTGACCAAGGCGACCGGCGGCGCGCGCGCCAATATGCGCGACCGGATCGGCATGCTGTTCCAGTCCGGCGCCCTGTTCGACTCGCTCACCGTGTGGGAAAACGTGGCCTTCCGCCTGCTGAACAGTGACCGGCTGTCGCGCAGCATGGCGAAGGAGCGCGCCATCGAGACGCTGCGCAAGGTGCGCCTCGGCCCGGACGTGGCAAACCTCTTTCCGGCGGAGATTTCCGGCGGCATGCAGAAGCGCGTCTCGCTCGCCCGCTCGATCATTTCCGAACCGGACCTGATCTTCTTCGACGAACCGACGACGGGCCTCGACCCGATCACGGCAGACGCGATCAACGATCTCATCCTCGAACAGGTGCGGGGCCTTGGCGCGGCAGCGGTGACCATCACGCATGACATGCCGTCCGCCCGCAAGATCGCCGACGACATCGCCATGCTGTTCGAAGGCCGTATCATCTGGCGCGGCAAGGCCGCAGAGGTCGACCGCAGCGGCAACGACTATGTCGACCAGTTCGTCAACGGCCGCGCCGAAGGGCCGATCCAGCCGGCGATTTAGGACTTTCCGCACAGCCGTAGCTTGGCTAGTCTTCCCGTCGGCCCGAGGGGAGACGCGCCATGATGGATTTCATCAAGTACGTATCGATGGCGTTCACGGCGCTGTCGCTCGCCTTTACCGGCTGGCTGCAATACGAGAAATTCCGGCTCGACGGCGAGTGGCACATCGATACGTGCACGGAAGAGACGGATTTCCGGAATTATGAGGGCCTGCACCTTGCCTGGCGGGTGTTCCTGTCGGACGATCCACTCTCGGCCCCGGTCGTTGGTGACGGTGAGAAGGTCGAGGAAGCGTTTGCGACCATCCCGTCTGCGGCGCGCTACCCTGTGCGCCTGGTCGGCACGAAGGAAATCAACTCCGTCTCCCTCACCGGCCGCTTTGAGGGGGCGAAACGCGCTTCCACCGGGCGGTTCGAGTTCCATCCCACCCTGTCGAAGCGGTTGTTCTCGGGCTACATCCCCTTCTACCAGCGCAATGCCGACGTGCTGGAAGGCACGTTCGCCTTCACCGCCGGCAATGCCCGTGGCCCGGCCCGCGCCGTACGCCTGGTCGACGGCAAGATTCCGGACGGCGTCGCGCCGTTCGCCTGCATGGGCATCACCGCGAAAGACATTGAAGAGATTGCCGAGGCGCCGCCTCCGGCCCCCGCAGAACCGCCCGCTGAAGAATAGGCCTCGCGTTGAGGCCGGAACTGCCAGTGACGGATGACGCAATCCGTTGTTCTTGTTATGTTCCGATCCCGGCAACTTATCCCTCGTCCAGAATCGCATGAGGGTGCGCCGCAGACCGGAGCCCGTAATCCATGGCCAAAACCGCGACCACCGCCTTTGTCTGCCAGTCCTGTGGCGAAGTGCACTCCAAATGGAGCGGCAAGTGCAATGGCTGCGGCGAGTGGAACACGCTGGTCGAGGAAGCCGTCGGCGCCGTGCCGGGCGGCCTCGCCGCGCCGAAGACCGGCACCAAGCGCTCCTCAAAGGCTGAATTCGTCGCCCTGGATGACGCGACCGAAGCGCCTCCCCGTGTCGTCATGGGCGTCGAGGAACTCGACCGCGTGTTCGGCGGCGGCATTGTGCCTTCTTCTGCCACGCTGATCGGTGGAGACCCCGGCATCGGCAAGTCGACGCTGCTGCTGCAGGTGGCCGCACGGCTCGCCCGCAACGGGCTGAAGACGGTCTATGTTTCCGGCGAGGAGGCCGCCGCGCAGATCCAGGAGCGGGCGAAGCGCCTGAAAGTCGCCGAGAGCCCGGTGCAGCTCGCCACTGAAACGGACCTGCGCAAGATCCTGTCCGCCCTGAAAGAGGCCGCCCCCGCCTTCGTGGTGATCGACTCAATCCAGACCCTCTGGTCCGACAGTCTGGAGGCCGCTCCCGGCTCGGTCGCTCAGGTGCGCGCCTGTGCACAGGAACTCACCCGCTGGGCCAAGAAGTCCGGCGCTGCGCTGGTCCTCGTCGGCCACGTCACCAAGGAAGGCACGATCGCCGGCCCGCGCGTGGTGGAGCACATGGTGGATGCCGTCTTCTATTTCGAAGGCGAGCGCGGCCACCAGTTCCGCATCCTGCGCGCGGTGAAGAACCGGTTCGGCCCCACCGACGAAATCGGCATCTTCGAGATGCACCAGTACGGCCTCGCCCCGGCCAAAGAGCCGTCGGCCCTGTTCCTCAGCGCTGACGGGGAATCTGAAGGCGGCGCGGCCGTGTTCGCCGCCATGGAAGGCTCCCGCCCCGTGCTGGCCGAGGTGCAGGCCCTGGTGGCCAAGTCTGCCTATGGCACGCCGCGGCGCAGCGTGGTCGGCTGGGATTCCGGACGCCTTGCCATGCTGCTCGCGGTGCTGGAGGCCCGGTGCGGCATGACGCTGGCCGGCATGGACGTCTATCTCTCCGTGGCCGGAGGATACAAGATCATGGAACCTGCGGGCGACCTTGCCGCGGCCGCCGCCCTGCTCACCTCCCTCTCCGCCAATCCGGCGCCGGAGCGCAGCGTCTTCTTCGGCGAAGTGGCGCTCTCAGGCGCGGTGCGGCCGGTCGCGCGCATGGAACAGCGGCTGAAAGAGGCAGAACGGCTCGGTTTTGAGCGCGCTTTCGTGCCGGAAGGCGCCCCGACGGCAATCGATGGGTTGACCGTGACCCCGATTAGACGGCTTATCGACCTCGTTGAGTTGCTTGCCCCGGACGCCATGAATGCTTGAGTCCATTACAGCTTTTGACGGGATCGCCGTCGCAATTGTCATCATTTCGGGGATCATGGGCTTTGCCCGTGGGTTCCTCAGGGAACTGGCGACGCTGAGCGCCTTTATTGGCGCGCTGGCCGCCGCCTACTATGCCCGCGCCTTTTTCCATGACGATCTGGCCGCCCTCCTGCCGCCGGACCTCGCGCCCTGGACGGCCGACCTGATTCTTGTCGTGGCGGCTTTCATCGTCGTTTATGTGCTGGTGGCCTGGATCGGGCAGCGGGTTTCGAAAAATATCCAGGGCGCCGATGGAATCGGCATGTTCGACCATGTCGCCGGGGCCGTGTTTGGCGTGCTGCGTGGCTTCGTAGCCCTTGTTTTCTTTGTGGTCCTGCTGGGTCTGGTGCTCGAAGAGAGCCGAATTCCGGGCTTCATCCAGAACGGAATTACCTATCCGCCGCTGCGCAATATGGCCGACTATGTGAACGTCGAAGCCGCAAAAGTCGGAAAAGAAGTGCAGGAGTCCCTTCCCTCGGAGGAAGAAAACGGGCAATAGGCCCCTGTCGCAGGTCTGTCATACAGGAGCGAGTCTCTCATGGTCCATTTTGATCACGATGACGACAAGCCCCACGAAGAGTGTGGCGTCTTCGGCATCTACGGAAATCACGAAGCGAGCCTTCTGACCGCGCTCGGCCTGCATGCGCTGCAGCATCGAGGCCAGGAAGCCTGCGGCATCATCAGTTTCGACGGCAAGCGCTTCCCCTCCGAACGCCATATGGGCATGGTGGGTGAGCATTTCGGCGGCGACCTGCGCTCGCGCCTGCCCGGCCACGCCGCGATCGGCCACAATCGTTATTCGACGCAAGGGCGCCCGATGCTGCGCAACATCCAGCCGGTGTTCGCGGACCTTGCCGGGGGCGGCTTCGCCGTCGCCCACAATGGCAACCTGACCAACGCCCGAAAGCTTCGGCACGACCTGGTGCGCGATGGCGCCATTTTCCAGTCCACCATGGACACCGAAGTCATCCTTCACCTCGTCGCCCGGTCCAGCCGGGCGAACTTTCTTGGCCGGCTGGTCGACGCGCTGGCCAAGATCGAGGGCGGCTATGCGCTCGTCGGCCTCACCGGCAAGAAGCTGATCGGCGCGCGCGACCCGGTGGGCCTGCGCCCGCTGGTTCTGGGCCGCCTCGGCGACGCTTATGTACTCGCTTCGGAAACCTGCGCGCTCGACATTATCGGCGCCGAATTCGTGCGCGAGATCGAGAATGGCGAGATTGTCGTCATTTCGGACAAGGGCATCGAATCCCACCGCTTTGCCCCGGCCCGCCCGCCGAGCCCGTGCGTCTTCGAATATGTCTACTTCGCCCGGCCCGACAGTCTCGTGCAGGGCCGCTCGATCTATGAAGTCCGCCGCCGCATGGGCCACCAGCTGGCGATGGAAACGCCATGCGATGCCGATGTCGTCGTGCCGGTGCCGGATTCCGGCGTGCCGGCCGCGCTCGGCTTCTCCGAACAGTCCGGCATCCCCTTCCAGATGGGCATTATCCGCAACCATTATGTCGGACGCACCTTCATCCAGCCGACCCAGGTCGGCCGCCAGAGCGCCATCTCCAAGAAGCACAGCCCGAACAAGGCGGTGCTCGCCGGCAAGCGCGTCGTGCTGGTGGACGACTCCATCGTGCGCGGCAACACCTCGAAGAAGATCGTCCAGATGGTGCGCGATGCCGGCGCGAAGGAAATCCATTTCCGCTCCGCCAGCCCGCCGATCGTGAACCCGGATTTCTACGGCATCGACATGGCCGCCAAGTCGGAACTCTTTGCTGCGATCCACACGCATGAGGAAATGGTGCGCGAGCTGAAGGTCGACTCGCTCGGCTTCCTTTCGGTGCCCGGCCTCTACAAGGCGATCGGCGAGCCGCTGCGCAACAATATGGCGCCGCAATTCGCCGACCATTGCTTCACCGGCGAATATCCAACGCCGCTCGTCGACTATGAGCATGACGAGAGCGACAAAGAGCGCCAGCTGTCCCTGCTGGACGACGCCTGAGCGCCGCGCTAGACGCGCGCCATGACCCAGAAACGCATTGTTCTCGTTACCGGCGCGTCGCGCGGCATTGGCCGCGCCGCTGCGCTTCACCTTGCGCGGCAGGGTGATCTCGTGATCGCCGTCGCGCGCTCGAAGGCCGCCCTGGAAAAGCTCGACGATGAAATTCGCGCCCTCGGCAGCGAGGCCATCCTCGTGCCGATGGACCTGAAGGATGCCAAGGCCATCGAAACGCTGGCGAAGGTTCTGGATGAAAAGTTCGGCCGTCTTGACGGATTGATCGGAAATGCCGGCGTGCTGGGCGTAATCGGCCCCCTGCAAAGCTGCGGCCCCCGCAGTTTCGACGAGACGATCACCGCGAACCTCACGGCCAATTTCAACCTGATCCGCACACTGAGCCCCCTGCTGAACAGGTCGGACGCGCCGCGCACCGTCTTTGTCACCTCCGCTGTCGCGCGCCACCCGCGCGCCTTCTGGGGTCCGTACCAGGCCTCCAAGGCAGCGCTCGAAGCCATGGTACTCGGCTGGGCCGACGAGAACGAGAATCTGAAGATCCGTGCCAACATCTTCAATCCCGGCGGCACGCGCACCTCGATGCGCGCCGAGGCCATGCCGGGCGAAGACCCGATGACCCTCCCATCGGCAGAGGACGTGGCGGCGGAACTGGTGAAACTCGTCGCTGCGGACGAAACGCGCACAGGCATTCTGGTCAACTATCGCGACCTCGTCGCCTGACGCGTCAGCCTTTCCCGGCCTGCCGCTCGCATTCCCGCTTGTCCTGCCAACGTTTTCGCAGGCGCGCGACACGTTCCGGAAAGCGCTTGTCGAGCATCGCAATGGCGCGCACGCGGTCTGTCCGGAAGTGCCGGAAATCCTCGCGCAGCTCGCACCAGGCGCACATCATGCGGATATCATCGGCATAAGCGATCTGGAACGGCCAGACGATCCGTTCGGTCGCCTGCCCGCCTTCATCTTCATAGCTGATGGACAGCTTCTTCTGTGTCCGGATCGCTTCGCGCACGAGGGACACATCGAAGCTGTCTTCCGAGCGCCTGCGGAAACTGACCGGCATCAGGCCGGAATCGAGGATCACCGGCTGAAGTTCTGCCGGAACGGCGGCGGAAAGTTTGGCGATGAGGTCTTCGGCCCCGCGGGCAAGCTGCGCGTCGCCCCGCGCGGCGACCCAGCGCGCACCAAGCACAGCAGCCTCCAGTTCGTCCGTCGTCAGCATCAGCGGCGGCAGGTCATAGCCGGCGTCCAGCACATAGCCGGTCCCCGCCTCGCCACGGATCGGCACGCGCTGGGCAATGAGTTCCGCCATGTCGCGATAGATCGTGCGCAGGCTGGTCTCAAGTTCCTCTGCGAGTTCATGGCCCCGCACGGGCCCGTTCTTCCGCCGCAGGATCTGGATGATCTGGAACAGTCTCTCGGTGCGTCTCATGAATTGGACCCTACTGCCACGCTGCTGACACCTTGCTGTCAGCAGCCCTCCGCTATCAAGCCCTCATCGCAAGCCAATGAGGAGACAGACGATGATTACGCTTTACGGATGGGGCCCGATGTTCGGCTGTCCCTCGCCCAGCCCCTTCGTGATGAAGGCGGACATCCAGCTTCAGATGCTGGGCGTCGACTTCACCCGCGCCATCGCCGACCTTGAGAGCGTGCCGAAGCACAAGGCGCCTTATGTGATCGACGACGGCCAGCTGGTCGAGGACAGCAATTTCATCCGCCAGCATTTCGAGCAGAAGCTTGGCAAACAGCTCTATGCCGGCATGTCCGGCAGGGACCTCGCCGCCAGCTGGGCGCTGGAGAGGATGGCCGAGGGCCAGTTGACCAAGATCTGGGATACGAGCGCTGGTCAAAAGACGCCAATTTCCGCAAAGGCCCGGCACATTTCTTCGACGATGTGCCAGAGTCCGCGCGCGCCGCTGTGATCGAGGAAGTGCGTCAGGGCGTCACCGCGACCCATGGCGGCGAAGGCACGGGCCGCTTCACCGATGCCGAGCGGATGCAGCTCGCCGCCTGGGATCTGGGCGCCATCGCCCTGCACCTCGGCGACCAGGACTTCCTGTTCGGCGACGAACCGACCTGCGCGGATGCCAGCGTCGCTGCGGTGCTGATTTCCTGTGCGACGGAGTTCTTCGACACGCCGCTCACCGGACTTGTCCGTCAGCACACGAATCTTGTCGCATACATTGACCGCATGCAGGCGCGCTATTTCGCCACTGTCCGCTGGCCAAACTGGCCAGTGCTGGAAGCGGAACCGGCCTGAGGCCGGACCAGACCTATAGAGCGAGGGGCCACTGGCCCCTAGCTCTTTCAGGCCCGAAAATGCTTCGACAATTTCAGGCCCTGGCCCTGATAATTGGAGCCCTGGCCGCCATAGAGGCCCTTCGGCTTCGACACCATCGTCTCGTAGATCAGCTTTGCAACCGGCTGGCCATGCTCAAGGATAAACGGCACGTCGCGCGAGCGCACTTCCAGCACGGCGCGGCTGCCGCCGGTATTGGTGCCGAAACCCGGATCGAAAAAGCCCGCATAGTGTGCGCGAAATTCGCCAAGCTCCGGCGCGATGGGCGCCATCTCCGCCGCCTCGTTGGGGCCGACCTTCACGGTCTCCCGGCTGACAAGGATGTAGAATTCCTCCGGGTTCAGAACAATCCGGCCATCGCGCGGATAGACCGGCTCCCAGAACTGGCTCGCCTCATGCGCGCCGATGCCGCGCAGGTCGACCACGCCGGAATGGTGCTTCGCACGCCAGCCCGCCGGCTGGCCGGCCTCTGGCTGCAGGTCGATGGAGACGGTTTTCTCTTTCAGCATCTCCGGCTTCTTCCGCTTGAAGCGGATCTGCGCCAGCCGGTCGCCGGGGCGCACCATGATCGGAAACGTCCGCGGCGACACTTCCAGATAGAGCGGGCCGGAATAGCCGGTCGGCACTTCATCGAAGGCGCGGGACCGGTTGGTCACGAGGCGCGTGAACACGTCGATCCGCCCGGTAGAACTCTTCGGGTTAGCCCGTGCCGCAATGCCGGCCGGCAGGCGCAGCGATTCCTGCAGCGGCACGAGATAGACGCAGCCTGTCTCCAGCACGGCGCCTTCCTGCGTCAGGTCAATCCGGTGCAGATGGATGCCCGGTTCCTGCAGCATCTCGGACACCGTCCGGTCCTTGCCCGGCAGGAAGCTCGCGCGCAGTCGGTAGGCGTCTTCCGCAAGGCGCAGGTCGAGGCTCGCCGGCTGCACCTGCCCCTCGTCCAGCGGCCGATCGGAGCGGATGGCGCCATCATGCACCAGCGCCTCGATTTCATGATCCGGCAGAACGCCTGTATCCTGAGCCATCTCTTGCACCCCTCGCCGTCTCAGGCATAAGGGCGCAAGCAGGAAACACAAGGAATTTGCTGTCATGGCCGACGCATCGGGCGGAGACGCCAAAAAGGGCTGGAAACCGGCGACCCAGGCGGTGCGCGGCGGCCTCATGCGCTCGCAGCATGGGGAAATCTCGGAAGCCATCTATCTGACGTCCGGATATGCCTATGACAGCGCCGAACAGGCGATGCGGCGCATGGCCGGCGAAGAGCCGGGATTTGTCTATTCCCGCTATGGCAGCCCGACCTGCGAGATGCTGCAGCAGCGCCTTGCCCTGATCGAGGGCGCCGAGACCTGCCGCGTGACCGGTTCCGGCATGGGCGCGATTTCCTCGGCGATCCTTGCCCCGCTGAAGTCGGGTGACCGCGTGGTGGCCGCGACGGCCCTCTTCGGCTCGTGCCGCTGGATCATCGCCAACCAGATGCCGAAATATGGCATCGAGACCTGTTTCGTGGACGGGGCCGACATGGCGGCCTGGGAACGGGAAATCGGCAAGGGCTGCCAGCTGGTGCTGATCGAGAGCCCGGCCAATCCGCTGCTCGACGGCGTGGATATCGCCGCGGTGGCGGAGCTCTGTCACAAGGCGGGCGCGCTGCTCGTGGTCGACAATGTCTTCGCAACGCCGGTGCTCCAGAGGCCGCTTGAACTCGGGGCCGACGTCGTTGTCTATTCCGCCACCAAGCACATGGACGGCCAGGGCCGGGTCATGGCCGGGGCGATCCTGTGCGACACGCAGCGCATGACGGAAGTGTTCGATCCGTGGCTGCGCCATATGGGGCCTGCGGCATCGCCGTTTAACGCCTGGGTCGTGCTGAAGGGGCTCGAGACGCTGCAGCTGCGTGTGGAGGCACAAAGCCGCACCGCCGCGCGGCTGGCCGATGCCATTGCAGGCCATCCCGCCATCGTAGCGGTGCGCTACCCCCATCGGCAGGATCATCCGCATTACGACATCCACGCCCGCCAGATGCGGATGGGCGGCACCATGCTCGCTCTCTCAGTGAAAGGCGGACAGGACGAGGCGTTCCGCTTCCTCGACGGTCTGGAACTGGTCGATATCTGCAACAATCTCGGCGACACCAAATCGCTCGCCTGCCACCCGTCCACGACGACCCACCGGGCGCTCAGCGATGCGGAGCAGGCCTCCATGGGGCTCGACCGGTCCTGGATCCGTATGTCCGTGGGCCTTGAGGACGCGGATGATCTTGAAGCAGACCTCCTGCAGGCCCTTAACAAGGCATAAACGAAGAGCGGGCAATTTCACCGGATGGCTCGAAGGGCACCCCCACCACAATACGAACACGTCACCGACGGCGTGCGCATCCGCGTGCGCCCGAAATTCATGTACGACGAATCGGAACCGGCCGCGGGCCGATTCATGTGGTCCTACACGGTGGATGTCGAAAACGAGAGCGAGCACACCTGGACCATCATGCGCCGCCACTGGCGCATCGTGGATGCGCATGGGCGCCTGCAATCGGTGGATGGCGACGGCGTCATCGGCCAGACGCCGACGCTCGGCCCCGGCGAACGCTTCAGCTACACGTCCGGCGCGCCGCTGTCGGCCCCGTCAGGCCTGATGTCCGGCAGCTACGACCTCGTCGATGAAACGGGCGGCGAGCTGAAAGCCCGCATCCCGATGTTCTCGCTCGACAGTCCTTACGACACGTCCCGGCCCTGCTGACCGTCAGCCGGCGAGCGCTTTCTTGATCGCTGCGTCGATGGCCGGCTGGTTGGCGCCGGAAACGACCGTATCGCCGATGAAGAAGCCCGGCGTCCCGTCAACCTGCAGCGCATCGCCCAGCGAGATGACATCGGCAAGCTGCTTCTGGACTTCCATGGACTTCATGTCAGCGCGCAGTTTCTGCACGTTGAGACCGAGTTCCTTGGCGATGTCGTCGATCTTCTTGTCGGTCAATTCGTCGTTGGATTTCAGCTTCATCAGGGCGACGTGCATGCCATTGTACTTGCCCTGACGGCCTGCGGCGAGCGCGGCGAGCGCCGCATCATGGCTGATGCCGCCGAAGATCGGGTGCTCCTTGAACACGACGCGCACCTTGTTGTTATAGGCTGCCGGCAGGCTCTGCACCCAGTCGACCGACCGCTTGCAGTAGCCGCAGCGGTAATCAAAGAACTCCACGACCGTCACAGGCGCGTCTGCCGGGCCGATGGAGTAATCCGTAGGCAAATTGTAGAGCGCGTCCCAGTTGGCGGCGATCGCGTCCTTCACGGCCGTTTCAGCGGCAACCCGCTCACGCTCCGTAAGCGCATAAATGGCTTCCTCGATCACTTCCGGATGCGCCACGATGTATTCGTGCACGATCTTTTCGATCTCGGCGCGATCCATCTTGCCACCGGTCTGGGCACTATCGGCGCAAGCCGGCGTCAGGGCGAGCAGGCCAAGCGCTGTCGAGGCAAGCAGAGGGCGGATCATGGGCATAACCTTTCTGGTGCCCGGAAACGGGCCGATTCTTCATTACAGGAAATATAGACGCAATGTCTGTGCCGTCTATCAGGCCTGACAGAAAGTTGAACGCGTCACTGCGTCCCGCCCGAGACTGACAGCGACAGGCGCTGTCCGCGGCCCATACGATCGTAGAAGTCACGATTGTCGGGATTGCTGGGGTCGGTGATCAGCAGGATATCGTCGGCCCGGCGGTAGTTAACTGTGTTCTTGTCGAGCGATTCCACGGCCCGGTGCGCGAACATGTTGGCGCGCATCAGGTCGCCCACGGCATAGGCGGATTCGGCGGTGGCAAGCTGCGCTTCGGCGCGGCGTCCCTGCTTTTCGAGCGCGACGGCCAATTCCTGCCAGGCGAAGGCGTTATAGGGCTCGGCGATCAGCGCATCGCGCAGGGCGGATTCGGCCTTTTCGACATCGCCCGGCTCCCCGCGTGCGTCCAGCGAGCGGGCATAGTTGATCAGCAGCAGCGGCTGGCCGGGCATCAATTCCAGCGACTTCGCATGCGGCGCAACCGATTCTGCGGCGCGGCCACTCTCGAACAGGATCTGGCCCTTCAGTTCCCAGAAGTACGGATTGTCCGGCTCATCGACCAGCAGCGAGTCGATCGTGTCGAGCGCGACCTTGATGTCCGCAGCCTGCATCGCCGCGATCGCGCGGGCATAGCGGGCCGGTTCGCTCGTGTCCGTATCGGGATACTCCCGGCGCACCTTTCCCGGCGTGTCGAGGAAGCCGATCAGCTTGGCGCGCATCATGTCATACTGGTGCTGTTCCCGTTCCGTAGGCGGAACATCCCGCGTCGGGGATTCGTCGGCCAGCTGGCGCACATTGCGGATCCGGTCCGATGCCAGCGGGTGCGAGCGGAAATAAGGATAGCGCCGGCTCTCGGAAATCACTTCCTGCGCCCGGAACTTCTCGAAGAACTGGACGATGCCTTCCGGCGACTCGCCGATCTCGGTGAGATAGGTCACGGCGGCGGTGTCGGCCATTGCCTCTTCGGCGCGGGTGTGAACGAAGAAGTTGAGTGCGGCGAATTGCTGCGACGACCCGATCAGCGCGGCGCCTGCCCCGCCTTCACCGGCTGCGATCGCCAGGATGCCCAGCCCGATGGAAATGAGCGCCGGGCGCGAGGCAACATTGGCCGCGCGCGTCCGGCTGACCGAATGGCCGCAGGCGATATGGCAGGTCTCGTGCGCCAGCACGCCCTTGATCTGTTCCGGATTGTCGGCGGCGATAATCAGGCCGGTATGGATGTGGATGTTCTGCCCGTTCGCGACGAACGCGTTCAGTTCAGGATCGTTGATGACGTAAAGCCCGACATCCTTCGGATCGAGGCCGGCAACGGTGAGGATCGGATCGGTCCATTCCCGCAGCGTTTCCTCGATCTCCGCATCGCGGATGAGGCTCTGCGCCGAGGCTGAAACAGCCACGGCCAGCGAGGCGGCTGCCATCGCTGCGTACCGGGTGATGTGCCGGAAGGGTGTGCGCGCCATGTGCGGGCGTCTCCGTTTGCCGCCAGTCAATCCCTGAAACCTAAGGACCCGCGCCCCATCTGGCGAGGGGAAAGGCGCAGAATGACGTATTTGTCAGGTTCCGGCTGACGGGAAGATGAACGCAAGTGCCGGGTCCAGCCGGACGCCGACCTCTTCGCCCGGCTGCGGCGCATATTGGCGCGGCACCAGCGCAACGAGGCGATGCCCGCCCATATCCAGCACCACGCGGTGCATGGCGCCGGTCAGCTGGCTGGTCACAACGCGCGCTTTCACCGGCGCCGCGCCATCCAGCAGCACGCCTTCCGGCCGGACTGCCAGCTCATGCCCAACTGGCACATCTGCCAGCGCTGCGGGCACATCCGCCGCCTTCAGGCGCGTGATCGGGCCAAGCGCCGCGGCAACGTCGGCGCTCGCAGGGCTGAGATATACGTCCGCCGCCGGGCCTTCCTGCTGTAGCTTCCCCGATTTCAGGATGGCGACATGGTCGGCACTTTCCAGTGCCTCGACGGGGTCGTGCGTCACCAACAGCGCCGGAATCCCGGCCTCGCGCACCGCTTCCAGCGCCGCATCGCGCACATAGGAGCGCAGCGCCGGATCGAGGCCGGAAAACGGCTCGTCCATCAGGATCGCCGCCGGTTTCGGCGCAAGGGCGCGCGCAATGGCCACGCGCTGCTGCTCCCCACCGGAGAGTTCATGCGGATAAGCGCCTGCGCGCGCGGTCAGGTCCAGGCGCCGCAGCCAGGCTTCCGCCTCGGCAAGGGCCGCCTCCCTGCCGAGCGCCTTCAGGCCGAACATCACGTTCTGCAGTGAGGTAAGGTGCGGGAAAAGCGCAAAATCCTGGAAAATCAGGCCGATGCGGCGCTTGTCCGGCGCCAGCGTGCTCGACGGCGAGGACAAGACGCGGTCGCCGAGCCGGACCTCGCCGGTATCGACCGGCTCAAGCCCCGCGAACAGGCGCAATAGCGTCGACTTGCCTGCGCCGGACCCGCCGAGCAGCGCCGTGATGGCCCCCGGTTTCAGGGTCAGCGATACTTCGTCGACCACGGCCGTCGGTCCATAGCGGCGCGAAACGCCATGCGCGGAAAGGGCTACGGTCATGCGTCCAGCCCTGCCTGCTCGCCCGGCCGCGCATGCGACAGGCGCCACGACAGCAGGATCACGGGCACGAGACCGGCCAGCGTGATCAGCAGCGCCGGCAAGGCGGCCGCCGCCAGCCGCTCATCGCTGGCATAGGCATGCGCCCGCACCGCCAGCGTGTCCCAGTTGAAGGGCCGCAGCATCAGCGTCGCAGGCAGTTCCTTGAGGGATTCCACGAACAGGATCAGCGCCCCGGCGCTCGCCCCCGAAAGCGCAATCGGCAAGTCCACTTCCTTCGCCCGCCGCCAGGGCGAAGCCCCAAGGCTCTGCGCCGCCTGGCCCAGCGATGCCGGCGCCCGGTCGAGCGCCGCCACCATGGGCTCTGCGCCTGCCGCCGTGAAGCGGCTGGCATAGACCCAGGCGAGCGCGGCCACCGGCACAAGCCCCGTCAGCGTCAACCCCATGCCTCCCAGAACGACCAGCGCCCCGAGCGCCAGAACCGCTCCGGGGATCGCATAGGCCGAGGAGGCCGTCAGCCGGGCGAACGCAGCGCCAGGGCCTTTTCCGCGTCCGGCGAGCGCAATCACAAGCGCCAGCACAAAGGCGAAGACCGCCCCGCACCCGGCAAGGACCAGCGTATTCTTCAGCGCGTCCCAGATCGGCGCGATCTGCTCATGAGACTCGACTGCGCGCCAGACGAGCCGGCTGACCGGAAGGATGAAGCCGATGGTGAACCCGGTCAGGCAGAAGGCTGCCGCGAGCCATCCGGCGGCCCCGGACAGTTTTGTGCGCGAGACCGTGCGCCAGCGGGTCGAGCTCTGCTGGCTGCCGGCGCGCCCGCGGCTCCACCGCTCCGCCATCACGAGGCCGACGACCAGCACGAGCAGGATCACGGCGAGGCGCGCGGCGGCGGCGGGTTCGCCAAAACTCTTCCACGCCCGAACGATGCCGAATGTCAGCGTCGGCACGCCGAGATATTCCGCTGCGCCATAATCCGCGGCCGCTTCCATCAGCGCGAGCGCAAGGCCCGCGGCAATCGCCGGACGCGCCGCCGGCAACGCAACTTGCCAGAAGCTGCGCAGGGGCGAGGCGCCGAGGCTCCGCGCAGCCTCTAGTGCGCAAATGGATTGCGAGACAAATCCCGCCCGCGCGGTCAGGTACACATAAGGATAAAGCCCGCTCGCCAGCACGAAGGCGAGGCCCGGCAGGCTTCGCATCGACGGGAACCAGTAGTCCCGAGCCGCCCAGCCGGTCATGTCACGCAGCGCCGATTGAAGCGGCCCGCCGACACCCATCAGGTCGCCCCAGGCATAGGCCAGCACATAGCCGGGCGCCGCCAGCGGCAGGATCAGCAGCCATTCAAACGCCGCCCGCCCCGGAAACTCATGCATCGTCACCAGCCAGGCCGCCGGCACGGCAAAGACGAGCATGAACATGGTCGCCAGCATCAGCGTGCCCAGCGTCCCGCCAAGATATGGCACCATCAGGGTGTCGCGGATGTGCTGCCAGGCCTCGCCACCGCCGGTGAATACGGCTGCCAGCAGCACGGAGATCATCGGCACGGCGATGATCGCACAGGCCAGCGCCGCAGGACCATCCGCCGGCCTGAGGCTCAGGCGGAACGGCAAGACCCGCCGCGGAAGAGGAAGCCCCGCCAAACCTGCCTCAGTTCCAGCCGGCGCGGTCGTAGATTTCCTGCGCTTCCGACTGGTACGTACCAAGATCGTCCAGCGGGAAGTCGCTCTGGCGGAAGTCCGGAAGTGCCTCCAGGCCTTCGGGAAGCTCTGCACCGGCAATGATCGGGTATTCCCTGGTTTCCTTTGTCAGCCAGCTCTGGCCGAGCGGCGTTGCCAGCCATTCGAGGAATTTCTCCGCATTCGAACGATTGGGCGCATGCGCGGCAATGCCGGCGCCGGTGACGTTGACATGCGTGCCCCAGCTTTCCTGCTCCGGAAAACTCAGCGCCACTTTCGCGGCGGCCGCCTGTTCCGATGGAGAGCCGTTCGCCATGCGAACGTAGTAATAGTGATTGGTCAGCGCGACGGAACATTCTCCCGCCGCGATGGCCTCGATCTGGGTCGTATCGCCGCCCTGCGGGGGCCGAGCGAAATTCGCGACAACGCCGCTCGCCCAGGCCTGCGCCGCGTCATGGCCGAGACGCCCGATCAGCTCCCCCATCAGCGAGAGATTGTAGATATTTGTCGACGACCGCATGCACACCTCACCTTTGAAGCGCGGATCGGCGAGGTCTGCATATTCGGAAACATCCTGAGGCGAGACGCGCTGGGGATCGTAGGCGATCACGCGGGCGCGCCGCGCGAAGCCGTACCAGTAACCGTCCTCCTGGCGGAAGTGTTCAGGAATCGCGGCCTTCAGCGTTTCCGATTCGAAGGGCTGCAGCAGGCCCGCCGCTTCAAACCGGTACAGTGTCCCGGCATCGGACGAGATAACGACATCGGCAGGGCTCGCCTCGCCTTCAGCCTTCATGGTTTCCAGCAGTTCCGGCGCACCCGATTCCCGGAAGCGGACATGGATGCCCGTCTCGGCCTCGAATTCCTTGTACATCTCCTTGTCGGAATCATAGTGCCGTGCCGAATACACGTTCAGCACGCCCGGCGCCGCTGCATCAGCGGCTGAATCTGCACCGGCTGTGCCTGATTCAGAGGAAGGCCCCGCCGGATTCCCGCATGAGGCGAGCAGGAGTGCGGCGGCAACGAAGGACAGGCGAATTCCGGGCATTTTTTTTTACGGGCTTTCTGTGACTTGCGGCCATGAAACACGTTTGAGAATAATTCGCAACAAGCGGATGTCGCGACTTTTTGCCCGTATTTTGCACTGCGGCAAAATATCCGTCTCCCAAAGAGGGAATGGGCTTCAATGCCGGGCGGGTTTGGGCTTACCTTAGGGGAAATCCCGGGGAACATTGGGAATGGTGGATATGAGTGACATCGTAGTGACTGTCAGCCTGACATCAGCGGAGGAGGTCGCACTTCTTGCGACCGTCGTCGACGCGTTCATCGGACAGGCCCTTGGCCGGGGCAAACAGCTCGCCGAAGCACCGGATGTCATGGTGCAGACTGCGTTCACGCCGAATGGAGATGTCTCCAAGAAGCTGATCTTCCAGGACCGCGGCTGGGCCGATGCCTTCCTCGATCTCTGGGAGCACGAGAAACTGCAGGCTGCGGAGGCCTGAACGTTCACAGCGTGCCGCAAAGGGCCTAAGGACGGCCTATGACTTTGACCGCACGCCCTGCCAATCCGACAGCTCCGCGCGTCGCCATCATCGGCGGCGGCATTATCGGCCTGTCCTGCGCCTTTGAGCTGGCCATCCGGCGCAGCGTGCCCGTCACCCTGTTCGATCCGGCCCCGTTCGGGCGCGGCGCCAGCTGGGCCGCCGCCGGCATGCTCGCCCCCGCCTTCGAAGCCGCCGCCGAAGAGGGCGCCCATCCGCACCTGTTCGACCTCTGCCATCACGGCGCGGAACTCTGGCCCGCTTTCGCCGCAGATGTCGGCCAGGCAGCGGGCACGAACCTCGGCTTCAGCGCCGGGCCGTCGCTCGCCCTCGCCTTCGACCAAGACCAGACCGCCGACCTGCACCACCTTGCCCGCGCCCTCGACGAGCGCGGCATCGCGCATGAGGAACTGCGCCCGGTCGTGGCACGCGAGACCGAGCCGGCCATTTCGGAACGGCTTGTCGCCGCCCTTCATCTGCCTACGGATGGGCAGGTCGACAACCGCGCCGTCGTCACCGCCCTGATCGCGGCCCTTCAGGCCTGCCCGCACGCAACGCTCCGCAACGAGGCCGCACCGCTGGAAGATAACGGCAAGGGCCTCCACCTGCCGGGCCATGACGCCATCCTCGTCACGGCAGGCTGGAACACCGCCGCCGTGAAAGTGCACCAGAATGGCGATCTCTTCAGTCTGGTGAACTGGGACACGTCGCTCGACGAGATCAACTGCATCGGCGGGCAGATGATGTCCGTCGCCTGCGGGCCGGACCTGCCGAAAATGACGCTTCGGTGCGGCCCTATCTACATCGCACCGAAAGCAGACCGCGTCATCGTCGGCGCCACGATGGAGCCGGGCATCGCCACAGCGGCGCCCGAGCCGGACAAGATCGCCCAGCTACGCGCCGATGCTGCGCGCCTCTGCCCGGCCATCGCCGAGGCACCGGAACTCGAAACCTGGGCCGGCATCCGCCCCGGCACACCGGACCGGGCCCCGCTGATCGGCGCCACCGCCACGCCCGGCCTCTTCATTGCCGCCGGACACTACCGGAACGGCATCCTGCTCGCCCCCATCACGGCACGGATTATGGCAGACCTGATCCTCGGCGGTCCGGTCATGCCGCTCGCCCGCGAATTCCGGCCGGACCGGGCCTATACCACAGCCTGACCCGGAAAATCCGCCGCCGGAACTTGCAATCCGGACGGCCGCACCTTAGGTCCACCGCTTCCGAGCAAACCCTGAAGGAGGCCGACATGAACAACGCACCGCTTCTCGCCCTGCGTTCCAACTCCATGTCCCGGCCTTCTCATGACCTCCTTCCTCACGCTCGATTCCCTTTCTCTCGCCACGCCTGACGGTACGCCGCTCTTTGACGGGCTGACCCTGTTGGTCGGCCGCGAACGTGTCGGCCTTGTCGGCAACAACGGTTCCGGCAAATCGTCCCTGCTGCGCGCCATCATGGGCGGCTATCCCGTTGCCTCCGGCAATATCCACACGTCCGGCACGATCGGCATGCTGCAGCAAACGCTCGACCCGCAGCTGGACCTTGCCGGCGCACTTGGCGTCACTGAAGCGCTTGCCTGTCTCGATCGGCTGGAACGTGGCGACGGCAGTGTCGAGGACGCCGCAGCCGCTGACTGGATGCTGCCGTCACGCATCGAGACAGCGCTCGCCGATACCGGCCTGTGCGACATGGCCTTGTCCACACCCGTCGCCCGACTGAGCGGCGGCGAGCGCATGCGCGTCGCCCTCGCACGCCAGCTGCTTGAAGCGCCGGACCTGCTGCTGCTCGACGAGCCAACCAATAATCTGGACACGGATGGCCGCGCGGCCGTCATGGACATGATGCGCACCTGGCCCGGTGGACTCCTGATTGCCAGCCATGACCGCGCCCTGCTGGAAGGAGTCGACCGGATCGTCCATCTGTCCACGGTGGGCATCACACTCTTCACGGGCGGATGGAGCGCGTTTGCCGAGGCCCGCGCCGCCGCGCTGACCGCCGCCGAGACCAGCCTGACCCGCGCCGGGCAGGATCTTCGCCGCACCGAGACTGCGGCCCAGCAGGCGCGTGAACGTCAGGACCGCCGCGACAAGGCCGGCCGCGCCGCCCGTGCAATGGGCGATGCGCCCAAGATGCTGCTCGACAAGCGCCAGGAGCGCGCCGAAGCAAGCCGCGGGCGCGGCAGTGCCCTCGCCATGCGCCAACGCACCGAAAGCGAAAATGCGTTCGACGCCGCCCGCACCCGTATCGAAATCCTGACACCGCTGAGCTTTGACCTGCCTGCCTGCGGCCTGCCGACCGGCCGGCGCCTTGTTTCAGCGGAGCGCCTCGAAATGTCCTTTGGCGGGCGCCGCCTGTTCGGGCCGCTGGACTTCACCCTGACCGGTCCGGAACGCATCGCCATAAGGGGCGCCAATGGCGCCGGCAAATCCTCACTGCTGCGCCTCATCCTCGGCGAGCTTCAGCCCACCGCCGGCACCGTGACCCGCCATACGGAGCGCATCGCCCTGCTGGACCAGCATGTCAGCCTGCTGCACCCGGACGAGACCATCCTCGAAAACATGCAGCGCCTGAACCCCGCCCTCAGCACGAACGAGGTCCACGCTGCCCTTGCCCGCTTCGGCTTCCGCAACACCGACGCCCTGCAACCGGCCGGAACCCTCAGCGGCGGGGAGCGGCTGCGCGCCGGCCTTGCCGCCGCCTTCTCTCAGGCCGAGCCACCCGAACTCCTCCTCCTCGACGAGCCGACCAACCACCTCGACCTGCGCACGATCGAAGCCCTCGAATCCGCCCTGGCCGCCTATGACGGCGCCCTGCTGGTCATCAGCCATGACGAGGCCTTCCTCGACGCTGCTGGCATCCAGCGCACAATCTGCTTTTGACGCGACGTCCGGTCAGCCGCGAGGCTGGACGCGCCCCGCCGCCCGGCCTAAGTCTGCCGCCATAAGAGGAGACACCGGATGTACCAGATCGCGCCGATGAGCGAGGACCAGGAGGCCATCAAGGCCGCCGTCGAGAAAACGCTGGAGCCGTTCGACGACGACTACTGGGGCAAGGTGGACGAGACCGGCAACTGGCCGGAAGAATTCTGCGACGCCATGGCCGCCGGCGGCTGGCTCGGCATCGCCTTCCCGGAGGAATATGGCGGCGCAGGTCTCGGCCTCACCGAAGCGGCGCTGATGATGCAGACGGTCACGCGCACAGGCGCGGGCTTTTCCGGCGCCTCCGCCATCCACCTCAACATCTTCGGCCCGAAACCGCTCGAGAAATTCGGCAATCCGGAGCTGAAACAGGACAGCCTGCCCAAGATCATTTCCGGCGAGGAGAAGATGTGCTTCGCCGTGACCGAGCCGAATTCCGGCCTCGACACGTCGAGCCTCGAGACAAAGGCCGAGCGCACCAATAATGGCTATGTCATCAATGGGCGCAAGATCTGGACGACCGGTGCTCAGCGTGCGGACAAGATCCTGATCATCGCGCGTACCACGCCGAAGGACCAGTGCGCCAAGCCTCATCTCGGCCTGTCCCTCTTCTACACCGATCTCAACCGCGACCGGATCGAGGCGAACCCGATCCCGAAAATGGGCCGGAAGGCGGTGGAGTGCAACACGCTCTTCATCGACAATCTCGAAGTGCCGAAGGAGCACCTGATCGGCGAGGAAGGCCAGGGCTTCAAATACCTGCTTCAGGGCCTCAATCCCGAGCGCGTTCTTTTCGCCGTGGAATCCATCGGCCTCGGCTTCGCCGCGCTGGAACGCGCCGCGCGCTACGCGAATGAACGCGTCGTGTTCGGACGGCCCATCGGCCAGAACCAGGGCATCCAGCATCCGCTGGCAAAGTCGTGGGCGGAGCTTTCCGCCGCCGAACTGCTCGCCTACAAGGCCGCCGGCCTTTACGACAAGGGCGAGGAGTGTGGCGCCGAGGCGAACGCCTCGAAATACCTTGGCACCGAGGCCGGCTTCACCGCCTGCGAAACCGCCGTGCTGACCCATGGCGGCATGGGCTATGCCAAGGAATACCATGTCGAGCGGATGATGCGCGAAGCCATGCTCGCCCGCATCGCCCCGGTCAGCCGCGAGATGATCCTGAACTTCATCGCCGAGCGTGTGCTGGGCCTGCCGAAAAGCTATTAGGTCAGGTCCACGCCGCGTCAGGCCTGGTCCCCTACGGTACCCAGACGCCGCAGGGGCGTGTCCGGCTTGTCCGCGCCGCACGCCGCCAGGGCCGTCATAACGACCATCTGACATCTCCCCGCACCAGCAGCCATCGGCCCATCCGAAGATGTCATTCAGCTTCAACGGACATTTTGCCCTTGCCCCGCCAATAGAAATTAAAGCATCTGGCAGGCGCCCCTGACAACAACGCAGCAATGCGAGCCATAAGACATGACGATTGAACTTCCCGACCGCCTCTCCGTCGATCCCGACAGCCCGTTCCACGATGCAGACCTGCTGCAGAACGAGATCGGCGTGCGCTTCAACGGTGCCGAGAAGACCAATGTGGAAGAATACTGCATCTCCGAAGGCTGGATCAAAGTCGCCGCCGGCAAGGCGCTCGACCGCAAGGGCAAGCCGCTAACCCTGAAACTCAAGGGCACGGTCGAAGTCTGGATCAAGGACAAGCCCGAAGGCTGATCCCTTCCCGCCGCAGGCAACTCGCACTAGGCTGGCCTTTCCAGGGAGGGCCACCCCATGACGCTATTCATCGCCGGACTTGTCATTTTCTTCGGCACGCACGTGTTTTCCGCGTTGCGCTCGCGCGAACCGGGCAAGGATCTCAAACAGAAGCTCGGCTACGGGCCCTATATGGGCCTTTACAGCCTCGTCTCGCTTGCCGGCTTTGTGCTGATCTGCATGGGCTTCGGCGCAACGCGCGGCGCCGGCATGCTCTACACCGCCCCGGACTGGGGCCGGTATGTGAACTATGCCCTGATGATCCCGGCGCTGATCCTTCTCGTCGCCTCGCAGCTGCCCCCCGGCCACATCAAGAAGGTGGCAAGGCACCCGATGCTGGTTGCGGTGAAGCTCTGGGCGCTGGGGCACCTCCTGTCCAATGGCGAGCTGAATTCGGTGATCCTGTTCGGCAGCTTCCTCGCCTATGCCGTGTTCGACCGGATCATGGTCAAACGCCGCGGCGACAACGGGCCTGCCCCCGGCATTCCCCTGAACGCCATGAACGATGCCATTTCGGTGGTTGTCGGGCTCGTCGCCTATGCGGCGATCGCCCACTACCTGCACCCGATCCTGTTCGGCGTTCCGATCCGCTAGGCGGCGTGCGTCAGGGCTGGCGCCATCCATGGATCGGCGCCAGCAGCATCATGACAAGGCCATAGGGGAACAGCGCCCCGCGGCCGATGTCGAAGCTCGCCAGATAGGTCGCGAGATCCTGCCTCAGCAGGCCCAACGCGAAGGCGGACTCGATCATGAGCAGCAGCACAACACCGCCGATTCCGGCCACGATGGACGCCGAACGGCTTTCAGTACCGCGTCCCAGCCAGAACCCGACCATGCAGACAGACCCCGTCACCAGCGGGAACTCGATCCAGTGTCCCCAAGGCTCGCCAAACAACGGGATCAGTAACATCTGCCGCAGGGTGCCGAAGGCGAACCCGATACAAAACGCGGCCACGCCATACTCGATGGCAGTCTTCAATCCTGGTAATCGCATTGTCCCCTGACCCGGCACCATTTGTCCCCTGGGCGCCTTCATGCATTGTTTATACCATGATTTCTTGCCGCGACGCTGGCAAGCGGCTAAGCCCCGTGACATGTCGAAGCAAACCCGCACCGCCCGCAAAACCGTCAAGGACATCGCCGCCGCCAAGGGTGGGACGCCGCTGGTCTGCCTGACGGCCTATGACGCCCCGACGGCCGCCCTGCTGGACCCGCATTGCGACCTGCTCCTCGTCGGCGACAGCGTCGGAATGGTGGTGCACGGCCTGCCCTCCACGGTCGGCGTGACGATGGAAATGATGATCCTGCACGGCCAGGCGGTCATGCGCGGGTCCGAACAGGCCTTTGTTGTCGTCGACATGCCCTTCGGCAGCTATGAGACCAATGCCGACCAGGCCTTCCTGAACGCCGCGCGGATCATGAAGGAAACCGGCTGCCAGGCCGTGAAGATCGAGAGCGGCGCCTATGCCGCCACCCAGATCGCGCATCTTGTGGAACGGGGCGTTCCGGTCATGGGCCATGTCGGCCTGCGCCCCCAGGCCGTCAATGTCGACGGGGGATTCCGGGCCAAGGGCCGCAGCCAGGCAGAGCGTGACCTCGTCCTGAAGGAAGCCCATGCGGCCGAGCGCGCCGGCGCCTTTGCCATCGTGGTGGAAGGCGTTGCCGAAGACCTCGCCGCCGAAATCACCAGGGAAGTCAGCTGCCCGACCATCGGCATCGGCGCGTCGGCGGCCTGTGACGGCCAGATCCTGGTCACGCCGGACCTGCTGGGCGTGTTTGAATGGACGCCGAAATTCGTCCGCCGCTATGCCGATCTGGGCCCTGCAATCTCCGAAGCGGCCGCCGCCTATGCCGCCGACGTGCGCGGGCGCAGCTTTCCGGGCAAGGCGGAAACCTATTCCATTGCCAAACCCGATTCCAAAGGCCTGCGAAAACCTGAGCCGTAACAGCGCGAACACGTTGCAGCCAGCGGCGGCGCCGTCTAGGTTCCCGCCAGATTTGAGTACCCGTCCGGAGCGCCCCCTTGAGCGATATTTTTGAAGAAGTCGACGAGAGCATTCGTCAGGACAAGATCGAGTCCCTTTGGAAGCAATACCGTCCGTTCGTCTATGTTGGCGCGGCGCTGCTCATCGGGTCCGTGGCCCTCAACGAATTCGTGCTGCGGCCTGCGGCGGAAAAAGCCAAGGCCGCCCGGGCGATGGAGTTGGAAACGGCGACCACGCAGCTGACCGAAGGCGACTTTGCCGATGCAGAAGCGTCGTTGCGGGCGCTCGCCGAAGGCAACACGTCCCTTGCGCCGCTTGCATCGAACTTCCTGGCCCAGACCCTGTACGAAGGCAGCGGCGATGCGGCTGGTGCGGAAGCGGCCCTGACGGCCGCCGGTTCGGCAGACGGTACGCCGTTCGAACGCCTCGCCCTGCTCAAGGCCGCCTATGCCAAGGCCGACACGATTTCGCTGGAAGAGCTGGAAACCCTGCTCGGCAGCCTGAAGGAAGACAATTCCGCAATGGGCGCGCTCGCCCGCGAACTGGTGGCAGCCAAGGTCTATGCCAGCGGCGACATCGCCCGCGCCCGGACAGAGTTCAACCGCCTCAAATTTGACGCGGCCGCTCCGGAAGGTGTGCAACGGCGTGCCGAAATTGCGCTGGCGGCCATTCCGACACCTGTTGCGGATGACACCGCGCCTGAAAGCACACCTGAAAGCACCCCGGCACCAGCCGATGAAACCGAGGCTACCGAGGAGACCGGCCAATGATGCCTTCCCGCAAGATCCTGCTCGCCGGCGCAGCCATGGCGCTGTTCGGCCTGACGGCCTGCTCCAGCCTGCCGGACTTCTCGAACCGCAAGAAGAAAGAGGCTGAAGAGGCCGACAAGGCAGGCCGCATCACCATGGTCCTGTCCGAGGACAGTATTGAAGCCGATCCCGGCCTTGCCACTGAAGAAATCGTCCTGCCCGATGCGGTCGCGATCGATGCCTGGACCGAGGCCGGCGCCAATGCCGCCAAAGTGGTTGGCCACGTTGCGGCAGCGCCCGAATTCAAGGTCGCCTGGCGCACCGGCGTCGGCAAGGGCTCTGACAAGAAGTCGGCCCTGTCGACCCCGCCGGTCGCTTCGTCCACCACCGTCTACACACTGGACGCCAGCCAGACGATCGTTGCGACCGATCTCGCTAACGGACGCCAGGTCTGGAAAAAGACGCTGAAAGGCCTCACCAAGCGCGACAAGTCCGGTCTCGGCGGCGGCCTCGCCCTTGACGGCGACACGCTGATCGTCGCCAGCGGCTACGGCTATGTTGCGGCCCTCGACGCCAGCAACGGCGCGGAGAAATGGCAGCACCGCCTCGACGGCCCGATGACCGGCGCCCCCACCATCAAGGAAGGCCGCATTTTCGTTGTGTCCAACAATAACGAAATCTATGCGCTGAACTTCGAGACGGGCGAGACTGAATGGTCCGACCAGGCGATTTCCGAAACGGCCCGCGTGCTTGGCAGCCCCAGCCCCGCCGCAGTGGAAGACTTCATCATCGTGCCTTACTCATCCGGCGAAGTGATTGCCTATCTCGCCTCGAATGGCCGACGCCTCTGGTCCGATGCCATCTCGCAGGCTGGCCGCTTCACGCCGATTTCGGAAATCAACGACATTGGCTCGCGCCCGGTTCTCGCCGGCGGCCTCGTCTTCGCGTCAAGCCAGTCCGGCATCACCATCGCCATTGACGGGCGCAGCGGCGGCCGGGTCTGGACCCAGCCGATCGGCTCCGTCCAGGCACCCGCCCTCACCGGCAAGGAAATGTTCGTGATCGGAACGGACGGCAAGCTCGCCTGCCTCAACAGCGCAACCGGTAACGCCTACTGGGTGGTTCAGCTGCGCCAGTACGAGAAAGAGAAGAAAAAGAAGAAGCGGATTTCCTATTCCGGTCCGCTTGTCGCCTCGGGCCGCATCATCGTCGCGTCTTCGACCGGCGAACTGCTTGCCTTTTCGCCGCAGACGGGGGAACAGGTCGGCTCGCTGAAACTCAAGGACAAGATTTATCTTGAGCCCATCGCCGTGCAGGACAAGATCCTTCTGCTGACGGATGATGCCAAACTGATCGCCATTAAATAGGGGGCAGCGCCGGCAAGGCGCGCGCCTCGGAAACCATCTTCGGGCCCGCCATGCCGCTGAAACTCGCCATTGTCGGACGTCCGAATGTCGGAAAGTCCACCCTCTTCAACCGGCTCGCCGGCAAGAAGATCGCGCTGGTCGACGACCAGCCGGGCGTTACGCGCGACCGCAAGGAGGCCGAAGGCCACCTCGCCTCCCTTCCGCTGACGCTGATCGACACGGCCGGATATGAGAGCGTGCATGATGACAGCCTCGAGTCGCGCATGCGCGACCAGACCGAGGCCGCGATTGCCGAGGCGGAACTCGCGCTCTTCCTGGTCGATGCACGCACCGGCATCACGCCGGACGACGAAACATTCGCCATGCTGCTGCGCAAGTCCGGCATTCCGGTCGTGCTGGCCGCCAACAAGGCCGAAGGGCGCCAGGGCGAGGCCGGCGTGCTGGAAGCCTGGACGCTCGGCTTTGGCGAGCCCGTCGGCCTCTCGGCCGAACACGGCGAAGGCTTTGCCGAACTGTTCGAAGCGATCCGTCAGGCCCTCGGCCCGGAAGCCTTCGAGAAGGCCATGGAAGAGGCTGAGCCGGATTACGAAAAGTCCGGCGGCGATGACATCCTCGAAAAGCTCGCCCATATCGACATCGAAGACGAAAACCTGTCCGACGACGACCTCGTCGCAGCCATCGAGGAAGCCGATGTCGACGTCGAGCCGGAAGCGCCCCGCGCCGACAAGCCGGTCAAGCTGGCCATTGTCGGGCGCCCGAACGCCGGCAAGTCGACCCTCATCAACCAGCTGCTGAAATCCGACCGCCTGCTGACCGGGCCGGAAGCCGGCATCACGCGCGACTCCGTCACGCTGGACTGGGAATGGGAAGGCCGCCGCGTCCGCCTCGTCGATACGGCGGGGCTTCGCCGAAAGAGCAAGGTGCAGGAACGGCTGGAGCGCATGTCGACGGCCGAAACCATCCGTTCCCTGAAATATACCGAGATCGTCGCGCTGGTGATGGACCCGCACGATGCCCTCGAAAAGCAGGATCTGCAGATCGCGGACCTGTGCCTGCGCGAAGGGCGCGGCCTCGTGCTCGTTGTCTCAAAATGGGACACGGTGAAGGATCCGGATGCCGCGGCGAGACACATCCGCGACATCGCCAACCGCCTGATGCCGAATGCCGGCGGCGCGCCGGTCGTGTTCCTCTCCGGCCTCACCGGAAAGCATGTCGACAAGCTGATGCCGGCGGTGCTGCAGGTCCACAAGGACTGGACGGCGCGGGTAAAAACCGGCGACCTCAACCGCTGGCTGCGCCACACCGTCGAGCGCCATCCGCCGCCGAGCGTGCAGGGCAAGCGGATCAAGCCGCGCTATATGGCGCAGATGAAGTCACGCCCGCCGACCTTCGTGCTCATCGCCTCACGCGGCGACCAGATGCCGGAGACCTACAAGCGCTATCTGATCAATGAGCTGCGCAGCGATTTCGACCTGCACGGCGTTCCGATCCGTCTCTTCGTGCGCCAGGGCAAGAACCCTTACGCCGACAAACCCAGCGGCTTCCGCAAGCCGGACTGGAAAATCCAGCAGCAGAAGAAATCCGGAAAGCCCGGCTGAGGGAACACCGGAAAGTTATTCGCATGCGAGGGCGCCGCGCGTATAGGAAAGCAGACGCATTCGAGGAGCCCCGCCATGAACCAGATCCAGGACATCGTGAAAACCTATTACGGGGAAACCCTTTCCGGCACGAAGGATCTGAAGACCGACGCCTGCACCACCGCCGATCGTCCGGCCCCACACGTCTCCGCCGCCCTCGCGGCCGTGCATGACGAGGTCGCCGGCCGCTATTATGGTTGCGGCCTCGCCATCCCGGCCGTGCTTGAAGGCCTGAAAGTGCTGGACCTTGGCTGCGGCGCCGGCCGGGACGTTTTCGCACTCGCAAAATTGGTCGGCCCCACGGGTCATGTCACCGGTGTCGACATGACCGATGCCCAGCTCGACGTCGCCCGCGCGCACGAAGCCTGGCACGCGGAAAAGTTCGGCTATGCGAAACCCAACACCCGCTTCGTGAAAGGCTATCTCGAACAGCTCGGCGAGCTCGACCTTGAGCCCGGCAGCTTCGACCTCATCATCTCCAACTGCGTCATCAATCTGTGCACAGACAAGCCGGAAGTCTTCCGCCAGGCGCACCGCCTGCTGAAGCCCGGCGGCGAACTCTATTTCTCCGACGTCTATGCCGACCGCCGCATCCCGGCCGAGCTTGCCGCCGATCCGGTCCTCTACGGCGAATGCCTCTCCGGCGCGCTCTACTGGAGCGATTTCGGCCGCATCGTAAAGGACGCTGGCTTCATCGATCCACGCACGGTCGATCACCGCCGTCTCGGCATCGTCGACCCGGCCCTGAAGGACAAGCTCGGCCCGATCCGCTTCGCCTCCGTCACCGCCCGCCTCATCAAGCTCGCCAGCCTCGAAACCGCCTGCGAGGACTATGGACAGGCGGTGATCTACAAGGGCGGCATCCCCGGTATGGAGCAGGTGTTCACCCTCGACGCCGAACACGCGATCGAGGCGGGCCGCGTCTTCCCCGTCTGCGGCAACACGCTCGCCATGCTGAAGGAAACGCGTTTCTCGCCCTGGTTCGATGTCGTGGGCGACGGTGCCACGCATTACGGCCTCTTCCCCGGCTGCGCGGCACCGGATGTCTTTGCCGAAAGCGGCGTGGCAGCGGCCCCCGCCTCGCCCGGCGGCTGCTGCGGCTGACGTCCGGGCCAATCGCCTCCCCTTTACGGCCCCCTCAGGATAATATATAGATATCTATGTATTTGGTGGAGACGCAACGATGGTGTCACGACGGGCCCTGCTGATTACGGGTGGCGCCAGCATTCTGGTCCTTGGTGCGGGCTATGCGGGCCTCGCAGCGATGAGCGGTATCGCGCCAGCGCTGGAGCCCTGGCGCCAAGCCACTGAAGGCTTCGGCGACGTGCGCCTCAATGCGGCGGCCTATGCGATCCTCGCGCCCAACCCGCACAATCTTCAGCCCTGGATGATCCGCCTCGACGGAGAGGACAGCCTCACCCTCTTCTGCGACCTGGAGCGCCGCCTGCCCGAGACCGACCCGCCGGACCGTCAGACCACGATCGGTCTCGGCGCTTTCCTCGAGTTGCTAAGGCAAGCCGCCGCCGAACAAGGCTACCGTGCCGACATCATGCCCTTCCCCGAAGGAGAACCCGGCGACCGGCTGGATGCACGCCCTATCGCCCGGGTGATATTCACCGAAGATGCCGCCGTCGCCCGCGATCCGCTGTTCGGCCTTATCCTGCGGCGGCGCACGGCCCGCGCGAAATTCGATCCGGCAAAGCCGGTCGCGGAAGACATCCGAAATGACATGGCAACCGAAGCGCTCGCCCTGGCCGAACTCTGGGGCTGCCAGATCGGCACGAGCTGTGAGCCAGACACCGTCAGCTGGCTGAAAGATGTCTGCAAGCGCGCCTGGGAAATCGAACTGCGCAAGCCGGAAGCCTGCCACGAAAGCTCCGCCTTGACGCGCATTGGTGCAAAGCAGGTGATTGCCAACCCCGATGGCATCTCCCTTCACGGGACCATGATGGAAGCCTTCGGCATGGCGGGCATGCTGACCCAGGAAAAGATGGACGTGGTGGGGTCGACCGCCTGGAACTCGACCAAATCCTTTTATGACGGCCTGATCGACAGTGCGGCGGGTTTCGCCTGGCTGAACACCAGCACCAATACCCGCGCCGACCAGCTTGCCGCCGGCGCGGCCTGGGTCCGGCTGCAGCTGGCCGCGGCCTCGCACGGCGTCGCCTTCCACCCGCTGTCGCAGGCCCTGCAGGAATTCCCGGAAATGGACGGTCCGTTTGCGGAAGTGCATGATCGCATCGGCTTCGCGGCGCCGTCGCGCGTGCAGGGCCTCTTCCGCCTCGGCTACACGAAGCAGCCCGGCCCGGCGCCTCGATGGCCACTCGAGTCGAGGATCCTGACATGACTGCCCGCACAAAAAAGGCCCCCGCTGCCGCCGGCATGCGCGGCGACCCGCTCGAATTCGCGGTGCTGACGGAAATCTCGATCATCGCGCACCTCGCCGACACGGCGTTCGCCCGTCTCCTGCCGGACGGCCTGACCACGGCCCAGTTTGCGGTACTGAACCACCTCATGCGCCTCAACGTGCGCCAGACCATCGGCGAACTCGCCGGCGCCCTGCAGGTGTCCCAGCCGACCATGTCGTCGACCGTCCGCAAGCTGGAGGAAAAAGGCCTGATCGCCCTTGAGGCCGATCCCGATGACCGCCGGATCAAACAGGTCGGTGTCACACGCGCCGGCGCAGCTGTGCGCGCAAAGTCGATTGCAACGCTCGACAGGTCACGCGCCCAGCTCGATGCGCTGACGCCGGACGAGTGGCAAAAACTGCTGCCGCTGCTCCGCAAGTTGCGCATCGCATTCGACACGGCACGCTGACGCCCGAAAGCGCTTACTCGTCGCCGCGGTCCACGCTGCCGCGCAGGGATTTGACCTCGCCGCGGCGTTTCTTGGCGGCGATGCGGCGGCGTACACTGCCCTGTGTCGGCTTTGTCGCAACGCGGCGCTTCGGCTTCACGCTGGCCTTCAGGATCATCGCCGCCAGCCGCTCGCGCACGGCCTGGCGGTTCATCAGCTGGCTGCGATGCGCCCCGCTTTCCAGCACCAGCCGGCCGTCATTGGTCATGCGGCTGGCAAACAGCTTGCGGAACCGCTCCTTGATGTCGGCCGGCAGGGAAGAGGCATCGACATGCCAGGTCAGCTGCACCGCGGTGGACACCTTGTTCACATGCTGGCCGCCGGGACCGGACGCGCGTACAAAGGCTTCCGACAGTTCCCAGGCGGGTACAGTCAGGCTGTCGGATACTTTCAGATCGCCGAATTCGGACATGGACGAACCTTAACACCCCGTTCAGTGACCGTTCAGACCACCGAATCTAGGTTTGCCCTAATGCGCAATGCGCGGAAACCTGTCAGCCCACATGCCAGTCACGGCTGCGGGCCATCAAATGGAGGCCTGGCCTGCCAATGAACGTGATGAAGACTTTTTCGAAGGTGCTCGCAGCGCTGGCTGTCGGCGGCCTCACCCTCGCCCCGATCGCAAACGCCGATCCGGGCCGTGGCAACAGCGATCACCGCCGTGGCGGTGACTATCGCGGCGGAGACTATCGCGGCGATCGCGGCCATGACCGTGGCGGCTCCTGGAACGGCTATCGCCGTGACGGCCATCACGATTACCGTGGCGGCGACTATCGCGGCCGTCGTGATGCCTACCGCTATGACCAGCGCCACCGCCCGAACTACTCTTACCGGGCGCCACCGCCGCGCTATTACGCCCCGCCGCGCGTGCACTACAGCTACCGCACCTATGGCTACAATTACGGGCCCTACTATCGCAGCGGTTATGTCTCGCCCTACGCCATCGGCGGCTATTACCGCCCGCGGCCGAACACGATCTACATCAATGATTACGCCGCCTACGGGCTCTATGCCCCGCCGCCCGGATATTACTGGGTCCGCGACTATGACCGCGGGGACGCCATCCTCGCTTCGGTCGCCACCGGCGCCATTATCGGCCTCGTCATCGGCGCACTTGCCTACGACTAGGCCGGTCGGGCTCCCCTGCCCGCTTGGTGAACGCCCGGATGCCCCGCATCCGGGCGTTTCTCGTTCATCACGGGAATTTGGACCAAAAAGTCTCCATCTTAACTTTGTGGTGGCGCAAATCGTGCTTAACTTCGATTCGTCCGGGGTGGTCCTGGACCAAGTACGCGCCTGTTGCGCGCCTGAAAGGAGGTGATCCATGTCGAGTGAGAAACCAGGTGAGGCCGAATGGTCTGAATCCTATGGTGTCTGGCTGGAGCAGCCTCTGATCAGCGCCTAGAGATTTGTGCCGGCGCGCTGCGATGCCGCCGGGACCATTGTCCTCAAGGGACTCACGGGAGCCGCCCTCATCTGGGCGGCTTCTTTGATTCTGGTCCCCCGTTGCACTTTGCACTGGCGTTAAGGGTTCGCGGCGGGCTCCAATTCGGCTATCTGGCTTGCCTTAACCAGCAGGGAGCCCGCCCATGACCGTCCTCACCCACGCCGCCTCCGGATGGACCATCGGGACGGGAACGCCCCTCGCCGTGATCGCCGGCCTCAACGTGCTGGAGGATGAGGGCCTCGCCCTCGAAGTCGGCGGGGAGCTGAAGCGCATCTGCGCTGGCCTCGGCCTGCCCTATGTGTTCAAGGCGAGCTTCGACAAGGCGAACCGGTCATCCATCAAATCCTATCGCGGCCCCGGCATGGAAGCGGGCTTGAAAACGCTCGCCAGCGTGAAGGCTAAGCTCGGCGTGCCGATCTGCGCCGACCTGCACGAGCCCGGCCAGGCGGAGCCGGTGGCCGAAGTCGTCGACATCGTCCAGATCCCCGCCTTCCTCTGCCGCCAGACCGATCTCGTCGTCGCCACCGCCCGCGCCACCGCGAAGGCCGGCGGCATCGTGCAGGTCAAGAAGGCCCAGTTCATCGCGCCGTGGGACACGAAGAACATCGTCTCCAAGATCGGCGAAGCGGCGGACGTCGGCGTCATCCTTTGCGAGCGGGGCTCGTCCTTCGGCTATAACAATCTGGTCGTCGACATGCTGGGCATTCCGGAAATGCAGAAGCTCGGCTGCCCCGTTACCATCGACGCGACCCATGCCGTGCAGCTGCCGGGCGCCGACCCGCGCACCGGCGGCGCGTCCACCGGCGGACGCCGCGAGGGCGTCGCGATCATCGCCAAGGCCGCCATCGCGGCGGGCGCCGACGGCGTCTTCCTCGAATTCCACACCGATCCGGATAAAGCCCTCTGCGACGGGCCGAGCTGCCTGCCGGTTTCCTCTGCCGAAGGCCTGCTGACCACGCTGAAGGCGCTGCACGAGGTCGTCGCCGCCTGATCCGATGACCCGTGTCCTTCTGTTCAACAAGCCCTTTGGCGTGCTCTCCCAGTTCACGGACCGGGGCACGGCCGGCTCGAAGCGGCGCACCCTGTCGGAATACATCAAGGTGCCGGACGTTTATGCCGCCGGGCGCCTCGACCAGGATTCCGAAGGCCTCCTGATCCTGACAGATGACGGCGCGCTGCAGCACCGCATCGCCAATCCCGCCAACAAGATGCCCAAGACCTATTGGGCGCAGGTGGAGGGCCTCCCCGATGAGGCGGCCCTGCAGTGCCTGCGGGATGGTGTGGCCCTTTCGGACGGCCTGACCGCCCCGGCAGAAGCCCGCGCCCTGCCTGAACCGGAAAATCTCTGGCCGCGCGACCCGCCGATCCGCTTCCGCAAATCCGTGCCGGACAGCTGGATCGAACTGACCATTACAGAAGGCCGCAACCGGCAGGTGCGCCGCATGACGGCGGCCGTCGGCCACCCGACGCTGCGCCTCATCCGCGTGCGCATCGGCGACTGGACGCTCGGCACGCTGCAACCCGGTGACTGGTGCGACGGAGAGGCACCTCAAATGCCTTCACAGCGCAGCCGAGGCAGGCTACGTCACTAGGGCTGGGGACGCCTCCATGAAGGGGAAGATCATGGAACCCGATATCGCTCTGACCCAGGTCTCGGCCTGGTGGGATGCCAATGCGCCGGGCTGGGCGAAGGACGCCTTCGCCTATCTTCAGTCCATCTGGAATGAAGGCGCCTATGGCCTGACCTATGGCCAGATCATCACCATCACCGGCATCATCCTGTTCTCCCTGATGGTGCGGGGCCTCTTCGCGCGCACCTTCGTGCGCTGGATCACGCGGCTCGCCTCCGGCACCAAGACCAAGCTGGACGATGTTCTGGTCAAGGCCATCGCGACACCCCTGAAGATCGTGCCGGTGATCATCGGCATCTATATCGCGCTGCAGGTCGCCCATATCGACCCGACTGCGGAAATGTATGCGAACAAGATCATCCAGTCGGTCGTCACGCTCGCCGTGTTCTGGACGCTGTCGCGCGCCGTCAACGCGTTCGAATATGTCTTCACCAGCCTGAAGGACACGCTGTCGGCCGCCGTGGTCGACTGGATGATCAAGGCGCTGCAGATCATTCTCATCATCCTCGGCTTCGGCGCGGTCGCCGAACAATGGGGCATCGCGATTGCGCCGCTGATCGCCGGCCTCGGCGTCTTCGGCATTGCCGTCGGCCTCGGCGCGCAGGATCTGTTCAAGAACCTCATCTCGGGCCTCCTGATCATTTCCGAAAAGCGCTTCGTGCCCGGCGAATGGATCCAGGCGGATGGTGTGGTCGAGGGCACGGTGGAGAAGATCAATTTCCGCTCCACCCTCGTGCGCCGCTTCGACAAGAGCCCGGTCTATGTGCCGAACAGCGCGTTGTCGGATGCTGCGGTGACGAACTTCTCCCGCATGACCCACCGGCGCATCAAATGGGTGATCGGTGTCGAATACCGCACCACGGTCGACCAGCTGAAATACATCCGCGACGAGATCGAAGCCTGGCTGTGGAATGACGACCGTTTCGCCAAGCCGCCGGAAGCCGCCCTGTTCGTGCGCGTCGACAATTTCAACGCAAGCTCCATCGACTACCTCATCTACACCTTCACGAAGACGAAGGACTGGGGTGAGTGGCTGGCGATCAAGGAAGAGTTCGCCGTGGCGATCATGCAGATCATCGAGAAGGCCGGCACCGGGTTCGCCTTTCCCAGCCAGACGATCTACCTGCAGGAAACCGACCCGCCCGAGATCATGGCGCCGCCCGCGCGCAGCGAAGGTGTCGAACGCGCCCGCCAGCGGATCGCGGAGGCCCAGCGCCGCAAGGGCATCGGCGAGGCAGACGACGAAGGCTGAGGCGGCCCGTCAGCCCGGCTCTGCCTCGGTGCAGGACAAAGCGAAATCCGTCGCGCTGTCGGAGATTTCCGCGCCGCCTGACACGGTATTGATCAGGATATGAAGCGTATCCTCTCTGCATTCGGGCCCGGCCCGCGTCGGGCTGCATTCGAGGTAGACCGGCGCGTCGATCACGCCATCGACGGTGAGCGCGGCCATTTCTTCCGCACCGTACAGGACGACCTTGGCCAGCACGTTTCCATCGCAGGTGTAGGCAATCCGGCTCGTGACCGCGCGCGTCCCCGCACCGCCGGCCGGGACAGCCCCCGATTCCGGCATCATCTCGGGACCGGATGTTCCCGGCGTGTACTGAATTCCGGTCGCGTCATCGCACGCCACCAGCGTGAACGCCGCAACCAAGCAAAGTCCAATCGAACGCATCGCGCACGCACCTCCTCTGCCCTCGGGCAAAGCGTACCACGGCGCGATGCGATCGCAAAATTGCGTTATCGTATCCATGCGCCCGGCGCATCGGTGCGGTAGCCCAGCGAAGCATAGGCCGCATCGATCAGGCTCTGCCCGCGATCATTCAGCAACAGGCCATTGCCCATCTGGTTCATCGTATAGCTGAACGCCATGCCGCATTCCGGATCGGCAAAGCCGATGGAACCGCCGGCGCCGACATGGCCGAAGGCCTTGTCGCCCATGATCGCGCTCGTGCCGGGGCCTAGCCGCCGGCCGCGATTGTCCATGGATTTCATGAAACCCGAGGCAAAGCGGGTGGGGATCAGCAGCGTCACATCACGATGCGTGGCGGTCGACACCATGCTCATGTTCTGCACACGGTCCGCCGACACCAGCGACCCGTCATTGGTTGCCAGCGGCGTGTACATCGCCACCTGCCCGCGCGCATTCGACAGGCCGCCACCGCCCCCGATTTCCGCCGCCTGCATCTTGCGGTCGTTGAAATCCCAGCCGCCGGTGTTGAGGAAGCTCTTGTGCTGGATCGAGTCCGGATCGGTCATCAGCTTGATCGTGAATTCCGTCGGCACATCGTCCGCCTTCGGCTCATACATGCGGATCGGGGCGATATGCACATCCTCCGTCTCCGGAAGACCCAGCCAGAAACGCGCACCCGTCTTTCCCGCCACTTCCTCGCGAAAGAAGGTTCCGAGCGACTTGCCGGACACACGGCGCACCAGCTCGCCGACGGTCCAGCCGAAATTGATCATGTGATAGCCGTTGCGCGTGCCCGGCTCCCAGAAGGCTTCCTCGTCTTCCATGCGCCCGATCATATAGTCCCAGTCGGCAAAGCCGCCCGGCTTCACCGGATCGCGCAGCGCCGGCAGTGCGCTTTCATGGTTCAGCATCATCTGGACGGTGGTGGCTTCCTTGCCGTTCTTGGCGAACTCCGGCCAGTACTTCGCCACCGGCGCATCCGGATCGAGCTCACCGCGGTCGATCAGGACATGCGCGCAGAGCGCTGTCGCCGCCTTCGAACAGGAAAACACGATCGAGATCGTGTCCTCGCGCCAGGCGTCCCCCGTCTCCGGATTGGCCATGCCGCCCCAGAGGTCCACCAGCGTCTCGCCGCCCACCGACAGGCAGACCGACGCGCCGACCTCACCACGTTCTGCAAAGTTCCGCTCGAATTCGCGCTTTACCGCCTCGAACCGCGGATCGCACCGACCCTCAACGTTTCCAGCCATCAGTTTTCCTCCCATTTTTCGGGAACCATACGCAGCGCGATCGAAGGATGCGAGTACGAAAAGGGCCGTACCTCGCGGTACGGCCCCATGACGTCGGGTGAAGTCGTCGCCTAGCTTGCCGGTTCTTCGGTCGCGTCGCGCTTCGGCTTCTTCTTCTTCGATTGGTCGGCGACATATCTGAAGGCGAGCTTGTCGTCGTCCTTCTTGTCGATGTCGATGTGAACGACGCCGCCCTTCTGGAGCTCGCCGAAGAGGAGTTCCTCCGCCATCGGCTTCTTGACGTGTTCCTGGATCGTCCGGGCAAGCGGCCTTGCGCCCATGTCGGCATCGAAGCCGCGCTTGGCCAGCCATTCGCGCGCCGCCTTGGTGATCTCGATGGAGACGTTGCGATCTTCCAGCTGCACTTCCAGCTGCAGGATGAATTTCTCCACCACGCGGTCGATGATTTCCGGCGTCAGGCCACCGAAGGTGATGATCGCGTCGAGCCGGTTGCGGAATTCCGGCGTGAACATCCGCTTGATCGCTTCGTCCTGCTCGTCATCCTTCTTGCCGGCGCCGAAGCCGGTAAGCGTTCTTCGCGGCATCCGATGCGCCCGCATTGGTCGTCGCCATGATGACGACCACGTTGCGGAAGTCGACCTTGCTGAAGCCCGTTGGCATCGGTCAGCGCGCCATTGTCCATCACCTGCAGCAGGATGTTGAAGGTCCGGGTGGGCCTTCTCGATTTCATCTGAGCAGCGGCACGCAGTGCGGATGCTGGTCTACGCCATCGGTCAGCAGGCCGCCCTCGTCATATCCGACATAGCCCGGAGGCGCACCGATCAGACGGCTGACGGTGTGCCGCTCCATGTATTCCGACATGTCGAAGCGCAGCATCTCGACGCCCATGATGGAGGCGAGCTGCTTGGCCACTTCAGTCTTGCCGACGCCGGTCGGGCCGGCGAACAGGTAGGAGCCGATCGGCTTGTTCGGTTCGCGCAGGCCAGCCCGGGCGAGCTTGATCGACGCGGACAGCGCCTCGATGGCTTCGTCCTGGCCGTAGACAACGCGCTTGAGGTCCGTCTCGAGAGACTTCAGCGCCGCGGCATCGTCGGTCGACACCTGCTTGGGCGGAATGCGCGCGATCTTGGCCACCACGGCCTCGATGTCCTTCTGGCCGACGGTCTTCTTGCGCTTCGATGACGGCAGCAGCCATTGCGCAGCGCCGGCCTCGTCGATCACGTCGATCGCCTTGTCCGGCAGTTTCCGGTCAGTGATGTACCGGTCGGACAGTTCCACCGCCGACCTGATCGCATCGTTCGTGTACCGAAGACCGTGGAAATCCTCGAAGCGGGACTTGAGGCCCGTCAGGATCTTGATCGTGTCCGGAACCGTCGGCTCGACCACGTCGATCTTGCGGAAGCGGCGGGACAGGGCCCGGTCCTTTTCGAAGTGCTGCTTGTATTCCTTGAAGGTCGTCGAGCCCATGCAGCGCAGGCCGCCCGACTGGAGCGCCGGCTTCAGCAGGTTCGAGGCGTCCATCGCGCCGCCGGAGGTCGCCCCGGCGCCGATGATCGTGTGGATCTCGTCGATGAACAGGATGGCTTTGTCCTGCTGTTCGAGTTCCTTCATCACCGACTTCAGGCGTTCCTCGAAGTCGCCGCGATAGCGCGTGCCGGCCAGCAGGGCGCCCATGTCGAGCGACCAGATGATCGCCTCATCCAGGATTTCCGGCGCATCGCCATCGACGATTTTCTTGGCCAGGCCCTCGGCGATGGCCGTCTTGCCGACGCCGGGGTCGCCCACGAGGATCGGGTTATTCTTGTTCCGGCGGCAGAGCACTTCGATACAGCGGTTGATTTCCAGCTCGCGCCCGATCAGCGGGTCGATCTTGCCGGCGCGGGCCTTCGCGTTGAGGTTCACGCAGTAGGCGTCCAGCGCCTCGTGGCCCTGCTTGACGTTTTCTTCTTCGGACTGTTCGGAGCCGCGCGGATTGGACGGGCGCGACATGCCCGGCTGTTTCGCCACGCCATGCGAGATGTAGTTCACCGCGTCATAGCGCGTCATGTCCTGCTCCTGCAGGAAGTAGGCGGCGTGGCTTTCGCGCTCGGAGAAGATCGAGACCAGCACGTTCGCGCCGGTCACTTCATCCCGGCCGGAGCTTTCGACATGCAGGATGGCGCGCTGCACGACCCGCTGGAAGGCGGCGGTCGGCTGCACGCGCCCGTCGCTGTCCTCGACGATCAGGCTGGTCAGCTCTTCATCGATGTAGCGGATGAGATCGCCCCGAAGCGCGTCGAGGTCTACCTTGCAGGCCCCCATCACGTCCTTTGCGTGCTCATCCTCTGTCAGGGCCAGAAGCAGGTGCTCGAGCGTCGCGTACTCATGCTCCCGTTCTGAGGCGAGGGTCAGGGCCTTTTCCAAGGCCGTTTCCAGGGAGGGGGACAAGCGTGGCAAAATGGAAGCCTTCCGGGGTTAGGGTCTAGTCTTCTTTCTCCATGACGCATTGGAGAGGGTGTTCGTGGCGCTTTGCAAGGTCCAGCACCTGGGCGACCTTGGTCTCGGCCACCTCATATGTATAGACCCCGCACAGCCCCACACCCTTCTGATGAACATGAAGCATGATGCGTGTAGCCTGCTCCCGCGAGCGGTTGAAATACCGCTCGAGGATGTGCACGACGAACTCCATCGGGGTGTAGTCGTCGTTCAGCAGCAGGACGCGATAGAGCGAGGGCTTCTTGGTGCGGACCCGAGTCTGCGTCGCAAAATCGAAATCCGTTCCGTCTCCGCCTGCACCATCGCCGCCGCCCGGTTTACCCGGATCGGGGGGATCGCTCATGCGGAAAAAGGGAACGCCCTGGCTCATGACTTCTAAGATATACGGTTCAGGCTCAGTTTGAAGATGCCAAGCGCGGCAATTTGAAGGCTTGCCTGTTTTTGATGCAGCCGTGTTCAGCGTGCACCAACCAGCGCAACCAGTTCCTTCACCCTTTTCGCATTGGTGCCGAGATCGGAATAACCGATGCGCGACGCGGAATAGACGGCGATCTGCGATTTTCCCGGCTCGCCCGCCACCGGCACGGCCTGAGCAAACACATCGTCCTTGAATTTGAGCAGCGGCGTCACTGCGACGAAGGAAATCCTCAGCGTGTCGGGGTCGGAGGCGCGCAGGCGCCACTCTTCCCGCTCCAGCACGAGGTCCATGACCGAATCAAACACCTGCTTCGGCGTCTTGTCGAAAACGGGCGAGACTTCATCCACGGCGACCATGCCGGCAAAGCCGTCCGGCGCGACCAGCCAGTTGTTCGGCTTGCTCGGGCGCTTCAACGCAGGAAACTCGATCAGTTCGGGCAGACGCGGCATGGCCGACTCCTGCCACGTCCGCCGCACGGCAACAATCCCGCATTTTAGGAAAAGCCTTTGCGATCAGCGGACAGGACTGGCTGCGGCGCGGCGAAGTCATCCCCGAAACGAAAGAACCGGGCCAAACAGGCCCGGCTCTCCGTAATCTACCGCACTCTACGATTCCGGTGGCCGCAGGGCCGCCTGAACCCGAGAAACTTATTTCGCAGCGAAGGCCATGAAAGGCTTGGCTGCGTCGCGCCATGCAGACATGCAAATCTCTGCCTGCGCGTTCATCTCTTTCGTATAGGCCGAAAACATCGACTTGGCAAATCCTGCCTGGATTTCCATGACTTCACGCACGTCTTTCGCCGTGGTGATGGCCTGAGTGGCTTCGACGCCCTGCTCGAGGCTCTTGGTGAAGAAATCCATGTTGCGGCCGCCCAGCGTGCGCATCACTTCGGTCGAGGCCGAAGCGCGGTCGCTCAGGGACTTCATGCCGGATTCGGCGTACTCACCGAACATGCCGGCAAAACCGGACAGCTGTTCCATGCCCTCGTCGAGCATCTTGGTGGTGGTGTTGGCGGCGCTGGCTTCGGCCTTGGCGCGGGTGGTGGTGGTCTTCGCTTTTGCCATGGGTGGGGTTCCTCTCAGACTCATGCCCTGCCGTTACGATATCCTGATCGCTTCGCAAGCGCAACAAATTATTGTGCGCCGCAACAATACCCAGCCAGCATTTAATTTGCATATGTTAAGATCAGATGTCTCAATAAGCCCGGATCGCCTGCGTTAAGGTGTAGTCAACGGATTTGGGGGACTCTAGTGTTAATCCTCGGGGCGCCGGGGTTAAGATTTCGGGAGATCTTGGATGGTCCTGCGTTCCCTCGCAGCTTTGGTACGAGTCGTGTCGGTGGCCCTTCTGGTCGTCCTGACCGGCGTTGGTACAGGTTCGGCCCTCGCCGAGAAGTACGCCGCCATCGTCATCGATGCCGACAATGATGAAGTGCTGCATTCCCGGAACGCGGACGAATCCCGCTACCCGGCCTCGCTCACCAAGGTCATGACGCTCTACATGCTCTTCGACGCGCTGAAGGCGGGAGAGCTGTCCCTCAACGACCGGATGACCGTCTCCCGCTTCGCTGCCGCCCAGGCCCCGTCGAACCTGCGCCTGAAGCCCGGCAGCACGATTACGGTGAAAGACGCGATCCAGGCCCTGATCACCAAATCGGCCAATGACGTCGCCGTCGTGGTGGCTGAACGCCTCGGCCGCACCGAAAGCCGTTTCGCCCAGCTGATGACCGTCAAGGCCCAGCAGCTCGGCATGGAAAACACCCGTTTCGTCAACGCGTCGGGTCTGCCGGACACACGCCAGATTTCCACCGCGCACGATCTCGCCATCCTCGCCAAGGCGATGCTGACGACCCATGCGGACTATTACCACTATTTCGCCGACCTCAACTTTACCTGGGGCGGGCGCACCTACAAGAACCACAATGAGCTGCTCGGCACGGTCGACGGCGTCGACGGCATCAAGACCGGCTATACCCGCGCCTCGGGCTTCAACCTGATGGCCTCTGCCAAGCGGGACGGGCGCCGCGTGATCGCTGTCATGCTCGGCGGGTCCACCTCGCGCGCCCGCGACCGCCATGTCGAGGCGCTGCTGGAAGCGGCCTTCGATTCCTTCGCCCTTCCGGCCAATCCGGATGACCCGGCCCAGTCCGCCCGCCTCGCCTTTGCCGCGCTCGACCAGCCGCTGCCAGTCGACGCTGCTGCAGAGCCGATGCTGAACGGCAAGCCGATCTCCGCCCTCATGGCCCAGGGAGCCGGCACGCCCGCGCCCGCGCCGCTGGTCGTCCTGTCCACCGGCCAGGGCGATGTCGACGATGAGGACGAAGACGCGTTCCTGCCGGGCGATGTGAGTGCGCCTGAGTTAACTGAAGTCAACGCTGTCGCCCCCGCCGGCAATCCTGAAGACATGGCTGCGACATCGCGTTTCGTGCAGGCACCCGTGCTCGAAGAGCCGGCCATGTCGCCGGACGACTACCTGCGCAGCCAGATGAACAGGTAGGGTTGCCAGCCGGGCCCAAGTGCCGGAAAACGCCGCGAACCCTGCAGGAGCAGTGCCGGTGGCCCAGGACAAAGACCTCGAAATCGCCCGCAACGTCATCCGCATCGAGCGCGATGCCCTCGACCAGCTGGGGACCGGCCTCGACGCCTCCATCTCCCGCGCGGCCGACCTCATCATGGCCACCGACCGCCATGTGATCATTGCAGGCGTCGGCAAGTCCGGCCATATCGGCCAGAAAATCGCCGCCAGCCTTGCCTCGACCGGCACGCCGTCCTTCTTCCTCCACCCGACCGAAGCCAGCCATGGCGACCTTGGCATGATCGTGCCGGGCTCCGTCGTGATCGCGATTTCCTATTCCGGCGAAAGCCGCGAACTCGTCGACCTGCTGCGCTACTGCCGCAGCAACAGCGTGCCCCTGATCGGCATGACCCGTGCCCGCGAATCGACGCTTGGCCGCGCGTCCGATGAAGTCCTCCTGCTGCCGAGTGTGGCCGAAGCCTGCCCCAATGGCCTCGCGCCGACCTCGTCCACCACGATGTCGCTCGCCCTCGGCGACGCCCTCACCATCGTGCTGATGGAGCGGCGCGGCTTCTCGCGCGAGGATTTCGGCTTCCGGCATCCGGGCGGCAAGCTCGGCCGCTCACTGCAGACCGCCGGAGACTTCGTCGAAGCCCACCCGGACACGATGCCGATCGTCTCGGACGATGCGAGCTTTCACGATGTCATCATAGCCATATCCGAAGGCCGCAAGGGCTGTACCGGTGTAGTCGATGCGGCAGGCCGGCTCGTCGGCATGGTGACCGACGGCGACCTGCGCCGGGCCATGCTTGCCGGCAAGACCGACGGCCCCGCCGCCACGATCATGACGGCAAACCCGCGCACCCTTGCGCCGGATGAGCGGATGCTGACCGTCATCAAGCGCTTCTCGGAGCACCGGATTTCCAATGCCTTCGTGACGGCCGATGGTAAACCCGTCGGCCTCATCGACATGAAAGACCTGCTGGCCGAAGGCTATGTCTGAGGCCTAGCGCCCCAGTTCGAACATCACGTTCACATAGGCATCGTAGCCGACTTCACCACCCGCAACCGGCGTGCTGAACGAGGCGTCCGCCATCGCCATTTCCGCCTGGCGCATCATCGGCATCGGCTGGGGCGAGTAGCCGCCGCCTTCACTGATCTTCACGATCCGCAGGACACGCAGTCCGGCCGCGCTCGCATAGAGATTGGCGCGGGCCACGGCATCGGTCATCGCCTTGCGGCGCGCTTCATCCTGCGCCTCGGACGCATCGTCCAGCGCGAAGCTGACGCCGCTGAACGTGTTACCGCCCGCATTGATCAGGCTGTCCATGGTCTTTCCGAGATTGTCCAGGTCGCGCACTTTCACCGTCAGCTGGTTCGACGCGGTATAACCGGCGAGCCGCTGTTCGCCGCGTGTCGTGCCGTCCCGGTCCTTGACCTCGATATAGTCGTAGCGCGGATACAGCGAGAGGTTGGACGTCTGCATGTCCTTCTTCGCGACGCCCGCTTTTTCGAGCGCCTTGAACACGCCGCTCATGGCTTCGGCCTGTGCAGCCATCGCTTCGGCCGCCGTCTTGCGCTCAACCTGCACGCCAGTCGACAGATAGGCGATGTCCGGCTCACGCTTGACGCTCGCCTGGGCGGAAATTTCCAGCGTTGTCTCAGGCTGGATCGAATTCGGATTGACGGATTGGGCGGTCATGGCCGGAGCACTCATCGGTGGCGGCGCCTCTTCCGTCAACGCCTGAAGTTGCGCGCAGGCAGCCTGCGGCAGCAGCAAGGCGACAACGGCAATGGACGTAAGAGTGGGCAGAAAAGGACGCATGACGGTCTCCCAGGGTGATGTCTGAAGCAGTCTCAGTCAGACATCTGTGGAAGGCAATCGTGTCCCGATTATGGCTCAGGTGGGGTTGTATCCGAACGGATTTCCGCTCTGCCAGGCCCACTGGTCGCGGCACATGTCATCCAGCGAATATTCCGCCGACCAGCCGAGTAGCTCATGCGCGAGCGACGGATCGGCCCAGAAGGCCGCGATGTCGCCCGGCCGGCGCGGCGCAAATTCGAGCGGGATTTTCTTGCCACTCGCCGCCTCGAACGCCCGCACGACATCCAGCACGGAAGACCCGTTGCCGGTTCCGAGATTCACGGTGAACGGCGCATGGTGCGTCTTGAACCGGTCGAGCGCGAGGACATGCGCGCGGGCAAGTTCCACGACATGCAGATAGTCGCGCACGCCCGTGCCGTCCGGCGTGTCATAGTCATTGCCCCAGACATTGAGGTGGGGCCGGCGCCCGACGGCGACCTGCGCGACATAGGGCATGAGATTGTTGGGAATGTCGTTCGGGTCTTCGCCGATCAGGCCGCTCGCATGCGCACCAATCGGATTGAAGTAACGCAGGATCGCCACATCGGTCAGAAGGCCTGACGCCGCGACATCGTTCAGCAGCATTTCTGCCGCCAGCTTGGTCTGGCCATAGGGGCTGGTCGGGCGCGTCGGGTGCGATTCGGTATAGGGTAGGAATTCTGGCTCGCCATACACCGTGGCGCTCGACGAAAACACGATCTGGCGCGCCGTCTCCGTCTTCAGCATGGCGGACACCAGGCTGTGCGTGCCCATCACGTTGACGCTGTAATAATCGAGCGGCTTCTCGGTGGACTCGCCCACGGCCTTCAGGCCGGCAAAATGGATGACGGCCTCGATATCGTGGAGGCGCATGATTTCTTCCATGCGGTCCGTGTCGCGGATGTCGGCCTCATACCAGGGCAGCGCATGATTGGTCAGGCGCTGAATCCGATCGATCGCAACCGGCGAGGAATTGACGAAATTGTCGACAATCACCGGCTCATAGCCCCGGGCCAGAAGCTCGATGCAGGTATGGGATCCGATATAGCCGGCCCCGCCGGTAACAAGTACGCGCGTCATGCCTGACTTCTTGCAAAGTTCATGCTGGGCCTCAACCGGGTGAAACGAGCCATTTTGTTAACGGGGGGCGTCTGAGTGAAAGGCCTCAGCAGGGCCATTGCGCCTGGCCAGCGTCCCGCCTAAACGGATCGTTCGGTGGGCCTGTAGCTCAGTTGGTCAGAGCGGACCGCTCATAACGGTTTGGTCGCAGGTTCAAATCCTGCCGGGCCCACCATTCAAACCGGGTTCGCTCCGCGAAAAATTTGATCCAGTGGATCAAATTTACGGTTTGGATGCGCAAGCGTAAGCGCAGCGCTTATTATGCATCGATTTCAGGAAACGAATGCCCGAGCGTAAGTGAGGGCCCCGCCCCGACATCCTCCCGCTAATGCAAATTCTGGATCTCGCTCCGGAAATACTCGATCGTCGGCCGCAGCCCGTCTTCCAGCTTCACCGTCGGCTCCCAGCCGAGCTTCTCCCGCGCGCGGCAGATGTCGGGCTGGCGCTTGCGCGGGTCGTCCTGCGGCAGGGGCCGGTGCACGATCTTCGACGATGACCCCGTCATCTCGATCACCTTGTTCGCCAGTTCCAGCATGCTGAACTCACCCGGATTGCCGAGATTGACCGGGCCGGTCAGCTCCTCCGGCGAATTCATCAGGCGCATCAGGCCATCCACCAGATCGGACACAAAGCAGAAGCTGCGCGTCTGCGTGCCATCGCCATAGATGGTCAGATCTTTGTCCTGCAGCGCCTGCACGATGAAGTTCGACACAACCCGCCCGTCATTCGGGTGCATGCGCGGACCGTAAGTGTTGAAGATCCGCGCGACCTTGATCTTCACCTTGTGCTGGCGGTGATAGTCGAAAAACAGCGTCTCGGCGCAGCGCTTGCCTTCGTCATAGCAGGAACGAATGCCGATCGGATTCACATTGCCCCAGTATTCCTCCGGCTGCGGATGGATCTCCGGATCGCCATAGACTTCCGACGTCGAAGCCTGGAGAATCCTTGCCTTGGTCCGCTTGGCCAGGCCCAGCATGTTGATGGCGCCATGCACACTCGTCTTGGTCGTCTGCACCGGATCGAACTGGTAGTGGATCGGGCTTGCCGGACAGGCGAGATTGTAGATCTGGTCGACCTCGACAAACAGCGGGAACGTCACGTCATGCCGCATCAGCTCGAATCGCGGATTGGACAGCAGGTGCGCGACGTTCGTCCGGCGGCCCGTGAAGAAATTGTCCACGCACAGGACTTCGGCGCCGGTTTCGAGAAGGCGCTCGCACAGGAACGAGCCGATAAAGCCGGCACCGCCGGTGACAAGTATCCGCGGAACGTAGTGCATGATCGTATACCCTGCAGCAGAATCTGAGCCCCGGCGTTGGCGCCCGGTGCCCGTTTACTCTAGTACATTCAGAATGATTCCGCGACCGCTATTTCAGCCGATTCGCAGGGGGCCGCGGGGACAATTCTGATGCAGGAGCCAAGTTGAGATGAGCCGTACCGTCTTTGTCACAGGTGGCGCCGGATATGTCGGTTCGCACTGCTGCAAGGCTTTCGCAGACGCGGGCTGGAACGTCGTGGTTTACGATAACCTGTCGCGCGGCTGGCCGGAATTTGCCCAGTGGGGTCCGCTGATCGAAGGCGACATAAACGATCTCGATGCCCTGACCCGTTCCATGCAGGCCACCCGGCCCGACGCCGTCGCGCATTTCGCCGCCCTCGCCTATGTTGGCGAGTCCGTCGAGGATCCGGCCCTGTACTACAAGACCAATGTCATCGGCACGCTGAACATCCTGACCGCCATGCGGGCCGCCGGCGTGCGGGACCTGGTGTTCTCGTCCACCTGCGCCACATACGGCCCGCCGGTGTACATGCCGATCGACGAACGCCATCCGCAGGCGCCCATCAACCCCTACGGCAGCACCAAGCTGATTGCGGAATGGATGATGCGGGACCATTCGGCCGCTTATGATTTCCGCTATGTTGCCCTGCGCTACTTCAATGCTGCAGGCGCCGACCCGTCCGGCACGATCGGCGAACGGCACGAACCCGAAACGCACGTCATTCCGCTCGCCCTTCGAGGCGCGGGCAGGGACGACTATGTGTTCAACATTCTCGGCACGGACTATGACACGCCCGATGGTACGGCGGTGCGGGACTATATCCACGTTGCCGACCTCGCCTCCGCCCACCTCAAGGCCCTCGATTACCTTCGCGACGGCGGCGAGAGCACGATGATCAATCTCGGCACCGGGCATGGCACCAGCGTGAAGGAGATTCATGCCGCCGTGGAGGCCGTCACCGGCTGCAAGGTGGAGGCGAAGCCAAGCCCCCGCCGCCCGGGCGACCCGTCCCGGCTGGTCGCGGACCCCGCGAAGGCCCTGCAGCTGCTCGGCTGGAAAGCGGAACGCTCGGACGTCACCACGATCATACAGGACGCCTGGACCTGGCACCTTGCCGAAACGGAGCGGGCCGCCCTCAAGGCCCGCTGACCGGAGCGGGCTGCGCCTCAGGCGCCGCGCCGGCCGCCGGCATCAAAATAGGCGTGTGTGCCGCGATGGATGACCGCGTCGCCCTGCGCGACCTCGGCTGCCTCATAGTCGGGCTTTCCCTTCACTTCGGAATAGACCGTGCCGAAATCCTGGTAGCAGGCCTCCAGCAGCGCTTCGAAACTGTCGATGACGAAATAGGTCTGCTGGAAATCGTCGATAATGTATTTCGTGCGCATCAGGCGCTGCACGTCGAAGCCTATCCGGTTCGGGCTGTCGTCTTCCAGCGCGAACACGGTCTCCTGGGGGCTTGAGATGATTCCCGCACCATAGATCCGCAGACCGCCCGCCTCGCGGATCAGGCCGAACTCGACCGTGTACCAGTAGAGCCGGGCGAGGTTGTGCAGCTGGCCGAGAGTCATCGCCCGCTGACCGCCCTTGCCATAGGCCTCCATGAAGTCTGCAAACACCGGATATGCCAGCATCGGGACATGGCCGAAGATGTCATGGAATATGTCTGGTTCCTGTAGATAGTCGAACTCGGCTTCCGGCCGGATGAAGGCGCCCGCCGGGAAGCGCCGGTTGGCAAGATGGTCGAAGAAGATGTTGTCGGGTACCAGTTCCGCGACCGGCACGACGCGCCAACCGGTGATGCGTTCCAGCCGGTCGGACAGCCGGTCCATATGCGGCACGCCGGACGCCGACAGTTCCAGCGCCGACATGGCCTTGAGCGCCGCTTCGCAGGCCCGCCCTTTGGCGACCTCCTTCTGGCGCCGGAACAGCCTGTCCCAGCGGTCGTGTTCGGCGGCGCTATAGGTGTCCCAAGCCTGGTCGATGGTGAAATCCGCAGCGCGAGGCGCGTCATGGTAGCGATTCTTCTGGGTCGAGATATCCATATACCGATTATAGGCGACCGGCGAAATTAGTTCCATATGAAACTATCTGGCAGGATTGTGCCGTTCCGCCGCAGGGATTGCCTTGACCTGGCTGCCCTCAGGCCGGATCACATCTGGCAGAAACGCCGCACCGCGCCGTGGCGTACCATTGGCAGGACAGGGCGGGCATGACGCATCCATCGACTGATATGCCCGGCAAGCAGCCGGAACCTAGGCAGGCACCGGCTTTTTCCGTCCTGATCGTCAACTACAATGGCGGTGCCTATGTGCAGGATGCGCTCAACTCGCTGGCGCGCCAGACACATCGCGATTTCGAAGTCATCCTGATCGACAACGCATCCGCCGACGGCTCGACCGACGGGCTCGACACGTCCGGCCTGCCCAGCTTCACCCTTCTCGCCGAGACCGAAAACCACGGTTATGCCGGGGGCATGAACCGGGGCGCCCCGAAGGCGCGCGGCGACTGGCTCGTCTGCCTCAATCCTGATGCCGTTGCCGACGCAACCTGGCTGGACCAGATCGCAGCCGGCATCGCCCGTCACCCGGACACACGCGCGTTTGCCTCGGCCCAGTTCGATCTCAGCGATCCGGACGTGCTGGACGGGGCGGGCGACGCCTATCTCATTTTCGGCATGCCCTGGCGCGGCGGGTTCGGCCGTCCCGCCAGTGAACTGCCCGGCGAAGGCGAATGTTTCAGCCCCTGCGGCGCCGGCGCCGTGTTCTACCGCGGACTGTACAATGATCATGGCGGACTGGATGAGGACTTCTTCTGCTTCTGCGAAGACGTGGATCTTGGCTTCCGGCTACGTCTTGCCGGCGAGACCTGCATCTTCCTGCCCCGTGCCGTAATCCATCATGTCGGCGGCGGCTTGTCGGGCCGGGCGAGTGATTTTTCGATCTATCACGGCTGCCGCAACCGGATCTGGACCTACGCTAAGAACATGCCGGGGCCGGTGTTCTGGCTGACCCTGCCTGGTCACCTTGCGCTGTCCGGATATCTGCTCGCCCGTAGCGCCATGACCGAGCGTTTCCGGCCTACTTGGCGCGGTATGCGCGACGGGTTTGCGGGAGCCGCAGCGATGCGTCGCAAGGGCCGGGCCGGTCGGAAGGCACGTGCCGTGCCGGTCTGGCTGCTGGTTCGGTCGATGGCGTGGAACCCGTTCCGCATGAGCCAGCGGCGGGTGCATGTGCGCGAACCGGACCCGGCCCGTCCGCTCAGTGGCTCCAGTGCGTCAGAAGCCCTTTGAGGTAGACGCCGTACTCGTTCTTGTATTCGCCGGCCAGCTTTTCGAGCTGCTCGTCGCCGATGAAGCCCTTGCGCCAGGCGACCTCTTCCGGACAGGCGATCTTCATGCCCTGACGCTTTTCCACTGTCTGCACGAACTGGGATGCCTGGATCAGGCCATCGAACGTGCCAGCGTCCAGCCAGGCCGTGCCGCGCGCCAGTCGGTGCACGCGCAGGTCGCCCCGCTTCAGATAGGCCTCATTCACGGAGGTGATTTCAAGTTCGCCGCGAGCGGAGGGTTTCACCTCTTTAGCAATATCCACGACGTCCTCGTCATAGAAATAGAGACCAGTGACCGCCCAGTTGCTTTTCGGTGCCCTGGGCTTTTCCTCGATCGACAGGGCCGCGCCTTCCTCGTTCATCTCGACAATGCCGAATTCGGAAGGGTTGTTGACCTGACAGGCGAAGACTGCTGCACCCTTGTCGATGCGGCCAACCTTGGACAGCTCACCGCTGAGGCCGGAGCCGTAGAACATGTTGTCGCCAAGGGCGAGTGCGCTCTTGTGCCCGTTCACGAAATCCGCACCGATCAGGAAGGCTTCGGCGAGGCCGCGCGCCTCTGGCTGCCCGGCATACTCGAAATTCATGCCCCACGCAGAGCCGTCACCCAGAAGCTGCCGATAGAGCGGCAGCGCGTCCGGCATCGAAATGATCAGAATGTCCCGGATGCCCGCGAACATCAGAGTCGTGATCGGATGGAAGATCATCGGCTTGTCGTAGACCGGCAAGAGCTGTTTCGACACGCCGCGCGTGATCGGATGCAGCCGCGTGCCCTTGCCACCCGCCAGAATGATACCCTTCATGCTTCCCACTCTCTAGTTTTGAACAGTCGGTTGACGCAGGTGCGCGTACTATCGCGCCAGTCCGGCAATGCAACGCCAAATGTCTGCTTGAGTTGCCCGCAGGCGAGGCGCGAGTTCGCCGGGCGCTTCACGGGCGTCGGATACTCCGCCGTCGTGATTCTTTTCACGCGCGCGACCGGCCCGCCCACCTCGGCGCTGCAGGCGAAGATGTGCTCGGCAAATTCGGCCCAGCTCGCTTCTCCACCAGCCGTCATGTGATAGATGCCGGCCGGCGCTGCCGGATCGCCGGACAGGAGGCGTGTGGCCACCGTCAGGATGCCGTCGGCGATATCCGCTGCGCTGGTCGGATTGCCGCGCTGGTCATGCACGACACCCAGCTCGTCCCGGCCAGCGCCGACGCGCAGCATGGTCTTGACGAAATTCTTGCCGAACGGACTGTAGACCCAGGCCGTGCGCAGGATGACATGCGCCGGATTGGCGGCCGCCACCCGCCCCTCGCCGACGAGCTTGGACCGGCCATAGACGCCGAGCGGCGCCACAAGGTCTGTCTCCACATATGGGCCTTCCTTCGACCCGTCGAAGACATAATCCGTAGAAAGATGAATGATCGGAATGCCCCGCCGTGCGGTTGCGGCTGCCAGCGCGCCCGGCGCATCGACGTTCAGCGCCGTGCAGGCAGCCTGATCGCTCTCGGCCTGATCCACCGCCGTATAGGCGGCCGCATTCACGACGAGGCGCGGCGAGACATCGTCCAGCGCCGCATCGATGCAGGCCGCATCCAGAATGTCGAGCTGCGGTCGGCCGCGCGCGATCACATGAATGCCCTCCGGGGCTTCAGCCTCGGTCAGGGCCCGCGCGACCTGACCGGCGCCGCCAACCACGAGAATGCGTGTGTCCGCCATGATGAAATCCCGCTCGTCCGGCTGGGCCTCAGGCCTTCTGCGGCGCCGTCAGGCCGAGGCGCTCGCCAGAATAGACCGACTTGCGCAGCGGTGTCCACCAGCCGGGATTGTCGAGATACCAGCGCACCGTCTTGGCGAGGCCGGTCTCAAAATTTTCCTGGGCGCGCCAGCCGAGTTCGTCTTCCAGTTTGGTTGCGTCGATCGCGTAGCGATGGTCGTGTCCCGGCCGGTCGGTAACGAACTTGATCTGTTCCCGGCGCGGACGGTCACCCGGCACCAGCCGGTCAAGCTCATCGCAGATCCGCTCGACCACCTGCAGGTTCGTACGCTCATTGCGCCCGCCGACATTGTAGGTTTCGCCCGGTCGTCCCTTCGATACGATCAGGGCCAGCGCGTGTGCATGGTCTTCCACATACAGCCAGTCACGGATGTTGGAGCCGTCTCCGTAGACCGGCAGGTCCTTGCCCTCAAGCGCATTGAGGATGATCAGCGGAATCAGCTTCTCCGGAAAGTGATAGGGCCCGTAATTGTTCGAACAATTCGAAACGACGACGGGAAGCCGGTAGGTGCGGAACCAGGCCTTGGCGAGATGGTCGGAAGCGGCCTTCGAGGCCGAGTATGGTGACGAGGGATCGTACGGGGTCGTCTCGTGGAACAGGCCCCCCGGACCAAGCGAGCCATACACTTCATCGGTTGAGACATGCAGGAATCGGAACGCCGCCTTTTCCGCAGCATCCAGCCCCGACCAGTAGGACCGGGCGCCCTCCAGCATCGAATATGTACCGATAACATTGGTCTCAATGAAATCGCGCGGTCCAGAGATCGACCGGTCGACATGGCTTTCGGCAGCCAGGTGCAGCACCTGCTGCGGCGCTTCGCTCGCGATGATGTCCGCCATTCGCCGCTGGTCGCAAATATCCTCGACCAGCAGTCGGCAACGCCCGGTTGATTCTGCAGCAGCGATATTTGCGCGGTTGGCCGCGTAGGTCATCTTGTCAATCACCACCACTTCGGCGGCCTGATCCAGCACAAGATGTCGCACAAGTGCGGATCCGATAAACCCTGCGCCACCGGTGACGATGATTTTCTTTGTCACTTGGGAACCCCCCTGCAGCACCGCCCGGATCCGGCATTCAGGGCCTGTTTAGGTTACCCAATTCGTCGCCGCAAGGTCTGGCGGACATGAACAAGAATTATACAGTAACTGAATTGAAATACCGCAATTGTATGCTCAGAAAGTGTGCGAAAGCCCATATGTGAAGAGAATATGAAAACCGGAAAAATGCCACATTCCCGCCCGCATCTTCGTGCAACATCTAAAGAAGCAGGCGATTGCACAGGCATACTTTAGCGAATGCCAACCTTTGCGGCGTCTTCTCTTCCCGGGACAGGTTTGTCTTATCCAAGCACAAGTGTAGACTGAATAACTCAATGCCCATAACCGAAGTCCAGTCCGAGGCACCGAAGAAGCGCCCGATGCGGCAGCGCCGGTCGCGTCACACGCGCAAATGTCTGCTCGTGCTCGGAATGCACCGCTCCGGCACGAGCGCGCTGACCCGATGCCTGGGCCTTCTCGGAGCCGACCTTCCGCTTCGGCTGATGCCCGGCGGGGACTCCAATTCCAAAGGACATTGGGAACCGGAACTGATTGCACAGGTCAATGACCATCTGTTGTCCGAGCTCAACTCGAGATGGGATGACTGGCAGCGACTGGACCTGGACGCCCTGCCGCCTCCGCTGGTGGCGCACTACAATTCGGAAATCCAGAAGATCCTGAGAGAAGACTACGGCACATCCAAACGGTTCGTGCTGAAGGATCCCAGAATCTGCCGCCTGGCGCCGCTCTACCTCGACATTCTGGCCGACATGAAAGTGGTGCCGCAGATCGTTCTGCCGTTCCGCAATCCCGTTGACGCGGCGCGGTCGCTCAACCGTCGCAACGGAATCGATCCCTGCTTGGCGCAGCTGTTTTGGCTGCGGCACATCTGCGACAGCGAGCTGGCGTCGCGCGGACACCCCCGCGTGTTCGTGCGCTATGAAGCCCTGTTGTCGGATTGGCCGGAGGAACTGAACCGCGTCATCAAGGCCTTCGGCCTGCCCAAGCCGGACGAACATGTCAGCAAGGAAATCGACATCTTCCTTGATCGCGAGATGCAGTCCTTCGATGACGGCGAAGCTGTCATGGAAACGGATGAGACGGTCTCCGGCTGGACCCACCGTGCCTTCAAGGCGCTCCTGGCCCTGCATGCAGACCCTGACGACGCCGAGGCCATGCAGGCGCTGGATGCGGCTCGCAGGGAATTCGACATCCTGTCGGACGCCGTTGCGAGCCATGTGCGGTCGCTCGAATCCGAAAGGAAGGCCGCATTGCATGCGGCCGCCGCGGAGGCGGAACATTCCCATAGCCTTCAGGCGCGATACGATACCCTGCAGCAGCACCATGACGACCTGCGCAAGTATCGCGACAGCCTCATGTCCGCGCTGGAAACCGTGAAAACCGTCCAGGCGGACGAACGCCAGCGCCTGCTCGCAGAGACTGCGCAGTCCGCTGCGGACCTAGCATCTTTGCGAAAGGATGTTCAGACGCGCGACCAGGAGCACGACCGGCGAATCAGCAAGCTCGCCGCAGACCTGGCCGCCTCGCATGAGCAGGCGCAGCTGAAAGACCTGGAGCATACGCAGAAGATCGAGAGGCTTGTGGCGGATCGTGATGCCGCTGTTGCGGGTCTTCAGGACCAACTGGCGGCTGCGGCACGCACGCACGCCCAGACTGTAGGCGAGCTGGAGGCCAGCCGCGCGGATGTCGCCGCACTTCAGGAGCGACTTGAATCCCTTGGAAGTGACAAGAAAGCACTTGAAGCCGACCTGCTCGCGGCCCGGAACAAAATCCAGGAATTCGAGACGAGCCTGCAGGAAGCGGAGGAGTCCATTCGTCAGACCGGATTGCAGGCCGAGATGGACCGGACGGCGCTGACAGACCGGTTCGCTGCAGAACGCGATGCGCTTGTCTCTTCGTTCACGGAACAGGCGGATGAAACCGCGCGCCAGATGCAAGCGCTCACGGATACGGTTTCTGCCCTGTCGGAACAGGTCCGTCAGGTGGAACAGGCGGCAGAAGCGGAACGCATGCGCTTCGAACAGGACTCGGCCAGGCTTCAATCGGAAGCCGAGACGGCACGCCAGCAGGGCCGGATGCTCGATCAACGAATCAGCGAGATGACGCAGCAGGTCCAGCAGCTCACCGACGAGCGCGACTCAGTTCTCCGGTCCGCCAGCTGGCGCCTGACCGCGCCATTCCGGAAACTTGTCCGGCTGAAATTGCGCTTCAGTGAAAGCACGCACCATCGCGAAATCGAAGAGTCGGGCTTGTTCGATGCGAGCTGGTATGCCGCCTCCAATCCGGACGTTGCCGCCAGCGGCCTGTCGCCGATTGTGCACTATCTGCGCTATGGCGGGCACGAAGGGCGCGATCCGTCGGTCCATTTCCGCTCGGCGGATTATCTGGCAAAGTATCCGGATGTGCGCGCTTCGGGACTCAATCCGCTGGTCCATTTCATCCGGTTCGGCCGGCAGGAGGACCGCTCGCCAATCGGCCGCAGCTAGGCACTTGGCAAAGTCGACCGGATGAGCCCCTCAAATGCAGATCGAACGGCAATGCGGGGCCACGTCCGACTCCGGCCGGTGCCCTGCGATGGCACCCGTATCGATGCCTCCCAAGGCGCCGGCCCATCCAGGTTCACCGGCGTCGAGGGCGCACCGAAAGTGCGTCTCGAATTCGGCGACGCCGCGCTCCCCGCCGGGTATTACCTCCTCACCGGCCGTCATGATGGGACAGCGACGCAGCTGACCAATCCTTCGCTCGAGTTCACTCAGGCGGGCGGCCTCCGCCAGACGGTTTCGGCGCATCTGCCGGTCCGCCATGCACGCAGGGCCTGGCATGCTCCGCTCATGCTGCCGCAGGCCGCCGAAGCGCTCCGATTCAGCCCTCTCGACCGCAAGGGGACCGCCGTGCTGGACGGCCTCCAGCTTCGGCGTGTGTCGGGCACGGAATATTTTCTGCAGGTCGCCGCAGCATGGTGGTCGGCCCGCATCCGGACGCCCCGCGACATCATTTCCGCTGGCCGCGCCGTCGTCCGGGCGCTCAAACGCGGCGGCATCGCCCAGGTCAAATCCGATCTCCGTTTTTCTTCATCACTGCCCCGCGACGGCTTCGACTATGCCGACTGGATTTCAGCATTTGACCTGCCGTCAGAGGAAGACCTTGTCCGGCTGCGCCAACAGCTGGAAACCCTGCCGTCACGCCCTTTCCTGTCGATCGTCATGCCGGTATTCAATCCGCATCCGGACATTCTTGATCTGACTCTCCGGAGCATCCGCAACCAGGTCTATCCCGACTGGGAGCTTTGTATTGCAGACGACGCCTCGACGGATCCGGCCATCGGCCCCCTGCTCCAGGCACATGCGGAAGAAGACAACCGCATACGGGTCGTAATGCGCCCGGACAACGGGCACATCTCTGCCGCCACCAATACTGCGATCGGCATGGCCCGCGGCGATTGGCTTGCTTTTGTCGACCATGACGACCTGCTGCCGCCTCACGCCGTGTTTGAAGTTGCCAATGCGATCCTCGCCAACCCGGACGGGCGGCTGTTCTATAGCGACGAAGACAAGATCGACGCTGACGGGCGGCGGTTTTCACCGCATTTCAAGACGGGCTGGAACCCGGACCTGATCCTGTCGATGAACTACTTCAACCATCTGACAGTCATCCAAAGGGCGCTGGTGGAGTCCGTCGGTGGCCTGCGCGAAGGCCGCGAAGGTGCGCAGGATTGGGATCTCATTCTGCGATGCCTGCCGCGGATGCCGGCGGGCGGCATCGTCCACATCCCGCACATCCTCTATCACTGGCGCGCGTCCAGCCAAAGCGTGTCGCTGTCGGACACGAACAAGCTGTATGCGACCGAAGCCGCACGCGGTTCCCTGACAGACCATCTGGAAACTGCCGGAGCAGATGCGGATATCGAGGTCACGGCAGAACGGGCTCATGTTCGCTACCGGATACCCTCGCCTGCGCCCAGGGTGTCCATAGTCATCCCGACCCGAAATGCGGAAATCCTGGTGCGGCAATGCATCGAAAGCATCCGTCAGCACACCACATATCCTGAATATGAAATCCTGCTCGTCGACAACCAGTCTGACGACGCATCTGCAAAGGCATATTTCGAAAGCCTCTCGACCTCAGGCCGTGTTCGCCTGCTGCACTTTGACAAGCCGTTCAACTATTCCGCTCTCAACAATTACGCCGTCGGCGAATGCAGCGGGGATGTGGTCTGCCTGCTCAACAATGATGTCGAGGTGATCACGCCGGGCTGGCTGGAGGAGATGGTGGGGGTCGCGCTCCAGCCAGGCGTCGGTCCCGTTGGCGCCAAGCTGTATTATCCCAGCGACACAGTCCAGCATGGCGGCGTCGTCATGGGGCTGGGCGGCGTCGCCGCGCATGTCAATTCCTGTCTGCCGCGGGGCGCCGCCGGGTATCAGAAACGTGCCATCGTCCGCCAGACCCTGAGCGCGGTGACCGGCGCCTGCCTGGTCGTCCAGAAGCGCCACTGGAACCTAGTCGGCGGGCTGAACGAGCAGGATCTAGCCATCGCCTATAATGACATCGATTTATGCCTGAAGCTAGGCCGGGAAGGCCTGCGCTGCGTCTGGACCCCTTTCGCGGAACTCTACCACCACGAATCCGCCAGCCGCGGTTCCGAGGACACACCGGAAAAGCAAGCGCGATTCGTTCGAGAACAAGCCTATATGCGACAGGTGTGGCCGGACGTGATTGCCGCGGACCCGTTCTATTCACCCAACCTGTCCCTCAATACGCCCAATTTCGATCTGGCTTTCCCGCCACGTGTGCTAACTTCCTGGCAATCCTCAGCTTGAGCATCCGGGAAAGCAGGCCTCGCGTTGATCGCCTCTGGCGAATTGGATAAGGCTGGGTGCCACAGTGCTGAGTTCGAGCAGATTTTATGAGTACCTATAAGGCAAGTGAGCCGGCAAACGGCCCAGTGAAAAGGCTCCGGCGGCTCGTATCGCTCGCGCTGAAGCTCACACAGAGAGAGGTTGCAGGCCGCTACAAGGGCTCGTTCCTTGGCGTTGGCTGGTCCCTTCTGACTCCCCTCCTGATGCTCAGCGTCTACACTTTCGTGTTTGGGGCCGTCTTCAAGGGCCGGTGGGCAGAAACTGTGCAGACCGGGTCGATGATCGAATTCGCGATTATCCTGTTTGGAGGCCTGATCGTGTTCCAGATGTTCTCCGACGCGGTCATCCAGTCCACCGTCGTGATCGTGGCCAATTCCGGATTTGTGAAAAAGGTTGTTTTCCCGGTTCAGGTCCTGCCGGTGGTCACCGTGCTGACGGCCTTGTTCCATGCGTCGGTCGCCATGCTCGTCCTGTTCGGCTTCATGCTGTTCGAATTCAAAGGCATTCCGACGACAGCCTTTTACTTGCCGGTTGTCCTGTTGCCGCTCCTGATGATGGTGCTTGGAATGGCCTGGCTCTTTTCCGCGCTGGGTGTCTTCTTCCGTGACATCGGCCAGATCCTGGGCCCGATCGTGACCGCATGCCTTTTCCTGGCGCCCGTCTTCTTTCCCGCAAAGGCGCTGCCTGAATGGGTCCGGCCGCTGGTGGTACTGAACCCGATTACCGTGCCGGTTGAACAATTCCGCCGCGTCGTAATCCTGGGCCACGGCCCCGACTGGGTACCGCTCTACACGTATGGCGGCATCGCCTTTGTCATCATGTGCTTAGGCTTTCTCTTTTTCCAGTCCGTGAGAAAGGGGTTCGCAGATGTCCTCTGATTTCGCGATCTCGGTTTCGGGCACATCGAAGCACTACATGATCTACTCGCGGCCGGAAGATCGGCTCAAGCAGATGATTGCGCCGAAGGTCCAGAAGCTGTTCGGCCAGCCGCCGAAGAAGTACTATGCCGAATTCGTCGCTGTGCGGGATATGTCATTCGATATCGGCCGTGGCGAAACTGTCGGCATCATCGGCCGCAACGGCTCGGGCAAATCGACCCTGTTGCAGATGATTTGCGGAACGCTGCATCCGTCCTCCGGAAGCATCCGGGTGAATGGGCGTATCGCCGCTCTGCTCGAACTTGGCTCCGGCTTCAATCCCGAATTCACCGGCCGGGAAAACGTGTTTCTCAATGCGTCCATTCTCGGACTGACTCAAAAGGAAACCGAGGCCCGGTTCGCCGAGATCGAAAAGTTCGCGGACATCGGTAAATTTATCGATCGCCCCGTGAAGACCTACTCCTCAGGCATGTATGTCCGCCTTGCCTTCGCCGTGGCGATCAATGTGGATCCGGATATCCTCGTTGTCGATGAAGCCCTGGCCGTGGGTGACGAAGCATTCCAGCGCAAGTGTTTCGCCCGCATCGAAGACATTCGGGCGCGCGGCGCGACGATCCTGTTCGTCAGCCATTCTGCTCAATCGATCATTCAGCTTTGCGACAAGGCAATCCTGCTCGATGCCGGTGAGAAGCTTCTGGAAGGCAGCCCCAAAATGGTGGTGAACCAGTACCAGCGCCTCATCAATCTGCCAGCGGAAGAAGTTGCTGAGGCCCGCGAGAGAATCCGCAAGATGGACGGTTGGGCCGAACCTACGACTGCCGCAGAAGACAGCAAGACGGCCGGTCAGATCGTGAACGGCTCGGCAGAGGCCGACCCCATCAGAAAGACGCCTGTCGAGCCCGACCAGCCTCCGGCCTGGTTTGATCCGGAGTTCGTTTCAGTCAGCGTCGTAACCTATCAGCCGCAGGGCGCCACGATCAGCGACATCACCCTCCTGACGGAGGATGGCGAGCCGGTGAACCACCTGCTGCCCGGAGAGACATATATCTACTCCTACCAGGTTGTGTTCGACTCCGACGTCGAAAAGGCTTCCTTCGCGATGCTCATCAAGACCGTCAAGGGGATCGAGATCGCCGGTCAAAGCAGCCACTCCCTTGGCAAGGGCGAAACATTCGCGGCCAATGAAAGGGTCGAGGTGTCGTTCCGGTTCACCTGCAATTTCCTGCCAGGTGCCTACCTCTGCAATTGCGGTGTTTACACGAATGCCGGCGGCGACTTCCGCCAGCTGCACCGGGTTCTCGATGCGACGATCTTCCGGGTCATGCCCTCCGGCGCCGAACTCAAGCGCATCGGCCTGGTCGATATTGCCCCCGGAATCGAGGGATACGCCCTGAAAAGACTGCCCGATCCAGGGTTCCAGCAGCAGGCTGCAACACCTTTGGAAAGTAGGGCCAAATAATGACCGAATCTGCCCTCGAGGGGGGCACCGGGAATAAATTTCTTGCGGCTACAGAAGCCTGTCTCTACCAGAAACCGTTGAGTTTTCTCAACGATGCAAACAAAAATGACAAATTCGTGCGGTAGGGGTTGCCGGCCTCGCATGGTCAACAGGCAACGGGTACGTTGGAATGTTTGACCAGAACGGTCGGCAAGCGAAGTGAAGAGGCATAGGGGTTTTCATATTGGCCAATACGTCCAACAGATCGAAATCCAGAAAATCCGAGCCACGAAACAATATGAAGGTGAGTGCTTCGGCGAAGGCAAAGGGTGCTGCTCTGCCCGCAACAGCATCCGCGCCCACGGTTTCGCCCGCGCCGAATGGCTCGTCGCCGCCACAGCCGCAGACCGACAATAGCGCCCTGAAGCGACTTGAAACGGCCCATGCACGGGACGTTTCGCGGATCGATCAGCAGATTTCCGCGCTGCGGGGCGAATTCTCGGCCCTTTCGGGGCGGGTCTCTGAGGCGCTGCAATCGCCGCCAGCGCCGGCAAACACCGGCTCCGGCAAGCTGGCCCTTGCAGCCATTTCCCTAAATCACCAGCATCAGCTGGACCAGCGCAAGGCGAACCTCAGGGCCAACCTGGCAAAGGTTCGCCGGGTTCGCGGAATTCCGGCTCAGCGTGGAGATATCGACAAGGCGTTCGACCGCTACCTCGTTCGCGGCCGCTCGCCAGGAGTCGCCCTGCTCATCCACCGGTCCGGCCTCTGGAATACACATCCGGAAGGCGACGAAGCGCCGCCCCAATCCCTGCTCGCCTACGCCCGCGCCGGCGCACATCCTGACGCATCGCCGAACGCGCTGTTCGATCACACGTTCTACCTCAAGGCCAATTCGGATGTGGCGCGCCAGCCCCTTTCGCCGCTTGCGCACTACCTGATGGCCGGTGACGAGGAAGGCCGTATCCCGCATCCGCTGTTCGACGCGGCCTGGTACCGCAAACGCAATGCGCAGGCGCTGGAATCCACCGGATTGACCGCGCTCCAGCATTTCCTGGCCATCGGTGCATCGGAGTGCCGCGACCCGCATCCACTCTTCAGCATTGAATACTATCTCAGTCAGCTGACGGAGTATGATGGCACCAATCCGCTGATCCACTATCTGCAGAACGGCTGGCAGTCGGCGGCCAGTCCGCACCCGCTCTTTGCGAATGCCTGGTACCTTGAGAGCCACCCGGAAGTCGCAGAGCGGAAGATCGCCCCCCTTTATCACTACCTGACGACCGGGCGCGAGTTCGGCTACGACCCGCATCCGCTATTCGCGGCGCGCTGGTACCTCTCGACGTATCCGGACGTTGCAGAAGACCATAAGGAACCGCTGCAGCACTTCTGGGAAAGCGGCCTGACGGATGGACGCAATCCGCACCCTTCTTTTTCTGTCGCTCACTATCTGTCGCAAGCGTCCGAACTGACGGAAAGCGGCCAGAACCCCTTGTTGCATTTCCTTGAGACCGGCCTGTGGTCAGGCCTCTCCCCTCACCCGGATTTCAGCCTGCTCGACGCAGTGGAAACCTGGGATGCCCAGCCCGGCAGCAACCCCTTCTTGCACTGGCTCCGGACAGGCTGCCATCGCTCGGCCATCCAGGCCACTTACGCGGCAAGCGAGGCGCCTCCGAAGAGCGCCCCGGAATTGCCCCCGGTTCCGATGGGCAACCAGAATCGCGCCCTGTTCGAAGCCATATTCACCGGCGCCCGCGCGGCTGCGGAAGAGGATCATTCGGATCCGGCCGCCTACCATGTTCTCACCTCACAGATTCAGGCGCTCCGCCGGCAGAAGATAGAAGCCTTCACACCGGCCCGTCCTCGCCTTGTCTCGGTGTCGGAAGCTGATTTCGAGAAGACGGCCCGGCAGCTCCACTTCGCCACGCCAGCCAAATGCGACACCACGATCGTCATTCCGGTCTACAACAACCTCAAGTACACGCTTGAGTGCCTGAGCGCGTTGTCGGCGGCCGGCGGATTACGGAACGCCGAAGTCATTGTCATCGATGATGCATCATCTGACCGGACCCAGGCCATCTTGCCCCTGATCCAGGGCGTGCGTTACATCCGGAACGAAAAGAATCTCGGCTTCCTCCTGACCTGCAACAAGGCCGCGCGGGGAGCAAAGGGTGATTTCCTGATCTTCCTGAACAACGACACGCAGGTCCGAAAAGGCTGGCTGGCACCCCTGATCGATATGCTGAAATCCGACCCGACTGTCGGCGCCGTCGCACCGAAACTTCTGTTTGCTGACGGCCGGCTCCAGGAAGCCGGTGCGACCATCGATCCCGAAGGGCACGCCGAACTGATCGGCCTGTTCGAAGACCCGGACGATCCGCGCTACAATTATTCCCGCGATGTCGACTATGCCTCCGGCGCATGCCTGACCGTCCGCACAGAGACGTTCGACATACTGGGCGGATTCGACACGACCTTTGCCCCCGCATATTGTGAGGATGCCGACCTCTGCTTCCGCATCCGCAAAGGCGGGCAGCGCATTGTCTATGTCCCGGAATCGGAAGTGGTCCACCACTTGTCGGTGACATCCAATTCGGTGGAACCGACTTACAAGAACCGACTGGCCATCCGCAACCAGCAGCGCCTTGTCGAGCGCTGGTCGGAGCAGCTGGAGGCGGACAACCATGTCCGCCTGATCTCGCTCTATTTGCCCCAGTTCCATGCCATTGCGGAAAACGACCGGTGGTGGGGCGCCGGGTTCACCGAATGGTCGAACGTCACCCGCGCGCTGCCAAATTTCGCCGGTCACTATCAGCCACACCGTCCCGGAGAACTCGGCTTCTACGATCTCTCCGACATCGAGGTGATGGAGCGTCAGGCGGCCCTGGCGCGGGCCTACGGAGTCGATGGCTTTTGCTATTACTACTACTGGTTCAGCGGCCGGCGCGTCCTTGAGAAGCCCCTGAACAACATTCTCGAAACGGGGCGTCCGGATTTTCCTTTTATGCTCTGCTGGGCCAATGAGAACTGGACCCGGACATGGGACGGACAGGAACGCGATGTCCTACTCGCGCAGCAGCACCTGCCGGACGACGCCGAACATTTCATCAAGGATGTCGCGCCGTTCCTGCGCATGGACAACTACATCCGGGTCAATGGCCGGCCCATGCTTGCGCTGTACCGCCCCTCCCTGATCCCGGACATCCGCCAGCTGGTCGATACCTGGCGCACCTACGCCCGGAAGAATGGCATCGGGGAACTCTACCTGGTCTTCGTCGAGACATTCGAAAACGCACGGAATTATCCGGCCCCCAAGGCGATCGGTTTCGATGCGTCGATCGAGTTCCCGCCAAGCAATTGCGGCTGTCCGATGCCCGTACCTGGCGAAGTGTACAACCCGCACTTTCAGGGCGTTGCGCATGACTATCACGAACTCGTCCGCACCTATGTGAAAGAGCCGGTTCCCGGCCACACGCGTTTCCGCGGCCTGATGCCCTCCTGGGACAACACGGCCCGGCGCCAGGATGTCTCCTACGTATTCCAGAACGCGTCTCCGGGCGCCTTCCAGGCCTGGCTGGAACATACGTTCGCGGAGACCCGTCGCCAGAATCACGGCGATGAGCGGATTGTGTTCGTCAATGCATGGAACGAGTGGGCGGAGGGCGCGCATCTCGAGCCTGATATGAGGTTCGGGCGCGGCTGGCTGGAGGCAATCCGCAATGCGCGTGATGCCCAGCGTCTCGTGCGGAAGGGATAGGCGGCATGGCACAACCGGCAACTTCCATGAAACCCATCGACCGGCTCGTCCGCGCCGAAGACGTGGTCCTCGTCGGCCACCCCTTTGCCCCGATCGGCATGGGAGAGCATGTGCGCTCTTCCTTCCGCGCCTTCCGTGCGGCCGGCAAGTCCGTCGGCATCAAGGATGTCTACAATCTCGAAGCCCGTGACGACGCCAGCTATGAGGCCGAATTCGCCGCGCATCTGCGTCCGACGCTCAGCCGCGACGTGAACATTTTTCACATGAACGGCGACGAGATCGAACAGGCCGTTGCGCATATGAACGACCCGGCATTCGGGCCGGCCTATAACATCGTCTATCCGGCATGGGAATTGTCACGCTATCCGGACGAATGGGCGCGTCAGCTGGAGCGCTTTGACGAAGTCTGGGCGCCTTCCGCCTTCATCGGTGATGCGATTTCCAAATCGGTCGACCGACCGGTCATCCACATGCCCCTGGCCGTGGAAGTGCATGTCGACAGCTTCCAGGGGCGCCGCCATTTCCAAATTCCGGATCACGCGTTCTGCTTCCTGTTCTTCTTCGACTATTCTTCCTACATGGAGCGGAAAAATCCGTTCGCCATGATCGACGCATTCCTGGAACTGGTCAGGCGTCATCCGAATGCGCCCTTGCATTGCATCCTGAAATTCAAGGGTGCCGCGAACGGGCATCCGGACCAGGAGCGGCTGCAGAAACTTATCCAGCCGCACAGTGACAGGATCCAGACGATCTCGCACAAACTGTCCGACAACGAGATCAAGAACCTGATCCGCTGTTGCGACTGTTTCGTGTCCCTGCACCGCAGTGAAGGATTTGGCCGGGGCATGGCCGAAGCCATGACGCTGGCACGGCCGGTCATTGCGACCGGGTATTCCGGCAATATGGACTTCATGACGCCGGACACGTCATGGATCGTCGACTGCGACCTGGTCGACGTCGCGAAGGACACCTATCCGCACTGGAAGAACCAGGTGTGGGCCCAACCGTCGCTCGACCATGCCGTGGAGCTGATGGAAGACGTCTGGCTGAATCGCGATGCCGTGCGCCTTAAAGCGAATGCGGCCCGCAAGCATATGCGCGTCAACTTCAGCGCCCGTGCGATCGGGCTGCGCTACCTCGCGCGTCTCGAAGAAGTTTCCGAGCCTGCCCGCATCAGGGCATGATCCCTTCCGAGATCCGGCAGATCCGCCCGCCTTCCATGTCTGCATAGAGCTGCAGCGGCGCCTCGCCGCCGGCCGCCCATGCGGTCCAGCCGGAGAAGTTGCTCGTCACACCGATGCCCGCGCCTGCCACATCTTCGCGCAAGTCGCCCGGCAGGCCGACGCCTATGATCCGCCCGCTGGCGCCGGTCAGCAAAATCCGGCGCGGCAATTGCCCGCTGGCGCTGTCCCACGCCCAACCCGAGGCCCGGAAGGCTGCTCCGGCTCCCTCGAATCGGCTCTCGGCGGTGTCAAAGTTGCCAATGCATTCGCCGGATACGATCTGGCCGATCTGCTCTGGTCTTTCACCCAGAAGGCGAGTCGATTCCGTTGCAAACGGCCCACTGCCACGGCGCAGTAGGTAGGGGCTAAGGGCCAGCGCCTTTGAAGAGTCCCCGGTCACCGGGTCCAGCGTATCCCTGTCATTCGCGCCAACGACATATGCAATCGCCGCCTTCTCCTTCAGCTGCGGCACGGGACGGTAATCGTACGTCAGGTTGCCGAAGCTCACGATGTTGTAGCCCGCTGCCAGAATGGGGGCCATAAGGAGTATCAGGAACCTCACGATCCCGGGAATCCGTCCACGGACGATCCAGCGGCTGGTCACAGATGCCGCAACGGCGAACAGGCATGCCCACAGCACCAATCCCGGCAAGGCAAAGGCGGCATCCGTGGCCACGCCGGCGCCCTGCCCGGCATGGAACAGCGCCGTTATCATGCAGGCCAGCAGGGCATGGACCGCGATCAGCGCGACCGGCACCTCGCCGTCGGTCAGGTGCCGCCGCCCCATAAGGAGGGCGCTCAGAAGGACAAGCGCCAGCAGGCTCGTCACGATCCCTGCCGGCACCACGGCCACCGTGCCCGACAATACTGCAGGGCTTCCGGCGCAGGACAGGAATACGATCGCAAAATCCGGCAGCGCCTGCGCCGTGGACCAGACAGCACCCGGTACCGGGCCGCTAGAAAAGCCGATGAAGTACGCAGCATACACTGCACTGCCGAGCAAGAACACAAATGCCATCGGTCCCGGCGCAGGCGTCCTGAAAAAGCGCACGATCTGAAACAGGAGCAACGGCCAGACGATCAGCCCCGTGATCTGGCTTGCGCTCGCCGCCAGCGCGCACAGACAGGCCAGGAGCAGGTAAGGCACGATGGCGGGCGTGCCCTGCCGGCGCACGGCCATGTCCCCGAAACTCAGGCAAAGCACGGCAAACGCCATCGACAGGGTACTCTGGGTCAGGAATGGCCATAGGAACAGGGACAAGTGCCGTCCGCTGAGCAGAAAAGCGCAGATTGTGGCGGCAACGATCAGGGACCAGCCAACCGGCATGGAAATGCGCCTGACCAGACGGACCAGCGCCACCAGCAACACCACGAAGGCGAGGATGTTCACAAGGATCGGCAGGCCATTCGTTCCGCCCAGAAACGAGTGGTCGAACCAGTATATCGCGCGCAGGAGCACCAGCCGGCTCTCGTCATACTGTGACGTCAGCATCTGGCCGTACGACATCTCGCCCTGCGAGACCGAAGATAGCTGCCCGATGATATCCCACTCGTTCAGCCACGGCATGGGATGATAGGTGGCCATCACCCACCAGGCGATGTTCCATATGCCATACACCGACGCTGCAACGGTCATCAGGATGGCCAGGTTTGCAGTCGACCCGGTGAACGCGACGGCAGAGTTGTTTGGTTCCCCGACCATATCGGAAGGCTGTGATTCCCGCTGCCAATCAGTACTCATACGCCAATCTCCACCGGTAATATCAGCCAGACGGCGGGCCGATTTTTCCACGATTGATCAAGTACGGCAACGATTCAAGGAAAACACTTAGATCTCCGCCGGGAAATAGAAAGCCCGGCAACCCGGCGGCCCGGGCTGCGGCCATGTCGGTGTCCATGTCTCCGATCAGGAAACTGCGGCCGGAGTCCACCGGCCATTCGGCCAACGCTCTCAGGATCATGCCCGGATTGGGCTTGCGATCGGGATGGTCAGCCTGCCGGTAGGCCTCCACTGTCGCCGCCTCATGAAAGGGGCAGTGATAGAAGGCATCGATGTGCGCGCCGGTTGCCGCCAGTGCGTCCGCCATTGCGGCATGGAATCCGTGCACCGCAGCTTCTTCGAAATGACCCTTGGCGACGCCAGCCTGGTTCGTGACGACGATGACATAATAGCCGGTCTCGTTCAGGCAGCGGACCGCTTCCGGCGCGCCGGGCACAAACCGCAGGTCTTCTGGCCGGTGCGTATAGCCGGCATCAACATTCAGGACGCCATCCCGGTCGAGAAAGGCGCACGGTCGCTTGCGGCGTGCGGGAATTTCCTCCTTCGCCTGATCGTAGGTATCCGGCAGACCGATATCGAGAAAATACCCGTCGAACTTTCGCCCGCGAAGCTGTCCGGCACTGACCAGCTTCGGGAAGATATCCTGCTCGATCGAGCACGGTCCCTCGATCAGGTCCAGAATGGAACGGTTGACGAGATACACGCCGCCATTGATGAGTGCGGGGCCTTTGAGGTCCCGATCCTTCTCCCGGAATCCAACCACCACTTCGCCATCGACCTCGACTGCGCCGAACCGCGCGGGATCAGGCACAGTCCGCAAGGCAAGCCGCGCGACAAAGTCATCTGCAGGGTCCTGCACCAGGGCACGCAGGTTGAATTCGAACAGCGAGTCGCCGTTCAGCAACAGGAACCAGGGGTCGAGCAGGTCGGCGGCCATGCGCACGGCGCCGCCTGTCCCCTGCGGCTCCGGCTCGCGGATGACCCGCACCTGCGCGCCCCGGATCGAACGCCCCTGATAGGCGTCTTCAACCTGGTCGCCGAGATGCCCGGCCACCAGCAGGACGTCCATGAACCCATGACGCGCAACCTCCTCGATGGCGACATCGAGAAACCTCAACCCCGGCGCAACTTCCAGCAGGGGCTTGGGAGTCGCGCGTGTCAGGTCGCCAAGACGGGTGCCCTTGCCTCCGACCAGAAACACCGCCTGCCGGACTGTCATGCCGGCGCTCCGGTATCAGGCTGGGCCGACCAGCGCATCGCCTCAGCAAAGGCGAGCAGCAGGTGGTACAATGTCGACGCGGGCACACTTCCCGTCACGGGCTGCCCCGCTGCATCGAAATACTCCGTCCACGTGCCCGGAACGGCTGACGCGGCTAGATGGGTCCGCATGAGGTAGCCGATGCTCTGCGCGACCTGTTCGCCTGCAGGCCTTCCCGTCACCTCATTCAGCGCGATCCATCCCTTGATGCGCTCGGTGCTAGGCCATGTCCGCGTGCCCTTGTCGCGCGGCGTGCCGTCCGGCCCCACGCTCGCATAGACCCTGTGCGAGACCGGATCGAATCCGTGCTGCTCGGCAAATACGACCAGCGCTTCGATCAGGTCCGAATTGTCCGTGGACGTCATGGCCTGGTGCCGGGCCAGAATCCACGCCCATTCGAACTGGTGTCCCGGTTCGACCGTCTGCCCGGCGTCGCCCGGCGCCACGCTCCAGTCGTCTCCAAAGAACTCGGGCAGGATCCCGGACGGCATCCGGACGATCCGTGTCCGGAACAGGTCCACCAGTTCGCTCGCGAGCGCGTGGAACCTGTCCTCGCCGCTGGCCTCGGCCAGCACGATGGCCGCCTCGGTGAGATGCATGTGCGGGTTCTGCTGACGCGGCAGCGGCGCAGGCACCTCGTGCAGGAATCCGCCCAGCGGATGCCGGAACCGCGCCTCCACCAGGTCGAGCGTCTGGTGCGCCATCTTCAGGGCTTCCGCCTCCCCGCTCAGCCGGTAGCGCCAGCCGAGGGCGAAGAGCGCGAAGGCATAGTCGTAAAGGTCCGGCACGGCATCGAGCACGCGGTCGCCGGCCGGATCGACGCACCGCGGCCATCCGGCATCCGGCCCCTGCCAGACCCGGTCACGGAAGAATGCCCAGACATGGTCAGCCGCACCTGCACCCGGTGCCCAGCCAAGCTCTGCGGCATGGCTGAAGGCGTAGAGCTGGCGCGCCACAACGCGTGTACGCTTGAAAGGGGAGTGGGCGTTTTCGCCGGCGGGCGTCAGCGCCTCGACCGGGCCGCCCAAAACCCTGTCAAGCCCGCGCTCATGCCAGAATGGCAGGGCGACATCGAAAGCCCAGCGACGCGCCCGGCTGACGGCCTCACCGGGAACAGTTTCAGCGGTCCTGCCCATCGCGCCGGCCATGGTGTCAGAGCCGCGAATCGTCTGTGAACGGCGCGCGGGAGGAATTGGAAGATTTCATCGACGCCTGGTCGTGCCGGTACTGGTTCAGGTACAGCCGGTCCTGAGCGGAGGGTTGCGTATTCCCCGGGAGGCGGCCGCCGGCGGCAATTTCCGCTGCCGTCCGTTTGCGGATCACGAACTCGATGGCGCACTCGCCGATGGGCGTCATTGTCTGATCATAGCGCGGCAGGTCATGACGGAAGGTGGACGTCAGCACTTCCAGCTTCTCTACATCCGCCGCCGGCCCGAGCCCGCCCAGCAGGGTCAGCAGGCTGATGGATTTTTCGCTCCACGATTTTTCCTTGAACACGGTGAAGGTCCACTTATGGTCGCGGTTGAATGTGGATGGAAACTCCCCCTGCTCGTACATGTCCTCGTCGGGAATTGTGACGATCACGTAGCCGCCCGGTTTGACCACCCGCAGCCAGTTGGCAAGCCCCTGCGCCGGGTCGTGAAGGTGCTCCAGACAGTGACTTGAATGCACGAAATCGAAAGTGTCGTCCGCGACGCCTTCCATGAACTGCGCATCGCCATCTTCGAGGTCCCAGATCCGCACAGACTTCATCAGCGGAAAAAAGTTCGTGTACAGAGACAGTGGATCGGGCCTGCCGCCAATATCAACGCCTTCGCCGACGAAGTAGCGCCGCACGAAATTGGAATTGGCCAGACGGCGGACGATGGACTTGCTGCACTCTCTCATGGACCGGGTATTCCTGTTCTGTCGGGCCTGGCCAGTTCCGCCAAGCCAGCGGCGGCATGTCGCGCCGGATCGTTGAATTCTATCTGAGGCGCCAAGCCTCTACTCCCTGAAATGTCAGCTGGCTGGTGGTTGCCAGGCCGCCAAATATCCTCAGACAGCGCATCAGCTCCTCGCGCCGCGCCGGATCGCACAGGAACATCATGAAGCCGCCGCCGCCCGCGCCGGAAACTTTCCCGCCCTTGGCGCCAGCTTTGCGTGCCGCCGAATAGACCTTGTCGATGTCCCCCGTCGAAATGCCACCCGCCGTGCGCTTTTTCTCTTCCCAGCTTTGATTCAGCACATCGGCGAACCGGTCAAACTGGCCCAGCAGGAGCGCTTCCTTCATCTCCGTCGCGCCTGCTTTCAGGGCATGCAGGGCATCAATCGAGACTTTGTTGTGCTTCCGCATATTGTCGGACTGCTGTTCGATAATATGCGCCGACTCGCGCGAGACGCCGGTAAAATACAGCACCAGGGACGATTCCAGCTCGTGCTGGACCGGGCTTTCCAGCCGCAACGGGTTCATCAGCGTCCGTTCCCCGCCATAGAACTCCATGAAGTTCACCCCGCCGAACGCGGCGGCATACTGGTCCTGGCGTCCGCCCGCCAGGCCGAGGTCGATCCGTTCGATCTCATAGGCCAAGCGCGCAATCTCATACCGGCTGAGCGGCACGTTCAAGAGGTAGCGCATCGCTTCCGTGAGCGCCACCACCAGCCCCGACGAGGACCCTAGCCCGGCGCCAGGCGGACTGTCCGCATACGTTACAATTGTCAGCGAAATGGGCTCGCCGCCATTGTAGTCGCGCACGAACCGGTTGTAGACGCCCGCCAGCAATTTGTGCGGCCCATCCGTGTTCAGCTGCGGGACCGCAGGTCCCTGCCAGACAGTTTCGCTTTCTGCGAGGACCAGCCGGACCTGATCGTCCGTCCTTCGGGAGATTGTCACATTTGCGAACATATTTATGGTGGCGTTCAGGACGTACCCGCCAAACTCGTCGCAATAAGGCGAAACGTCTGTTCCGCCACCGCCGAATCCAAGTCTCAGAGGCGCTCGTGCCCGTACAAGGGAATGACGCATGGCCAACCGGTTTCCTTCAGATCGCACAAGAATTTCAAATCGCACAAGAATTCAGGACCAACCGGGGGCCGGCCGCGATCCGCCTTCAACGGCGTTTTGCTATCTTGATGTGAGAGCTGAATCAACCCGACAAGCGGTACGTTTCTGCAGAGGCACCGGCGGCGGCTTGCCCACGCCGGAAGACCGGGGCCGGCGGGCCCATTCGCCGCAGCATTTTCCCTCGCCATTCCCGAAGATTGAAGTATTCTGGCGGCACGCAACTAGAGTGCTCAAACATGACCAACGCGACCAGCCTGTCCCGCCCGCTCTGGATCGATGCCCCCGATGCCATGGACCGGGTGGATGCGGCATCCGTTTCTGACGAGGTCAAGTCCACAACAAGGGACCTGATCACAAACGGTTTTTCAGTTATTCCCGGCGCGCAGGATCCGGCCATGTGCCAGCAGGTGATCGAAGATTACCATCGCTACTGTGCTGAAAACCGCGCCTATGTGGACGAGAACCTGGACACGCTCGGGCGTGAGAAGCGCCTGGTGAATTTCCACCTCTACTCTGAAGCCGCGATGCGAATCGGCAATTCCCAGCGCATCATGGACATCCTGGATTTCGTGTTCGGCTCCGAAGCCGGGGTGTACACGTCGCTGACGTTCAAATATGGAACCCAGCAGCCGGTTCACCGCGACACGCCGCACTTCGCCACGTGGCCGGATGGCTACTTCGCCGGCGTATGGACCGCGCTGGAAGACATCTCCCCGGAGGCCGGGCCACTGTTCTATTATGAAGGCGCTCACCGCTTCCCCGTCGATGTCGCCCGGATCTGGCGGGATGTACAACAGAACCGCCCGGACCTTTCGGAGCAGCAGGCATTCGACCTCGCGCTTGATCTGTACAATGGCCGGATCATCGATGAGTCGCCCCGTAACGGGGAATTGCGCAAAGCCTCCATGCGCCGTGGCGACGTGGCCATCTGGCACCCGCAGCTGCCGCATGGCGGATCGCCCGCATCCGATCCGATGCGCAGCCGCTGGTCGATCGTCTGCCATTGCGCCCCGGTTAACAAGCAGGTCCACCAGCATGCTTCTTTCTTCCGAAACGCTGGCCGCGAAGAGCCCCCTGCGCGCTATGGATTCACGGAATTCAACGGCCGCAAGGTTGCCGCCGCCGGCGGCGTCGCGTTCATGTAGACCGAGCGCCGCGCCGGTGCCAGGCATGCCATGATTGACCGCGTTGAAGTATTCGTTGCCGGTGTCCAGAAGGCCGGGACAACGGCCCTGTTTTCGTACTTGTCCGAACACCAGCTGCTCGTGCCGGGCATTGCCAAGGAACTGCACTTTTTCGACAACGAGCTGCACGACTGGCAGTCCGGCGACTATTCATCCTATCACGCCCATTTCGTGCAGCGGCCCGGCCAGGACAAGACCTGCATGGCGTTCGACGTCACGCCGATCTACGCGTTCTGGCCAAACGCCCTCGCCCGCATCCACCGCTACAATCCGGATGCCAGGATCATCCTGATCCACCGCGATCCGATCGAGCGCGCCTGGTCACACTGGCGCATGGAACGCCAGCGGGGCGGGGAGACACTTTCTTTCTCCGAAGCGATCCGTGAAGGCCGCCGGCGGCTCGATCAAGCCGCCCCGCTCGATGATCCTCATCGGGTCTTCACCTATGTCGAGCGCGGCTACTATGCCCGCCAGCTCGATCATGTCCTGTCAGCATTTCCGCAGTCGCAGGTCCTGCTCCTCACGTCCGGCATGCTGGACCGCCAGCCGCAGGAGGTCCTGCAGCGTATCACGGCCTTCCTGGGCATCTCGCCGTTCGGCCCGGTGGCGCCCCGCCGCGAACATGTCGGTGCGACGGGCTGGCCGGCGCCGACCGGCGATGACATTGCCTACCTGCGCGGCCTGTTCCTGGAAGACACGCGCCGGTTTGCCCGGATGACAAATCTCCCTCTGGAAGATTGGCCCACGCTCAACGAGGCGGTATCCCTGACGGCATGAGCGTCCGGCCCAATATCCTCTTCATTGTTGCCGACGACCTGAATGCCTGGATCGGCCCGCTCGGGCGCCATCCCCAGGTTCAGACGCCGAACATCGACCGGCTCGCCGCCCGAAGCGTCGTTTTCGAACGCGCCTATTGCCCGGCCCCCTACTGCAATGCCAGCCGCATGTCGGTGTTCACCGGCCTGCGTCCGTCGACCAGTGGCATCTACCAGAACGAACCCTTCTTCGGACAGGCGGGGCGCGCGCCCACCTATTTCGAGCAGCTGAGATCTGCCGGCTACCACCTGTTCGGGGCGGGCAAGGTGTTTCACGGCTATTTCGACTACCGGCAAGCCGGTGCCGGCCGCACCGATGCTCCGTGGATCGACATGCACGCCCATGACAGCCTGTGGGACCGCTTCGTCCACAATACGCCGGAGCCGATGCCGCCGGGCCGCCCGCTCAACCGCATGTTCGACTTCGACCGGTTCGACACGGTCGATCCATGGAACCACCATTTCGACTGGGGCGTCCTGCCGGATGGGCGCGAGGCAGACATGCCGGACCGCCTCTCCGTGAATGCGGCGCTGGACTTCCTCGCCGCCCCGCCCGCGGGCCAGCCCTTCTTCTGCGCCGTCGGCCTCTACAAGCCGCACCTGCCCTGGTACGCGCCGAAGCGTTTCTTCGACCTCTATCCTCTGGACAGCGTGGTGCTGCCGGTCGTCAACGAGCATGACCTCGACGACGTGCCGCCGATGGCTCGCATGTGGGCGCGCACGCCGGACGACCATGCCGCCGTGCTGGCTGCCGGCCAGTGGCGCGAGGCGGTTCAGGGCTATCTGGCAGCGATCTCCTATTGCGATGCCGAAATCGGGCGCCTGCTTGACGGGCTCGATGCGTCGCCGGCCGGGCGCGACACGATCATCGCGCTCTGGGGCGACAATGGCTTCCACCTCGGGGAAAAGCTGCACTGGCGCAAATTCGTCCTGTGGGAAGAGGCGACGCGCGTGCCGCTGATCCTGTCCCGCCCGGCCGGCGATGCCCCCGGCCGGGTCGAAGCGCCTGTCAGCCTTCTGGATCTCTTTCCGACACTTTGCGACCTTGCCGGCGCGCCGGGCATTCCCGGGGCCGACGGCATTTCCCTCCGTCCCCTGATGGATGGCGAAGCAACCGCCCCCCGGCCGGTGCTGACAACATGGCAGGAAGGCAACCATTCACTGCGTCACGGTTCCTGGCGTTACACCCGCTACGCGGACGCCACCGAAGAACTCTACGATCAGGCCGCCGACCCGCTGGAATGGACCAACCTCGCCGCCAGCCCCGCCCACGCGGCAGACCTGCAGGCCCTGCGTACGCTTCTCACGGGACTGGTCTGACCGGTCAGGCCGGCTTTTCGCAGACGACCGCGAACGGCCACATGTGACCGTCAGGATACGGATTATTGTTGCTGACATAGCCATCCAGGAGGGAATGGCTCACAGCGAAAGAAGCCTTGAACCCGATCTCCCGCAATTCATCCATCAGGACAAAGCCGAACTGGTAGAAAACCGGCACGCCGCCTTCGCGCAACGGGTCGCCATGATAGGCTGGCCCCCGCGTGAACACGAGCTCTCCGGCTTCATCCAGATAGGCGCGCTGGATGTGGTCCTGCATGGAATAGATCGGGCACGCGAACACGCATTTTCCGCCGGGCTTCAGCACGCGATACACTTCGCGCATGGCCTTCCACGGGTCCGGAACATGCTCAAGAACGTCGGAATGGGCCAAAAGGTCGATGCTGTTGTCGCCAAAGCTCAGGGCCTGCATGTCTTCATGCTGCACGGACATGCCGCCAAATGGGAATTGGGCTCCGGGCTTCAGGCCCGGGCCGCCATATTCCACGCCCTGAACTTCGGGAAAGCGTGCCTGAAGCTTGGCAAAGAACGGCGTTACCCGTTCGTGGATGATGAATGCACGGGTATCATCCTGCGGGCCGCCAAACATCGTGATGGCCTCAAACAGGAGGCGTTCGCGCGACGTCATCGCGCACGATTCGCACAGGAATTCGTTTCTCAGATCCACCCAGGACGACTCTTCCTGACGCACCGACGACGGGTAGATCGCATTGCAATAGGCGCAAAAGATCGGAATCTGCGGCGTGATCCTGAGGCGCGCTTCGAGCTCTGCCCGGTAGGGATTTAGCTGGGACAGGAATGTCAGCAGCGAACGTGAATCGGAATAAAGGCGCACATCGTCTCCTATGCTGCCGCCATCGGGTCGGCCGGCGGCAACCTAAGCGACCAATCTCCGGACTCGCAAGCTCTGTCCGCCCAAATGCTCGCGAACATGTGCGTTTTGTAACTGGCTTGCCCGGCCCGCCTTGACGAAGCGCGCAAAGGCCCACCTATGTGGCCAACGGCGTGAACGGCAGGCAAGGGCAGGCATGGACAAGTCACCTCAATTCGACGGCCTGCGCGGCGTAGCCTGCCTCCTGGTTCTCATCCCGCACTCACGCTATTTCGGTTTCTACATTCACGAATACATCTCGCTCGGCCGGTTCGCACAGTTCGGGCTGTTCCTTTTCTTCTTCCTCAGCGCCTACCTGATTTCCAAGTCGATCTACAGCGACCACGCATCCGGCACGGCGCACAAATGGGGCGGCTATGTCGTGCGCCGCGTGTTGCGCATCGTGCCGCTCTACTACACGGTCCTCGTCCTCGATTTCCTGTTCACGCACTTCTATTTCGGCGATGCAGGCCCGCACGATCCCGCCTCGCTGTTGCGCCATGTCTTGTTCCTGGAAGGACGCAGCGCCCTCTGGACGATGCCGGTGGAGATGAGCTTCTACTTCCTCCTCATTCCGCTCATGTTCGGCATGGGACTAATCCTGCGGATGCCGGGGCGTCGGAAGAAGCTGGGCCTTGTTGCGGCCGGTGCTGCCAGCCTCGCCTGGCTCACCTATGTCTGGCTGTTTGACCAGACCTCCCCCATCGCGACCTGGGGCGTCCATGAATACGCGCCCTATTTCGTCTTCGGATCGGTCTGGGCAGCTATCCAGATCGGGTTCGCGGAGGATCTCGACCGGATTCCCCGCATGGCGTGGAATCTCATCGGCCTTGCTGCCGCCGCTGCCTTCCTGATCCAGAACCCGCTCTGGTGGCAGACGCTGTTTCCCGGAAATGCGTGGACCTACAATCCGGACGATATGGAAAGCCTCACCTTCGATGTGTTCCTCGCCTGGCGGAAGTACGCGATGGTGCTGGTCGTGCTGGTCATGTTCCTGACGCTGGAGCGCCCGGCCAGCTGGCTCAAATCGCTGCTTTCCACGCCCCTGCTCGTCAGCGCCGGCAAATACAGTTTCGGCATCTACCTGATCCACATGCCAATCATTTTCCTTATCCGGGACCATGTGACGACCATCCCGCAGGTCGGCTTCTTCTGGATCGTGCTGATTGCCAGCGCTCTCGCGGTCCTGCTCCATAACCTGGTCGAGCGTCCAGGCATGCGGGCCGGCAAGTACATTATCAGCCGGCTGTTCAGTGCGCCGGCTCCGCTCACGACACAACAGAGCGGTCCGTGACCCGCCGCCAGTCAGCGCCGTCCGAAAAGGCGGGGACGGGGCCGCCCGTCTCGTCGCTGACAAATATCATCGCGCCCGCCCCGGCGGCGGCGGCATCCGGCAGGCCCACCACCGTGTAGCCGCCGCACCGGACCGGTCCGTCGACATGCAGGGTACAGGTCGGCGCCGGGGTGGCAATGCCGACCCGGCCGTCCGACAGAATGCGCATCCGTTCCTGCCGCGCGGCAACCGTCGTCCCAGCCGCAGTGGTCGTGAAGGTGAGGAAAGCGCCATGATTGGCGGTCGTCCAGTCACCATCCGCACGCATGTCGATCTGCGCGGCCAGCGGAACGATCAGGCCGCTGCCATCATGCCCGGACCCGAGAATTGCAAACAGGCGGTCATTGTCTTGCGTCGCGACCGGAGCGTCCGGCGTGCCCCGCGCGCCGAAGCCCTGGAACGCCGCATTCGGCAAGGCCCCGATGGACCGGAACTCCGCCCGTTCCGCACCGCTCGCCCCGATGACCAGCAGGCCCGCACTGCCAGCTCCCAGGGTCTCAAAGGCACGTGTATCAATCGTGATCGGGGCGCTCGGTGCGCCTGTGCCGAAACCGGCAAATCCGCTCGCGCTCTCCACGACAAGCGCCTCGCGCCAGCTGGTCCCGTCGGTGCTCACCTTGACGTGCATGTCGTCGTCACCCGCAAGGCCAATCTCCGCCCTGCCGGAGAAACCCGTCTGGAACACGACAGACGCCGTATCGCCAGCCGTCGCCTTGTTGATCACCTTGCGTGCGTCGCCGCTGCCCGGCGTCACGTCGTCATGGGAGAGCAATTCGGCGTCCGCCTTCACCGTCAGGCGGTTGGTCGTGTCGGGCGCGGCATTGATGCCCAGCATCTCCGGCTGGGCAGCCGGCGCGGCTGGCGTCCATCCGCCGATGCCGAAGTAGAGGAAGGCATCCGTATCCCGGACGAGGCAGGTCCAGCCGGGCTGTGGGGTGATGAACAGCCAGGCCCCGTCCTGCCAGGCGGCCAGGTCGCCCACAGCCTGCCCCGCCCAGTCGCCTGCCGGCGTGCCGTCCGCGATGAGATAGCAATCGCCCTCTTCGGGGTCCGCCGGCGGCGACACCAGGGCAGCTGACAATGCAGAAGCCTGCACCGTGATGTCCAGCCGCCGCAGCGCCTCGTTCATGGTCACATGTTTCTGCGCCTGGTTCGGCAGCAGGTAAGGCAGGCCAAGTCTCGGTGAAAAATCCATGCGTGTCTCCGGGTCTATGCAACGGGGAGTGTGCACCGGCGCCGGACATGCCGGATTGGTGGGCATGGATGTGCAGTATTTGCGGGCGCACCCCCGGGGACAGCGCGCTGGCTATCCTCAGAACGGCGTCTCGAAATCCGCGAACAGCGGCGCCACGGCGTCCTTGTCGGAGAGGACCGCCTCGGCTTCCGGAATGCCCCAGTCGATGGCCAGCGACGGATCGTTCCAGCGCACCGCCCCGTCGCATTCGCGGGAATAGGGATTGTCGACCTTGTAAGCGATCTCTGTATCGGGCTCGAGCGTGGCAAAGCCGTGCAGGAACCCGCGCGGCACCAGGATCTGCACGCCGTTCTCCGCGCTCAGTTCGGCCTTCACCCACTTCCCGTAGGTCGGCGAGCCACGCCGCACGTCGACGGCCACGTCGACGATAGCCCCGCGCAGTACGCGCACCAGCTTGGTCTGCGCAAAGGGCGGGCTCTGATAGTGCAGGCCGCGCACTGTCCCCTTCGTGCGGGACAGGGAATGATTGTCCTGCATGAAGTCGAAATCCAGCCCGGCGTCGCGGAACCGGTCCCGCTGCCAGGTTTCGCTGAAGAATCCCCGGGCGTCACCAAAGCGCTGTGGCGTGACCAGTTTGACATCGGGAATGGCAAGCGCCACGACGGTCAGCGACATGTGAAGGCCTCCTTCGGGTATCCGGTTCCGTGTGCCTGTTACACAGGGCTGCGGGGGCAGGCCAGATGCGATATCAGAAATACGGTGTAACCAGCCGTGACTTGCGGCCCGGCCAGCGGCCAGCGTAGGTGCACGCCACACAACCAGAATCGCATCGAGCAGCTTCCCATGTCCCTCCCCTTCATCGACCTTCAGGCCCAGCGCAAGCGCATCGAGTCGCAGGTCAACGCCGCCATCCTCAGCGTGGTCGAGAGCGGCCGCTATGTGCTCGGCCCGGAAGTCGTGGAGCTGGAAAAGCAGCTCGCCGCCTGGTGCGAGGCGAAGCATTCGGTCAGCTGCGCCAATGGCACGGACGCCCTCGCCCTCGCCCTCATGGCCTGGGAACTGAAGCCCGGCGACGCCGTCTTCTGCCCCTCCTTCACCTTCGTCGCGACAGCGCAGGTCGTGCCCTGGCTCGGCGCAACGCCGGTCTGGGTCGACATCCTGCCCGACACCTACAACATGGATGCGGCCAGCCTTGAGGCCGCCATCGCCCGTGTGAACGCCGAAGGCAGGCTCAAGCCGAAAGTCGTCATCGCGGTCGATCTCTTCGGCCAGCCGGCAGACTATCCCGCCATCAAGGCGATCTGCGAGCGCGAAGGCCTGAAGCTCATCGCCGACACGGCGCAGGGCTATGGCTGCACGCTGAATGGCAAGCACCCGTCCGACTGGGCCGACGTGGCCACGACCAGCTTCTTCCCGGCCAAGCCGCTGGGCTGCTATGGCGATGGCGGGGCCATCGTCACCAACGATTCCTGGCTCGCTGAGCGCATCGAGTCGCTGCGCGTCTATGGCAAGGTCACGCCCACCGACGCGGCCGAACGCAACTTCCACCATGACCCGAAATACCTTTCGCTCCGCGTCGGCATGAACTCCCGCCTCGACACGATCCAGGCCGCTGTCCTGCTCGAAAAGCTCAAGATCTTCGCCGACGAGATCGTCGCCCGCGAGCGGATCGCGCGGCGCTACAATGCCGGCCTGAAAGACCATGTCCGCCGCGTGCCGCATGTCATCGCGGGCGGCCAGAGCGTCTGGGCGCAATATGTCATCGAGCATGACAACCGCGACGGCCTGCAGGCCCACCTCTCGGCCCAGGGCATCCCGTCCATGGTCTATTACCCGGTGCCGATCCACATGCAGGACTTCGCCGCCGCTTACACGCCGCCTGCCGGCACCCTGCCGGTGACCGAGGACGCCAGCCGCCACGTCCTCGCCCTGCCCATGCACCCGTATCTTTCGGAAGCCGACCAGGACCGCGTCATCGACGCCGTCTGCGCCTTCAACGGCTGATCAGGGCCGCCTCATGCCTTTCGGGGCGGCACGACATCCGTGAACTGGTCGGACGTTTTCCAGCCCGGTTCCAGCGGATCCTGTCCGGCACTCGGCGTGTAGCGCGACAGTTCAGACGTGGCGGCGTCGTGAACATAGCGCGGGCAGTTGGGAAAGATGTGTTCCGGCACGATCCGGACCAGCGCCTGCGCGCCCGGCAGGTCTTGCATCAGGGGGTCATCGAACACCACCGTTGCGTGACCATTCACGCGAAGGCGCCGCGGTGACCCGGTCATGGCAATGAACAAGAGCCCCACCGCCGGATTGACCTCGATGTTGCCAAGACTCCGGAACATGCCGTTCCCGTCATAATCGGGAAACACGATCAGGTTCGAGGAGACGGCCCGCACAAATCCCGGCGCGCCGCCCTTGTACGAACAATCCGGGCGCCCTTCCGCGTCCGCTGTGGCCAGGAAAAAGAAGCTCGACTGCCCGATGAAGTCCCGGTCGCTGTCGGTCAGCGCGGTGCGATGCGTGACGCTTTCCAGCCGGTCCGCGAGCGCCGACGACGAAAACCGGGCCTGAACCGAGCGATGACCTTCGTGATAAAAACTCATCGCTGCGCTCCCCTGGAAAACCTCGTGGAAAATCTCGTTTCTGGATAACCCAGCCGGCCGGCGATGACGACCAACGAGTTCGTGATGCCCCCCGCCCTGGCCCCGTGACCTGAGAAGCGCGCCATGTATGGCCGGGCGGATGGGGATAACCGGGAATTCCGGCCCGGATTTTCCCACAAAGCGCGTGGCCGGAGCCTTGCCGGAGCCTCTGCGTAGGATTCTCCGGAGCCTTCGCCCGGCGTTTATCCCCGCCCCAAATCGCCTTTTTGTCCGCTTCGGCGGGGCAGCTTAACACCTTGTACGTTGCCATCTGGCATGGGTCGTGCTAGCGCGCCTACAAACACATAAAGGAATGTTGATATGGCTAAGGACTTCTACGTCAGGGACATCTCGCTTGCCGATTTCGGACGTAAGGAAATCGCGATCGCCGAGACGGAAATGCCTGGCCTGATGGCCGCCCGGGAAGAGTTCGGTCCGACGCAGCCCCTCAAGGGCGCGAAGATCGCGGGCTCCCTTCACATGACGATTCAGACCGCCGTGCTGATCCAGACGCTCGAAGCGCTCGGCGCGGACGTGCAATGGGTTTCCTGTAATATCTACAGCACGCAGGACCATGCCGCCGCAGCCATTGCCGACAACGGCACCCCCGTCTGGGCGTTCAAGGGCATGAACCTTGTCGAGTACTGGGACTTCACCGACCGCCTGTTCCACTGGCACGACGGCACCGCCCCGAACCTGATCCTCGACGATGGCGGCGATGCGACCCTCTACCTCGTCCTCGGCGAAAAGGCAGAGGCGGACCCGTCCATCCTCGCCAATCCGAAATCCGAAGAAGAAACAGCGCTCTACGCCCAGATCAAGAAGCGTATGGAAGCCTCTCCCGGCTGGTTTGCGAAAACCAAGGCCGGCATCAGGGGCGTCTCGGAAGAGACCACCACAGGCGTCAACCGCCTCTACCAGATGGAAAAGCGCGGCGAGCTGCCCTTCCCGGCGATCAACGTCAATGACAGCGTCACCAAGTCGAAATTCGACAACAAGTATGGCTGTAAAGAGAGCCTCGTGGACGCCATCCGCCGCGGCACGGACGTGATGATGGCCGGCAAGCGCGCCTTCGTCGCCGGCTATGGCGATGTCGGCAAGGGCTCGGCCGCTTCCCTCTCGGGATCTGGTGCCCGCGTTGCAGTTTCCGAAGTCGACCCGATCTGCGCCCTGCAGGCCGCGATGGACGGTTATGAAGTCCTGACCATGGACGAGGCCGCCCCGAAATTCGACATCTTCGTCACCGCCACGGGGAACCGCGACATCATCACGGTCGACCATATGCGCGCCATGAAAGACATGGCGATCGTCTGCAATATCGGCCACTTCGACAATGAAATTCAGGTCGAGGGCCTGCGCAATTTCGAATGGACCAATATCAAGCCACAGGTCGACATGATCACCTTCCCGGATGGTAAGCGGATCATCCTGCTGTCCGAAGGCCGTCTCGTGAACCTGGGCAACGCCACGGGCCACCCCTCCTTCGTGATGTCGGCCTCCTTCACCAACCAGACGCTCGCGCAGATCGAACTCTGGACCAAGGGCCACGAGTACGAAAACAAGGTCTACACCCTGCCCAAGCACCTCGACGAGAAGGTCGCAACGCTGCACCTCGCCAAGCTCGGCGTGCAGCTGACGGAACTCTCGCGCGAGCAGGCGGACTATATCGGCGTCAACACGATCGGCCCCTTCAAGCCTGAACATTACCGGTACTAGAGGCAGGCAAGACTCGTCGTGGCGCAAGGACACATCCTTACCCTTTCATGCCCGGACCGGGTCGGCATCGTTGCGACCCTCGCCCGGCTCATGGAGCGCCATGACTGCTTCATCGACTCGTCTCGGACGTTCGGGGACGAGTTGTCGGGGCAGTTCTTTGCCCGCCTCGTCTTCCACGGGCCCGATGGCGACCATGTGCCCGCGGCCCTTCTGGGAGATGTCGAGCAGGCCGCCGAAGACCTCCACGCCGAATGGGACATTTCGGCTGCCGCGCAGCGCGTGAAGACGCTTCTGCTCGTCTCCAAATCGGATCATTGCGCCAACACGCTGCTTTACGGCGCCCGGCGCAAGGAATTGCCGATCGATGTGGTTGGCATCGTGTCGAACCATGACACGCTGAAAGACCAGTTCGCGCATTTCGGCCTGCCCTGGTTCCATGTGCCCGTGACGGCCGGCACAAAAGACCAGGCCGAAGCGCGCCTGTTTGAAATCATTGAGGAAACCGGGGCGGAACTGATCGTGCTCGCCCGGTACATGCAGGTGCTCAGCAATGACGCCTGCCGCAGGCTGGAAGGGCGCTGCATCAACATCCACCATTCCTTCCTGCCGAGCTTCAAGGGCGCCCAGCCCTATCACCAGGCGCATGCCCGCGGCGTCAAGGTCATCGGGGCGACCGCCCACTATGTCACCGCCGACCTCGATGAAGGCCCGATCATCACGCAGGTGACCGAGGCCATCGACCACACATTTAAGCCCGCCGACATGATCGAAACGGGCCGTCATCTGGAGGGCACCGCCCTCCTGCGCGCGGTGAAGGCTCACGCCGAACACCGGATCTTCTCCCATTCCGGCAGGACCGTCGTCTTCGCCCGCTAAGTTTCCCAGGAGGAATTTCACATGAAACTCGCCAGCCACGAATTCACGTCAGAAAGCGTCTCGGAAGGCCATCCGGACAAGGTCGCAGACCAGATTTCCGATGCCATCGTCGACCTCTTCCTGTCGAAGGATCCGACCGCGAAAGTGGCGGTCGAAACCCTGACCACGACCAACCGCGTCGTGCTCGCCGGCGAAGTGCGCACCAATAACGGCGCCGTCGTGACCCCGGAAGAAATGAACCAGGCCGCCCGCGATGTGGTCAGGAAGATCGGCTACGAGCAGGATGGCTTCCACTGGGAACGCATGGTCGTTGAGAACCATGTCCACGGCCAGTCGGCCGAGATCGCCCAGGGCGTTGAGGAAGGCCAGGGCCTGTTCAAGGAAGAAGGCGCCGGCGACCAGGGCATCATGTTCGGCTACGCGACCAATGAGACGCCCGAGCTGATGCCGGCGACCCTGCTGTATTCACACCAGATCCTGGAAAAGCTGGCGGCCCTGCGCCATTCCGGCAAGTGCCCGCAGCTTGAGCCCGACGCCAAGAGCCAGGTGACGCTGCGCTATGAAGGCTCGAAGCCGGTGGGCGTGAACGCTGTGGTCGTCTCGCACCAGCACGGGCGCGATGTCAGCCAGGACGAACTGCGCGAGATCATCCGTCCAGTGGTCGCGGAAGTCCTGCCCGAGGGCTGGTTCCCACCGGAAAACCGGTTCTATGTGAACCCGACCGGCAGCTTCTATATCGGCGGGCCTGACGGCGACGCGGGCCTGACCGGCCGCAAGATCATCGTCGACACCTATGGCGGTGCCGCCCCGCATGGCGGCGGCGCCTTCTCCGGCAAGGATCCGTCGAAGGTCGACCGCTCGGCCGCCTATGCGACGCGCTATCTTGCCAAGAACATCGTCGCTGCCGGACTTGCCGAACGCTGCACGATCCAGGTCAGCTATGCCATCGGCGTCGCAGAACCGCTGTCGATCTATGTCGACACGCATGACACCGGCAACGCCGACGAATCCCGCATCGCCGCCGCCATCCGCGAGCTGTTCGACCTGAAACCGTCCACGATCCGCAGCAAGCTGGACCTCCGCCGCCCCATCTACGGCCCCAGCGCCGCCTACGGCCACTTCGGCCGCCCCCCCGGCGCGGACGGCACGTTCAGCTGGGAAAAGACCGATCTCGCCAGCGAACTTGCGCGACTGGTCAACTAGGACGGGAAGCCCCGGCCCTCTCCGGGCCGCAGCGACGCCAACACAATGCCCCTGTTTCGCGCCATGTCGCGAATGAATTTCGGCTGCGTTCCGTCAACTACATTTCTTCGTTTGCGCTTTTAACGGAACGCTGGATAAACTAACCTCGTGGAAGCGCCGGGGGCAGCCGGCCGGACAGCGGACACCTTTAAGAGGAATGATTATGCGTTTTGACCTGGACACCATGGATCATGGTGGCGGCACGTCCGCTTTGTTTGGCCGCTTCACGGCATTTGATGCAGACGCGGGTAACGGCCTCCTGTCCCTCAGAAGCAGCGCAATCACTCCGCTCAATTCGTTCGAATTCGTGACTCATTCGTCGGGCTGCTGCCCTTGCGGGGAGATTCACAATGTCGAGATCATGGCGTTCAAGCAGTCACTTGTTGACGCCGAGGGCACTTTCCTCCCCTCTGCCGCAATCCAGGGACCGATCTTCGCCGGCGACATCCCGGGCTCGACCGCCTCAACAGCGACGATTGCCATCGGAGGCACAGTCGTCGACACGATCGAGATCAGCGGCGACCAGGATTGGTTCAAGGTCTATCTGACAGCGGGCACACGATACCAGGTCACGCTGACGGGCACGGGCGACGATCCCCTTGACGACCCATACCTGGAAATCATGAACGCTGCGGGCGCGCAGGTCGCCTTCAATGACGATTCCGGCGGCAGCCTGAATTCCAGTCTCTTCTTCGTGCCGTCGCGTTCGGGCTACTTTTACATCAACGCCCATGGCTGGGTTGACGATGAAGGGGCAACATCAACGGGCCAATACACGCTGACACTTTCGGAATCGGCGATCACAGAAACCTATACATTCGATCAGATCGCGACCTACCTGACGAGCGGATACTGGTCGGAACGGTCCTGGAACGACATGTCGCTCACGTTCAATGTCCAGGGTCTGACCGCAGCGCAGGCCACACTGGCCCGTGCCGCCCTGGATCTTTGGGCATCCTATACGGCCCTGACCTTCACGGAAGTCACCTCAGGCGGCCAGATCGTCTTCACCAGCGACAATCCGAACCCGAGCGATGATACCGAACAGGATGCGCATGCATCCAACACCGTTTCCGGCGGGGTCATCACGCAGTCCACCGTCAATATCTCCGATAACTGGTTCGGCGGCGACACGTCGCTCGACAGCTACACCTTCCAGACCTACCTGCACGAGATTGGCCATGCGCTCGGCCTTGGCCATGCCGGGCCGTACAATTCTACCGCGGTCTATGGTCAGGATAATATCTATATCAACGACAACTGGTCCTATACGCTCATGTCGTATTTCGACCAGGCTGAAGCGGGCTTCGGCAGCTACCGGTTTGCGCTCGGTCCGCAGATTGCAGACATTCTGGCGATCCAGGATCTCTACGGCACCAATCCCGACGGCACCCATGCCGGAAACACAACGTATGGGTTCAATTCCACCGAATCCGACATCAATGACTGGTCGCAATTCGTCGTCGTTCAAAGCGAAGGCACGTATCTGCGTCCGCCCTCCTACGCCATCTACGATACAGGCGGCATCGACACGATCGACCTGTCGGGTTTCTCGAATGACCAGACCCTGAGCCTCATTCCGGAAACCTTCTCCAGCCTCGGCGACCGGGCGGACATCAGCGCTCCGACCTATGTCAACAACGTCTCCATCATGCGTGGCACGATCATCGAGAATGCCATTGGCGGATCCGGCAATGACACGATCACGGCAAACTCCGCGAACAACCAGCTGACAGGTGGGGCCGGAAATGACCGGTTCGTGTTCGCGCCGAACGGCGGCACGGACTCCATCATGGACTTCCAGGTCGGTTCGGATCTTGTGGACCTCACGGCCTTCGATTCAGCGGCGGCCTTGAATGCCTTCCAGCAAAGCACCCAGGTCGGCAACGACACCCAGATCACTGTGAACGGGCAGACCATCATCCTGGTCGGCATTACATCGAATGCGCTGTCGCAATCGAATTTTGTCTTTGCCAGTGCCGCGGTCACGGTCACCGCGTCGGACGATTCCCTGACAACCCCGGAAGCCAGTGACCTGAGCGGCAGCCTGCTTTCCGACAACGGAAATGGCGTCGACTCGTCATCCGACGGAAGCCCGCTGTCCATCACGTCGTTCAACGGCGTCGCCCTGAATGGCGGCTCGGTTGCGGTGCAGCTTGAAGGCGCCGCCCAGATCGTCGTGCACGCGGACGGAACCTTTGACCTCACGGTCGGCGACGCGTTCCTCTTCTACGGGTCTGCCGACACCGTCACCTTCTCCTTCAACTATGTCCTGAGCAACGGTTCGGTGACCGACACCGGGACGGTCAACATCAGCATCGATACGCAGGACCCGGTGCCGACATCGGGGAACGACACGCTCTATGCGAGCAATGGCAGCGATGTTCTGGATGCGCTCGCGGGCAACGACATCATTTTCGCAGGCAACGGAAACGACACCATTACCGGCGGCCAGGGCAGCGACACGATCCACGGCGGAGAGGGAACCGACACGGCCGTGTTCGGCTTCCTCCAGTCCCAGGCCACCCTCTTCACCTACAATGGCGTTCTGTATGTCGGCGACCCGTCGCATCAGTCTCTGGACCACCTCGACGGCGTCGAGATCCTCTCCTTCCAGGACGGCGCCATTGATGCCGGCTCGGTCGGAGCGCTGGATCCGCTCCAGTACACCGCGAGCTATCCCGACCTGATCGCCTCCTTCGGACTCGATGCGGAACAGGCCGCCACCCATTTGATCAATCAGGGATTCCTGGAGGGACGGGTGGTGGACAGTTTCGACGCGCTTGGATACCTCGCCGGCTATGCGGATCTTCTGGGCTCGTTCGGCGCAGACCTCGAATTGGCGACCCGCCACTATATCGAGGCCGGTTATGCCGAAGGCCGTGTCACGACCGCATTCGATGCATTGCGCTACATCGCATCATATAGCGACCTGATTGCCTCGTTTGGCCTCAACGACCAGGCGGCAATGGAACACTATGTCTATCAGGGCTTCTCCGAGGGCCGGGTCACGGACGGGTTCAGACCCCTCGAATACGTTGCCGGCTACACTGACCTGATCGCGGCCTTCGGGACGGATCAGGACCTAGCGACGCGCCACTATATTGAGGCGGGATACTTTGAGGGCCGCACAGACACCGCGTTCAATGCCCTCCAGTACATCGCGTCCTATGGCGACCTGATTGCCTCGTTCGGCCTGAACCGGGACCTCGCCGCCGAGCATTATGTCGTCCAGGGCATCAACGAAGGGCGCACCGCCAACGGGTTCAATGCCTTGCAATACCTCGCGGGGTACACGGACCTTCTGGCCGCCTTCGGAACCAATCTCGATCTGGCAACAAGCCACTATATCGAAGCGGGCTTCGCCGAAGGTCGCTCGACCTCGGCCTTCGACCCGATACAGTACATCGCATCCTATGGCGACCTGATCGTCTCGTTCGGCCTGAACGGACAATCGGCGCTCCAGCACTATGTCTACCAGGGATATGGCGAGGGCCGTGCCGCCGATGATTTCGATGCCCAGCAGTACCTGAACAATTATGCCGACCTTCAAGCCTCGTTCGGGTCGGATCTGAATGCGGCAACTCAGCATTTCATCACGAATGGCTATTTCGAAGGCCGGACCGATGCGCCCCTCCCGGGCGCCGAGAAACAGCCGGACGTCGTACCGTTCGCCCTCCCTGAAGATCTCCATGCCTCCGATATGTTTGCAGGCGACTTGCACGCGGATCAGTTCGACTTCAGCGACCTTTCACAGCCCGGCGTTCCGGATGGTCTCGTGTCGGAACGGGCGGAGATCTTCGTCAATTCGGCCATCGAGGCACCCGACATTTCGGAAATGCCCGATTTCCGGTTCGGGTTCTACGAGTTCGCAATGGAGGCCCGCGCCCTCATCGAGGATGCGCACCATGTGGACCTCATCCTGCAAGGATGGGATCACGTCTGAGGTCAGCTGAACTCGACGCGTTCCTGGGAAAAGTAGAATAGGGAGCGGGTCTCGTCATCGAGGGCGTCGGCCGGGGCATTCATCAGTCGTCGCATGGCGTTCTTGCGGTCTTTCAGCGCGTGATCGAAATCTCTTTCGATCAGCTTGTCCACGCCGGTGCGCGTCATCGCATCGCGCACTTCCATATAGAGGGTCAGCGACCCGCCCAGGAACATGGATTCGTAAGCAATCTTGCTGGCGATCTTGTCGTGAATGTCTGCATACTGAAACTGCCACTCCATGACGGATTTGCGCTTGCAGATGAAATCGATCTCGTGCCGGTACTGCGGATGACGTAGATACATGCTTTTCAGCGCCGTCATTTCCGCGTCGATCCGGTCCTTGATTTCGTCGGGAAGCGACTCGCCGAGGATGATGACGATGTCGATGTCCGAGCCTTTCACCATCTCGCCGGAGGCGGCGTGTTCGCGAGGCTCATTGTGGGCGAGGAAATAGGCGAGATCGCCCGCAATAAAGGCGCAAAGCTGGCTGCGGACCTCACGTCCGAGACTAATGAACAACTGCTTCATCACAGTCTGGGCCACCGAGATTTTCTCGCGGCTGATTTCCCGGTGCATGTTGGACAGCGTCCCTTGCCGTTCGATCATCTGCTCGCGTTGACCGGGCAGGCCGAAAAGCGTGAACGACATGAAATCCCGGAGAATCGACGGGCTGAGCCGGACCTGATCATCGCGCGTGATGTCGAAGCGGAGATAGTAGCTGGCAAAATGCGAAATGTGGAAGGCCCTGCTACGGTAACATGCCTGCCAGAGGGCCAGCACGGGAACATCGGGCAGTTCCTGCGCAAGCTCCATTCCGAGCTGCGGTCCCTTTTCGCTGATGATTTTTACGACCTGCGCTTCGATCGCATCAGTACCCTCGATGTCCACTCGCTCACCTGATCTTGCGGGCGCGCCGCACCGGCGCCACCTATTCCACCGTGACAGATTTGGCGAGGTTGCGAGGCTGGTCAACATCCGTGCCCTTGGCCACAGCAACGTGATAGGCGAGCAGCTGTAGCGGGATCGCCGCCAGGATGGGCAGACTGATCTCGTCCCCATCGGGAATCCTGATAGCATGTTCGGCACGGTTGCCTGCTGCACGAATGCCCTTGTCGTCCGAGATCAGGATGATCCGCGCGCCACGGGCCCGGACTTCCTCGACATTGGAGATCGTCTTCTCGAAAAGATCGTCCATCGGCGCGACGACGACGACCGGCAGATCCTTTTCGATCAGGGCGATCGGGCCATGCTTCAGCTCGCCGGCGGCATAACCCTCGGCATGAATGTAGGACACTTCCTTCAGCTTGAGCGCGCCTTCCAGCGCCAGCGGGAAATAGCGCCCCCGGCCGAGGAAAAGCACGTCGCGTGACTTGGTCAGGGTCTTGGCGACTTCCTTGATATCGGACTGGCTTTCGAGCGCTGCCGTAACCTTGCGCGGCAGGGCCAGCAGTTCCTTCACAGCCCTGGTTTCGTCGCCGGGCAGGAGGAATCCCCTTGCCTTGGCCGCGCTCAGCGCCAGCACTGCCAGCACGGACAGCTGGGCCGTGAACGCCTTGGTGGACGCAACGCCGATTTCCGGGCCTGCATAGGTGGGCACAATGGCTTCTGCTTCGCGCGCGATCGAGCTTTCCGGCACGTTGACGATGGCGATGGCCGGGGTGCGGTTCTGGCGGCAATAGCGCAGCGCTGCCAGCGTGTCGGCGGTTTCGCCCGACTGGCTGACGAACAGGGCGGGGCCCGTCTGCGGCAGCACGGGCTGTCGGTAGCGGAATTCGGAAGCAATATCCGTTTCGAACGCCAGGCGCGCTTTCTGCTCGAACCAATATTTCGCCGTATGCGCAGCATAGTAGGCGGTGCCGCAGGCGATGGCGACCGCCCGGTCTGCCTCGGCAAAGATCTTGTCGGCAGCCTCCCCGACTTTGAGGCTCTGGCTCGCCTGCTCGATATAGGGAAGGATCGTGCGCGCCAGCGATTCCGGCTGCTCGTGAATTTCCTTCAGCATGAAATGGTCATACTCGCCGCGTTCCACGAGGGCGTCACTGACGGAAGTTGTGACCCGGCGCCGGTTCACGCGTTCGCCGTTGCCGTTGCGGATCTCGAGCCGGTCGGGATGCAGGATCACCCAGTCGCCTTCTTCGAGATACGTCACGTCCCGGGTGAACGGCGCCAGCGCGAAGGCGTCTGAGCCGAGATACATCTCGCCCTCGCCATATCCGAGCACCAGCGGGCTACCGCGCCGGGCTCCCATCAGGAGACCGTCTTCACCAGCGAAGATCACCGCCAGCGCGAATGCCCCACTCAGTTCTTTCAGCGTGGCTTCAAACGCGTCGACCGCATCGAGGCCCTCGCTCATCTTCTGGGCGAGGAGCTGCACGATGACTTCCGTATCGGTTTCGGATTCGAATTTGCGCCCCGCCGACTGCAGCGTCTCCCGCAGTTCACGGAAGTTTTCGATGATCCCATTATGAACAAGGGCGACGCCGTCGGCCATGTGCGGGTGCGCATTGGTTTCGTTCGGCTTGCCATGGGTGGCCCAGCGGGTGTGCGCGATGCCGGTGGTGCCGCTCAGCGGCCGCTCCGCCAACAATCCTTCGAGATTGACGATTTTTCCGGCCGCACGCCGGCGATCTATTGCACCTGCTGCAGCGACGGCGACGCCGGCGCTGTCATATCCGCGATATTCAAGCCGCTTCAGGCCGTTCACCAGGCGTTCTGCGACGCCGTCCCTGCCTGAAATCGCAACAATTCCGCACATAAGCTCACTCCACACTGTCGAAGCTGCCAATAAACCGGGCGATCCCGGCCGAATAGTGACAGATTGTTGTGAATTGCGACAACTGGCGCCCAACTCATTGATATGCTGTAAATTTCCAACGGCCCGAACCCTGCATATGCGGGCATGACGTTTTGAAATCAGACAATCTGAAGGGGCAGTTGAGTCCTTTCAATCGACGGACGTTCCATATAAGCGCGATCCGTAAAGCGAGCAGGATTTGTAGTGCCCCAACTAACCCATCTCGACCGCCTCGAAGCCGAGAGCCTTCATATCGTCCGGGAAGTCGCCGCCGAATGCGAAAACCCGGTCATGCTGTATTCTGTCGGCAAGGATTCTGCCGTCATGCTGCATCTGGCCATGAAGGCGTTCTACCCGTCGCGTCCGCCCTTTCCGCTGATGCATGTCGACACGACCTGGAAGTTCCGGGAGATGATCGAATTCCGCGACCGGAAAGCCGCTGAAATGGGAATGGACCTGCTGGTCCATATCAATGAAGACGGCACGAAGGACGGCATTGGCCCGTTCACGCACGGCTCCGCCGTCCACACCGACGTGATGAAGACACAGGCCCTCAAACAGGCCCTCGACAAGTACAAGTTCACCGCGGCGTTCGGCGGTGCCCGGCGCGACGAAGAAAAGTCCCGCGCCAAGGAACGCATCTTCTCGTTCCGATCGGCGGAGCATCGCTGGGATCCGAAGCGCCAGCGCCCGGAACCCTGGAACCTCTACAACACACGCATCAATCTCGGCGAAAGCATACGGGTGTTCCCGCTTTCCAACTGGACCGAGCTGGACATCTGGCAGTACATCCGCCGCGAGAGGATCGAGATCGTCCCGCTTTATTTCGCGGCTGAACGGCCGGTGGTGAACTGGAATGGTGTCGACATCATGGTCGACGACGACCGGATGCCGGAAGACCTGGCCAAAACGGCCGTGATGAAATCTGTCCGATTCCGGACGCTTGGCTGTTATCCGCTGACCGGCGCGGTCGAAAGCACCGCCGCCACACTCGATGAAATCATCCAGGAAATGCTACTGACCACGACCTCCGAACGCCAGGGCCGCGTCATCGATATCGATCAGTCCGCCTCGATGGAAAAGAAGAAGCAGGAGGGCTATTTCTGATGCGCCTCACTGACGACCTCATTGCCACCGACATCGCCGCCTATCTCGAGAAGCACGAGAACAAGTCGCTGCTGCGCTTCATCACCTGCGGGTCCGTGGACGACGGCAAGTCGACCCTGATCGGCCGCCTGCTCTACGACTCAAAAATGATCTTCGAGGACCAGCTGGCAGCATTGGAATCCGATTCCAAGAAGGTCGGTACGCAGGGCGAAAACATCGACTTCGCGCTCCTCGTCGACGGCCTCGCCGCCGAGCGCGAGCAGGGCATCACGATCGACGTCGCTTACCGTTTCTTTGCCACAGACAAGCGCAAATTCATCGTCGCCGACACGCCGGGACATGAACAGTATACACGCAATATGGCGACCGGTGCGTCCACGGCCGACGTCGCCATCCTGATGGTCGATGCGCGCAAGGGCATCCTCACCCAGACGCGCCGCCACTCTTTCATCACCACGCTGCTCGGCATCCGCCGGCTCGTCCTCGCCGTCAACAAGATGGACCTCGTCGATTATGACGAGACCGTCTTCACCGACATTGTCGAGGACTTCTACAGCTTCGCCGACGAACTCGCGACGGACCTCGAAGTCCACCCGATCCCGATGTCCGCCCTTGCCGGCGTGAACATCACCGACCGGTCTTCGGAAACGGACTGGTATGACGGCCCTAGCCTGATGGAATATCTAGAGACCGTCCCGGTCGGCGACCGCCGGCGCAGCGCGCCTTTCCGCATGCCGGTCCAGTGGGTCAATCGGCCCAATCTCGATTTCCGCGGCTTCTCCGGCCAGATCGCAGCGGGCACCATCAAGCCGGGCGACCGGGTCAAGTCGATGCCGTCCGGCCGCCAGTCCACCATCGAACGCATCGTCACCGCGACTGGCGACCTGAAAGAGGCTGTTGCCGGACAATCCGTCACTCTCACCCTCGCCGACGAAATCGATGCCTCGCGCGGTGACGTGATCGTCACGGCGGACGACCCGACGGAAGTGTCCGACCAGTTCCAGGTGCGCATCCTCTGGATGAACGAGTCGCCCCTGTTGCCGGGCCGCCGCTATTACCTGAAGATCGGCGCGAAGACCGTTACAGCCACCGTCAATGCGCCGAAATACGGCATCGACGTGAACACGCTCTCCGACGTGCCGGCGCGCACGCTGGAAATGAACAATATCGGCGTGACGACGATTTCGCTCGACCAGGCCATCCCGTTCGATCCCTACGACCAGAACCGCGAACTGGGCGGCTTCATCCTGATCGACCGGATCACGAATGACACGGTCGGCCTTGGCCTTATCGACTTCGCACTGCGCCGTGCCTCGAACATCCACTGGCAGGCCATGGATGTGGACCGCGTCGCCCTTGCTGAACAGAAAGGCCAACGCCCTGCCATCCTCTGGTTCACCGGCCTTTCGGGTTCAGGCAAGTCAACCATCGCGAACGCCCTGCAAAAACGTCTCTTCGCGCTCGGCAAGCACACATTCACGCTCGACGGCGACAATGTGCGTCATGGGCTCAACCGCGACCTCGGCTTCACCGATGCGGACCGCGTCGAGAACATCCGCCGCGTCGCCAATGTGGCGCGCCTGATGTCGGATGCCGGCCTGATCACGCTGGTCTCGTTCATTTCGCCCTTCCGGGCTGAACGCCAGATGGCCCGCAACCTGATGGCTGAAGGCGAGTTCATCGAAGTCTTCGTGGACACGCCGCTCGACGTCGCCGAACAGCGCGACGTGAAGGGGCTCTACAAGAAGGCCCGGACCGGCGAAATCAAGAACTTCACCGGCATCTCGAGCCCCTATGAGGCGCCGAAGAATGCTGAAATCCGGATCAATACGGTCGACCGCACGCCGGAGGATGCAGCCGAGGAAATTCTCGGCTATCTGAAGGAAAAGGGCTTCCTCGGAAGCTGACGCGTCGGAACAAAGGGCTGAGATGAGCACCAGGATCCACCCTGTCATCATGTGCGGAGGTGCGGGCACTCGCCTTTGGCCCGTGTCGACCAGCGCTCACCCGAAACAGTTTCACCGTCTGGTGACGGACCATACGGTCTTCCAGGACACGGTCCTGCGCCTCCAGGCGGACGGTTTCGAAGCGCCCATCATCATCTCAAACCAGGCCTATGCCGATCTGATACGCGACCAGTTGGCCGCGATCGGCGTGAAACCTCAAGCCGTCATCCTGGAACCCGCCGCGCGCAACACCGCGGCTGTCGCGGCCGTCGCTGCGCGTTTTGTGGCGGACAAGGATGCAGATGGCCTCTGCCTTCTTCTGCCGTCGGATCATTACATTGGCGTGCCCGAGACATTCCGGGCCGCCATCCTTCAGGCAAGCCCCGTTTCCCGGAACGGACTGATCACCACATTCGGCATTCGCCCCGACAGGCCGGAAACGGGATTCGGCTACATCCAGCGCGGAGAGCCTGTCGAAGGCGCAGTCCGGCGGATCGCCGCGTTCCGTGAGAAGCCGGACCTTGAAACGGCGACCGCCTACTTTCAGGATCCGGAATTCAGCTGGAATGCTGGTATCTTCCTGTTTCCGGCCGGGCTCATGATCGCAGAGATGGAGGCGCTCGCGCCGGATATTCTCGACGCAGCCAGCGCAGCCCTTGAGGCCGCCGTTGAAACCGAAGGCAACCTGTTGCTGGACCCGGACTGCTTCAAATCGGTGCGGTCGATCTCCCTCGACTATGCCATCATGGAAAAGACCGACCGGGCCGCCGTCTATGCGCCGCTCGACTGCCAGTGGAACGATATTGGCACCTGGTCGATGATCGACACGCTGCGCCAGCGGACCGGCGACCTCGAACCCATCCTGATCGACGCCGCGAATTGCACGGTTTACTCCGATGACGGGCATCAGGTCGCATTTGTCGGGGTTGAGAATGTCAGCCTGATCATATCCGGCAACCGCATCCTCGTGGCGGCAAAGGACCGGACCCAGGATGTGGGAGCCGTGGTGAAGGCGATCAGGGAGCGTGGCGACACGCCGGACGCCTGATACCTTCCCCGACGTCGTGGCTCGATTCCCCGATGGCCGCACGCTAGCCTTGCGTCAAAATGCAGGGAAGGAAAACGCGATGGCCAAGGGAGATGTCCCGGTTCTTGTCGGCGCAGGGCAGAGCCTCAGCCAGTGGGATGGATCGACCGGACCGGCGGGGGCGCCTTCGCCACTGTCACTGATGGCCGATGCCTCGCGAGCCGCCCTCGCCGACACCGGCGGCCAGAATGTCGCCGCCGCAATTGATACGCTTGCCGTCGTGCGCATTTTCGAGGACTCGATCCGCAACGCACCGCATCCGCATGGCCACAACACCAACCTGCCCGGCACGCTCGCGCGCGACATCGGCGCGACCCCATCACAGCTCATCTACGAAACTGTTGGCGGGCAGAGCCCCCAGGCGCTTGTCAACGAATTGGCCGCGCGCATCTTTGCCGGCGACATCGACTGCGCGCTGATTTCCGGCTCGGAAGCCAATCGCGCCTCGAAGGGTGCCCGGCGGCACGGCGTGGAAATTGACTGGGCCGATAGTTCCGACGCTCCGTATGAGGATCGTGGAACCGGACCGATGATGCTGAGCCGGGAAGAGATCAAGCACGGCCTGATTGCCCCGGCCTATTTCTATGCCCTGTTTGAAAACGCCTTCGCCGCACGCGAAGGCCGCACACGCAGCCAGCATCGCCGCGCGATGGCCGAGCTGTTCCAGCCATTTTCAGCCGTTGCGGCCCGCAATCTCTGGTCCCAGTTCCCGGTCGAGCACAGCGTCGACTTCCTGGCGACGCCGACGCGCGAAAACTACGAATATGCCGATCCGTTCCTCAAATGGTTCATCGCTCAGGACGCGGTGAACCAGGGCGCCGCCGTGTTGCTGATGAGCGAAACCAGGGCGAATGAACTCGGTATCGCGCAAAACAAGCGCGTCTATCTGCACGGCGCAGGCGAGGGTAGCGACGATTTCATCTCCGTCCGCCCGCGCCTCGACGGCTCTTTCGCGATGGATGCCGCTGTGTCGCGCGCACTGGCGCAGGCGGACAAGCAAGCCGGTGATATCAGGCATCTGGATCTCTATTCCTGTTTCCCGTGCGCCGTATTCTCCTCGACCCAGTCGCTCGGAATTGACTGGAAGACGGATACACGGCCACTGACCCTGACGGGTGGTCTGCCCTTTTTTGGCGGACCAGGAAACAATTACTCCCTCCACGGAATAGCCGAGATGGTCGCGAAGCTGCGCGGCAATCCGGGGGATTTCGGCCTTGTCCTCGCCAATGGCGGATGGATGACAAAGGAAGCCGTCGGCATTTACTCGACGACCGCTCCGGCTAAGTTCTCGCCCGTCGAAGCTTACGCAAAGCCGACCGAACAGGTCACCCTGTGCCCGGACAGCTGTGAGGCCGTGCTTGAGACATTCACCGTCACACACGGCAAGTCCGGCCCGGAAAAGGGCATCATCTTTGCCCGCCTCGCAGACGGGCGCCGCGCGCTCGCAAACGCCAGTGCGGCAGCGCTGCCTGTGCTGCTGGAAGACGCAAGCCCGGTCGGCCGGCGCGTTGCCATCACGGTGGCCGATGAAACCGGCACATTCGATTTCATCTGAACCAGCCTGCTTGCCCCACACGCCGGATTCGCCCAAATTCCGGACATGACAGAGAAGTTCAGACGTTTCGGAGTAATCGGCGGCGGGGCCTGGGGCACCGCTATTGCCCAGATGCTGACCCGCGAGGGGCAGGACGTGCTCATCTGGTGCCTTGAGCCCGAGGTTGCCGACGCGATCAATACCGCGCACGAGAACACCGTGTTCCTGCCGGGCGTGCCCCTGAAGCCGGCTCTGAAAGCGACGAACAGCTTGTCAGACCTCACCGATCTCGACGCGCTTTTCTCGGTCGCGCCGGCGCAGCATACCCGCACGACGCTCCGTGCGCTGAAAGGCACGATCCGGCCCGGCACCCCAGTGGTTCTGTGTTCCAAGGGCATCGAACTGGCGACCGGCGAATTCATGACCGAAGTGCTGAAGGAAGAACTGCCCGAAGCCGTGCCGGCGGTCATGTCGGGCCCGAGCTTTGCCATCGATGTGGCGCGTGGCCTGCCCACGGCTGTCACCTTTGCGATTGAAGACGATCAGCTCGGCACCGCCCTGATCGCGGCCATATCGACGCCGACCTTCCGGCCCTATCTGGCACACGACCTCTTGGGGGCTGAAATTGGCGGGGCGGTCAAGAACGTGCTGGCAATCGCCTGCGGCATCGCGCTCGGCAAGGGGCTCGGCCGGTCGGCTCATGCTGCGCTGATCGCGCGCGGCAGCGCGGAAATGACCCGCCTTGCCCTGAAGCTCGGCGCTGACCGGGAGACCCTCTCCGGCCTCTCAGGCCTCGGCGACCTCGTCCTGACCTGCTCGTCGGAAACCAGCCGGAACATGAGCTGCGGCATGGCGCTCGGCCGGGGCGAAAAGCTTGAAGACATCCTCAGTGCCCGAAATGCCGTCACCGAGGGCGTGGCGACGGCGCCTGTCCTGCGCCGGCTGGCCGCCCGTCATGGAGTAGACATGCCAATCTCCGATGCTGTCGCCGCCGTCATCGAAGGCGAAATCGGCGTGGATGAGGCGATCCTGCGCCTGCTGATGCGGCCGAACAAGGCCGAGGCCGTGACCGCCTGACTCTCCCACAGCCAGAAAGGGATGGCCGGGCTGCACCGGCCCCCTTACATTGGGCTCGGGGCGGAATGATAATTGCGCGACGGCGCGTTCTGGCCGAAAACGCCTGAATTCACGCTCCGGAAGGCTGCAAACGACACGCTCGACGCGAAGGACTCCTGCTGAACATGCAGCGAAAGGACCATCCCAACGAATTGCGGGCCGCGCTGACATCATCGCGGGGCGTGCTCTGGCATCTCGTGGCGTTCAGCTGCTTCATCAACCTGCTAATGCTGACCGGGCCGCTCTACATGTTGCAGGTCTACGACCGGGTGTTGACCTCGCAGTCGATCCCCACCCTGACCGCGCTGACCCTGCTGATCCTGGTCCTCTACGCAACCTATGCGACGCTCGACTGGGTGCGCACCGGCCTCCTCGGCAGCATCGCATCGCATTTCGAGGACATGCTGTCCGAGCGGGCCGCGGCGGCATCCCTGCAGGCAGCCCTGGCCGACGCCGGCAAGGTTTCGGACAAGCCCCTGCGCGACCTGCGCACGCTGCGCCGGTTCATCGCGAGTCCCGCGGTCACGGCTGCGCTCGATGCCCCGTGGAGCCCGCTTTTCTTCGTCGTCCTCTTCCTGCTGCATCCCATATTCGGCCTGTGGGCCCTGTTCGGCGGCGCTGTACTGGTCACGCTGGGCTTTCTCAACCAGCGCCTGACCGACCGTCAGATGCGCGACGCGGAGACGATGGAACGCATCTCCCAGGCCCGCGCCCAGGAAATGATGCAGAATGCCGAAACCATCGACGCGATGGGCATGGAGAGCAATCTCAGGGCGCGCTGGAAACTGTCTTTCGACGAGTCGGATGCCCGCATGTTCGCTTCGGCCCGCAAGCTGGGCGCATTTACGTCCAGCACACGGGCCACCCGGCTGTTCCTCCAGTCGGCCATCCTCGGCATCGGCGCCTGGCTGATTATCAAGTCCAGCGGCGCCTCAGCGTCTCATGGCTCGCTGGTTGCCGCCTCCATCCTGATGGGCCGCGCCATCGCGCCGATCGAACAGGCGGTGGCCCAATGGCGCTCGATCATCAGCGCCCATGAGGCGTGGACCTCGCTGTCATCCTATCTGAGCCGCGCGCCGGTCCGGCCCAGTCCGATGGAACTGCCGCCGGTGAAGGGCCATCTGAGCCTGCAGGGCGGCTTTGCCGGTCCACCCGGCAGCAAGAAGCCGATCCTCCGCAACCTGACCTTCTCGCTCGAGCCGGGGGATGTGCTGGGCGTGCTGGGCCCGAGCGCAGCCGGCAAATCGACGCTGGCCCGGATCCTCACAGGCGTCTGGCCGCTCATGCAGGGCACGATCCGCCTCGATAATGCCGAGCTCAGCCAGTACAGCCGCGAAGCGCTCGGCCGGCAGATCGGCTACCTGCCCCAACAGGCAGACCTCCTGTCCGGCACGATCCGCGAAAACATTTCCCGCCACGCCCCGGAAGCCGATCCTGAAGCTGTCATCGAGGCGGCCAGGATCGCAGGATGCCACGACCTCATCCTCCACCTGCCCGAGGGCTATGACACGCAGGTCGGACAGTCCGGCGCTTATCTTTCCGCAGGCCAGCGACAGCGTGTGGGACTCGCGCGCGCCCTCTACGGAAATCCTGCTCTGGTTGTTCTGGACGAACCGAATTCCAATCTCGACGCCAAGGGCGAGGAAGCTTTGCAGCAGGCGATCACCAGCCTGCGCGACCGCAAGGCAACGACCGTGATCATCGCGCATCGTCCGAATGCCATCGTCCACTGCAACAAGCTGATCGTGATCGACGACGGAGAAATCAAGGCATTCGGCCCGCGCGATGAGGTACTCGCCAAGGTGATGCCGCGCACGGCAACGCAAAATGTGACGGCAATTCATCCGCGTACCGAGGGCAAGGGCAATGGCTGACGGGGCGATGAGCATGCCGGGCCCACGCCTGCGTCCGGCGGAAGCCAGCCTGCCGGGCATCGTCCGCCTCGGCTGGCTGGTTGTCCTGCTCGTGTTTGGCGGCCTGATCGCCTGGTCGGTCTTTGCGCCGTTCCAGGGCGCCATCCTTGCGATGGGCCAGGTATCGGTCGAAAGCGAACAACAGATTGTCCAGCATCTCGAAGGCGGCATCGTGCGCGAGATCTATGTCCGCGAAGGCGACCCGGTCGTTGCGGGACAGAAGCTGCTCTCGCTCGATCCGACGACGGCAGATGCTGCCGTGCAGGCAAAGGAAGCGCGCCTCTTCGACCTTCTGGGAACCGAAGCCCGCCTCATTGCCGAGCGCGACGGCCAGGAGACCATGCAGCTGCGCCCCGGCTTTGAAGATCTCGAACAGAACACACGCATGCAGTCAGTCCTGCGCAGCCAGCAGACTTTGCTGATCGCCCGCCTCGAAACCCGCAGCACCCAGCATCTCATCCTTGAACAGCGGATCAGCCAGCTGCGCACGCGCATCGATGGCATGACCCGTGAGATCGGCTCCAAGGACGACCAGATCGCCCTTCTGAAAGACGAGGTCGCACGGTTTGAAAAGCTGAGCGCGCAGGGAAATGCCAGCGAAGTGCGTGTGCTCGCGCTGAAGCGTGACCTGTCGCGCATCGAAGGCGAAAAGGAATCCCTGCGGTCCGACATTGCCGCCACGCGGGTGCAGATCGGAGAGGCCCAGAGCGAGATCCTTCGCGTCGAGCAGGACACGCGGGAGACAGTGCTGTCGGAGCTGCGCGAGACGCAGACCCAGATCGGCGAGCTGACGGAACAGCGCCTCGCCGCACTCGACCGCCGCACCCGTCTCGACATCCTGGCCCCGTCCTCGGGCCGGGTGATTGGCGTACGGACGCATACTGTCGGCGGCGTCGTGACCCCCTCCGAACCGATCATGTATGTCGTGCCCGAGAACGACCGCCTCGTCGCCAAGGTGCGGGTGCGCCCCGCAGACGTCGACAAGATCGAGATCGGCCAGCGTGCTACGCTGCGGTTCACCGCATTCGACCAGAACACGACGCCGCAATACACAGGCGAAGTCATAAACCTCTCAGCAGACGCCCTCCAGGACCAGACGACCGGTGCGACATATTACGAAGCCGTCGTGAGCATTCCGGAAGAAGCGCTGACGTCTGACACGTTCACAATCGTGCCGGGAATGCCCGTGGATGCGAGCCTCCAGACAGAGGGCCGGACGGTTCTGTCCTACCTCGTGAAACCGCTCACAGACTCCGTTTCCCGCACTTTCCGCGAATAGTTCGCAGACCTGACAATCCCATCACAGCCAATCTTTCTTGAACTCGGCCAAGAATTGGCCGACAGAACGTCACGAACAGAACTATGTCGGGCACCGGAGGAGGAACCGCACAGACATGGCGGAGATACTGATTACGGGCGCCGCCGGATTCATCGGGGCGCATTGCTGCGCCGCCTTGTCGGCCCGCGGGCATTCCGTTACCGGCATCGACAATTTCAACGCCTACTACGCTCCTGCCCTCAAACAGGCCCGGACGGCCCAGCTTGCGGCGCTGGCAAAAGTGCATGCCGTCGACCTCAACGACCAAAAGGCGCTCACCGCCCTGATGGCAGAGACCCAACCCGCCATCGTGATCCACCTCGCAGCACAGGCAGGCGTGCGCTATTCGTTCGAAAAGCCTTTCGACTATGCCAATTCTAACCTGCTCGGTCAGGTCGGCATCCTTGAAGCTGTCCGTAACCAGAAATCCGTGAACCGACTGATCTATGCCTCGTCCAGTTCCGTCTACAGCGGCGTGACGGAGGTACCGTTCCATGAGGGCATGAAGCTTGGCACGCCGAAGTCGCTCTACGCGGCAACCAAGATTGCCGACGAAGTCCTCTCCGACACCTATTCCTCCCTCTACGGAATAGATGCGGTCGGCCTCCGTTTCTTCACCGTTTACGGACCATGGGGGCGCCCCGATATGGCCTACTGGCTGTTTGCCGATGCCATTCTGGAAGGACGTCCGCTCAAACTGTTCAATCAAGGCGATGTGCGGCGTGACTTCACCTATATCGATGACATCGTCGCTCCGATCGTGCGGATGGTCGAAGAGGCCGCCGGCAGCCGGCCGGCAAGCCCGGCTCACCGCCTCTACAATATCGGCAACCATTCGCCGACGCCCGTGCGTGATATGATCGGCCATCTTGAACGGCTCCTTGGGAAGGCAGCCGCTGTGGAACTGACGGATCTGCCGCCCGGCGACATGGTGGAGACCTATGCAGACGTTGATCGCCTGCAGGGGGATTATGGCTTTGCACCGTCAACGCCGCTGGAAACCGGCCTCGAACGGTTCGTCAGCTGGTACTTGCCCTGGCGCGCGGCCGCTGCGCGAGGACAGCCGGCCCTCTAGCCGCATCACGCATGGTCAGGTCTGGCGCCCGGCGCGGCGATGTCCCATCCTCCGGGGAAACAGGAGGAACCCGCCATGCTCACGAAAACCCATGAATGCTTCGACGTCAGCATCGAGGACCGGATCGCGCATATCCGCCTGAACCGGCCGCAGGCCATGAACACGATGAACAAGGCGTTCTGGAACGAACTGCCGGAAATTGTGCGCGATATCGATGTGAATGCCCGCGCCCGGGTGATCGTGATTTCGTCGACGGGCAAGCATTTCTCGGCTGGCATGGACCTGTCAGTCTTTGCGGGCGGCGAGAAGACCGGACACGACCGCTACATCCTCGCCGAAGCCCTGCGCTCCAACATCAAGCGCATCCAGGAAACGTTCAACTGCCTCGAAGAGGCACGCATGCCGGTACTGTTCGCCCTTCATGGCGGGGTGATTGGCGGGGCGGTGGACATGATCTCCGCCGGTGATATCCGCTGGTGCACGAAGGACGCCTTCTTCTCGATCATGGAAACCAATATCGCCATGACCGCGGATGTCGGCACCTTCCCGCGGCTGCAGCGCTATATTCCTGAAGGCTGGGTCAAACAGATGGCCTATACCGGCATGCGCCTGCCGGCCGCGACGGCCAAGGAGATCGGCCTCGTCAACGATCTGTTCGACACGCAGGAAGAGATGCTGGCCGCCGTCATGGACGTCGCCCGACAGATTGCCGCCAACAGCCCGCTCGCTGTCACTGGCTGCAAGGCGCTGATCAATTACGGCCGCGACCACTCCACCGCCGACACGCTGGACTATATCGGCGTATGGAACGCCGCCATGTTCCCGCCGCCGCACATGGCCGAAGCGTTCAAGGCCCGCGAGGAAAAGCGCCCGGCAGATTATCCGGACCTCGCCCCGCTTCGCACCACGCCGATGTAGCGCCTTTCCAGGTGGACCGGCCGGGTCAGCTGTGCCATGTGACTGGTTGCATATGTAACTAATTCACGGGTCTCACCCATGACTGATCTCGCGCATCTGAAAACCATCGAACAGCGCGCCCTCTGGCTGTCCGCCTGGATGGTGCACAATGCGAACCATCTGCGTCCCAAGTCGGAAGGCGCCGTAAAGGTTGGCGGCCATCAGGCCTCCTGCGCGTCGATGGTCTCGATCATGACGGCGCTTTATTTTCACACGCTGCGTCCGGAAGATCGTATTGCCGTGAAGCCGCACGCTTCGCCGGTCTTCCATGCCATGCAGTACCTGATGGGCAACCAGACGCTGGAAAAGCTGCAGAACTTCCGCGGCTATGGCGGTGCACAGTCTTACCCCAGCCGCACCAAGGACGTGGACGATGTGGACTTTTCCACCGGCTCCGTCGGTCTCGGCGTTGCCGAAACGGCCTTTGCCTCGCTGGTGCAGGACTATCTGGAAGCCAAGGACTGGGCCGAGCGCCGTCCACTCGGCCGCATGGTCGCGCTGGTCGGCGATGCGGAGCTCGATGAAGGCAATGTCTATGAGTGCCTGCAGGAATGCTGGAAGCACGACCTGCGCAACACCTGGTGGATCATCGACTATAACCGCCAGAGCCTTGATGGCGTGGTGCATGAGGGCCTGTGGGAGAAAATCGAAGCCATCTTCAGGGCGTTCGGCTGGCGCACCGTGCTGTTGCGCCACGGCGCATTGCAGCGGGCGGCTTTCGGGGAACCCGGCGGCGAGGCGCTGAAGGCCTGGATCCAGTCCTGTCCGAATGCGGACTATTCGGCGCTGACCTATCAGGGCGGCGGCGCCTGGCGCAAGCGCCTGATGGACGATCTCGGCGATCAGGGCGACGTCGCGGCCCTTTTGTCGAAGCGCAGCGACGAAGAGCTCGACGCCCTGATGAACAATCTCGGCGGCCAATGCCTCGAAACGCTGACCGAAGCCTTCGACAGCATCGCCGACGACCAGCCGACGGTTTTCCTGGCCTACACAATCAAGGGCTGGGGCACGCCGCTGGCGGGCCACAAGGACAATCATGCCGGCCTGATGAACCCGGCCCAGATGGCAGAGTTCCAGGCCCGTATGGGCGTGCCGGACGGCGCAGAGTGGGACACGATGGCAACCGTCGCAGACCCGGCCGGCTTGCAGAAATTCCTCGGCCAGGTGCCGTTCTTTGCCGCGGGCCCGCGCCGGTTCACCGCGCCCACGCTCGCAAGCCCCGGCCCCGTCTTCCTCGACGACCGCGTCCTCTCCACGCAGGCCGGCTTCGGCAAGATCCTGGATTTCCTCGCCAAGGGCGACACGCCGCTTGCCGATCGGATCCTCACAACGTCACCGGACGTGACCGTTTCGACCAATCTTGGCCCATGGGTGAACCGCCGGTCGCTCTTTGCCCGGACGGAAAAGGAAGACACGTTCCGCCAGCAGCAGATCCCCTCGACGCAGAAATGGCAATTTTCACCCAAGGGCCAGCACATCGAGCTTGGCATTGCCGAGATGAACCTGTTTCTCCTGCTCGGCGCGGCGGGCCTCTCGCACTCGCTGTTCGGCGAGCGCCTCATCCCCATCGGCACTGTCTATGATCCGTTCGTCGCACGCGGCCTCGATGCGTTGAACTATGCCTGCTACCAGGACGCCCGCTTCATCATCGCCGGCACGCCGTCTGGCGTGACGCTTGCCCCGGAAGGCGGCGCGCACCAGTCCATCGGCGCCCAGCTGATCGGCATGAGCCAGGACGGACTCGTCAGTTTCGAACCGGCCTATCTGGACGAACTCTCCATCATCATGGACTGGAGCTTCGACTATCTCCAGCGCAGCGGCGAGAACGATCCGGACGAGCGCACCTGGTTACGCGACGAGACCGGCGGATCGGTCTATCTCCGCCTCACCACACGGCCGCTGGAACAGCTGGGCCTCAAGGCCCGTGACGACGCTGACTTCCGGCAAGGTGTCGTCGATGGCGGTTACTGGCTGCGCGAACCGGGCCCTAACTGCGAAGTCGTGATTGCCTATCAGGGCTGTGTCGCGCCTGAGGCCATCGAAGCCGCCGGCCGCATCGGCAATGACCGGCGCGACATCGGCGTGCTGGCCATCACGTCCGCAGACAGACTGAATTCCGGCTGGACCGCAGCGCGGCGCGCCCGCGCGCGCGGCCACAAGGATGCGACCAGCCAGATCGAACGCCTGATGGGCGGCGTGCCGCGCGAGGCGACGCTGATCACCGTGACGGATGGACACCCGGCCACACTCGCCTGGATCGGCTCTGTCATGGGCCACCGCACCGCGCCGCTTGGCGTCGAGCATTTCGGCCAGACCGGCACGATCGAGGATCTCTACCGTCACTTCATGATCGACGCGGATGCCATCGTGGCGGCGGCGAATTACCTGTCGGCCGGACGCAGGATCAACCTCAGCGCCCGTTAGGCGTCAGGCTGCGGTCTTCACCAGTTCGAAGTGCGAACGGACGGTCGGCTGGGCGTCCGGCGTCACAACGCGGCCGGTCTTGACCAGCTCCAGCATGTGCCCGAGCACCGACATGGCCGCGGCCGGATGCAGGCGCTTATCGACCTCCTTGTACATGTCCTTGACCATGTTGGGGATCGAGTGTTCGCCCTTGGCAAGGTGATACAGGATCGCCCGCTCCCGCTCGCGGCGGTGCTCGGCATATTCGGTGATGAAGTGATTGACGAAATCCTGGCCTCGCACCGGGTCGCCATGCGTCGGGTAGAGCGCGTCGAAATTCATCACACGGATCTTTTCGAGGCTGCGCATGTAGTCGCCCATGTCGCCATCCGGCGGCGCGACCACGGTGGTCGACCAGCCCATGATATGGTCGCCGGAGAAGCAGGCATTCTCCTCGCGCAGGCCGAAGCAGAGATGGTTACAGGTGTGTCCCGGCGTCTCGATGACGTCCAGCGTCCAGCCGGGGCCGGAGATGACATCGCCATCGCGCACCTTCACATCCGGCATGAAGCCGAGATCGTCGGCGCTGCCGAGTTCGCCCTTGGCGGTCGGCACGCCGCAATTCTTCGCATAGGTCTTGCAGCCCGCCCATTCGGCCAGCGGCTGGGCCAGCGGCGAATGATCCGAATGCCCATGGCTTACCAGCACATGCGTCACGCGCTCGCCTTCAAGTGCCTTTTTCAGTGCGCTGAAGTGCGCCTCATCGACCGGACCGGGATCGAGAACGGCAACGTCTCCCCGGCCAACGATGAAGACGCCGGTTCCGACATAAGTGAACGGGCCCGGATTGTTCGCGATCACGCGGCGGATCAGCGGCGACACCTGCTGGACCACGCCGTATTCGAACTCGATGTCTTTGATATAGGGAATTGCCATCTTCAGCCTCTGAACGTTCAGCCTGCGGAAGAATCAACGCCGCTTCGGTGCAAACCGGGTGCCGAACGCCTGGGCCATCCTGCGTGTCGCACGCAGCTTCTGGCCAAGTCTCAGGGCGACGGGCGGCCCCATGTCGGTCTTGTTTGCATCTACGATGTAGAGCTTTCCGCTATTGCGGTCACGTAGGCAATCAATGCCGCCCCAGTCCAGTCCCATTTCCTTCGCAAACCGTTCGATCACGGCAATTTCATCGGCCGTGTAGCAGATGCGAGGCTCGTCGAGCAGAACCTGGACATTCTCGTTGAGGAAGCGGCGTTCCAGCGGCCGGCGCTTGCGGAAGACGACCACGGGCGAGCCATTGACGAGGCAGCAGCGCAGGTCTTCCACCAGCCCGCCTTCGATCTCGTTGTCGACCAGAACCTGATAGGTCTTGCCCGGCACCGGCGCGTCGAGCGGGCCTTCCAGCACGCGCCCGTCATGGGCGGCGTTCAGCTCAGACTTCTCGACCATGCGGCCGGTATAGGTCGTCGGATCGACAGCGAGGGAATACCCGGCGGCAGCCTCGAACGCGGCCGCAACTTTCGACTTCGACACGTCGTGGCAGTTGAAATTCACGAGCCGGGCGCCAGGCTTCACGGCGGGCGTCTCGTTGTTGGTTTCGGTAGAGTCGTCGAACTGCATCACGATGTCGGCCTTCGAGACATCATCGATGAGTTTCGCGCCGGACACATGCATCACCGGCCAGATGAAATACCAGGGGCGCGGCTTGTCGGGATAAAAGGCGATGGTCGGGCGCTTGTGGCCTTCGATACGGCGCCAGATGCGCCAGGACTGGGTGGCGAAATAGAAGCTGAACCAGGTGAAGACGTCATTGGCCAGCGACAGGGTCAGCGGAATACGGGCGCCGGTTTTCTTCACCAGCATCGCGCCGTCTTCATATTTGAAATCGGTCAGCCATAACCGGTCTGTCATTCCGAACTCTCCTGAACGGCGAACGGCGCCTCAGCGCAGATCGCGGCCCATTCCCTGCCTCGCATGCCGGCCACTCACTGACAACACACTTAATGCGGCGCAAGTGTGACCGGGCGCCATGAGTAATGGCCCTTACAGGAGCCGCTCGATATTCGAAAGATCATAGCCTGCACCGGCGGCGGCGTCGACGATTTCCTCTCCAGCCCCCTGTCCGGCATGGGTTAAAGCCCATGCCGTGATGCTGCGCGTGCCGGTGCGGCAATAGGCGAGAACGGGCTGGGGTGCGTCATTCAGGACATGCGCCATCTGGCTCACGATTTCGGGAGTCGGTGCCCCGGAAAACGGCAGCGCGACAAAGGTCAGACCCAATGATTCGGCTTTTGCGCGAATGGCCGAAGATTTAGGTTGCATCGGGCCGCCCTCGCCGTCCGGCCGGTTGCAGAGGATCGTCTTGAAGCCCGCGGCGGCGATGGCGGCGACATCCTCCTCGGAAAGCTGGGCCGCGACGGCAAAGGCGTCTGTAACCTGGCGAATATCGGCCATAACGGCGGTCCTGTCTGTTGAGACGGTCTTGATCGGTTTGGATACCTAGCTAGAGAAGGATGTGCGTTCTGCCAAGCTTTGGCGGTTGGCTTTCGCGCTGGTGCTGCAACAACGACGGAAAATCTCCCCTTGTCCACCCTGCAGAGAGCTCTCAGCCGCATTCCTTGGGCCTACACCGCCCGCCGGCTGATCATCGCGATCCCCACCATGCTCGCGATCATCACCATGGCCTTCCTGATGATGCGCGCGGCGCCCGGTGGCCCATTTGACGGGGAACGCAAGCTGCCCCCGGCGATCGAAAAGTCCATCGCGGCGAAGTTCGGCTTCGACAAGCCCCTGCACGAGCAGTATTTCGACTATCTCGGCGGCGTGGTGAAGGGCGATTTCGGCCCCTCCTACAAGACGCTCGGCAAGAGCGTGAACGATCTCATCGCCGACGGCCTGCCGATCTCGCTGACCATCGGCTCGCTGGCCATGCTGCTCGGGATCACCTTGGGCACTTTGCTCGGCGTGTTTGCGGGTCTGAAACAGAACTCGTCGGCCGATTATGGCGTGATGGGGATTGCCATGTTCGGGATATCCATCCCGACCTTCGTCACCGGGCCGGTGCTGATCCTGATCTTCTCCCTCGGCCTCGGCATCTTCGCCGTGGGCGGCCTCGGGACGTATCCGAACATCGGCATGAACCTTCACAACATGACCCTCCCGGTGATTACGCTGGCGCTGCCGCAGATTGCGATCATTTCCCGCCTGATGCGCGCCTCGATCATCGAGACGATGCGCTCGAACCATATCCGCACCGCGCGCTCCAAGGGCCTGTCGGAGCGCCAGGTGATTGCCCGCCATGCCCTGCCGGCCGCGCTGCTGCCGCTGATTTCCTATGCCGGCCCCGCCATGGCGCGGGTTATGACCGGCTCTGTCGTGATCGAGAAAGTCTTTGGCCTGCCGGGCCTTGGCTCCTATTTCGTCAATGGCGCGCTCAACCGCGACTACACGCTCGTGATGGGCGCCATCATCGTCTATGCCGGCCTGATCGTGATCCTCAACCTGGTTGCGGACATCCTCTACGCCGTGCTCGATCCGAAAGTGAAATACGACTGATGGGCGAGACCGGACAGATCCTCGATCCGACGGGCCGCGTGGAAGCGGTCAGCCAGGCAATCACCGGTGGCCGCTCGCTGTGGGACGATGCCCGCGCGCGCCTCCTGCGCAACAAGGCTGCGGTCATCTCGATGTGGGTACTGGGCTTCATGGTGCTGGTCGCCATTGTCGGCCCGATGGTGTGGGTCCACGACTACCGCACCATTTCAGACCTGCGCACCATCGCGCCGACCTTCGAGGGCTGGCACATCCTCGGCACCGACCTGCAGGGCCGCGACCTCTTCGCCCGCCTGATGATCGGCCTCAGGATCTCCCTGACGGTCGGCATCGTGGCCACGGCGGTCAGCCTTGTCATCGGTGTCACCTGGGGCGCGACCGCCGGCTATCTCGGCGGACGGGCCGACAATCTCATGATGCGGATTGTCGACGTGCTTTATGCCCTGCCCTTCATCTTCTTCGTCATCCTGCTGCTGACCGTGTTCGAGCGGAACATCATCCTGATCTTCGCCGCCATCGGCGCCATCGAATGGCTCACCATGGCGCGGATCGTCCGGGGGCAGACGCTCGCCATCAAGGGCAAGGAATTCATCGAGGCCGCGCGCGCTGCCGGCGTCTCACGCAAGGACATCATCCTGCGCCACATCCTGCCGAACGTGATCGGGCCGGTCGCAGTCTATGTGACGCTGACCATTCCGGTCGTGATCCTGGCAGAGAGCTTCCTCTCCTTCCTCGGCCTCGGTGTGAACGAGCCGCTGACCTCGCTCGGCGTCTTGATTTCCGATGGCGCGAGCCGGATGGAGGAAAAGCCCTGGATGCTGATTGCGCCGGCCGCGACGATGGCGGTCACCCTGCTCTGCCTCAACTTCATCGGCGACGGCCTGCGCGACGCGCTCGACCCGAAAGACCGCTAGGCCAGCACCGCCAGCGCATTGGCGATCGTTTCCTCGACTGTGCCGGACGCGTCGACGCGGTGCCATCCGCCGAATTTGTCCAGAACTTCCGGTTCCTGCTGCGCCCGCGCGACCTCAGCGTCGGCATCGGAAGCATCGCCCCTGCGCCCGGCGATGCGGGCCAGGCGCACCTCCAGCGGCGCCTCCAGCCAGATGCCGGTGGTGGGCTGCCGGTAGCGATGCGCGGCGCCTTCGAACCGCATCATCTCGGACTGGAACGTCGCGTCGAGAACCGTGCTGATGCCGGCATCCAGTGCTGCATTGCTGTGTTGGAACATCACGTCATATACGCTCGCCCGCCCGACTTCGGAATACAGGCCACCCGGCATCCTGGCCGGCGCTTCCGGGTTTTGTCCGAGCGCCTGCTTGCGCAGCACGTCGGTGCGCAAGAGCCGCCCGCCCGCCGGACCCGGCAGGTGCGCTGCGATGGCGCGGGCAATCGTGGTCTTGCCGACGCCTGACAAGCCGCCGACGCACACAGACCTCGGCGGCTCCGGCGTCAGCAGTTTCAGCGCCAGCTGCCGATAGGCCGACGCATCGCCCAGCTTGCCTTCCTCGACGCTGACCGCGAACCGCACGACGGCGCGCAGCGCCATGAAGAAAGGCAGCACACGGAAGGCGCCCTCCTCCTCTCCGGATGTGTCCCAATAGCGGTTCATCAGCCGGTTGGCGTCGGCCCCGTGGTCCATGCGGACAAGGTCCATCAGCAGGAAACCAAGATCGTAGAGCCGGTCGATGGTCGCCATGTGGACGTCGAATTCCATCGCATCGAAAGGCGTCGGCCGGCCTTCAAACAGGCAGATATTTCGCAAATGCAGGTCGGCATGGGTGCGGTGGACCTTGCCGGCACGCCGCCGCGCCTCGATCAGCGGGTCGATATGGGCCAGCTCCGCATCCAGAAGATCGAACACGGCCGGGTCTCCGGGGTCGAGGTCCATCTGGTGCGCGCCATGGATTTCGGTCGCACGCAGTTCGCGGATGATGCCGCGATAATCCGCCGTATGCCCGGCGGTCGGCACCGGCACGGCGGCCGCGTGCGCTGCCGCGATCACATCCGCCGTCTGATCAATCAACTCGGGCGTCAGGCGTCCTGCGCGGGCGAGTTCGTCGAACTGGTCGGCCTGGTCAAACCGCTTCATCACCACCACCCAGTCGAGCGGCTCGCCCGGCCCGCCGATGCGGTAGCGTCCGCCCCCCGCCGCCACGATGGGCTCCACGCCAAGATACATGCCCGGCGCCAGCAGGCGGTTTGCCTCCAGTTCGGCAAGGCAGGCCCGGTGGCGCAGGGCGACGGTCGTGAAATCCAGGAAGGGCAGCTTCACCGGCCGCTTCATCTTGTAGACGCGGTCCTGCGTCAGGAAGACATGGCTGATATGGGTGTCGATCCGCGGCGCGGCGAGCGTCACGCCGTCCACGCGCCCTGTTTCAAAGGCCGCGATCAGGTCTGACTGCTCCGTGGCCGCGTCCGATATGGGCTGACCTCCTCCGTGTGTGAATGCCTGCGCAGTCTAGCGCAGGAGCTGGTCGATATCATCCAGAAGATTACTTACCCGCTTGGCATTCGCGCCAAGGTCCGACAGACCGACACGGCTGACCGAGCGGACATCAATCCGCGAGCCATGGTCGCCTTCCGGCAGCACACGGATCAGTATGTCGTCCTTGAAATCGAACCAGAAGGTCGCTTCGGTCGCCTCGATGTGGCCGCTTTCCGGCGAGGCCGTGACGATGGTCCAGCCCTTCGCCTTCACAGTGGCAAGCGCCGCCTCATAGGCCATGTCGACGGTGACGGCGGGATAGACCAGCGTTTCGATCTTCGGATAGGGCGCGGAGACTTCCTTCTTCTGCGTCTCGGGGTCGAATTCGGCCTCTTCCTGCACTTCGGAGACGAGCCGCCCTTCCATGCCGGGCCACCGGCCCTTGGCGCCATCCTCGATGACCGGGGCATCCTCGATCTTGTTGTAGCCGCCGCTGGCCGCACGGGCGGCGATGAGGGCCTCGCTTGGCTGGATCGGATTGGTCCAGTCGGTCTGAATGTCATGCAGCGGCGGCAGGCGCTTTGCGTTCTCGCCGGTCGCATAGAGGCGGCCGAGGGAGAGGCCGGACACGAGAAGCGCCGCCAGCGCCAGCATGAAAGGCCGCTTGCGCGGCGCCGCCACCAGCGACACGATCACGGCAAGCACCGAGACACCGAGCGCTGTCTGCACGATCTTCGGGCCCCAGCCCATGGTCAGCTGTCCGAAGCCGACCTTCCAGTCCCAGAGGCCGAGCTTGGTGCCGGCCGCGGCGATGAAGAACCACAGAACGCCGAACAGGGCGAAGGCGAGCGCGAATGCGGAAAACCGGCCGCGCCAGCCGCCATTCTGAGACTGATCTGAAACACCGGCCATGTGCCGCCCTCCCTGTTGGTTGGTGCTGGCATAGCGCGGGCCTGCCGGCTTGTCGCCCCCGGAGCCGATCACGAGGCTGTCAGGTTGCAGCCCTCGCCTGCCTTATCCTCCCCGCGTGCGGGGGAGGATAAGAGACAGCCTGCACTTGAAGCCGGACTGGCTGGGAGCCATCCGGGGATAAAGGGCCGTGGCGCGGCGGGCGCCGTGGCGCTCCGCCAGTGATAAAAGGTAGGCTACGGGTTGGAGCGTTACCGCCCGCCGCGCCGGAGATGGAGATTTCGGATCGCCGCCGGCGCGCCTCATCGCATCGGCCGTCTTGCAGGGCCGAGGTCGGACAGCCCAGCCGAAACCGGATCTGCCGGGGAGGTCATCGGTCTTTGTCGGTCGTGTTTCCACTTCCTCCGCCGGACCAGCTTTCCTAGACGCGATCCCCGGCCGTTACCCCGGAGCCCCCGCCACTCTCTCCATTCCTCCCCCGCACAAACCGAACGGTACCGGCCCGGCCCCTGTGCAAGGGATGCGGACAATATCGCGGAGGCATCGGCCTGCCGGATTGAGCCGCCCTCACCCCCGGCCGCGCAGCGGTCAGGGGGCCCATCCCTGAACGCTTCAACAGTTCACGGCATCTGCTGTGTCTTCAGCGGAGGATGACGTGCGTGGGCACTCTTTCTGCGATGGGTGCCCGGACGGCTTCCAGCCGTCGGGCATGACGCTGGGAGGGGGATTGAAGCCTGACGGATCCCACCTTCCCGGCGGCCGCCCGCGGGTCAATTCCGAAGCATAACGGATTGTGCGGCCTCCCTGCGCGCGCGACCCTCGCGGGCAGACAAGAGGAGGAACCGCCATGCACCGTTACCTGATCGCCCTGCTGCCGCTCGCGATGGCCGGGTGCCAGTTCCACGACGTGCGGGAGTCCCAGAAAGCGCCGCTGCCGCAGCAGATTTCGGAAGGCCGCGGCATCGCCTCGACGCTCTGCGCCAATTGCCACGGGCTCGACGACCAGCCGGCCCTGCGCCATGACACGCCGCCGCTGAACCAGGTGCTGAACCGCTACGACGCCGACACGCTGCACGCCAATTTCGAGGCGGGCCTGAAAGTCGGCCATCCCGACATGCCGGAATTCATCTTCGGGCCACTCGGCGCTGATGTGCTACTGACCTACCTGAAGAGCATCCAGGAGCCGGCGCCGGCGGACGGCTGACAGCTTCCTGCGATTGCGTTTGCGGCCGCATCAGGCGATCCTGCGCCGGTTCCTGACGGAGAAGCCTCATGCGCCGCCTGTTGATTGCCCTTGTGCCCCTCGCCCTGGCAGCCTGTGCCGAGACGGCGCCGGGTGACGCCGTCGGCCTCACCGGTATGCCGTTGGCCGAAGAGATCGTGGTGGGCGAAGAGATGGCCGGCGAACATTGCGCGCGCTGCCACGGCATGGGCTCTGACGATGCGGTGCGTACCGATGCCCCGGCCCTGCGTCACCTGCTCAGCGATGTCGACAGCGAGGCGCTGAAGGACGACTTCCGCGAAGGCATCAAGATCGGCCATCCGGACATGCCGCAATTCGAGTTCAGCCCGATGGAGACGGACATGCTGCTGTCCTACATCGTCAGCATCCAGGAACCGGAAACGGAATAATCCGCCGACCGCCTGGCTCGTCGTCCTATCTTGTCTGGCCGCCGTCGACCGGCAGAACGGCGCCGGTGACGAAGCTCGCCAGCGGGCTGAGCAGGTAGGCCGCCGCCGAGCCGATCTCGTCCGGGCGCCCGAAGCGCTGCAGCGGCACTTCCCGGCGGATCCAGCGGTTCCACGCATCGGCGCGCGGGCCGGTCGAGCGTTTCTCCCAGTCGCCATCCGGAAAGATGATGTTCCCCGGCGCAATCGCATTGACCCTCACGCCGGACGGGCCGGCGATGTGCGCGAGTTCTTTCGCCAGATGGTTCATCGCCGCCTTGGACGTGCCATAGGTCAGCGGCGTGCCGAGCGCGCCGAGGCCAGCGATGGACGAGATCATCAGGATCGCGCCCTCGCCGCGCGGCTCCATTTTCCGGAGCGACACACGGGCGAGGCGGAAGGCGCTGTCGAGGTTCTGCTGGAGGCCGGCAGACCAGGTCGCGTCATCCACCTCGAAGCCCGGCGGGCATGGATGCAGGCCGACATTGGCGACCGCGCCCCAGAGCGGGCCGACCTCCGCCTCGATGGCCTCGACCATGGCGTCGATGGTGGCGGTTTCGCGCAGGTCGCCTGCACGGGCCCAGAGCTTGTCCGCGCCGTAAATGCCGGCGAGCCGGGCCCGTTCGGCCTCCAGCGCCGCTTCGCCCCGCGCCGCCATGGCCACTTTCGCGCCTTCGGCCAGCAGCGCCTCGACGATGCCGAGGCCGATGCCCCGGCTGGCACCGGCGACGAAGACCACCTTGCCTGAAAGTCCGAGATCCATCGCGCTTACGCCGTCGGCAGCTTATAGTCCTTGAACTTCTCGCGCAGGGCCAGCTTGTTGATCTTGCCGGTGGCGCCCAGCGGGATCGAGTCGACGAAGGCAACATCGTCCGGCGTCCACCATTTGGCGATCTTGCCTTCCAGCGCCTTGAGGATTTCCTCCTTGCTCGGAGTTTCTCCCTCGGCGGCCTGGATGATCAGCAGCGGGCGCTCATCCCATTTCGGATGGTAGATGCCGATGGCGGCGGCGTTCGCCACTTTCGGATGGCCGACGGCGATGTTCTCGATGTCGATGGAGGAGATCCACTCCCCGCCCGACTTGATCACATCCTTGGCGCGGTCGGTAATCTGCATGGTGCCGTACTGGTCCATATTCGCAACGTCGCCCGTGTCGAAGAAGCCATTATCGTCCAGCACATTGCCGCCGGCGCCCTTGAAATAGCCGGCCGCGATGGCGGCGCCGCGGATCAGCAGGCGTCCGGAGGTCTTGCCGTCCCATTCGACGTCGTTGCCTTCATCGTCGGCAATCTTCAGTTCGACGCCGAAGGGCGGACGGCCCTGCTTCAGCTTCTGCTCCATGCGGGTGTCGATATCGGCGTCGAGCAGGTGCGGCGGCAGGATGCCGAGCGTGCCGAGCGGCGAGGTTTCCGTCATGCCCCAGGCGTGGACGACGTCGACTTCGTAATCTTCCTCGAAGGCGCGCAGGATCTTCTCCGGCACGGCCGAGCCGCCGATGATCACCTTCTGCAGGTGCGGCAGCTTGAGGTCGTTCTGCTGGAGGTGGGTCAGCAGCATCAGCCAGACGGTCGGCACGGCGGCAGTGATCGTCACCTTCTCCGTGTCGAGCAATTCGTAGATCGAGGCGCCGTCCATCTGCGCGCCGGGCATCACCATATTGGCGCCGGTGGCCGGGCAGCTGAAGGTCAGGCCCCAGGCATTGGCGTGGAACATCGGCACGACCGGAAGCACAACGTCATTCGCGCCCATGCCGATGGCATCGCGCTGCATGGTGATCAGCGTGTGCAGCACGTTGGAACGGTGCGAATAGAGCACGCCCTTCGGGTCGCCGGTCGTGCCGGAGGTGTAGCAGAGGCCGCAGGCCGTATCTTCCGGGAAGTCACCCCAGCGCACATTGGTGGAGCGGCCGTCGATCCAGATGTCGAACGGGATGGCGCCCAGCGTGTTGTCCGGCATCGTGTCGGCGCCGGCATAGATGACGAAGGTCTTGACCGTCGGGATGATGCCCTTGATCGCCTCGACGATGGGCAGGAAGGTCTTGTCGAAGACGAGGACCTTGTCTTCGGCATGATTGATGATCCAGGCGATCTGTTCCGGGTGCAGGCGCGGGTTCACCGTGTGCAGCACGGCGCCGATGCCCATGGTGCCATACCAGGTGGCCATGTGACGCTCGGAGTTCCAGCCAAGGGTGGCAACCCGGTCGCCGAGGCCGATGCCGGTATCGAGCAGGGCATTGGAGGTCTGCTTCGACATGTCGAACAGGTCGGCATAGGTGATGCGCTCGATGTTCCCCTCGACACGGCGCGTCACGATCTCGCGGGTCGGGTTTACGCGTTTGGCATGCTCGAGCACCTTGTTGGTGGTCAGCGGCCAGTCCTGCATGATGCCTTTCATGTTTTCCTCCTTCGCGCGCCCTGCGGGGCGTCATTGTCCTTTGGTCATGATGTGGTGTAAGCGCGCGTCTGCCAGTGCGCAAGAAAATGAGGGCCGGACCATGAAAAGATTTGCATTTTCCGCTGCGGTATTGGTCCTGCTGGGGGCCTGCGGACAGGCCGGGAGCCCGCCGGCGCAGGACGGGGACAGCTCGATCGATGGCGCCATGCCCGCCATCGTGCTTCCGGTCGGCCAGCAAGAGCCGGCGCCGCCCATGCCTCTGCCCGACTATTTCGACTGCCTGCGGCGGGCCGGTGGCACCGTCATTGCCGCCCATCGCGGCGGACCGGACAAAGGCTTCCCCGAAAACGCCATCGAGACCTTCCAGCACGGCTTCGACCGAGGCATCCGCGTGTTCGAGATCGACGTGGCCGAGACGCGCGACGGCGTGCTGACCCTGATGCATGACGACCGGCTGAACCGCACGACGACCGGCAAGGGCTATGTCTCCGACACCGACTGGGAGACGATGAGCGGCCTCTGGCTGGAGGATAATGACGGGCGCCGGACGCAGTTTCATCCCCCGAAATTCTCGGACGTGCTGCTCTGGGCGAAGGAAACCGGCGCCATCCTCGAACTCGACAAGAAGCCGACGACGAGCTTCGCCAACATCGCCGCCGCCGTGCGCGCGGCCGGGGCGGAGGAGAGCGTGATCTTCATTTCCTACAACGACGACCAGGCCGCCGAAATCGCCGCCATCGACCCGGACTTCATGATGACCGCCTCGGCCTTTGGCGGGCGGGACGTCGCAGCGCTCGAAGCCCGCGGCATCGACCGCACGCGCCTCGTCGCCTGGACCGGCACGGAGGAGCCCGATGCGGCCGCGTGGAAGCGCCTCGTCAAGGAAGGCATCGAGCCCGCCTTCGGCACGCTCGGCCGGGCGGGCGAGCGGCTGGACGATGCCTACCTCGCCGATGGCGACGGCTCGGAATATGACGACCTTGCCCGGCAGGGCCTCGTCCTCATCGCGACGGACTTCCCCTATGAGGTGGCGGACCTGATTTCGTCCGACGATACCGGCCGCGCCGCCTGCGGGCGGTAGGTTTTCCTTTACGCCGCAGACCCCTGCGCAGGCAGGGGTCCATCTCCGGAAGGCGCCTCGTGTACAAAAGGCAAATGCAGGAGATGGATACCTGCCGTCGCAGGTATCTTCGGACCCTCTAGGCCTTTGCGGCCACCATCTTCTGCCACAGGAAGAACACAACCGGCACGACCATCTCGATGCCGACGGCGACCAGTTGCGTCTGGCTGGGCATGCCCATCGTCATCATCGAGATCACCCGGCCGAGCCCCCCGACAAAGATGCCGATACAGACGATCGCCATGAGGCGGCCGTGTTTCTCGATGGACGGGATCATGTACCAGATCAGCAGCGTCATCGTCAGGTACATGCCGGAAAAGTACCGGTACTGATTGTCGAGATCGATTGTTACGCCGCCGGGCGACAGCCGTTCCGCCCCCGACAGGAACCCCATCGCCATGAAAGCCAGTGGAATAAGCGAAAAAATGCCAAGCGCGATCTGCAGGCCGCGTTTCATGTGATGTCCTCCCCGAACCGGGCGCGTGAGTGACACGAAGAAGCTCCGTTGCCAAGCCTGGGCCATTGGCGGCTTGCATCACAGCCCCTGAATCGGGCACTGAAATCAATGGTTTCAGGGAATTCGGGCGGGAGCGAAAATTGCAGGACTGGTTTCGCAGGTTTTGGTGGGGCTGTATCGCGCATGCCGCACGTCTGAATGTGGTGGCGCTTGGGATTCTGAGCTTTCTTGTGTCCCTGGCGTCGACCTGGCTCGCCTATTTCAGGCTGGACTGGTTTGCCGCTGTCGCATCGACCGTGTCCTCCGCTTTCGGGTTGCTGGCGATTTCCGGCCTGTGGGGACAGCTGAGAGTGAAGGTCTCGGCACTGTCCCAGCTCACCGGCAACGAGCAGAGGCGTCGAAAATTCATTGCCAATAGCGGCGCCAAGCTGCAATCCGACGCGTTCGTGATCGACCTCGATACCGTCATGCGGAACTACGGGAGCGTTCTCAACGCCCTCAAGCGGCCTCAGACGCCGAAGGATCATAAGCTGATTGGCCTGCTCAATGCGTCGGCCTATCTGGGTACGACGTTCGGCCTGTTTGCGAATGTCAAGGAACGGCGGAACCGGAGCCTGTTTGACAAGAACCCGGATTGCTTCCTCGTAAATGCATCGGACGGCAAGGATCCCTTCAACGTCGTGACCTGCGTCTTGCCTATGTCGGAAAATTCATATGGCCAGTATCTCAGGCGCAAAGTGTCCGATAACGAGTTCAGCCCGAGTCTGCTGAACGCGCCGGGCGAACCAGCCGACATCGCACACATCTTCATGCTGGCTGCAGAAACGCGACATGTATCGCGGGCAAGGTTCTGTTCCTTCGATGAGTGTGTCGCCGTGACGTTGTTTGCCCACATCCTGCTGATCGCGCCCGATCCAAAGCGTGGCATCGAATGCGTGTTCTCGGCGGGGGAGGATATCATCCCCCTGTTGAGGGATATGGGTTTCGTGCCGAGCGACGACTTCAATGGTGACGACCTGGAAATGTGGTCATGCCAATGGGTTTTTGAGTGGCACGAGCCGGAGACGGATGCGTGGGTCCGCGGCCTGCGTGGCGTATCTGAGACGCCGTCCGTCGCCGGATAGACTGTCAGTACAGCCCCTGCTCCGATATTGACGCCTTCGCGCGGACCTAATATTGACTGCGCCGGGCCCTGGGACGCCCGCCGCTCGCGAGGCTGATGCCTTGTGGTGAAGATCTCCCGGCGAACGCCTCGCCGCGTCAATTCCAACGGAACCCGCCCTTTCCGGCAGTCCTGCGGCAATGCGAGCCCTGCTGAAACGCGACTGCCCAGACAAGGACGTTCCAATGACGACCCTCATCTCAACCCGCGACCAGGCCAAGGCCCGCGCGCGGGAAATTCGCGCCGAGGCAGCCGCCGCAGGCCATACGCTTTCCCATTCCGCCGCCCTGGAACAGGTCGCCGCCGAGCTCGGCTATCGCGACTGGAATACGGCGTCGGCGCGCCTCTCCAACACGCCGGAGATCCCCTTGCAGGTGGGCGACCGGGTGGGCGGCGCTTACCTCAAACAGCCCTTCGAAGGCCGCGTGCTCGCCGTCCGTGAACTGAACGCCGGGGCCGCTTTCGAGCTGACGCTGGAATTCGACGAGCCGGTCGATGTGGTGGAATTCGAAAGCTTCTCGGCCTTCCGCCACCGGGTGAACGCCACCGTTTCGGCAGGCGGGGTCTCCTATGCGAAGACCAGCGATGGCGTGCCACATCTCGTGGTGGAGCGCCTGTCCGGGGACATCGTGTGAGGGGCGCAATGCCTTTCACATTCCCTCTCCCGGCGGCTGGGGAAGCATGCTAGAGGCGGCGCACCCTTCCTGAAATACCGGGCGCGTTACATGACTTCCGACCTGATCGGCTCCATCGCCGCCGTGCTGACGACGGCGTCCTTCCTGCCGCAGGCGATCCATGTCATCCGCATGAAGGACACCGCAGCCATCTCGCTGGCGATGTACTCCATGTTCGTGGTCGGCGTGGCCCTGTGGCTGGTCTACGGTCTGATGATCCGCGAAATGCCGGTCATCCTCGCCAACAGCATCACGCTGGTGCTCGCCTGCACCATCCTGACACGGAAAGTTAGCGACACGCTGGCAAAGCGCCGCGTGGCCCGGTCTCAGGGATAGAGCCGGCCCCGGCGCCAGGCATTGCCGTCGCGGTGGAATTTCAGACGGTCGTGCATGCGGAAGGCCTGGTCCTGCCAGAACTCGATCTCGACCGGTGTCAGGCGGTAGCCGCCCCAGAAATCCGGACGCGGAATATCCGGCCCATCGCCATAGACTTCAGAAACCTCCGCGACGCGCTGTTCATAGATCGCCCGGTCGGGCAGCGGGCGCGACTGGTCCGACGCGATGGCGCCGATCCGGCTTTGCGCGGCGCGGGAGGCGAAATAGGCGTCCGCCTCCTCATTGCTAACGCGGGTGATGGTGCCGCGCACACGCACCTGCCGGCGCAGCGTCTTCCAATGGAAGCAGAGCGCGGCGACAGGATTGTCGCGCAGCTGCTCGCCCTTGGCGCTCTCAAGGTTCGTGTAGAAGGTAAAACCGCCCTCCGCGACGTCCTTGAGGAGCAGGATGCGCACGTCCGGCATGCCCTTCGCGTCGACCGTGGCCAGCGACATGGCGTTGCAGTCGTTCGGCTCGCTCTCACGCGCTTCGGCCATCCACGCCTCGAACAGGGCGAACGGGTCGTCCATGTCGGCGATCAGCGGCCGGTCGCCATGGCTCGCATAGTCCGCCGTGCTGGGGGTCGGGGGGATGATCTTGGACGTCATGGGAGGCTCCCGCTGCTGGCCTGCCCCACATGGGGGCAAATCGTGCCGCTTCCCATACGTGGCTGTCCGTAGCTCGTCCACACCCGGCGCCTGCGGCACGCCGTGCCAACCCTGCCTGTCATGTCGTGATTGGCAGACAGGCGGCAGTCCGGCTAGGATCGGGAAAACCCGCTGAGCAAGTTGAGAGACAGGGACGATGAAACGCACGATTCTTCGCATTTCCGGGCTGGCCATCGTTGCCGGGCTCGCCGCCGGGGCCGCCACGGGCGAGTCCCTCACCGATGTGGGCAGCGAGGTCGTCGCCTGCCGCGCCATCGAGGCCGACGACGCCCGCCTTGCCTGCTATGACGCGGCCGCCGCAACCCTCTCCGACACGCTGGAAACAGCCGCCGCAGAGGCGCCTGAGGCAGAATCCGTCGAGGTCGCCGACAATGACATGGAAGCCAAGCTGCCCTTCTGGGCCCGGATCGCGCCTGGGGCCGACAAGAAGCAGGTGAACCGCGAGAAGAAGGAAAAGGTGAACACCCAGCCGGAAGAGATGGAAGTCGTGATCATCAGCGTCTTCCAGAACAATGCCGGGCGGTATTTCTTCAAGACCGATGACGGCCAGCTCTGGCAGCAGGTCGAGATCGAAAAGATCAAGGAACCGAAGCAATTGCCCGCCAAGGGCCGGATCTGGAAGTCGGTCTACGGCGCCCCGTGGTTCGAATTCGACGACCTTTCCTGGCAGGACTTCAAGGTCAAACGGGTGAAATAAGCCCCCGCCGCGCCATTCCGGCCCTGTTCAAGGCGCCGGAATTGCGCTTGAAGGCAGGCCATGTCGCATAACACGTTCGGCCACCTCTTCCGTGTCACGACCTGGGGCGAAAGCCACGGGCCGGCGCTCGGCTGCGTGGTGGATGGCTGCCCGCCGGGGATTCCCCTGACGGAAGCCATGATCCAGCACTTCCTGGACCAGCGCCGGCCGGGCACCTCCCGCTTCGTGACGCAGCGCCAGGAGCCGGACGCGGTGAAGATCCTTTCCGGCGTCTTCGAAGACGACCGCACGCTTGAGGAATTTGGCGGCCCGGTCACCACCGGCACACCGATTTCCCTGCTGATCGAGAACACCGACCAGCGCTCCAAGGATTATTCAGAAATCCGCGACCGCTACCGGCCCGGCCATGCCGACTATTCCTATGACGCGAAATACGGCGTGCGGGACTATCGCGGCGGCGGGCGCAGCTCTGCCCGCGAAACTGCGGCACGCGTCGCGGCCGGCGCGGTGGCGCGGCAGGTTCTTGGCGATGGCATCGTCATCCGCGGCGCCGTCGTGCAGATCGGCCCGCACGCGATTGACCGCGCAAACCGGGACTGGTCGATCACGGGAGACAATCCCTTCTGGTGCCCGGATCCGGCCATGGTGCCGGTGTGGGAGCAGTTCCTCGACGAGACGCGCAAGGCGGGCAGTTCCGCCGGCGCGATCGTCGAAGTGCAGGCGAGCGGCGTTCCGGCCGGCTGGGGTGCGCCGATCTATGGCAAGCTCGACGGGGAACTCGCCGGCGCGATGATGAGCATCAATGCGGTGAAAGGCGTCGAGATCGGCGCGGGCTTTGCCGCCGCCGCCTTTTCCGGCGAACAGAATGCAGACGAGATGCGCGCCGGCAATGAAAGCCCGCGCTTCCTGTCGAACAATAATGGCGGCATCGCCGGCGGCATTTCCACCGGCCAGGACGTCATCGTCCGTATCGCGATCAAGCCGACGTCTTCCATCCTCAACGAGGTGAAGTCCGTGACCCGCGAGGGCGAGGAAGTGGATGTGCGCACCAAGGGCCGCCACGACCCCTGCGTCGGCATCCGCGCCGTGCCGGTGGCCGAGGCGATGATGGCCTGCGTGCTGGCCGACGCGAAGCTGCGCCATCGCGGCCAGACAGGACGCTGAAGCTCATAAAAAAATGCCCCCGGAGCCGAAGCTCCGGGGGCGGTGTTTTCATGCGAACGGTGGCTTAGAATTTCATCACGCCGCCGACGGAGATGACATCGGCGTCTGCGCCGTCATCGCCTTCATAGCGGGTGAGGTCGCCGCGCAGGCCGAAACGCTCGGTGAGGAACACCTTTGCGCCGGCACCATAGGCCACACCATCGGTGTCGCCCGAACCGCTGCCGAGACCCGGCACGTCGACATTGTATTCGCTGTCGGCATAGCCGAGACGGGCGAACACATCGACGCGATCGGACACCGGAGCCTTGAGAACGCCGAAGGCACCGATCGCGTGATCGAGTTCGACATTCGCGCCGCCGACGGTGTCATCGCCGATGCCGATCGACGCTTCGCCTTCCACGCCGACATACGGGTTCACAAAATACGTAGCCCGGGCGGTCAGTGCGTCGAGATTGGCACCATCGGTGTCAACGTTCGAATAGGCCGCGCCGAGTTCGAGATTGCCCTGGGCAAGTGCCGCAGGGGCAACAACGAAGGCAGCAGCGAGCGTAGCGATTGCAAGTTTCATTTGGAGGGTCTCCTTTCTGATGAGTAGCACCCGAAGCGCAGATAGACCCGCCGCCTGCCGCTTACCGCTTTCATTTCCGTAATAAACCAAGGTGGTCCGGCATGTGTGGCCGCACCATCACAGTTCGTGAACTGAGTTTAATTGCAGTTGCGAATTCTTCATTCCCATGGCGCGAATAAGGCGGGCCAACCGCGTCCGCCGCCTGCCTTGCGCCACAATTATCCTGCGCGGCGAACCCGCCGGGAAACGTCGCCAAAGCCACCCGGCCGCGTCACAGCAAGTTCACAAAACTCCTGTCGGTCGCTGCATTACGAACTGCTAATGTGCCCCCCAAGCCTGCGGGACGGGGCGGAGCATGAGTGGCGTTGAATTATTCGGGGTGCTGGGGTTTGCGCTGGCCGCCTATGCGGTCGTCGCCAATGATTCGATCCAGACGCTCGGCACCTTCCTGTCGTCCAACCAAAAACGGTCATGGCTGGTGCTCTGGGCCTATGCCGGCAGCATCATGGTCGTCACCATCGCCTATGGCTATATTTCCGGTGGCGGCGATGTCGCCTTTGACCGGCTCGACAAGCTGAGCGTTCTGCCCGGCGAGGGCGACCGCAGCGGCTGGCTGCTGCCGCAGGCACAATGGTGGCATGCCCTGCCCCCGCTCGTCCTGCTCATCATCACCCGCTACGGCATCCCGGTCTCGACCACTTTCCTGGTGCTGACCCTGTTCGCCCTCTCAGGCGGGACGGCCACCAGCGGCGTGCTGACCAGCATGCTGGTGAAATCGGCGCTCGGCTATGTCGTCGCCTTCGGCGTCGGCACCATCATCTGGCTGGTCATTGCACAGACCTTCGAGCGCTGGGTGTTCCGTACGCGGGAGGAGCTGCCCTGGCCGTTCTGGGTAGTGTTCCAGTGGATCACCACCGCCTTCCTCTGGTCGCAATGGCTGATGCAGGATCTTGCCAACATCTTCGTCTTCCTGCCGCGGCATGTAGAGGTCGTCGGCGGTGAGACGCATGTGAGCTTCCCGCTGGTGACGGTGGTGCTCGGCACGCTGCTGCTGACGGCCATCCAGGGCTATATCTTCGCGACGCGCGGCGGCCAGATTCAGCAGATCGTCGAGCGCAAGGTGAACACCGTAGATGTGCGCGCCGCCACCATCGTCGACCTGATCTATGGCATCGTGCTGCTCGTGTTCAAGGAAGTGAACAACATCCCGATGAGCACGACCTGGGTGTTCCTTGGCCTGCTCGCGGGGCGCGAGCTCGCGATCTCCTACATCGCCGCCCTGCGCGACCGGGGTGAAGCCTGGCGCGACGTGTCGGGCGATGCGGGCCGGGCCTTTTTCGGCCTCGTCATCTCGATTGCGCTCGCCTTCCTGATGCCGCTGATCGGCACAGGACGGTTGCCGCAATTCTGAGCGGTTTACTCGGCAAAGAGATTGAAGACGGAATCGAGCGCGATGCCGGCCCCGGCGCCGATGAGGCCTGCCAGCACCATCAGGCCAATCCGCGCAGCGCCCATGCCTGCAAGCCCGGCCAGCGCGCGACCGTCCGCATAGGGAAGATGCGTGCGAGTCATTCGGTCCAGAATCATCATGGCTTGGGCCCTTTCCGAAGATACAGTTTTTATACATTGTTTTGTATCTTGTATGATACATTAGTCACAAACGGCTCAAAAATCAATGAGCCTGCACAGTGCCCGGCCCCGCCCTTGGCAGGTTCCGGCTTACCTCCGGCTTTTCGGAATCCGAATACGGATGGTTGGTTCTGTCCGTCAGCCGGGCCGCCGCCAGGTGGTGACCCGGGTGAGGAAGGCCAGCGTTTCGCGCTCGCCGGCAAAGCCCGCTGCGGCACAGGCGGCGCCCGTGTCCCAGCTGAGATAGCCCTTGTAATACGGCTCATGAAAGCCGTGCGGGAAATATTCCAGCATCCCGTCGAGGCCCGGATAATCGCCGAACTGGACACTGTCGGCCAGCACGAACAGGCCACCCGGTTTCAGCACACGGAAGATTTCCGACAGCACTTTCGGGCGCACTTTCGGCGGCAGTTCGTGGAACAGGAAGATGGAGACGACGATGTCCCGCGAGGCGTCCTCCAGCGGCATCGCCTCAGCGGCGTCGTGGATCACCTCGACCTGCTTCCAGGGCGCGAGCCGCACACGGGCGGCCTCGGTATAGCTCGGCGAAAGGTCCAGCCCCGCCGCCCCGAGGCGCGGCCAGACGCGCATCACCTGTTCGAGGAACCGGCCATTGCCGCAGGCCAGATCCAGCAGCGACATGGTGCGCTGGTCCCTGCCGCGCAGCTCGCGCGCGATCTCCGCCAGCGCCGCCCGGCGCATCGCGTCCGCCGTGCCGGTGAACAGCGCCTCGACCTGCGTGTCGTAAAGCGCGGCACTCTCATCGGTGAACCAGCCGCCGGACTGGTAATGGAAGTTCTGCCGGTAATAGGCGGGGTAACGATTCGAACCTTCAGGCAGGTGCTCGCGGATCTCCGTGCCCGCCCGCGCAAGGCGGCGGCGCTCAACTTCCGCAATATCCGCCTGGAAGGCGCGGGCCGATTTCAGCGCGTGCGGCAGCTGCGCCAGCGAGACATCGCGCGGCGGCGGGTAAAGCCCGTCCTCCACATTGCGCCGGTCCTGGATGAAGAGGTCGAAATAGGCCTTGCGGGCGACGCCCATGTCCGGCTTGCCACGGGAGGGGGTGAAGTCCGGCTCGTCCGGATGGTCGAAGCCGCCTGTTCTCTGCTTTGCGGCCCGCATCTGCGCCCCGTACCAGGCCGAACGCAGCCCCTGCGCGGCGGCATAGCGCGCACGGCCGGCGGCGAGGGAGGCACGGTCGAAGAGGCCCATGCAGCAAATATGTGCCTGTGCACCTGCCCCGTCCAGCCTTCAGGTCCGGTTCAGGTTATCCCTGCCATGGTCGCCCCAAGACTGGCGGCCCTGTGGCTGCCTGAAGGAGAAATGGGATGATGAAGTCTCTCTTGATCGGCGGTGTCGCCCTCACGGCCCTTCTGGCTGTACCTGCAGCAGCGACTGCACAGGGCTATTACCCCGCCAATACCGCCTGCGAACAGCAGAACCGCGACAACAAGGCTGCCGGAACGGTCGTCGGCGCCCTGCTTGGCGCAGCGGCTGGCGGCGCCATCGGCAACAATGTCGGCGACGATGACAGCCGCTGGCACTATAATCGCGGCTATCGGGGCTATTATGGCCACCGCCGCGGCGGATACTGGGACAAGGGTGACAATGACGGCGAAGTGATCGTCGGCGCCCTGCTCGGCGCGGTGGTCGGCGGCATGGCCGGCAACGCCATGGCCAGCAATTCAAGCACCCCCTGCACCGTGGCAACGCCCTATGGCGGCAGCTTCCGCAGCACCTATCCCGCCGCGACCTATCCGACGGGCTCGATCCCGCGCACGACCGACGGCCTCTATGGCGGCCCGGAAGTGATGGGCACGCATCCCGGCACGGCCTATCCCGCGACGCCGGCTGCGCCGCGCACCTATCCGGCAACGGCCCCGGCTTACCCATCCTATCCGCAGGGCAATTCCTATCCGCAGTCGAGCTATCCGGCGCCCGCCCCGCAGACGGAAGAATGCCGCACGATCTGGCGCGAGACCCGCCTGCCCGACGGCCGCGTCGAGCGTGACCCGGTCACCGCCTGCCGCGAAGGAAATTCCGGCGACTGGCAGATTGTCGACGGCTATTCCAATGATGAGGAATTGTACGGCTACTGAGTTTTCCGTGCATGAAACAGGCGCTCGGCATTGCCGTCGCCGCCTGAAATCGGGCTGGCCGTCCAGGCAAGGATGGGCCAGCCCTTTTCTTTCATCCAGTCAGCGAAGCGCTCCGCCGCGGCATCGGCCGCCGCCTCATCGGTGACCAGCCCGCCCTTGCCGATGTTCTCGCGGCCGACCTGAAACTGCGGCTTGAACAGGCCGACAAAATCCGCACCCGGCGCGGCGAGCGACAGCGGAACTTCCAGCAGCTTTTCCAGCGAAATGAAACTCGCATCGCAGACCAGCAGCGTCGGCGGGTCCGGCAGGTCGGCCGCGGTCAGGGTGCGTGCGTCGGTCGATTCGAGGCTCGTGACCCGCTCGCTGCCCTGAAGGGAATGGTGCAGCTGGCCATGGCCCACATCCACCGCCACCACATGGCGCGCGCCGCGGCGCAGCAGCACATCGGTAAACCCGCCCGTCGAGGCACCGATGTCGAGACAGGCCCGGCCGAACGGATCGACACTGAAGGCCTCAAGGCCGTGGGCCAGCTTCAGCCCGCCGCGCGAAACATAGGGATGGGCCGCCTCAGCCTCGATCCGCGCGCCGATGACGACCTCCTGCGAAGGCTTCGAGACGACCTCCCCGTCGACGCGCACGCGTCCCGCCTCGATGGCGGCACGGGCGCTGGCGCGGCTCTCGAAATGGCCGAGCGTGACGAGCAGGCGGTCTATCCGATCCTTCACAAATACGTGCCTTGCGTGACCTTCGCGGCGGGCGCCCTATAGTCCCTTCAAGGTTCTATAAGGAGATTCGCCATGTTCGCTCGCCTGTCCCTCGCCGCCGCCCTGCTCTCACTGGGCGCCTGCGCCAGTCTCGCCGTTGCCGATGCGCCCGACTCTCATGACATGCCTGCAATGCCGGACATGCCCGACATGCCGGGGCCGGATGAAGGTGTCTTCCCCTCCATGGCACAAGGCTCGGCCGTGATGCTGGGCCTCGCGGGACAGGAAATCGGCAGTGCCAATTTGCTCGACGGGCCGAACGGGCTGATGATCCGCGTCGAACTGAAGCCCGGCAGCCTGACGCCCGGCTGGCACGGCATTCACCTCCACGCCACCGGCAACTGTTCCGACATCGGCACCTACAAGATGTCCGGCGGGCATGTCGGCATGATGGAAGGCGGCCATGGCCTGTTCAATCCGAAGGGGCCGGAGCCCGGCGACCTGCCGAACATCTGGGCCGGTGCCGACGGCTCAGCCGGCTACGAGGCCTTCACCACGCTCGACACGCTGGGCGGCCTGCTCGACCAGGACGGCTCGGCCATCATCATCCATGAGTCCGAGGACGACCACATGACCCAGCCGATCGGCGGGGCCGGCGCCCGCGTCGCCTGCGGCGCCATCCACTAAGGCACCTCCTGCCCCGGCGTCTCCTCTTGCGCTGAAGGCCGCTCCGCTCCACCCTGCGCGCCGAAAAGACAAAAGCCGGAGGGAACGCAACATGAAACGGATCACAAGACGAGGTGCCCTGCTGGGCGGTGCGGCATTGGGCACGCTGGCGGCGTGCGGACAACCCGATGCCGGAACCTCCGGCACACCCGCACCGGTTGAGCCTCCGGCAGACCCGCTAACCACAGGCCTGCCGCCGGCCCCTGCCGGCTGGATTGACGGCACCGACATGGCCGCCCGCATCGCGCGCGGCGACGTCACCTCGCTCGAAGAGGTCAACGCCGCGATCGCCCGGGCGGAAAAGGTGAATGGCGAGATCAACGCCATCGTCACGAAAACCTATGACGCCGCCCGCGCCGAAGCGGGCGCGACGCCGGCCGGCCCCTTCCAGGGCGTACCGACCTTCATCAAGGACCTGCACGACTGGAAAGGCGCCGAGACCTGGTATGGCAGCCGCGCCTTCAAGGGCCACATGGCCACGGCCGACGCGGCCTTTTCCGAAAAGTGGCGCGCAGCCGGCGTCGTGGTGCTCGGCAAGTCGTCCTCGCCGGAAATGGGCCTGATGGCGTCCACCGAACCGCTGGTCAGCGGCGCCACCCGCAACCCCTGGGACACGACCCGGATGACCGGCGGCTCGTCCGGCGGGGCCGCGGCCCTCGTCGCCGCGCGCGTCGTGCCGTTTGCCCATTCCAGCGATGGCGGCGGTTCCATCCGTATCCCGGCCAGCACCTGCGGCGTGTTCGGCCTGAAGCCCTCGCGCGGCCAGCTGCCCGCGATGGAGGGCGGCAATCCGCCGCCGGTGGACATTTCCGTCCAGCACGCCTCCACCATTTCGGTGCGCGACTCGATCAACCTCTTCCGCGCCGCGCAGGTGAATGACGGCACCTTCGCGCCGATCCCGGACCAGGTGCTGCCGGTGTCGCGCCGCCTGAAGATCGGCTTCACGACCGATGCCTATGCCGGCACGCCGGTCGCCCCGGAAACCAGGGCGGCGCTGCAGGATGTCGCGGAACTGTGCCAGAGCCTTGGCCATGAGGTTGTTCCGTACACGCCGAATTTCAGCGGCCAGGAATTCCTCGACAAATTCCTGCTCTACTGGGCTGCAGGCGCCGCCGAGTTCGCACAGGACGCAAGCCGCTACAGCGGCAAGCCCATCGGCCCGGACATTGTCGAGCCGTGGACCCTGGGCCTTGCCGCCATGTTCCAGGCGCGTCAGGCCGAGATGGAAGACACCATCGGCTGGCTCAGGAATTTCCAGTCCGTCTACGAAGCCGGCCTCGCCGGGCTCGACGTTCTGCTCACGCCGGTTACCGGCAGCCCGGCCGCCCTGATCGGAGACCATGCACCGACCGTCGAATACGAGACGCTGATGCAACGCGTCGTCACCTTTGCGGCTTTCACCGCGCCGATGAACGTCGCCGGTGCCGCTTCAATGAGCGTGCCGCTGAACTGGACCGCGGGCGGCCTGCCCGTCGGCGCCATGTTCTCCGGCAAGCAGGGTGACGACCAGCTGCTGTTCGAACTCGCGCTGGAACTGGAACAGGTCCGGCCATGGGCCGGGCGCCTGCCGCCGGTCTGCGCGTTCTAGGTAACGAGGGCCCATGAGCAGTCCCGATACGGATGAAATAGACCCGCTCGTCTTCGGCTACGGTTTTGGGGCCGACGGGACTGCAACGCCGCTTGAGTGGAAGGATGTCAGGGAGAACGGCCATCCGGATTTCCAGCTCGTCTGGCTGCACCTCAATCGCCAGTCGCAGAAGACGCAGGACTGGCTGATCGGCAAGAGCGGCCTCGACTGGCTGACCGCCGATGCGCTGTTGCAGGAGGAAACCCGGCCGCGCGCCGTGCGCCACGGCAAGGGCTTCCTCATCAACCTTCGCGGCGTCAATCTCAATGAGGGCGCCGACCCGGAAGACCTCGTCTCTCTGCGCATGTGGGCCAGCGAAGACCTGCTGATCACCATGCGCGGCCGGCGCGTGCAGGCGGCACGCGACGTGGAGCAACTGGTGAAGGCGAAGGAGGTGCCGTATTCGACCGGCGCCCTCGTCGCCTTGCTCGCCGATGCGCTGACCGACCGGATGGAGCCGCTCATCACAGGCTTCGACGACGAGGCCGACCGCTATGAGGACGAGCTACTGGACCCGAAGGTGCGGCTCAGCCGGTCGGTCCTGCCGGAGTTCCGCCGCCGGGTGCTGCGGGTGCGCCGCTACCTGATCCCGCAGCGCGAGGCTATTGCGACGCTGGTGCGCGACGGGGTGCAGTCCGGCATCTTCAGCGAACAGGACGCCTACTTCCTGCGGGAATCGGCAGACCGGGTGACGCGCCTTTCGGAAGTCATCGAAAACATCCGCGAACGCTCCACCGTGTTGCAGGAAGAACTGATCCAGGAAGGTTCGGAAGAGACCAACCAGCGCCTCTTCGTGCTGGCCATCCTGTCGGCCGTGTTCCTGCCGCTCAGCTTTGTGACCGGCCTGTTCGGGGTCAATCTGGGCGGTATTCCCGGCGCGGCGGATGGACAGGCCTTCCCGCTCCTGGTCGGTGCGCTGGCCGTCTCGACCGTGCTCGTCCTCTCGATCCTCAGATGGCGCCGCTGGATCTGACTTTTTTCATTTCCGTCCTTTCCGTTACGTCATGAATTAACCGGGACTTGCGCAGTTTTATCAAACTGGTGCGCAGGGTTTGCGCAATCGCAACGCTGTTTTGTTAAGCAAGACTGCCCGTCACGCTACCGTGAAGGACGCGCGCACCTATATCTGCTACACACCGCCGGAAAGATTGATCCCGTGAACCGCTCGACTCTCATCGCTGCAGCCATTCTCGTGGCGCTTATTGCTTGGTTTGGCTTCAACAGCCTCAAGCGGGGCAGCCTGTCGTCGCACCAGGAAGTCGTGCACCAGGAAGCCGGCGACGCGACTCCCGAAGCGGTGGTAATGACCGTCACGGCCGAACCGCACCTTTTGAAGATCAATGTCAAAGGCCGCACCGCGCCGGACAAGAGCGTCACCGTGAAAGCCGGCACCTCCGGCAATGTGGTGGCGACTCCGGCCAAGGAAGGCAGCTTCGTGAAGGCCGGCACGCTGCTCTGCGGCCTCGATGTCGAGGCCCGTGCCGCCCGCGTGAAGGAGGCTGAAGCCTCCCGCGATGCCGCACGCGCCGACTATAACGCCGCCGCCTCGCTCGCCGCCAAGGGGCTCGGCGCTGCCAACAATGCGACCGCTGCCAAGGCACGCCTCGATGCTGCTGAAGCGGCCGTGAACTCCGCGAAGGTCGAACTCGGCAAGACGCAGATCCGCGCGCCGTTCGACGGCATCTTCGAAACCCGCCTCGCCGAGGCTGGCGACTTCCTCGCGCCGGGCTCCGCGTGCGGCGTGCTGGTGGACATGGACCCGGTGATCGTCTCCGCGCAGCTGACCGAACAACAGGCCGGCTATCTCGCGACCGGCATGGACGGCGACACCCGCCTTGCCAACGGCAAGACCTACCCGGTCTCGCTCCGTTATGTCGCGCGCACGGCGGACGGCCCGACCCGCACCTTCCTCGTCGAGGCGGCCATCGCCTCCGGTGACGACGCCGTGCCCGCCGGCATCACCGCCGAGCTGTTCGTGCCGATTGGCGAGGTGCCTGCCACGAAGATATCCGCCGGCCTCCTCACCCTGTCGGATGATGGCCAGCTGGGCGTGCGCTATGTCGAAGCCGACAATACCGTCCGTTTCGTGCCGGTGAACGTGATCGACGAAACGCCGGACGGCATCTGGGTGTCGGGCCTGCCGCAGAGCGTGCAGCTGATTTCCCTCGGCCAGGATTATCTCAGCGAAGGCGTGACCGTGAAGCCCGTGCCGAGCCGGGGAGCCCAGCCGTGAAGCAACTCGTCGACGGCGCCATCGGCCGGGCACGCATGGTGCTCGCGATCCTGCTGTGCGCGGTGATTGCGGGCGTTGCGACCTATATCGGCCTGCCCAAGGAAGCCGACCCGGACATTCCGATCCCCTATGTGATGATCACCGTGCCGCTGGCCGGTGTGACGCCGGAAGACGCCGAACGCCTGCTGGTGAAACCCATCGAGCAGGAAGTGCAGGCGATCGAGGGCCTCAAATCCTATAATGGCTACGGCGCCGAGGGCGCGGGCCTGCTGCTGCTGGAATTCGAGATCGACGTGAATGTCGATCAGGCCGTGCTTGACGTGAAGGACAAGGTCGACCTCGCCAAGCGCTACTTCCCCGACGATGCCCGCGAGCCGGTGATCACCGAATTCAACGCCTCGCAATTCCCGGTCATGGTGGTGAACCTCTATGGCGAAGCGCCCGAACGCGGCCTCAACGAGATTGCCGAACACCTGAAGGACCAGCTGGAACGGAACGCCTCCGTGCTTGAAGCGCGCGTGCAGGGCCGGCGCGAAGACGTGCTGGAAATCATCGTCGATCCGGCCAAGCTCGAAAGCTACAACATCTCCTATCAGGAGATTTACAACATCGTCGCGGCCAATAACCGCCTCGTCCCGGCGGGAGAGATCGACACGGGCGAGGGCAGCTTTGCCATTAAGGTTCCGGGCCTCATCCGCACCGCGCAGGACGCCCTCAACCTGCCGATCAAGCGCACCGACAATGCCGTCGTGACGCTGCAGGACGTCGCCGAGATCCGCCGCACCTACAAGGACGCGACCGGCTACGCCACCTTTAACGGCAAGCCCGCCCTGCTGATCGAAGTGGTCAAGCGTTCCGGCGCGAACATTCTGGATACGGCCAATTTCGTGCGCCAGACGATCGAGGCGGAACAGAAGACCTGGCCCGCCACGGTGAAGGCGGAAATCACCTCCGACACCTCGCAGCAGATCGGCGAACAGCTCGGCCAACTGCAAAGCTCCATCGTCACGGCCGTCGTGCTGGTGATGATCATCTGTGTCGCCGCGCTCGGCTGGCGCTCGGCGCTGCTGGTCGGCATCTCGATTCCGTCTTCCTTCGTCATGGCCTTCCTGCTGCTCGGCTCGGCCGGCTACACGATCAACATGATGGTCATGTTCGGCATGGTCATCGCCGTCGGTATCCTTGTCGACGGCGCGATTGTCGTCACCGAATATGCCGACCGGAAAATGGCGGAAGGGCTCAACCGCAAGGAAGCCTATGCCCTCGCCGGCAAGCGGATGTTCTGGCCGGTCGTCTCCTCGACGCTGACCACACTCGCCGCCTTCGTGCCGTTCCTGTTCTGGAACTCCATGCCCGGCAAGTTCATGGCTTACCTGCCGATCACGCTGATCTTCGTGCTGACGGCCTCGCTCGCCATGGCGCTGATCTTCCTGCCGGTGCTGGGCTCCGTCATGGGTGCCCGCCCCGCCGGCACGAATGAAGACCTCGCCGCCCTCGCCGCCGATGCCGACCCGGACCAGGCGCATGGCTGGCTCGGCCGCTATGTCAAACTCGTCCACTGGCTGATCGCGCATCCCTGGCTGGTGACCGGCAGCGCGGTCGCCGCCGTCGTCGCGATTTTCGTGTGGTTCGGCGCAACGCCGCACAAATCGGAATTCTTCCTCGATGTCGAACCGGAGCAGGCCTTCGTCTATGTGCAGGCGCAGGGCGCGCTGTCGGCGGCCGAAGAGGAACGCCTCGTCAAGCGCGCCGAAGCCGCGATCACCGGCATGGACGGCATCGAGGCGATTTCGACGCGCACCGGCAAATCCTCCGAAGGATTCAATTTTGGCGGCGGCAACAATCCGCCGGTCGACGCCATCGGCCAGATCCTGCTCGACCTTGCCACCGATGACGGCGTGCATGATGGCCGCGTGACGCTGGGCCATGTCCGCGAGCGGCTGGAACAGGTGCCGGGGCTGCATTTCGAAATCTCCGCCCGCGAACAGGGCCCGCCCGCCGGCAAGGACGTGCAGGTCGCGCTCCTGTCGGAAAACCGGGCCGCCCTGACCGAAGCGGCGACGCGCCTGCGCGCCTATCTCGAATCCCGCACCGACGTGCACGAGATCGACGACACGCGCCCGCTGCCGGGCATCGAATACAATATCGAAGTCGACCGCGCCGAGGCCGGCAAGTACGGCGTCGACGTCGCCCAGGTCGGCGCCGCGGTCCAGCTCATCACCAACGGCATCCTCGTCGGCCGCTACCGGCCGGACGATGCGCCGGATGAAGTCGACATCCGCGTGCGCTTCCCGAAAGACGACCGCAGCGCCAGCGCCATCGACACGCTGCGCATCGCGACGCCGCAGGGCAATGTGCCGCTCAGCCTGTTCGTGCACCGCGTGCCCGCCCCGCGCGTCAGCCAGATCGAGCGCCGCGACGGCCAGCGCGTCATCGACGTGCGCGCCAATGCGGTGGAACAGGGCACCGGCGCCAGGCTGACCGCCGAGGTGAAAGACTGGATCGCCAATGCAGGCTTCAGCCCGGAGATCGAAGTGCGCTTCGAAGGCGCCGACGAGGACAATGCCGAGGCCATGGCCTTCTTCGGCGGCGCGGCGATGGCGGCCCTCTTCATGATGGCGGTGATCCTCTTGTGGGAATTCAACAATTTCTGGCAGGTCGTCCTCACCCTGACGGCCGTGATTATCTCGACGGCCGGCGTTCTGGTCGGCATCCAGCTGGTGCTGCCGTATGTGTCCATCCTGATGATCGGGACCGGGATCGTGGCGCTCGCGGGCATCGTGGTGAACAACAATATCGTTCTGATCGACACCTATAACCGCCTGCTCAGCGATGGGCGGTCACCGGAATATGCCGCCGTCGCCACCGCGGCGCAGCGTATCCGCCCGATCCTGCTGACCACCGGCACCACCATCTGCGGCCTGCTGCCGATGGTGTTCCAGCTCAACGTCAACTTCGCCCATGGCGCCATCGATGTCGGCGGCTCGACAGCGGAATGGTGGGTGCAGCTCGCCACGGCGGTCGTCTTCGGCCTTGCCTTCTCGACCGCGATGATCCTGCTGGTCACGCCGGTCTGGCTGCTGGTACCGTGCCGCACGCGCAATGCGTATCACCGGCTGCATGGCTGGGTGTCCGATCACCTCGCCCACCGCCGGGCGAGCCGTCCCGGCAGCGCGGAACTCCTGCCGGACGAAACCCGCGACGACGAAAAGCCGCCGGAAAAAATCCTCCCGGCCGCCGAATAAGGCTCAGCGCCTAGTCGACCGATTCCATGCAGCACGGTCCCTCGCCCGGCTTATGCGCCGGATGCGGATGCGCCATGCCATTCCCCATGCAGCAGGTGGCAGGCGGGCTCGCATAAGTGTAGGTCGTAGCCGGTGCCGAATAGGTATAGGTCGTCACCGGCGGGCTGACATATGTATAGGTCGTCGGCGCCGTTGAATATGTGTACGTCGTCACCGGCGCGGGGACATAGGAATATGTCGTGACCGGAGCCGGGGCATAGGAATAGGTGTAGGTCGTCGGCGCGGCAGTATAGGTGCGCGTGTAGGTACGGGTATAGGTCCGCACAGGCGCTGCAACTGCGGGGGGCGCAGCTGTTGTCGTCACGACATCGCAGCGATACCGCGCGCCGCCCGTGATATTTCCCACCAGCGCCCCGCTGGAATTGGCCGGGCGGCCGGCACAGCCATCGGCCGGCACATAGGTCGTCGTATCGCCCTGCCCCACATAAGGCGTCAGCTGCGCCGGCGGGTTAAGCACCTGCCCTCCGTAGGCGGAGCTTCCGCCATCATACCGGGCCGTTGCATAGGCGGGCGCGGGATCAGGATCGGTATACCCGATCGTGCGGGCCGACCCGACCGTGTAGACCTCAGGGGCCGAGGGGGGTGTCTGAGCACAGGCCGGCAGCAGCACAGTGCCTGCCAGCGCGGCAACGATCATAAAGCGGGTCATGGCGTCCTCCTGAACTGAAGGCGGGCCTGCGTCCCGGCTGGCCCGCATAATCCGTTAACCATACGCCGATGCCGCGAAACCGCCAGTAAAATAAGGGATATGCGCGCGGCTGCCGCACGCATGCCCGCATGACGGGAAGATGAACGTGCCATTCGGAATTGGTTTTGCCGCCGCGTGCGAAAAGGATTACGCAGCGCCGGGAGCCGATGCGTGTTTCCTCCCCTCCCTGACGCAGAGCCTGGTTCCTCCCCTGACAGGCCCCGCCCCGGCGCTGCATTTTCCACAGCAGGATCAGGCGGGCGTCACGAAGGTGGCGATGACTTTCTTGCGGCCGGTCTTCTCGAAGTCCACGGTCAGCTTGTTGCCCTCGGTGAAGGCAACGCGGCCATAGCCGAACTTGTCGTGGAACACGCGCTCGCCGGTGCGGAACGTCTCCGGCCCGCCGCTGGTGGCGGTGAGGTTCGAGGCGTCGCGCGGCTGGCTGCTCTGGTATTTCCCGGCATTCTCCTTGAGCCGCCGCCAGCCGGGGCTCTGGTAATCGCTGCGCTCGCCAAGGTCTTCCACGCTGCCGGCAAAGCCCGCATCGCCGCCCGGCATGCCGGAATAGCCGGTCTCCGAAATTACCTCGACATTCTCATGCGGCAGCTCGTCGATGAAGCGGCTGGGCATGACGCTCTGCCAGCGGCCATAGATCTGCCGGTTGGCGACGAAGGAAATCGAGGCCCGCTCGCGCGCCCGCGTTATGCCGACATAGGCAAGGCGGCGCTCCTCTTCGAGGCCCTTGAGGCCGCTCTCGTCGAGGCTGCGGCGGGAGGGGAACACTTCTTCCTCCCAGCCCGGCAGGAAGACGCACGGCCATTCGAGCCCCTTGGCGGCGTGCAGCGTCAGGATCTGCACCTGGTCCTCGTCCGCCCCGCCGCTGGAGGCGTCCATCACCAGTTCGACATGTTCGAGGAAGCCGGCCAGCGTGTCGAACTCGCCCATGTTGCGGACCAGTTCCTTGAGGTTGTCGAGCCGCGTCTGCGCCTGCGGGCTGCGGTCCTTCTGCAGCATGTCGGTATAGCCGGACTCTTCGAGGATCACCTCGGCAAGCTCCGTATGCGGCATACCGTTCGCCAGCTTGTCGCGCCAGAGGTCGATCTGGTCGATGAAGCGCGTCAGGCCGGACTTCGCCGCCCCCTTGATCTCGTCCGTTTGCAGCACCATCGGCGTCAGCACGTAAAGGCTGCGTCCATCCTGCCGTGCATAGGCCTGCAGCTTGGCGAGCGAGGCATTGCCGACGCCGCGCTTCGGCTCGTTGACCACGCGCTCGAAGGCAAGGTCGTCGTCCGGCGAGCGGATGAGCCGCAGGTACGCCATCGCATCGCGGATTTCCGCCCGCTCGAAGAAGCGCGGGCCGCCGATCACGCGATACGGAATGCCGAGCAGGATGAAGCGTTCCTCGAAGGCCCGCATCTGCCACGAGGCGCGCACCAGAACGGCGCAATCATCATGCCGCCCGCCGCCGCGCACCCAGCTCTCGATATCGTCCGCGATGAGGCGGCTTTCCGCCTCGCCATCCCAGAGGCCCCGCACCTTCACCTTGCTGGCGTCGATATTCTCGACGGCATTGTCGTCGCCGACATACAGCGTCTTGCCGAGGCGTCCGCGATTGTGCGCGATGACGGACGACGCCGCCGCGAGGATATGCTTGGTCGAGCGGTAATTGCGTTCAAGGCGGATCACTTTGGCGCCGGGAAAATCCTTCTCGAAACGGAGGATATTGTCCACTTCCGCGCCGCGCCAGCCATAGATCGACTGGTCGTCGTCGCCGACGCAGCAGATATTCTGCGATCCCTGTGCCAGCAGGCGCAGCCACAGATACTGCGCCACGTTCGTGTCCTGGTACTCGTCGACCAGGATGTATTTGAACTTGCCCTGATAGTCCTTCAGCAGGTCAGGGTTCTGCTGGAAGATCGTGATGTTGTGGATCAGCAGGTCGCCGAAATCGCAGGCGTTCAGCACCTTGAGGCGCGCCTGATAGATCTCGTAGCACTTGATGCCCTTGCCGTCGGCAAACTGGTAGGCCTCGTCGGCCGGCACACGCTCCGGGGTCAGCGCCCGGTTCTTCCAGCCATCGATCAGGCCGGCAAAATGGCGCGGCGTCCAGCGTTTCGGGTCGATCCCTTCGGCCACGATGATCTGCTTGCAGAGGCGGATCTGGTCGTCCGTGTCCAGAATGGTGAAGCTGGATTTGAGGCCGACGAGTTCGGCATGCTGGCGCAGGATCTGCGCGCTGATCGCGTGGAACGTGCCGAGCCAGCGCAGCCCCTCGCCCGCCTCGCCGAGCAGGTGCAGCGCCCGCTCGCGCATTTCGCGTGCGGCCTTGTTGGTGAAGGTCACGGTCAGCGTCTGCGACGGCCAGGCAAGGCGCGAGGAAATGATGTGCGCGAGGCGCGCGGTCAACACGCGGGTCTTGCCCGTACCGGCCCCCGCCAGCACCAGCAGCGGGCCTTCGGTGGTCATCACGGCTTCCCGCTGTTCGGGGTTCAGGCCCTTGAGAAACGGCGCATCACCGGTCGGCGCGGGCGGCCGCGGCGCAGCCATCTGGCTGATCGAGAGACGATTCGGATTGGAACTCATCAGGAACATATAGCAGGGATTGGCCGGATAGGCAGGCCCGGCTGCACCTTGCCGCCCCGGAACGCCCCCCTCAGGCCGCGGCCGCGCGCGGGCCCGGCAGGAAGGGCAGCACCGCCGGCAGGCTGGACAGGATGCGTGGCGCGCCGGTGATGACGATCGCCAGGAAGCAGGCGAGCGTCATCGGCATCATCGCATAGTCGCCAAGGTCCGCCACGTTGAACAGGAGGCACAGCCAGCAGGCGCCGAAGACCAGCTTCCGCATCCATGGCATGCCTGCTTTCACGGCGCTGTTCAGCACCACCACCATGCCCGGCGCGAACAGGAAAAACTCATACGAAACAAGGCGCGGCACCAGCAGGCCGCCCACGGCGAGGCCGAGCCAGACGCGCTCTGCCGCCGTCAGGCGCATGCCTTCCGCGATGCCCAGCGCCGAGGCACAGGTCACGCCCGCAAAGACCAGCCACAATGCGCCATTCAGCGGCGACTCGTGGCCCACGCCCGCGAGCCGCAGCCAGCCGAGGAAGCCCTGCCCCGGCAGGTCTTCGACCGCATAATAGCTGAGGATGGACAGCCAGGGCGCGATTTCACTGCTGCCCGAGGTCACGAACAGGACCGTCGGAACCAGGCCGGCGACGGCCCCGGCGATGGCGAGGCCCCATCGCTTCCATGCCGCCATGTCCATCAGCATCACCACGACCAGCAGGCACAGCCAGACCTGCTTGATACTGGCCGCAAACACCACCGCCGCCACGAACACCAGCGGCCGCTTCGGCGCCATCAGCGCGGTCACCGCCAGAAGGCCGTAGATCACGCCCGCCACATTGCCCCACAGCACGATGCTGCCGGTCAGCGCCGCGGCGAAGGGTATCCGGTCCCGCACCGGGGCAAAGTCGAACTGCTTGAAGAACGGGATCCAGATCGCCGCGAGGATCGCCGCGAAATAGAGGACCGCATAGGCCGACGTCACTGCGGGAATGCCGAACCAGCCGGTCAGCGCATGCGACGCATCGCCCGACCAGGGAATATAGAGAAAGCTCGCCTCGGTCTGGTATTCCGGACAGGAGAACGCGTGGGCCGGCGGATAGCGCGTCTCGCCCCGCGCGGCCCGCGCGCCGGCACAGAGCAGCGTTTCGAATTCAAGGCCGTTATAGACCGGCCGGCCCTTCACCGCCCGGCCGATCACGCCGCTGAGCAGCGGCAGGAAGAACAGAAGCCCGATTCCCACCTGTCCGAGAGCCTGCCGGTTGAACAGTTTTCCGCTCATTCGACGCCACCTTGTTCCTGTCCTTGCCGGAACGCCCAGAGACGCGACCCGAAAAATGAAAATACGACCGTGCCGAAGATCGCCGCCCCCTGTGCGATGGCCCGCGACAGGCCGGCCCAGTTCATCCCGGCAAAGATGATGGCATTGCCGATGCAGAGGCCCGCGACGGAAATCACAAACCATTTCGCAACCGCGCCGGCATGGTTCTCCTGCACGCGGAACGTGTAAAGCGTGTGGCCGGCGCCGGAAAAGCAGAACGCCACCAGGAAGGCGATCGTGTTGATCAGCAGCTGGTTCAGCGAGGTCGTGAAGGTCAGGCTGAAGGCGACCGTGGCATGCACCGCCGTCGCCGCAATCCCGACCAGACCGAACCGCGCGATCTGGGCGCCGAGACTGTCGCCGGAAATCACAAATCACCTGCCTTGTAGTGGTTCTCGACAATATAGATCGGCCGGGATTTGCTCTCCAGCGTCAGGCGGGCGATGTATTCCCCGATAATGCCCAGCGATGTCAGCTGGAACGCGCCCACCATCAGGATGGCCACCATCAGGGACGCATAGCCCGGCACGTCGATCCCGAACAGCAGTGTACGCACTGTCAGGTAAACCGCGTACAGCACCGCGAATACCGCCAGCAGCAGGCCGAGATAGGTCCACGCTTTCAGCGGCAGGGTCGAAAACCCGAAGATTCCGTCCAGCGCGAAATTCCACAGCCGGCGGAAGCCGAACTTGGTTTCGCCGTGCGGGCGCACCGGGCGCTCATAGGGCACCGCCATCGACGGATAGCCGACCCAGGCAAACAGGCCCTTCATGAACCGGTTACGCTCCCGCAGCTCCCCCAGCGAGCGCACCACCCTCCGGTCGATCAGCCTGAAGTCGCCCACATTGCTGGGAATGGGCACGTTCGAGACCTTGTTGAACATGGAATAGAAACGCGCCGCGGTGAACCGCTTGAGGAACGAGTCGGACCGTCTCTGCGAGCGCGCGCCATAGACGACATCGTATCCGGCCCGCCAGTGCCGGACAAACTCCGCGATCAGCTCCGGCGGATCCTGCAGGTCGACATCCATGACGATGACCGCATCGGCATCCACCGCATCGAGGCCCGCGGTCATCGCCGCTTCCTTGCCGAAATTGCGGGCGAAATTGATGATGGAAATGCGCGCTTCATCGCGCATCGCCCCGATCAGCACGTCCAGCGTGCGGTCGCGGCTGCCATCATTGATGAACAGGACCGACCAGTCCGCCTCCAGCCCGTCAAGCACAGGTCGCACCGCCTTGAGGAACGGCCCGATCGACTCTTCCTCATTGTGCACGGGCACGATCACGGCGACATGCGGGCGCTGAGGGCGCGTCTTGGCCTGCGCCGCCGTCACGAACGCGGTCGCAGTGTCCTGAGGCATGTTCCTCATATCCATCCGCACATGCCCCGTTTCGCCCGAACCAGCCCCGAAAGGCTAAATGCGCGAAATAGTTGAATGACGTCAAACCCCTTCTGCAACAGAGCCGCCTTCCGGCGTCGCGCACCCGCAGCCGCCACGGCAGGGGGTGCATTGCCGATGCGCGGGAATGCTGCGACTTTCCGGGCACCGATTCGGGGAGTTTCCGGCATGTTTCGCTTTCCAGTCTCCGTTCTGGCCGCGCTGGCGGGCCTATTCGCGGGCCCGGCCCTGGCACAGGCCTCTGACGAGTCAAATCTCGCCGTCCAGCTCAAGGCCGGCGAAACGCGGACGATTTTCGTCTCGGGCAATGGCGCAACCCTGCCGGTCTTCAGCGTCTGCCTCGACCGGGTGAACGGCAAGACCGTGTATCTCCACATTGCGGAGTCCAGCAACCAGCTTGCTGTCGGCGTCAAGCAGGTGCTGCCGGAAGGGGGCTGCCTCTTCGCCTCCGGTCGCATCCTCTATCTCAGTGCCGACGAGATGAACAAGGAACCGGGCTTTGAAGGCGCGACGGCCCTGATCACCGTGTCCCTCACCGGGCACTGACCGGCCCTGCCCGCGAATGGGCGTGATGCCGGCGTGAAAGCCCGGATAAAGGACGCCCACGGACGGACGTGACGTCTCACCAGTTCAGCACAAGTGCCACTGTCGCATAATCTTCGCCACCTCTGCCGACGATGGAAAAGTGATCGCCGGCGTTATACCGCAGCGAACCAAATCCGGCCTGCTGATCGCCGAACAGATACCCTCCGCCTATGCTCAGCTTGTCCCCAAGGTCTGATTCGCCCGTGACAGTGCCACGCCAGGCAACATCGGGGGCACAATACGCGTCATCAACGAATCTGCCATTTGACGAATCGCGGCAACGGTCTTGTCCGTTCGAGAAGGTATCGTCATAGTACTGATCATCGGTATTTTCATAAAATACCAGATTGGCAGGCGAAAATCCGAGTTCGACAACCGGCAGCACCTTGTAACGCGCGCCAATTTCCAACTCCACACCTGTGCGGCCTTCAAAGGAATATCCCAGCGCCGCATAGCCAGACCATCGGTCCTCTTGCGTCACCGAAGCCTGTGTTTCTACGGCGGCCGCCCCTTCTTCAAACGAAGCAGCGGCGGCAATCAGCATCAACCTCTTCATGAATCTCTTCCCAGCGAAATGTTCGCTTAAGTTGATTCTCCTGCAAAGAAAATTACCCCGCCACGGTGCGCGGGTGTGAGGCGCGCGCCATGGCGGGGCAAAACGGGACGCTGGTGTGACGGCATCCCTGTGGGAGGGCGCGCGGGGTTTCGGGGGGAGGCCCCACGCGCAGCGGCTGCCGTGCCAGACACGGTCGCCGTGAAATAAATGGCCAGATGTGTCCCCACCCAGCCGGCAATCGCACCTTTCAGCCGGGAACCTGCCGGTTCCGCCCCTGGCCGGGAGCCTTCAGAAAACACACATGTCGGGCGGCCCCCACCGCCCATTCAGTGAGGCACAAAAAATCCGGCCATGCAAGCGTTTTTCTCGCTCTAGTAGAGCGTCATCAACGCGGCGGCGTCATAATCGCGCAATTCGGAGGTGCGCCCTTCCTTCACCTTGGTCGCCCAGTCCGGATCCTGGAGGATCGCCCGGCCGACGGCGACGAGGTCGAATTCGCCCCGCGCAAGGCGCGCTTCGAGGTCGTCCAGCGAGCGCTGGCCCGATCCCTGGCCCTGGAACGCGCCGATGAAATCACCGCTGAGCCCCACGGATCCTACAGTGATCGTTGGCAATCCGGTCAGTTTCTTGGCCCAGCCCGCGCCATTCAGGCCATCCTCACCGTCGATCTCGGGGAACTCCGCCTCCCAGTAGCGGCGCTGGGACACGTGCAGGATGTCGACCCCCGCATCGACGAAGACTTTGAGAAAGTCTTCCAGCGCCTGCGGGGTCGTGGCGAGGCGCGCGGTGTATTCCTGCTGTTTCCACTGGGAGTAGCGAAGGATGATCGGCATGTCGGGGCCAACCTTCTTGCGGACCTCGCGGATGATGTCGCCCGCAAAGGTCGCGCGCTCCGGCAGGCTGCCGCCATAGCGGTCGGTCCGCTTGTTCATCACGTCCCAGAAAAACTCGTCGATCAGATAGCCATGCGCGCCATGGATCTCGACACAGTCGAAGCCGAGCTTCTTCGCCTCGCCCGCCGCGTCGGCATAGGCCATCACCATGTCATCCACCTCGGCCGTCGTCGGCTCGGGCATGACCTGCTTGCCGGTATGGGTGACTCCCGAGGGGCCGTCGGTCGGCGCGTCAGGCTCAGGGCCGGAGCCCGGCTTGCGCATCATGCCCTGGTGCCAGATCTGCGGGGCGATGTGGCCGTGATTGGCGTGCACCGCCTCGACCACGTTCTTCCAGCCGGCCAGCGCGTCCGCCTTGTAGAAATTCGGCACGTTCGGATCGTTGGAGGCCCCGCCCCGGCGCACGGTCGTGCCCTCGGTGACGATCAGGCCGACATCGGCCGCAGCCCGTCGGGCATAATAGTCGGCCACGTCCTGGCCCGGCACCCCGCCCGGCGACTTCGAGCGTGTCATCGGCGCCATAACGATCCGGTTCGGAAGGTTCAGCGATTTCAGGGCGAAAGGGGTAAACAGCGGGCTCGTCATGTGGGCTCAGCCTCCTCAGCGTATGACGGCCAGAGGTGGCGTCGGGGGCGTGCCGCGTCAACCGTTGACGTTGGGTAGAGGCCCTGCTCATCCCCCATTCGCCGTCACCGGAGCCTTCCCGTAGCCCCACCGTAGGATTTTCCGGAGTGTCAGGGGCGATTCTGTCCCCGGGTTAATCTGAGGTTCAGCAGCGCACCGACTCAATGGATCACAGTTTGAAACCGGTCGGATTATATGCGCTCCTTTCTCCTCTTCCTCATCGCCCTTCCCCTGCTCGCCGCCTGTGCGACGCCTGGCTATGACTACACGGCCCGCATGGTGCCGACCTTCCCGGAGGCGGTGGATTACCGCGATGTCTCGGTCGGCCAGTTCCGCGGCCCTGCCGGCGAAGTTGCCGAGGCGGAGTTCGCGAAAATGCTCGACGAAACCACACTCGACGGCGCGTACTGGTTCGGAATCGGCGGCCCGGAAGACCGCCGCGGCTATTATGAAGGACGGGTCGATATCAACAGCTGGGAAGCGGAAACCCGGTTTGAACGCGACCGGGAATGCGTTGAATTCGATGGCATTTTCGATTGCGAGCACCGGGCAATCGTCGAGTCGGAATGCACCGAGGAGACCGTGGAAGTCACCGTCACCGCAACCCTGCGCGACGCAGAGTCAGGCCAGCGCGTCTTCACCCATACCCAGGGCGGCGGCGCCAACCGGGAAAGCTGTGTCGATGTCGCCACCTATGAGGATGACGGGCGCGAACTGGGCGTCTGGCGCGACCCGCTGCACACCTCCTACTCGGCCTGGGATGCGCCTTACGGCATGGTGGCCGATGCAACCATCGAAGCGGTCCGCCGCTTCCGCACGGACATTGCGCCCTATGATGCAACGGTCCGCGCGGAAATCATGACCAAGGGCCTCATCCCGGAAGAGCAGAACGATCCACGTTTCGCCGCCGCTGTCGAAGCGACCAAGCAAGGCCAGATGCTTGGCGCCTGCGCGCAGTGGGATATGCTGGGCAAGGACTGGCCGAATGCCCCGGCCGTGCTGCACAATCTCGGCGCCTGTGCCGAGGCCCGCGGAGACATGGCGACGGCGCAGGCCCGCTATGCCCGTGCGGCGGAAATCGCAGCCGCCATCCCCCTTCTCAAGGACAAGCAGGCCCAGCCGATCTTCTCGGCCCTCGAACGCGTCTCGGGCCGGCGCATGGACGATCTGTTCCTGAACGGCCCGCCCCCTGCGGACCAGATTGTGCCGGATGACGAAGCCCCGGCTGCGGGGTCCTGAGGCCTAGAAAAAGGCGACGTGGTTGAGGATGCCGCCCTTGTTCGCGGCCTCGGTCAGGACGCCCCAGGCCATGCCTGCGCCGAAGGAAATCACGCAGAAGACGAGTTTGGCTGCAATTCCACGCATGGGCGAACTCCCGGTTTTGGACTTTCCTGTCCGGGGAGCTGCAAGGTGGGGGCCGGAGGCCTAGTCTTCCGGATTTTCCTTTAATTTATGGGCATCTGTCAGCCGCGCGAGTTTCTCGGCGCGGGCAGCGTCGAGGTCTTTCTCCGCCTTGCTGCGTCCGAATTTGGCACGGTTTTCCTTCGCCTTTTGTGCCTTTTCGACCCTGGCCTTGGCCTTGCGCGCCTTGTTGAGATTGATTGGCGTCGTCATCGGGCACCCTCAGTCGAATTCGGCAAGGCGCGCATCGAGGCGCGCCTTCACGGCCGGCCACTCGGCCGCGAGGATGGAGAAGATCACCGTCGAGCGCAGATAGCCGGAGGCAACGACGCGATTGTCCCTCAGCACGCCCTCCTTCACCGCGCCCAGCTTCTTCACGGCCGCCTGCGAGCGCAGGTTCCGCTGGTCGATATTGAACTGGACCCGCACCGCCCCGGCATCGAAGGCATTGCCCAGCATCAGCCGCTTGGCGGCGGGGTTGATCGCGGTGCCCTGTGCATCCGCCGCATACATGGTCATGCCGATCTCGACATTTTTCGACTGCCGGTCAGGCCCGAGATAGGTCGTGATCCCGGCAAACCGGCCATCGGGATGCTGCACCCGGAACGGGATCAGGAAGCCGTCGCCCGTGCGCCGCTCGATCTCGCCCAGCCAGTAGCCGATCCAGTCGGCCGGCGGGGCATAGTAGGGCCAGGTCGCGATCCGCTCGCCCAGCGCCTCCGCCATGGCGCGGAGCGCGCTGCCGTCCCGGCTGACGTCGAAGGGCACCAGCGTGACATGCCGGTCTGCCAGTTCGGCGGCGGCGAGGTCCATGGCCAGCCTAGTCCTTGTGGGTGTCCCGCCACTGTTCCATCGCAAGCGAAATGGCGAAGGTCTCGCGGTATTTCGGGCTGGAGGCCGGACGCGGCGGCTTCGACGAGGTCAGCGCCATGATCTCGGCCAGCTTGTTGTGCGCCGCGCCGGACTGGCCCGCCCCGATATAGGCGTGCAGCTCGACCAGCGCCGAGGACAGCGGATCGTGCGCGCGGATCACGAAATAAGGCTCGTCCTGGGCCAGCTTCGCCAGCACATCGAATTCGGACGGATTGGCTTTCGAGCCGACGGGCGGTTTGGACATGGGGCTTAGGCCTTTCTGGTCAAAGGTGATTCTTTCGGCGCCAGTCTATGCCAACCGGCGTTTCGCGCCACCGCGGCATTCATTCCCCCGGTTCTTCCATAATTTCGTAGAGATAAGCCTCCGGATACATGAGGAAATCCCGGGTCAGGCGCACATGCTCCAGCGTGTCCCACGTCACCTGCCGGGGCCCATCAGGCGTCATCTCGTAGATCCAGGCGTCGGGATAGGCGAGGATCATCGGTGAGTGCGTGGCGATCACGAACTGGCTGTCTTCCTTTACCAGCTCGTGCAGCCGTTTCAGGAATGCGATCTGGCGTGGAGGCGACAGGGCGGCTTCCGGCTCATCAAGCACGTAGAAGCCGCGCCCCCCGAACCGGTTCCGGAACAAGGCCATGACGCTTTCGCCATGCGACTGGCTGTGAAGCTTTCGGCCCCCATAGCGTTCAAGCGTGCTCGCAGCATCAAGAAAACTCGCCTGTGCGTACAGGCTCTCAGCACGCAGGAAATAGGAATCCTTCGGGCGAGATGTACCGCGAACCAGCTTCAGGAATTTGTGCAAACCGGAGTGCGTGTCCTGCGTACTGAACCGATGGTCTCGGCTGCCACCTTCGGCATTCAGCCCCGCCGCTATGGCAATCGCTTCGATCAGGGTCGACTTGCCCGAGCCGTTCTCGCCCACGAGGAAGGTCACCTTCTCGTGCAGTTCCAGCGTTTCCCAACTGCGCACGGCGGACAGGTTAAAGGGATAGGCATCCTCCTGCCACCCCTCACCCCGCGCCTGCACGACATCCATGACATAACCGCCAAAGTCGATTGCGCGTCGCCCGCCCATACTGCCCTCATCCATCTCCGGCTTGAAGAAACCAGAGATGGAACGGCGAGGCCAGCGAAGTTTGCGGGCGGCGCGACAGATCAGCCGAAGAAGGTGCCCTGGCCGGGCGGGGCGGGCTTGCGGCCCTTCATCATCGGGTGGGGATCGAAAAGGCCCTGGTACATCGGGTCCAGCAGGTAGTCGGGCCGCCGGGCGGTGATGCCCCGGCTGCCGGCGACCTGCAGGGCGAGGTGATTGCGGTCCATGCGCCGCAATTCATCCTCGCTGAAATCGCCGAGCACCTGGGCGAGGTCCGAGGCCATCAGGTGGTTTGGCACCCCGAACACCTGCAGGGCGGCGGAGTTGGTCAGCACCGTCTGCCATTCCTCCGGCAGCATCCGTTTGATCTGGGCGAGATCCTGGAAGAAGGCCCAGACCCGGACCCCGTAGGACCGGGCCAGCGTGTAGACCATGGGCAGGAGGCCGAAATCCCCGAGCTGGGCACACTCATCGATGGCGAAGAGCGTGCGGTGCTTCGGCAAATCGCCCTCCCGCGACAGGACGGCTGAGAGCAGCGAAGCGGTCCAGAGGCGGAACAGGGCCGCATGGCTCGCCAGTTTCGACGGCGGCACGACGAGATAGATCGTCATCGGGTCGCCACGCGTCACCGCCTGCAGGTCGATGGTCGAGCAGGTGATGGTGCGCTGCGCCGCATCCGAGGCGATGACGGAGAAATAGCTGCAGGCGGTGGCATGGATGCCCGAGCGGCAGCGGTCCTCGGTCTGCAGGAAGCTCCTGATCTCCTCGCGGGCGAAGCGGTGGATCTTCCCGGCCTTCGAGTTGAGCAACACACTGAGGCCGAGGGCCGTATCATCCGCCTTGAGATACCGCCTCGCCTTCAGCAGCGTCCGGTCGGCCCCCTCGTGCAGGCTGGCGACCGCCGAGATCACGCCGGCGGAAAGATCATGCGCCCGGATGTCCCAGAACGGATCGGGCAGGCTCATGTTCCCGCCGGAGAGCTGCTTGGCGATTTCCATGGCCAGCGAGGACGGCTCGATCCCCGGAATGTCAAAAGCGTCCAGGGGATTGAGGCTGTCGCTTTCCTCCGACACGACGCCGAACGGGTCGATGACGTGGACCTCCTGCCCCATCTCCCGGCGCCGCCGCGCCGTGACGCGGCAGGCCTCCCCCTTCGGGTCGATGACGATCGCCGGCCCCTCATAGGTGAGGAGGTTCGGGATCAGGGCGCCCCGGCCCTTGCCCGCTCCGGTCGGCGCGATGGTGATGACATGGCCCTCCCCCTCCAGCCAGACCGGTGCCCCGGCCCCTGCAGCCGGACCGGCAGAACCGCCGAAGCCGATGGGAGCGGCAGCGTCTTCGATCCGGTAGCCGAGGAGCAGCTTGTCCCCGGCACCGGCGGTCGGAATTTTGGGTTTGCGCGGCGCGGCGCGCGGCGGCTTTTTCTTTTGTGTCGAGTTGGTTTTTGCTTTTTTTCCTTGTTCCGGAAGCGGATCAATGCCCGGCAAGTTGTCCATTCTGGTCCCCTCGCAAAAAGCGGACACCTTTATCAGCACGCAGAAGGCGTCTCAATGTACGAATTGGGGCAACTTTGTGAAATCTGGGCAATCCAGACTTAAAGTCAGCCTACTGATCAATTGTAATTCGCAGCCATTTATGCAGGTTTCGAAATTTTCAGGCGCACAAATAATCCGGCCGGTCAGAGACCGGCCGGATACAAACATATATTGATATGCTGAGGGCTGAATATCAGCGCGTATCCGGCCCTTTCGGTCGCGAACCGAAAATTCGCGGCGCGCGCCTAGTGCCCACCCCCGAAGGCACCGGTGCGAACCGAATAGTCCACGGCAAGTTCGTAGTCCGGGTCGTCATCGGAATCGACCATCAGTTGCCCGGCCTTGGTCAGCAGCTTGTGGCAATCGCGCGAAAGATGGCGCAGGCGGAGCGTCTTGCCGAGCGCCTCGTATTTCGCTGCCAAATCCTCGATCGCCTGCAGGGCCGACTGGTCGACCACGCGCGAGCGCATGAAGTCCACGATCACGACATCCGGGTCGCTCTCCGGATGGAACAGCTCGGCGAACTTGTCGGTGGAGGCAAAGAAGAGCGGCCCCTCGATCTCGTACACATGCGCGCCCGGCGTGCGGATCGAATCGCGTTCGATGACGCGGATACGGGTCGCATTGCTCCAGGCATAGGCGAGCGCCGAGACGATGACGCCGACGATGACGGCGGTGGCAAGATCGTAGGCGACGGTCACGCCGGTCACCAGCACGATCACAGCCGCATCGGTGAGCGGGATGCGCGTCATGATGCGCAGGCTGTTCCAGGCGAAGGTGCCGATCACGACCATGAACATGACGCCGACCAGCGCCGCGAGCGGAATCTGCTCGATCAGGCTGGAGCCGACGAGAATAAAGGCCAGCAGGAACAACGCCGCCGACAGACCGGAGAGACGCGTGCGTCCGCCGGATTTCACATTGATCATGGACTGGCCGATCATGGCACAGCCGCCCATGCCGCCGAAGAAACCGGTGATCAGGTTCGCGGTGCCCTGCGCCATGCATTCCTGGCTCGCCCCGCCCCGCTTGTTCGTCATTTCGCCGACAAGGTTCAGCGTCAGCAGGCTCTCGATCAAGCCGATGGCGGCAAGGATCAGGGCGTAAGGCAGGATGATCTTCAGCGTCTCGATATTCATCGGCACCCTGGGAATGTGGAATTGCGGCAAGCCGCCTTCGATGGAGGCCATGTCGCCGACCCGCGGCACGTCGAGGCCAAAGCCGATGACGACGGCGGCGACGATTGCGATGCCGGCCAACGGCGCGGGGATGGCTTTGGTAAGCTTGGGCAGGCCCCAGATGATCGCCATGGTGAGCGCCACGAGCGCCAGCATCAGGATGAGCGGCATACCCGACAGCCACACACCCCCGACCATGCCATGGCCCGCTGCTTCTGCGGACCCCGGCACCTGGAACTGGCCCAACTGAGCGAGGAAGATCACGATGGCGAGCCCGTTCACAAAGCCCAGCATCACCGGGTGCGGAACGAGGCGGATGAATTTCCCCATCCGGAAGATGCCCGCCAACAGTTGGAGAATGCCCATCAGGACGACAGTGGCGAACAGGTATTCGATGCCATGCTGGCTGACGAGGGAGACCATGACCACGGCCAGCGCGCCGGTTGCGCCGGAGATCATGCCCGGCCGCCCGCCGATCAGCGCCGTCACCAGCCCCACGATGAAAGCCGCATAGAGGCCCACCAGCGGGTGCACATGCGCGACAAAGGCAAAGGCCACGGCTTCCGGCACCAGCGCCAGGGCCACGGTCAGCCCGGCCAGAAGGTCGGTCTTGATCTGGGCAGGCGTGTAGGCCTTGAAATCGGGCTGCGAGAGGCCCTGCGCGCCGATCCGTTCGGCGAACGCTGCAAATGTCGATTTTATCACGGGATTTTCGTCAGTTCTGTTGGAGGAAGCTGGCTACACCCCGCCCTATGGCCGCGTTAGTCTCGCGGCGCAACAGATGCGGTGAGGAAATGGCTGCGGTGCCGACTAGTTTCCGAAAAACAACCGCGAAAGCGCACGTGATATCTCGTATTCGTGTGGCAGCAGGTGCCCGATCTGCTCCCCCAAAGCAGCGCGACGAATACCTGCAAGAAGATGCGTACCAACAAGCCAGGCCTCGCCGTTGAGACTGACTTCCGGCGTGACGATTTCGATCGGCCTCGCCGATCCTGCGGGATAGAGCGGCGCCGCCAGCACGAAATCGCCTGTGTCCATATCCGGGTACTGAAGAACGACCACGGGCGGCCGCGTCCCGGTCAGACGAAAGACAGCCAGTCGCTGCACGGCCTAGAACGCCCGGATCCCGTCGGACCACAGCCCTTCCCGCTCCACCAGATCGTTCCAGCTCTCGATTGCTTCGCGGTTCTCTTCGTTCCAGCGGCGGATGCGCTCAGCTTTCACGGCGTTTTCGATGGCTTGGCGGGCCACTGCTTCGGCATCAATGCCGTAAATAGCAGCTTCTACCAGAAGTTCTGGTTCGGATTTCGAAAGCAATCCGGAAAACTCAGTCCGGTCCTCGGAAACAGAGCGTTGTTTCTGTTCTCTCTGGTCCAAACCAAGCAGCTCAGCGGCAGTCACGGCGCCTTTTGTCATCAGTTCTATGCGCTTTGCAAAATCACGCCCCGGAAAAGATTTTCCGTTTTCTATCAAAGACAAATAGCTCTTGTTGGTTGCCAATACCTCGGCAACCTGCTGCAGGCTCAGGCCTTGGGAATTGCGCCATTCTCGTAGTTTCATCGCCCGAAGGTTTGCATATCACAAACCCTCGGGCAAATCGTTTTTAGCGCGGATCCGGGCCGATCATTTTCTCCGGGCGCACGATGGCGTCGAAGTCTTCGGCCGGGATGCCGTCCTTGATGGCTTCCTCGCGCAGCGTGGTGCCGTTCTTGTGGGCGGTCTTGGCGATCTTGGCGGCGCGGTCGTAGCCAAACTTCTCCTTCAGCGGCGTCACCAGCATCAGCGAGTTCTTCAGGCCCTTTTCGATATTGTCGAGGCGCGGCTCAATGCCGACGACGCAATTGTCGGTGAAGCTGATCGCGGCGTCTGCCAGAAGGCGGACGGACTGCAGGAAGTTGTAGGCCATCATCGGGTTGAACACGTTCAGCTCGAAATGGCCCTGGCTGCCGGCAAAGCCGATGGCGGCATTGTTGCCGTGGATGTGCGCGCAGACCTGGGTCATCGCTTCGCACTGGGTCGGGTTCACTTTGCCCGGCATGATCGACGAACCGGGTTCGTTTTCCGGCAGCGCCAGCTCGCCAAGTCCGGAACGTGGACCTGAGCCGAGGAAGCGGATGTCGTTGGCAATCTTGAAGCAGGACATGGCGACCGTGTTGATTGCGCCATGTGTCATCACCAAGGCGTCATGCGCGGCGAGTGCCTCGAACTTGTTGGGCGCGGAGGTGAAGCCGAGGCCGGTAATGGCGGCAATCTTCTCCGCCACGAGGTCCGCAAAGCCCTCGGGCGAAGCGAGACCCGTACCGACGGCCGTGCCGCCCTGCGCCAGTTCCATCAGCATGGGCAGCGTCATCTCGATGCGGCTGATGCCATTCGCCACCTGCTGGGCGTAGCCGGAAAATTCCTGGCCGAGCGTCACCGGCGTCGCGTCCTGCGTGTGGGTGCGGCCAATCTTGATGATGTCCGCCCAGGCCTTCGCCTTGGCATCGAGGGCGGCGTGGAGGTGCTTCAGCGCCGGGATCAGGCGATGAACCGTCTCCTCGGCGGCGGCGACGTGCATGGCCGTCGGGAAGCAGTCGTTGGACGACTGGGACATGTTCACATGGTCGTTCGGGTGGACCGGCTTCTTGGAGCCCTTCTCGCCGCCCATGATCTCGATGGCGCGGTTCGAGATCACCTCGTTCGTGTTCATGTTGGACTGGGTGCCCGAGCCCGTCTGCCACACGACCAGCGGGAAGTGCGCGTTCAGCTTGCCCTCGATCACTTCGTCTGCAACGTCGACGATCACCTTGCCGAGCGCCGGATCCAGCTTGCCGAGGTCCATATTGGCCTGTGCGGCGGCCTTCTTGACGATGCCGAGGGCGCGGATGATCGGCTCAGGCTGTTTTTCCCAACCGATCTTGAAGTTTCCGAGGCTGCGCTCAGCCTGCGCGCCCCAATAGACGTCGTCGGCGACCTCGATCGGGCCCATCGTGTCGGATTCGGTACGGGTTTTGGCCATGGGGCGGGCTCCTTGATCTGCTGGCAGCGGGACTAGCCCCAAGACCGCCCGCGATCAACTACCCCCGCCGCCGCAATGCCGCCTATTCCGCGACGCTCCAGTTGCCTTCGGCGTCCTTCACGATGTGGGTTACCGTGTAGGGGTCGAAATCCGGCAGGTCCTGGCCGAGTTGGAAATACCACTCATAGCCCTGGCGGACTTCCCAGTATTGCGTCGCGTCCTCGTCGAGGCCCCAGTCGCCGCAGGCGGCAACCGGCTCGTCTTGGGGCATCGCCGCGCGCTCTTCCGCTGTCGGGGCGATAACCAGCGCATCTTCCGGCCAGCCATCCACACCCGCGGGGCGGATTTCGCACTCGATGTCGCCGTTTTCGTTCACGTCGTTAAGGATGTCCTCAATATGCCATTGCGGGTTCTCAGGCGGCGAGACGAACAGGCGGATCACCTCCTCACCCCGCAGGGCATCGCCGCCGAGCGCCGACATCGCATATTCGACCGACGCAGAATGCGCCCCGCCGCTGACCTGCAGCGTCGTGGTCACGCCATCGCACACGGCCGCGCGGTAGAGCAGCGCTTCGGTGCCATCGCCGATCCAGGCCTCGTTCATCGCCCATGTGCAGCCTTCCGGCGGCTGCCAGTCTCCGGCAGGCTCCAGGTAATTGACGGAGCGGCCGACGCAGAGGCCGGTGATCGGAAAGCGCGGACCGTCGTCCGGACAGGATTCGGCGGCGTCCGCTGCGGCAGACGCGGCGACGGCCTCAGCCGGCGGCGGCTCGCCTTTTTGTACGCAGGCTGTGAGCGCCGCAGCAAGGCCGGCCGCCAGGATCACTGTGGTTCTCATGGATATCCCCTTTCCGGCATACGGACCGGCAGGACTCTCCTGCCATGCGCCGCTGTCGCCGGCAATCTTGAGCTTTGCTGGCGCGGAATTGTGGCTGGGGATGGGTATTGTCCGGGCGGGGTCGCCCTTCCCGGCGGCTTCGTCTATGCAGGACCCAATACCCGCAGCACGGGGAGGCCGGCATGGAAGACTATCTGGACAAGATCCTGCACCCGGAAGTGCTGTGGACAGTCTTCGGCGCTTTCGTGCTTGGCCAGATCATGTCAGGCGGCCGGCGGCGTAGCGGCGGCAACAGTCTTTCGCCGACACCGCCCTCGCCCGAAGAGGTCAAGGCGGCGCTGAAGAAGGTCACCCTGTCGAAATGGATGGAGATCGACGCGGAACTGGACGCCCGAAAGAAGATCAGGGCGATCAAGCTGCTGCGGGAAGCCACCGGATTGGGCCTGAAGGATTCCAAGGAAGCCGTCGAGGCGCGCCTCCGCAACCGGGGCATGTAGCGCCTGTGAACGAGGGCTGGGTCCGCTCAGGAAAAGTCCAGGCGCGCATCACCGAGGAGGGTGCGCTGGAAGTGCGCTGCACGGGCCTCACCACGCAGACCAAGTATTACAAGACCCTGCTCAAGGAATTCTTCCGCAAAGACTTTCCGCCCCTGCGCCCCGGCTATGGCGAATATTCCGTGCACATCATGATGGAATATACCGGCGACCCGCCCTGGATGGACCTCGACAATCTCGCCAAGGCCCTGCTTGATTCGCTGACCGGCAATGTCTTCGACGACGACCACCAGGTCGCCCGCCTGCTGGTGGAGCGAAGGCAGGCGGAGCGGGAAGGCATCTGGCTGCTCGCCGAAGCACTCGGCTAGAACGGATTGAGCGTGTAGCCCTGCTGCTGGAGCAGCGCATGGGCCGTCATGGCGGAGAGGGCCATGGTGACACCGGGCAGCAGGTCGTCCGCTTCGATATCCTTTGCCGCAGCCGTCTGCCCGCAGAGCTGGATGCTGACGCCGGCAGCGGCCAGTTCGGAGATGAGGCCAGCATTCGGATTCGGCGTGCCGCGCGCTTCTTCTGTCAGAAGGTCCGCGGCGGCCGGGCCGTGAACCACGATGGCAACCGACATGTTTTCGACCGGAACGCCGGCAGCAGCCTGCATGTTGAGCAGCCGGGCAGCACTTTCGAGGTAGCGATTGACGCCGTCCTCAGGCCCAGCGTCGGAGACATCGAACGCCACCCTGAAGGAGGCATCCGCCGGCAGCTCAGCGCCCGGCACGGACACGAACTTGCCGTAAGACGGTACGACGGTACCGGGGCCAAAGGCATCCATGCCAGCAAGGGCAGGCATGGCGAGGGTAAATGCGGCAATCGCGGCAAGGGCAGGTTTCAGCATTGGAGGTCTCCTCTTTGGCGCCAGCCTATGCGCCGTTCTGCCTCACGTCGAGCGCCCGGCTGTAGGGGGAATCCCCTAATCCGGCCGAAGAAGCCGTCTGCTAGAGACCCTGTCATGAAACAGGGTTGGACCACATTCGCGACGCGGCAGGTTCCGCGCTATACGAGCTACCCCACCGCCGCAGATTTCGGGCCGGCTGTGGCAGAACCGGAGGCCCGCAAATGGGCGCGGGCCGTCGCGCCGGGCGAGCATCTGTCGGTCTACATCCATGTGCCGTTCTGCGAGAAGCTCTGCTTTTATTGCGGCTGTGCGACCAGCGTTCCGAATGGGTATGCCCGGATCGGCAATTATCTTGAGACGCTGCACAAGGAGATCGACCTGTGGGCCGGCGCGCTCGGACCAGACCATGGCGGCATCGCTCATCTGCATTTCGGCGGCGGCTCGCCGAACGCGCTCTCACCCGAAGACTTCAAGGGCCTTGCCGACCATGCGTGCGCGGCTTTCGGGAAGCGGCAGAATGCCGAAATCGCCGTCGAGGTCGACCCGCGGACCATGACGCCGAAATTCGTGGAGGCCATGGCCGCCGCCGGCGTCAGCCGCGTCAGCTTCGGCGTCCAGACGCTTGCGCCGAAGGTGCAGGAGGCAGTCGGCCGGATTCAGCCGCGTGAATTGCTCGTGGACGGGATCGAGCGCCTGCGCGCGAGCGGCATCCACGCGGTCAATATGGACCTGATGTACGGCCTGCCCCACCAGACGATCGACGATGTCGTCGAAGCGGCGGAGTTCGCGGCGGAAATGGCGGCTTCACGGGTATCGCTGTTCGGCTATGCACATGTGCCCTGGTTCGCCAAGCATCAGGCCGCGATTGACGAGGCCGCGCTGCCCGGCCTCGAAGCCCGGTTCGAACAGGCCGAAGCCGGCGCCGAAGCGCTGGTCCGCAATGGTTTCCATGCCATCGGGCTCGACCATTTCGCAGAAGCCGGAGACCCGCTGAGCCGCGCCGAGCGCCATGGCAAGCTGCGCCGGAATTTCCAGGGCTATACCGACGACCCCTGCCAGACGCTGGTGGGGATTGGCTCAACCTCGATCTCCCAGTTCCGAGAGGGGTACGTCCAGAATTTCAAGGACCGCAACGCCTGGCGCGCCGCCATTGAGGATGGCCGTCTGCCCTCCGAACGCGGCGTGGTCCTGACCGATGACGACCGGTTGCGCGCCCGCGCGATCGAGAAACTGATGTGCCAGCTTTGGGTGGACGTCGACGAAGTGTGCCGTGAGATGGGGGCTCATCCCGGCGCACTTTCCGACGCCCTCGAGACGGCGCGCTTCCTTCAGGCGGCCGGCCTGTGCCAGATCACTGGCCATGTCGTGACCGTGCCGAAGGAAGCGCGCCTGTTGCTCCGCACCGTTGCCCAGTGCTTCGACGGCCGCTTCAAGCCGGTCGAGGCGCGACACGCGAAGGCTGTCTGAAGCGCCGGCTAAGTGTGCGGGTGGGTCCAGAGCAGATCAAACAGGCGCCGCCATAAACGGCCGGTATCGCTATCCGGCCGGAACTTGACGATCCGGTTGCGCATCGAAAGCCGCTCTTCATTGTAGGGATTCACGTAGACACCCGAGTCCGTGATGATGATGCGGGCAAAATGGGGCATGTTGAACAGGCGGACGTCTTCAATACGGCCATCTTTCTGGTAGGATTTCAGAACCTTGATTGCCGCTGCCAGTTGCGCAGAGAGGGTGCCCTCTCCATAGGCAATATCGATCTTCCTGAGATAGGACTCGTTCACTGCCGTCCAGTCGATCACATCCGGCGACGCATCGGGACACGGGAGCAGGATCCGGACCGTGACATTGTGTGCCGCCGGATTGCGTTCATTTAGCAGATAGGCAAATGGCGGTTCAGCCTGCAGCTGTATCCCCCGTCCCGTCAGGAGGAATACGTTGCGCGTCCTTTCGAAATCGCGCTTGAGGTGGGCGTCCATGCTGCGGCGGTCTGCGAAAACACAGAGAACCTCGCTGCCCAGGACCCGGTTGGCGAGCCCCTGCAGCCACGCAGCGAACGAGACGAGCTGGCGCACCATCCAATTGCGCAAGGGCGTGATCGCCCAGGCTAGGATGCCGACAATGACCGCGCAGGTGGCCGTCGTGAAGAGCGCCCCGGCCCAGGTTGTCGGATCGAACAGCGAACTCCCGAAATCCACCTTCGCATTCCCCCGCCAGGCTGCTGTATGTACACATGCATGAACTTTCCACAGGCAGGCGCCGGGGTCCAGTTGCCTTTCCTGTGCGCATACCTGTGGACAGATGACGCAGAAGTGATCCTTCATCTTGCGTCATTAACGCTTCTTAAGCACTATATGTGGTGTTGATTATCCCGAAAAGACGACTCGATTTGCAAGGAGGCCACCATGGCTGGCGGACACACTGACAAGCCCGGACTGCTCACCCCGAGCCTAGCCTACAAGCCGTTCCGCTACCCGTGGGCGTATGACTTCTGGAAGAAGCAGCAGCAGGTCCACTGGATGCCGGAAGAGGTTCCGCTGGGTGAGGACTGCAAGGACTGGGCGGTTAAGCTCTCCGATGAAGAGCGGAACCTGCTGACGCAGATCTTCCGCTTCTTCACCCAGTCGGACGTCGAGGTCGGCGCCAACTACATGGAACACTACATGCCGCTGTTTAAGCCGGTGGAAGTGTCCATGATGCTGTCGTCCTTCTCCAATATGGAGACGATCCACATCGCGGCCTACGCCCTGCTGGAAACCATCGGCATGCCGGACAGCGAATTCTCCGCCTTCATGGAATACAAGGAGATGGCGGCGAAGCATGATATCTCGGCCAGTTCGTTTCAGACGAATGAAGACATCGCCGTCTCCATGGCCGTGTTCGGCGCGTTCACGGAAGGCCTGCAGCTGTTCGCCTCCTTCGCCATGCTGATGAACTTCCCGCGCTTCAACAAGATGAAGGGCATGGGCCAGATCGTCAGCTGGTCGGTGCGCGACAGTCGCTGCACTGCGAAGAGCATGTCGAAGCTGTTCCACACCTTCTGCGCCGAAACCAATTGCATGACGGACGAACTGCGCGAGCAGATCCGCGAATGCTGCCGCACCGTGGTGAACCTCGAAGACAAGTTCATCGAACTGGCCTTCGAAATGGGCCCGGTCGAAGGCATGACGGCGGACGACATCAAACAGTATATCCGCTACATCGCCGACTGGCGCCTCGGCCAGCTGAAGCTGGAGCCGATCTTCGGCGTGACCAAGCACCCGATCCCGTGGCTGACCGAAATCCTGAACGGGGTCGAGCACGCCAACTTCTTCGAACAGCGCGCCACGGAATATTCCAAGGGCGCCACCAAGGGCGACTGGCACGGCGACGATGGCGTCTGGTCGAAATTCGACCAGCGCGCGACCACGAAGAAAGACTCGGTTCCGGCTGAGTAAACCGGAAACGGACGAGCGACCCGGCCGGCATGAGCGCGCGAAGCGACATACTCGGCTGGGTCATCCGTCGCCTTACGGATATCGACGCCGCCGATCCGAAGAGCCGGCAGGCCCTGTTTTCTGACCTACGGGAACAGGTTGCGGAACAGGGTTTCGAAGGGCGTCCACCGGAAGACGCCCTGCCCCATCTCGAAAGCGCAATCGCAAGGCAGGATGTTTACTGGCTGTCCCAGCAGGAACCCGATGGCTCCGGCCAGCCGCCCGCTCCCGCTGAAAAAAACCTGCCCGACAAAACAATACCCAAGGGCCCGAAATGGGGCTGGCGGCGCTTCCTGCCCGTATCGCGCACGCCGCCCGGCCCGCATCCAGGTGACGCTATTGGTCCGTTTGCAGATCATGTCTATGAGACGGTTCTGCTCCTTGTGAAGGGGGTGGAGACAGAGTGCCGGCTGTCCTGGACTTACGATCCGGCCTGCACACTGACCGCCGATTGCGCGGACATCGGATTCCATTTCGAAACGCGTGCGTTCAGCTTCGCCCATGCGGTGGAGCACCTGAAAACCGTTCTCACGACCGGCGGCCTCAGAATGAAGGTTTCTGCCTTCATGACAGACGCGACATGGACGACAGACGCAAGAGACTGCGAAACCGTGCAGACTGGAACAGGCGCAACAGTTCACGCTTTTTCGCGCTCTTCAGACACGCCAGTTCAATGAGGCGATGCGCCGCTCGGTAAGATTACCGAGGTCTGCTGAATGTCAGGAAGCCGTCAGGCTCACACTGTTTCCTCGTCTTTAGAGGGGTGGCCAAGCGCGCCTCGCCCTGAACGCGTCGCGCGCAGCATCAGCAATGGAGATCAAAATGAAGATGCTGAAACTGAGACACCTGGGAATGACGGCAATCCTGGCTGGCGCAATCGCCATGTCCGGACTCCCTGCGCTGGCGCAAGGCGGCGGTGGTGGCGGCGGAGCGGGCGGCGGTGGTGGCGCTGGCAGCAGCTACGGGTCCATGACGGGAGACATGGATCGAGACCGCCTGCGCGACTAGACCGGCGATTACGACAAAGACCGGGATCGCCTGCGCACCTATGACCGCGACCGCATCCGAGATCCGGACCGCGACCGGCTTTATCTCGGCACGCAGGATCGCCTTCGCATCCATGACAAGGATTCCGACGGCATGATCAACCGGTCCGAATATGAAGGCTGGCATGATGACCTGTTCGGACAGATGGATGCCGATGGAAACGGCCTGACACTGCAGGAATACCATGCAGCCCGGTTCGGCCCTGGCCCTTACGCGGCAAAAGCGCCGGAGCAGCAAGCCATCATGCGTGAGCAGGCAAACCTGCGGAAGACAGAGCGGTTCCGTATCATGGACGGCGATGGCGATGGCATCGTCACGCGCAACGAGTTCATGAAATTCGGCGAGCATGCCTGGCTGGAAGCAGACACAAATGATGACGGCCGCCTGACCTGGCAGGAACTGAACCAGTACAACCGCGGCATGTAACAGGGGATCAAGCCATGAAACTCGGGAAAAGATGGGTATACGGATCAGTCGCGCTGGGGCTTGCCGCATTGACCGCCTGTGCCGGATACGGGCCCTACAGGCATTATGGCCCGCCCCCGTCCGGCGTTGTGTACATCTCGCAAACGCCGCCGCCGCCGCGCACGGTCATCATTCCGCCCCGTCCGACATCGCTGTCGGTCTGGATCGGAGGGTATTGGGACTGGAATGGCGCGGACTTCATCTGGGTTGATGGCCGGTGGCATCCCAACCCGCCCCGTGCCGGCGCCCGGTGGGTACCGGACCAGTGGGTGCGGACGGACAAAGGCTGGTATCGTCATCCGGGCCGCTGGAAGTAGGCAAACGCCCCATACCAAAAGAAAAAGCCCGGCCTTTGTCCCGGGCTTTTTTCATGATGGGGAAGTGAGGGGCTGCCGGTGGCCGCCGGCAGCCCCTCCAACGCTATTCCGGGAGGAAATGGTCTAGCGTTGTCCCAAGTCGGCCGTCTGGAGCCGCGCGGCCTGCGCGAACGCCGGAGCCGTCTCAAGGCCCTCATCTTCCTGCTTGCGCAGGATCTTCGTGGCTGCTTTGGCCATCACATCGTTGACGCAGGCTTTGTCGACCATCGGGCTGCGGCCGAGGCTGCGGGGCGTGGTGCAGGCATCCCTTGCCTGTTTACGCATCGAGTCGAGCACGACTTCTGCGCCGGAGTTGCTGGCCAGCAGCTCCTTGTCATACGCAACTGTCACCGAAATGGGGGTGAGGGTCTCGGCCGCGGCCACAAGCGGGAGACCGGCGGACAGCGCCGCGCCAATCAACAGGGATTTCATCATGGGTTCAGTCCTTCAGAGTTAGGGCACCCCATTCGGGGCGCCGGAAACTCCTCCCTCAGCCCGTGGCCTCGCACCCGAAAGCGCTACCGGAGCGCACGCAACCGGACTGCCGCCGGCCGCATGCTGGCCTGCCCCGAGGCGGCCACTTGCTGCACTGCAACAATCTTCTCGCACTCGCAGCAATGCAAGTGAAATTTTGCGTGGCAAAACGTCCGCCGAACCGGAGACCGCAGTGACGCCCGGTTCGCAAGCAGTCTTGCCCGGTTTCCCAACGCAGGCCTTGATTCCCTGTAATTATTACAGGCGTGGATGGGTGCAAACCGGACGAAGCAGCCGCCGCCCGCAGAGGATTCCCCGAGTCCTGCAGCCAGGCAGGCCTGCCTTGCAAAAACTGCGGGATAACCGGGCGAAGCGGGCCAAATCTGACACCACCTCTTTGAAAAAATTCAGAATTTACTCTACAGACAGACCGAATGCGGGCGCTCAGGTGGTGCCATCGAGGGCGGCACGCACTTTCCTGCTGGCCGTCGCGATGTCGGATTCGATCCTGACATGAGGCGGGCAGACGCCTTGTGCCGCAAGCGCCGCCTCCGTCGCGGGATTCAGGCCTGTCAGCCAGACGGCGACCTTGCGCCGGGCGGCCGAGTCGACCAGGCCTTCAATCGTATGCGCGGCCGTCGAATCGATGAAGGGAACCGCGGAAAAGTCGATAATCAGTGCACGGTGCGAATCCCCGATCCGGTCGAGTACCGATCCGATCGCCGCGGCAGCCCCGAAGAAGAACGCCCCGGAAATCCGATAGACGACGACGTCTCGCTGTACGTCCGCAGCCTCGTCATAGGCCTTGCGCGGCGCAACATCGTCCGCCTCGTCGGGCTGGACCAGAGGCGCACCAAGTTCGACGCTGGCCGCCTCGGACATGCGGTGGATAAATAGGGCTGAACCGAGGGCGAAGCCAACGATGATCGCTTCCGTCAGGTCGCGGAACACCGTCAGGCCAAATGTTGCAAGGAGCACCGCCGCATCGCCCCGCGAGGATCGCAGGAGGCGCCAGAAAGCGTGCTTTTCAAACATGTTCCAGGCAACGACCGCCAGGACGCCAGCGAGCGCCGCCATGGGAATGAAGGCAATCAGGGGCGCGGCGATCATCATCAGGATGAGAAGGAACACGCTGTGCAACATGCCCGAGACAGGCCCATGCGCCCCTGCCCGCACATTGGTCGCCGTGCGCGCAATCGTGCCCGTGACGCAGATGCCGCCGAACAGGGCCGACCCGATGTTTGCGGCGCCCTGAGCAACGAGTTCGCAGTTCGACCGGTGCCTCCGCCCGGTCATGCCGTCCGCCACGACGGCGGACAGCAGCGACTCGATCGCACCAAGCAGAGTGAAGGCGATTGCGGCCGGCAGGACAGCAAGAACCTTGTCGGCCGAAAATGCCGGCAGGTGCGGCATGGGAAGACCGGCCGGCATGGCCCCGAAGCGCGATCCGATGGTCGCAATGTCAAACCGGGCGAGTATTGTTACGGCCGCTGCAAGCGAAACCGCGAGCAGGATTCCGGGCCAGCCCGGCCGGTAGCGCTTCAGGGTGAAGATCAATGCCATCGTGCCAGCGGCGACCGCGAAGGCCTGCCAGTCTGCACTCGGCGCAGCCGCAGCAAGAACAGGCAGCTTTTCAAGGAAAGGCCCCGGCTCCGCCCCGGTCAGCGTGAGACCGAACAGATCCTTGACCTGGCTCGAAAAGATGATGACGGCGATCCCTGCCGTGAAGCCAACCGTCACCGGATAAGGCACGAACTTCACGAAGGTTCCAAGGCGCAGCCACCCAGCCAGCGCCAGCATGAGCCCGGACAGGAAGACCGCAAGGATGAGCCCGTCCATGCCGAACTGCGCGGCCGTGGTATTGACCAGCACGATAAAGGCGCCTGCCGGACCGCCGATCTGAAAGCGGCTGCCGCCCAGCGCAGAAACGAGGAACCCGCCAATGATCGCCGTCACCAGGCCCTGGGCCGGGCTTGCCCCGGACGCGACGGCAATCGCAATTGACAAAGGCAGGGCGACGATAGCGACAGTGAGCCCGCTGATCGCGTCGGCCCGTAACTGCTTCGGCCCATACCCTTCGCGCAAAACCGTGATCAGCTTCGGCGTGAACAGGTCGGAAAATCCCGGTGAGGCGGGCGGCATGGTCTGGGATTTCGTTGTCATCGGTGTCACCCCGCAGATCAGAGGAATCTACACATCCGCAACAGAAAGCACCAGTTCGGGGTGACAACGCCACCTCGCTGCCGCAATGCTGCCATGGGCGACGGATTAGTGCGTGCGACGCGTTTCATCCCCGCCAACAGTATGGAAAGATTGCTTTATGCGGTTTGCCGGATTCGTCCTTGCCCTCCTGCTTAGCTGGCTTGCCCTGCCGGGGCAGGCCTCGGCCAAGGTGTGGCGCGATGTCGTGTATGACCACCATTCCGGCATTGGCGACGGCAATTTCACCATGGACATCTATGCGCCCGATGGCGCGAAGAAGGCCCCGGTGGTCATCATGGTTCATGGCGGCGCATGGGTGGTCGGCAACAAACAGAGCGCCATCGGCATCGACCAGCCGCGCTTCTTCAATGATGAAGGCTTTATCTTCATCGCCATCAATTACCGCCTCGCCCCCGATCACCCCTTCCCGGCGCAAATCGAGGATGCTGCGTCTGCCATCGCGTTCGTGCACGACAATATCGGCAAGTATGGCGGCGACCCGGGCGAGATTTTCCTGATGGGGCATTCGGCAGGCGCACACACTGTGGCGCTTGTGTCGATCGACCCGAAATACCTCGCGGCCCACGATCTGGGCCTCGATGTGATCAAAGGCACCGTGCCGCTGGACGGCGCGGCCTACAATCTCGTGAAGACGGGGGAGAAAAAAGGCGAACTACCGCGCTTCTACCGGCCCGTGTTCGGCAAGGATCCCGGAACCTGGGAAGAGGCTTCCCCGACCCTGCAGATCCTCGAGGGCCAGCCCGTTCCGCCGATGCTGCTGCTCTACGTGAACCGCGCTGTATCGCCGAAGCGCGCCAAGGAACTGGCCGATACGCTGGTGATGCATGGCCACATGGCGCAGGCCGTGGAAGCCAAAAAGCGCAACCATAAGAGCCTCAATCGCCGGCTCGGCTCAAAGGGCGACAAATACGGCCCGATGATCGTCGAGTTCTTCCGCGGCCAGCTGGACTAAAGCCCCGCCTTCGCGATCCGGTGGCCACGGAAATTCTCCCAGGCCTGACGGATGCGGGCCCGCGCCGGGCGCTCAATCAAATTGAAGATCGGCCCCGAAATGGCGACCACGATGGCGGTCATGCCGAGGGACGTCCACGCATTGGCAACGAAGTCGATCCCGACCAGCGACATGCCGTGTACGAGGATCGTGTAGACCGGCGCGTGCAGGATGAAGATGACATAAGACCAGTTGCCCAGCGTCTGCATCAGCGGACGTGACAGGAACGTGCCGCCATAATCCGCATCCAGCCGCGCGAGAGACATCATCATCAGCGCCGCGCCCAAGCCGATAAGCGGCACGCCCCACTGGTTCAGCGCCGTGATTACGGCGATTCCGATTCCAGCGGCCAGCCCGGCATAAGTGCCCGCCTTGCCAGGCTTGTAGGCGTCATAGGCTACGCGCGCGGCAGACCCGCAGAACATGACCGATGCGCCGCGCAGGGCGCCCCAGTCTGTCGTGGCGAGGTTCATGTGCATGTGAAATGCGTTCCAGAGGAATGCCTGCACCGCGGCGACGATGCCGATGGCAATGCCGAGCAGTATCCAGGGGTGCTGGCGCATTCGGTTGGCTGCGAAGATGAATACCGGGAACGCGACATAGCCGCCCATCTCGGCGGCAACGGCCCAGGCCGGGAAGTTCCAGGCATTGGTTTCCGTCAGGCCGAATGCCTGCAGGAAGAACAGGCACTTGATGAGATCACTGACCGGATAACTTGCCTCGGGGGACTTGCCGAGGGCGATGCCGAGAATGAGATAAGTGCCGATCAGCGCGAGCGCGATGAGATACATCGGATAGATGCGCGCGATACGGGCGGCCATGAAGTCGGGAAAGTCGAAGGGCTTTGTGCGCCGGGCCCAATACACGTGGGTCAAGACGAAACCGGAAAGGACGAAGAACATGTCGACCCGCGCGATGCCCATGCGCAACAGCGGCAGGTCGCCGAAGCCGTGCTCGTCGAACATGTGGCCAACATGGAAATAGGCAATCCAGATCGCGAGAAAGAACCGCAACCCGTTCAGTGACCCAAAGACGACGCGCGAAGCCGCAACTGCCTCTGACGGCGTGGTCATGTCCCCTCCTGCAGGTGTCCCGTACCAGCGCACCCTACACTAAGCGCCAGTCGCGAACAGGGCGACGGAATTCTCCGGCCGCGCGACCGCCTCCGGCCTAGTGCCCGCGACAGGCCGATGGCGTGTCGATGCCCAGCAGCGGCAAGCCTTCATTGCAAATCTCGAACCCGCCTTCCCAGATCATGTGCAAGGCGATGTAAACGATTACGGCCAGGCCTGCGAACGCGATCCAGCGGTGACGGTTGAGGATGCGGGCGATGAAGGTCGACGCGACGCCCATGAGCAGGACAGAAAGGGTAAGCCCGAAGACGAGGACGATTGGATGCTCCCGTGCAGCGCCGGCAACGCCCAGCACATTGTCGAGCGACATCGAGACGTCGGCGAGGATGATCTGGGTCACGGCCTGACGCAGGGTCTTTCCGCGCGCCTGTCCGGCGACAGCCCCATCCCTGTTGAGATCCTCTCCCGCCAGCGCCTCTTCTGCGTTGTGGGCCGCGCCTTCCTGTAGCTCCCGCCACATCTTCCACGCGACCCAAAGCAGCAACACCCCGCCCGCCAGCAGCAGGCCGACGATCAGCAGCAGTTCCGCCGCAATGAGCGCAAACAGGATGCGCAGGACCGTGGCCGCCATGATCCCGATGAGAATGGCCTTGCCGCGCTGGGCCTTTTCAAGCCCGGCCGCTGCAAGGCCGATGACAACCGCATTGTCCCCGGCAAGCACGAGGTCGATCGCAACGACAGCGAAGAACGCCTCGACAAATTCGGGGGTCAGCAGATGCAGCGACATGGGGATTCAGCCTTTCTCCCATTCCGGCATGCGCCGGGACGCTGCCTTGATATGGGCGCGTTCGGCCGGTGCCGCAATCGAAACAGGCAGACGTGGTTGCCTCAGGGCTCCACGATATTGAACCAGAATGGCGGCGTTTCCAGTGCGCCGAACCAGGCAAGCAGGGCGGTGGGGTCGCCTTCCAGCTTCGCCTCGCCCGCCGCCGCCAGTTCCTGGAACGTCCGCGTCCGGAGGATCAGCTGGTTGAAGGCCGCCCGGTCCATGGTGAGGGTTGCGGCCGGCGACCCGCTCGGAACGCCCGGCCTCGGGAAGGTGATGGCGGAACCGACATCCAGCGCCAGTGTCTCGCCCGTGTCAGGGAACACGAAGTTCAGCGAAAACGGATCCCGCGCCATTTTCGACGGGTCGTAGCGGACTGCAAGGGCATTGAACAACTCGACCGTCGGCACGCCCTTGATGAAGTCCGGACTGGTTGTGCGAATGCTGCCTTCATCCGGAAGGCCGCGGCGCAATTCAGCGGCACCGGACAGATAATAGTCCCGCCAGGCACCGCTTTCAGCCTGGAAGCCCATTTGTTCATAGGTTGCCGCCAGCCAGTCACGCGCCGGCTGGTTCTTCGGGTTGGCGAAGACGATGTTGTTGAAGATTTCCGCTGCCCAGCGATAATCGCCGGCATCGAACGCTTTTTGACCTGCCGCAAGTGCCGCGTCTTCCCCGCCCGCCAGGTCGACGAACCGCGGCGCACGCTGTTCCATGGACCAGGCGTTGTAGGTTGCCGGGACGCCGTCCCACCAGCCGAAATAGTGCTGGTAGACCGCTTTTGCATTGTGGTTGAGGGTTCCGTAATAGCCGCGCGTATCGAAATGCGTTCCCTGAACGGCAGGTTCCTCGATTGCCTCGGCAAGTTCGAACTGGGTCTCGCCGCGATTGGCGCGGCGCACCGCCTGGTCATGCGTGTAGCGATAAATATCGCGCTGCCCTTGCAGGAAGTCTGTCACATTCTGCTGCCCAAATGTCGGCCAATGATGCGAACCGATGGCAATGTCTGATTTGTCGCCATAGTTGACCAGTGCGTAGTCGAGCACGCGGCTCCACTCCAGGAAATCGCGCACCTTTGCTCCACGCAGGGTGAGGCCATTGTGGAAGGTCGCTGTCGCGACTTCAGCCGTGCAGAAGACACGGAAATCCGGCATGTAGAACATGAACTCGGCGGGGGCTTCCGTGTTCGCCGCGTCCACAAACTCGAATGTGACGCCGTCCACGACCCGTTTCGTACCGCGCCCCGGCACTTCCTCTGTGGGCGGAATGAAGCCGATCGTGCCTTGCGACAAGCCTGCGCCCAGCCCCACGCCCACCTGCCCCGTCGCATTGATGGGAAGGGTGTTGCCGAACATCAGGGTGGCCCGGCGGCTCATATAGTTCCCGGCGAGCAGGTTTTCGGAGATGGCCGCTTCGGTGAAGCCAATGGGTGCAAGCACCGGCACATTGCGCGCAGAGATGTCTGCCTCGTCAATCACGCCGCGCACGCCGCCAAAATGGTCGCCATGGGAATGGGTGTAGATCACGCCGGTAACCGGGCGCTCGCCCAGTGTATCGTTGACCAGCTTCAGCGCGGCGGCAGCCGTCTCCTTGCTGAGCAGCGGATCGACAATGATCCAGCCCGTCCGCCCGCGGATGACCGACATGGTTGCAAGGTCATAGCCGCGCACCTGGTAAACACCATCCGTCACCTCGAACAGGCCATGGATGGCGTTGAGGGATTCCTGACGCCACAGCGACGGGTTGACCGTGTCAGGCGCCTCGCCGGTGATGAAGTCATGCGCCTTCACGGCCCAGACCACATTACCATTGTCGTCCGTGATGTCTTCGCTGATCTGGGCGAGCAGGCCGCGGTTGGCATCTTCGAAATCGGATTGGTCACCCAGCGGCAGGCGACCGGCAAGTGCGGCGTTCGCCGATTTCGTCGCTTCGGTTGCGACCCCCGGCTCAGGCGCAGTCGCCACCGGCGGGGCATTCGCGCCAGGCGCGCCGCACGCCGAAAGGCAGGCCAGTGTAGCGACGGCCAGAACAGCAAGTCTCATCAGTTTCCTCCCGGGCAATATTTTGCGCCACTGTGCGCTGGCGCCTGCAGCTGGGCAAGCATGACCCACCGGAAGGCAGGACGATCAGTGGGCGATACTGATGGAGACCGCCCCGAAGCGCTGCGGTCCATCCTGGTATTTGAACTGTTCGGTCCGGTGCACAAACGTGAAGGCGAGCTGCACATCGCGGTAATGCACAGCGACGCCGGCCTGCAAGTCGCCCGTGAAATCGCGGCGGTCCTCCACGCGCGGGGAATCTCGCCAGAGATTGCCGTCAAGGAACATGTCGCGTGCCACCGCTCGTCCGTCGACGCCAATGAACGCATACCCGCCGAACGGGTTTTCCGGGGTGCCGGGGATGAAATCTCCGGCCCCGGCCAGTGCCGGACGAATGCGCGGCGGACCGAAGCCGGAATCGAGGTCCCAGCCGATCCGGGCGGTCATGCCCATGTTCGCATATGTCCGCACATTGCCGAGCGCCACGCCGACGTGCGTGCCAATGTCGGTCTTGAGCCCGAGTGGCAAGTCCGGCCCGTCATAGATGCGCAGACGCTGGGCAATGATCTCCAGCCCGGGCTCATCCTTCAGCTGATGGTCCCAGCCTTCAGCCTGATCAACTCCGATGATCTTGTGCCAGTTGTTCTGTACGAACTCACCGGCCGCGGACGGGCCGACGATTCCGAGATTGATCTGCAACGTGTCCTGGATCCCCTTTTCCACATCCGTTGCGACAGCCGTGCCGGACAGAGAAAGCCAAGCAGCATAAGGCCGGTCCTTGGGATCCGGGTCCGGCGTGTGGATGTTTTCCGGCGTGAAGATCGCCTGGGAAATGCCGAAGCCCTGCCGCAGGTCCGTGCGCTCCATGTCCAGCCAGGGCAAGCGGTTTGCCACCCAGTCGAGCGCCGGAAACACGTCGTCGGCGGCCGACACGCGCTCGATCCTCAGGCCGTTGGAATAATTCCGGTCCGTGCCGCCGCCGAAAAAATCATTCTCGGTCGTGACCGAAATCACGGCGGGCTTGCGCGCCTGTATCGGCTGCAGGTCAGCCTCCTCCTGAGCGGAAGCATGGGGAGCAAAGAAAAAGGCCGCGACAAGCGCGGCCCCAGATGGGAATCGGGCCTTCATGGACCATGCCGATAGCACCTATCGGCGCATGGTAAAACTTACCCCTGCGAAATCTTCATTCTCGCTGACGCTTCCGTTGCGATCCTGGTATTTCACTTCGCGGCGGATATAGGACAGCGACAGCTGGCCACCGCCGCGCTGGATGGAGATGCCGGCCTGCATGTCGCCGACCGTAACCTGATCCGTCAGGGCCATGTCACCCAGTTGCGGATTGAATCCATTGCGGTCAGCGTCCCAGACCAGGGCTTCGCCGTCGGCACCGGCAAAGATGTACCAGCCCTGCGGCTGACCATCTGAATCAAGCAGGTCGAAATCGCGACCGATCCGGACTTCACCGCCGTACCGCTGAGTCAGAATTTCGCCGTCCTCACGCACGGCGATACGCGGGGCGATCCCGACTTCAAAATCGAGGCCGGTCTTTTCACGGGGCGCGGAGAAAGCAATCTCCGCCGCGATGTCTTTCTCGACGCGAGAAGCGCCTGGCCGGATCGCAGCGGCACGCGTCCGTTCTGCAGCAACCGCAGTCAGCGCTGATGTGCCGGACCAGGTCAGCTCCGGCGTATCAATCGGCGCTGTCGCGATCATCGGGCCGGCGGAGAAATCCGCAGGCGTTCCGGCAAACGCACGGGCGACCATTTCGCTGCCCAGCCCGACCGGCGTTCCGGAGAACCGCGTTGGAACCGCATCCACAATATGTACGGAAATCTCGTCCACACGGGCATCAGCCACATGTCCGGACGTCGATGGCGCGGCCAACAGCATGCCAACCGTCGGCGGCACAGCCGGGCCGGACACAGCCTGTTCGTGGGGCGTGGCGACACACCCCTGGCAGGCCATCGTAATAAGCGTACTCGCTGCTACCAACACCATCTGCCAACCACCTCTCATGGCGAACTCCCGGACATAACCGTTAACGGGAAGTAGGCCATGGTTCATTTAATGTAGCATGAAGGCCACACGGGCCCAAACGTCATTCCACCCTGAAATTATTAATTCATGTTTGGACATCCGGCCCCTGAAGAAACAACTACAGAACCCGGAAATTCTTGAGAAATTCGATGCAGAATCCGGGCCGAACGACTGCCTTGCAAAGTTAACGTGTTGAAAAAATTGGCAGAAATATGTTCTGCGGCGTGCGGATTGCCCGGTTTCGGGGCACTCACCCGAGGCTGATCCGGAAACACTTGCGGCGAGAACGGGGCCACCCGTTCTCGCCGCAACATAGAACTATTCTACTTGCCGGCGCAGGCTCACTGGCAGGCAAGGCACTCGTCATAGTCGGTGTTGGGCGTTTCCATCTTGTCGCCGACCGCTTTCTCGGATCCGGCGAAAGCCGCGCGCTGGACCGACTTGGAGCGGCAGTAATAGAGCGACTTCAGGCCCTTCTCCCACGCCGTCCAGTGCAGCATGTGCAGATCCCACTTCGAAATATCGCCCGGCAGGAAGAGGTTGAGCGACTGCGACTGACAGATATACGGCGTGCGGTCGGCTGCAAGCTCCACGATCCAGCGCTGGTCGAGCTCGAATGCGGTCTTGAAGACGGCCTTTTCATGCTCGTCGAGCACGTCGAGATGCTGCACAGACCCTTCGTGTTCAAGGATCGAGGTCCAGATTTCGGGCGTGTTGGCGCCCTTGCGCTCCAGCATCTCTTCCAGCTGCTGGTTCTTCACCGTGAAGGAGCCCGACAGGGTCTTGTGGGTGTAGACGTTGGCCGGGATCGGCTCGATGCCCGCTGACGTACCGCCGCAGATGATCGAGATAGATGCCGTCGGGGCCACAGCCATCTTGTGGCTGAAACGGGCCATCATGCCGGCATCGCGCGCATCCTCACAGGGGCCACGCTCTTTCGCCAGCTTCACCGAAGCGGCATCGGCGCCCTTGCGGACATGCTTGAAGATCTTTTCGTTCCAGACCTTCGCCATCGCGCTTTCCATGGAGACGTTCATGGTCTGCAGGAAGGAGTGGAAGCCCATGACGCCCAGTCCGACCGAACGCTCGCGCTTGGCGGAATAGACGGCGCGCTCCATCTCGGCCGGCGCGCGCTCGATGAAGTCTTCGAGGACGTTGTCGAGGAAGCGGAAGACGTCTTCCAGGAACATCTCGTCTTTCGACCATTCGAGATATTTCTCGGCATTCACCGACGACAGGCAGCAGACAGCCGTGCGGTCGACGCCGCGATGGTCAACGCCGGTCGGCAAGGTGATTTCCGAGCAGAGGTTCGATTGGGTGACCTTCAGGCCCAGCTTGCGCTGGTGCGCCGGCATGGCGTTGTTCACGGTGTCGGTGAACAGCAGGTAGGGCTCGCCGGTCTGGATGCGCAGCTCCAGGATCTTCTGCCACAGCTTGCGGGCGTTGACCGTCTTCAGCACCTGCCCGGTCTTCGGAGAGATCAGGCCGAAATCCTCGTCATTCCGGACGGCTTCCATGAAGGCGTCGGTGATGTTGAGGCCGTGGTGCAGGTTCAGGGACTTGCGGTTGAAGTCGCCGGAGGCCTTACGGATTTCCAGGAACTCCTCGATTTCCGGGTGGTGGATGTCGAGATAGCAGGCCGCCGAGCCGCGGCGGAGCGAGCCCTGCGAGATCGCGAGCGTCAGCGAATCCATCACGCGGATGAAGGGGATGATGCCGGACGTCTGCCCGTTCTGGCCGACCTTCTCGCCGATGGAGCGGACATTGCCCCAATAGGTGCCGATGCCGCCGCCGTTCGAGGCGAGCCAGACATTCTCGGTCCAGGTGCCGACGATATCGTCCAGCGAATCGCCGACCTGGTTCAGGAAGCAGGAGATCGGCAGGCCACGGTCAGCACCGCCATTGGAAAGCACGGGCGTCGCCGGCATGAACCAGAGCTTCGACATGTAGTCGTAAAGACGCTGGGCATGCGCCTGATCGTCGGCAAACGCCTTCGACACGCGGGCAAACATGTCCTGATAGGACTCGCCCGGCAGGAGATAGCGGTCTTCGAGGGTTTTCTTGCCGAACTCGGTCAGCAGCGCATCGCGCGACGGGTCGGTCTGCACGTCCATCGCAGAGACGATGCGCAACTGCGTATCGGCACCAACCTTCGGCTTTCCCTTACGCGGCGAATTATCGGTCACAGCTTTGGCGTTGGTTGCAGACATGCACCCCTCCAGATCATCAGTAAAATATAGGAACTTCAGCCCCAAACGCCAACATGTGGCGTCATCCGTTGTTCCGAACACTAGATATAGTGTCTGAAGGTTAACAGCCGGTCAACGACGATTGTCTGAAAACCGTCAAAATCGCCGTGGAAATCTGGTTAACAGTTTATTGCCAAATCCCCGAAAACCCAAGCGCCACCGGGGAATCTGCCTGTGGAAAAATGCGGCAGCAGGTCGCCTGTCAGGCGAAAATAAAATTCGGCCGCTTCCCTGGCCCGGAGGACCAGCTACACTGTCTTGTGTCCCCTGCCGCGCACCTCGCAGGGCCTCACTCCTGATGCTGAAAGGCCTGTTTCCATGAAATTCCCGATCATTGGCGCCCTGATTCTGTCCGTGGCGCTGCCCGCAGCGGCTGAGTCGTCCCTTTCGACGCTGCAGGCCTACCAGGTTCAGACCCGGACGGCCTGCCCTGCGCTTTGGCAGCGGACACTCGCAACGCCGGACTTCGATCCCGAAGGTTATTCCGAGTCGGAATGCGGATGCCTCGCGGACAAGATCACCGGCCGCCTCTGGAACGAAGACGACGAAGACTGGACCGGTCCGCTGATGAGCGAAGCGGATGCAGCCGTCATCGCGGATGCAGTGACCAACGAACAGACGGTCGACGACATGCTCTACCGGCTGACCGACGAAATGTCGGAAGACGGCTTCACGCTTGCGACCAGCTGCTATTTCAAGGATGACGGGGAAGACCTCACCAATGCCGTCTCAGCGCCAGCGACAGGCAACAACAATCGCCCGCAGCAATCCAGCGCACCTGCGCCGCAGGAGACTCAGGCCGCGCCAGCGATCGTGCCCGAGGCGCTCACGCGTTACAAGGCCGAGGCGGCCCCGCTCTGCACGGCGCTCGATGGGAACTCATCAACGACCGAGACGCAGGGCTACTTCACCTGCGCCTGCGCGGCCGGCGCAATCACATCCCGGGCCTGGGACGATTATGACTATGACTATACTGGTCCCTTCATGAGCGAGGCCGATGCGAAACTTATCGTGGACTCGCTCAAGGCGGCCTCGAACATGGCGCAGGCAAGCCAGGCGATCTATGGCGGCCTGTCGACGGAAGGCCAGTCGGTGATGTCATCTTGCTTCAGCAAATAGGCGCCTTCTTCGCTCTTGTTCTTGCCATGGCCCTCCCGGCCATGGCCGAACTTCCGGCTGAAGCGGCCGGGCCGCTCAAAGCCGGAGACCTGTTGTTCAAAGGCGCGACCACCGGCGCGGGCACGCGGCTGGCGGCGGACTGGTCGAAAGGCGACAAGCGCTGGGGCCATATCGGCATTGTCGTTGCGGATGAGCACGGAGCCCTGCAGGTGATTCATGCGGATACCGGAAAGCCGGGTGAAGCGGGCGCGGTCCGCCGCGTCAGCCTCGCCGGCTTCCTCTCTGACGTCACTGATCTCGGCGTCTACGAGGTTGACCTCTCCGGCCCTGCCCGGGCGGCTTACATCGACTATGCTGAAAGCGTGGTCGGCCGGCCGTTCGACCATGGCTTCTCGCTGGCAGACGATGACAGTCTCTACTGTTCCGAACTTGTCTGGCGCGCCCTCTCCACCGGGCTGGGCGCGGACGCAGTGCCGGAGAAGACAAGCAGACTGGGACGCACCTATGTCTCCGTGTCCGATATTTCGCAGAACCCGCACGCGCATGAGGCCCGCACTGTAAAGGGCGGTTCGGCGGGACATTGACGTTTCAGGAGATAGAAGAAGGAGACAGGCGAGCGACCCGGGCGGAAACTCGTTGGGGCTGCTCCGTTCCCGGCCTGACCCGGTTGGCGAGCGGCCCGTCCGCCACCTGCCTCCCGGGGGCTATATGCGCAGCGTGGGCGACGGACGCAAGAGCGGGAGTGAGTCGGGTGCAGGTGCCCCCCGCTCCACCGGAGGGTTCCCAAGTCCGCCGCGTTGCCGCTAAGCTGCGACCAGGGGAACCGACCGGGAGCGACACATGCACGGCCGATGGACTGCGATAGCGTTTCTCGCCGCGATGGTCACCGCGCAGGCGGCGGTTGCCGAACAACGCCTCGCCCTGGTGATCGAGGAAAGCGACTATACCGGCAATCTGCGCGACATAGCCTCCGCCGCCGGAGAGGCCGACGCGGTGGCAGACGCCCTCGCCCGCACCGGCTTCACCGTCACCCGCACGCGCGACGCAACCCGCGCGCAACTGGGCGCCGCCCTCGCCGCGTTCCGGCAGGATGTGACCGCCGCCGGGGCGTCGGAGACGGTCGCGCTGGTCTATTTCACCGGGCATGGCGCAAGCGACCGGAGCACGGGGAAAAGCTACCTGCTCGGCACCGATGCGGAGATCGCCAGCGCTGACGACCTTGCCCGCGACGGCTTGCAGATCGCCCGCCTGCGCGACGCGTTCGACGCGCTGGGCGCGCGGTCGGTCATCCTCATCTTCGATTCCTGCCGGGACGACGGCTCGCTCGCCGCGATTGCGCCGGGCACGAAGGGCATGGCCCGCAAGGATGCCGGGGCGCCGGGCGTGGATGCCCGCGGGCTCGAAATCGTCGAGGCGCAGAGCGACATGCTGATCGCCTACTCCACCGGCGTCGGCGACACGGCAACCGAGGGCGTCTTCGCCCCGGTTCTGACGGATGCGATGACACGGCCCTACCAGAACATCGTCTCGGTGTTCGCCTGGACGCAGCGGCGCGTCGCCCAGCGCACCGAAGGCGGCCAGAAGCCGTGGACGAACAACCTCCTCTATGGCGAGGATGTGTGTCTCGTCTCCTGCGCGCCGGACTTCCTCGTGGCGGCGGGCGAGAACGCGGGCCTCAACACGGCACAGGCGAAGGCCATTCTTGCGTCCTTCGGCTACACGGACATCCCCTTCGAAAAATGGCCGGAGGCGCTGGCCGAAAGCGCCACGCGGCTGAAGGAGCTGGAAGCGAAATATGCGGCGACTACAGATGGCGAGCCGGCGATCATGGCCCTGCGCGAGGAAGCGCGCGCCGCCCTCGACCTGGCCGACTTCGCCCGCGCCGACGAATTGCTGGCAGAGGTCGAACGCATCGCCTTCGCCGCCGGCGACCGGCTGACACGCATCGGCATCGAGAGTGCAGAGCAACGCGGCGACATCGCCTTTACCGAAGGCCGGTTCGTGGAAGCCGCCACCTTCTACAGCCGCGCCGCCGACCATGTTCCCCGCTCCGAACCGCTCGAATGGGCAAGGCTGAAATACAATCAGGGAAACGCCTTGTATGAGCAAGGCCGGTACGACGCAGAACCAGACCTGCTTTTGGCATCCATTGCGGCCTATCGAGAGGTTTTGTCGGAACGGCCACGCAAACGAGTGCCGCGGGATTGGGCCGCGACCCAGAACAGTCTCGGCAATGCGCTTTGGGCCATGAGCGAACGTGGCGATGACACTGCATTACAAGAGGCCATGGCAGCTTATCGCGAGGCCCTAAAAGAGCGCACTCGGGAGCACTCGCCTATTGAGTGGGCCGCCACCTTAAGCAACCTCGGCAACACGCTCCAGGCCCTCGACAAACATGGCGATGACAACGCGTTGTGGGAAGCTGTCGCTTCCTATCGAGAAGCTCTGCAAGAGGTGACTCGTGACAGTGCGCCCCTCCAATGGGCCGCAACCCAAAACAATCTCGGCACAGCACTACAGACGCTCGGCGCGCGCGGCGATGACGCTGCATTACAGGAAGCTGTCCGATCTTATCGGGAAGCTCTCAAAGAATGGACCCGAGAGCGCGCTCCACTCAATTGGGCCATGGCTCAAAATAATCTCGGTACAGCTCTACGAACTATAGGCAAGCACGGCGATGATGCGGCTTTGCAGCAGGCCATTAGCGCATATCGCGAGGCACTAAAGGAAGGAACTCGTGACCGTGTGCCGCTTCAGTGGGCGAAATCCCAAAACGATCTCGGCACTGTTTTGCAGATGCTCGGCGAGCGTGGCAACGACGCAGCACTGTTGGAAGCCGTCACCGCCTATCAGGAGGCCCTCAAAGAACGCACTCGGGAACGCGCACCTCTCCAATGGGCCGCAACCCAGAACAATCTCGGCACTGCATTGCGGATACTCGGCGCGCGAGGCGACGATGCAGCACTGTTGGAAGCCATTACCGCCCACCGGGAAGCCCTCAAAGAACGCACTCGGGAACGTGTGCCGCTCGAATGGGCTGCAACCCAGAACGATCTCGGCGCTGCATTGTGGACCTTAGGCGAACGCGGCGATGACGCCGCATTACAGGAAGCTGTCACCGCTTTTCAGGAGGCCCTAAAAGAATGGTCTCAAGAACGCACACCGCTCGATTGGGCGGGCGCACATAACAATCTCGGCGTTGCATTGTCGACGCTCGGCGCGCGCGGCGATGACGCTGCATTACAGGAAGCTGTCCGATCTTATCGGGAAGCTCTCAAAGAATGGACCCGAGAGCGCGCTCCACTCAAATGGGCCATGGCTCAAAATAATCTCGGTACAGCTCTACGAACTATAGGCAAGCATGGCGATGATGCGGCTTTGCAGCAGGCCATTAGCGCATATCGCGAGGCACTAAAGGAGCGCACCCAGAATCGTACGCCCCTAGATTGGGCAATGACACAGAACAATCTCGGGACTGCTCTGTTGACTCTCGGCCAGCGCGGTATAAACTCGCTCTAGAAGTATGGACGGAGGAACGGGCACCTGCTCATCACGAAATGGCCTCCTACAACCTCGCCCTTGCCGAGGCGGCTCTGGAAGACATGAATGCCACACATGACTGAGCCCCTCACAGATAGCCTCACCCTTCTCTCCGATCGTCTCGGCGATCCGACGGAGGAGGTTTATGCGCGCCTCTTCCGTACGCATCCTGACCTGGAGCCCCTGTTCAGCATGGATACGGATGGCGGGGTGCGGGGGTCGATGCTGTCGCAGGCTTTCGACTGCCTGATGGATCTTGCGGAGGGTCCCGGCAGGCTGGCCGAGACGGTGATCCGGGCCGAACGGGAAAACCACGACACCTATGATGTGCCGGCGGGCATGTTCGAGGTGTTCTTCGACATCATCCGCGACGTGACGAAGGAAGCCGCGGGCGCGGACTGGACGCCGGCGATGGAGACGGCGTGGACGGCTGTGCTGGCGAAGGCGGACGCCTTCGCCGCGCAGCAACCCGTCAAAGCCTGATCAGGCGTCGACGTTCGTCTTGGCCTGGCGCTTGCGCACGTTCGGATCGAGATGGATCTTGCGCAGGCGGATGTTCTTCGGCGTCACTTCGACGAGTTCATCGTCGGCGATGTAGGCGAGCGACTTTTCCAGCGTCATCTGCAGCGGCGGCGTGAGGCGCACGGCCTCGTCCGAGCCGGAGGCGCGCATGTTGGTGAGCTTCTTGCCCTTGAGGACGTTCACTTCGAGATCGTTGTCGCGCGTGTGCTCGCCGACGATCATGCCGCCATACACCTTGTCGCCCGGATGGATCATCATCGGGCCGCGGTCTTCGAGGTTCCACAGCGCGAAGGCGACGGCCTCGCCCTGCTCCATCGCGATCAGCACGCCGGTGTGGCGGCCCTGGATGCGGCCCTTGTGCGGGGCGTATTCGTGGAAGATGCGGTTCATGATGGCGGTGCCGCGCGTATCGGACAGAAGCTCGCCCTGATAACCGATCAGGCCGCGCGTCGGCGCATAGAACACCATCCGCGTGCGGCCGACGCCGGAGGGGCGCATGTCGACCATGTCGGCTTTGCGCTCCGACAGTTTCTGCACGACGATGCCGGAATGCTCGTCGTCGACGTCGATGATGACTTCCTCGATGGGCTCCAGGCGTTCGCCGCTCTCGCTGGTCTGGTAGACGACCTGCGGACGCGAGACGCCCAGTTCGAAGCCTTCGCGGCGCATGGTTTCGATCAGCACGGCCAGCTGGAGTTCGCCGCGGCCGGAGACGGTAAACGCTTCGGCATCGGTGGCGCGGTCGACCTTCAGGGCGACGTTGCCTTCAGCTTCCTTCAGCAGCCGGTCCCAGATCATCCGGGAGGTGACCTTCGTGCCTTCGGTGCCGGCGAGCGGCGAGTCGTTGACGCGGAAGGTCATCGAGATGGTCGGCGGGTCGATCGGCTGGGCGGCAATCGGCGTGGTGACGGACGGGTCGCAGAATGTGTCGGCGACGTTCGCCTTGGTCATGCCCGCGAGCGAGACGATGTCGCCGGCCTGCGCTTCGTCCACCGGCACGCGCTCAAGGCCGCGGAAGGCGAGCACTTTCGAGACGCGGCCCTGCTCGACCAGTTCGCCTTCACGGTTCAGCACCTTGATGGACTGGTTCGGCTTCACGATGCCGGACGCGATGCGTCCGGTGAGGATGCGGCCGAGGAAATTGTCGGCGGAGATCGTGGTGGCGAGGAAGCGGAACGGCCCCTCTTCCACTTTCGGCACCGGCACATGATCGACGACGAGCTGGAACAGCTCGTCCATGTTGGCCTTCGCCTCCTCGTACTGTTTCGACATCCAGCCCTGCTTGGCCGAGCCGTAGAGGATGGGGAAGTCGAGCTGCTCGTCGGTCGCATCGAGATTGGCGAAGAGGTCGAACACTTCATTGACCACTTCGTCGGGGCGGCGCTCCGGCTTGTCGATCTTGTTGACGGCGACGATGGGCTTCAGGCCCACTTTCAGCGCTTTGGAGACCACGAACTTGGTCTGCGGCATCGGGCCTTCGGCGGCGTCGACCAGCACGATGGCGCCGTCCACCATGTCGAGGATACGCTCCACCTCGCCGCCGAAATCGGCGTGTCCGGGCGTGTCGACGATGTTGATGCGGTAACCGTTCCATTCCACCGAGGTCGTCTTGGCAAGGATGGTGATACCGCGCTCTTTTTCGAGATCGTTGGAATCCATCATCCGCTCGGCGGTCTTCTCGTTCTCACGGAAGGTGCCGGATTGCTTCAGCAGCTCGTCCACCAGCGTCGTCTTGCCGTGGTCGACGTGGGCGATGATGGCGATATTGCGCATTTTCTCGATAGGCGTGGACATAACGAAGCGTCTTTCGGGGAGGAAATGGGGGGCTTTTGGCGCCCCGGTACCCGAAGAGACCCGTTTTGGCTATGCCCAAGTGTCAGAAAGGCCTCAGACCGGGCCGAAGGCAGGCAGGCTGCGGAGGCTGATGACGGTCTGCAGGGCATTCAGCTGGTCGCCGCAGGATATTGGCGCCAGCTCCGCCCCATCCGGCCCGGCAAACACGAGCGGCTCACCCGCCGCACAGCTCCTGCGGACGGCCGTATAGGCCTCTCGGGGGGCGGTGACGAGGCTTTTGCCATTCACGAAGGCCACCCTGGGGCCGCCATTGAGTGGGGGCGCGCAGCGGTCGCCCATGTCGAGGAAGTAGTGGTCCGGGTTGCCATAGATGCTGTAGCCGCCGGTGCAGTGGTCCTTCAGGGTGGCGACGAGAACATCGATGGCGAGTTGTGGCTCGTCGGGCGGCGTGTCGTCCGGCCCGAGCACTTCGGTCTCGATGCCGAGTTCGGAGAGCCCGGCCGCGAACTCGCGCCAGCCTCCCTCGCTCAAGCCTTCCTCCAGCCTGTCGAGGCGCGACCCGAACGCCTCGCCGCCAAAGCGCTCAGCGACCGAGCGGAAAAGCGCTGTGTCGAAGGACGGACGGCCCTCTTCGTCCGGAACGGACTCCTCAAACACGGTCGCCCAGATATCGAAAATGTCGCCCGTCCCTGCTTTATGTGCTGCCGCATCGGCAATCAGCTGGACCAGCAACCCGCATTGGTAAGGCGCAGGACCTCGGCTTGCCTTTTCGGTGTCGCGCAGCGATGCGGCACCGAGCAGCGAGCGGCATTCAGCCAACGCCCTATCGGCGGAGGCGACCAATTGGTCCGGAGACATCCAGACCCGGTTGGCCGCATATTCCGCCGCGCCTTCATGCAGCCAGCTCTGCGCATCGTTTTCCGTCGCGTTGAACATCTGGCCCAGCCAGACATGCGCCGTTTCATGGGCTGCGAGATTTGTCAGCTGGCCGAGTATGTCATCGCTCGACGGATCCAGCGCGAGGCCGCGCAAGTGCATCGTGATGAACCGGCCGAGTGAGCCACCCTTCCAACTGCGTCCCTCGCCCTCTGGGGAATAGGTGACAACAAGCACCGGCGATTCTTTCGGCGGCACGCCATAGCGTTCGGAGAAACGGATCGCGGCCTTTTTGATCTCCGCATCGAGACGGTCATGCAGCCAGCCCGGAACGTCGTTCCCCGCGACGATACCGGCGACGCCCTGCGACACGTTCTGCGGCGGGCCGAAATAAATGAGTTCGGAGTCGGAGGGATCCACCTCGGAATCCGCGTCCAGCATGTCGCCATGCGCGTAGATGATGTCGTCATCCGTCAGGCCGTCGACACGGATCCGGACGTCCTGCCCTTCCGGAGCGAAGGCCCAGCCATAGACGACCCAGCCCTCCTCGCCAATGCGCGCGACCGGCACATAAAATCGGTCATAGAATTTCTGCGCCGGCAGGATCGTCAGCGAGAAATGGTCGAATGCCGCGCCGTCGCGCCGGGAGAGGGCGTAACCGTCGAAGGCATAAATGCCGGCATCGGCAGACCATTCCGCTGCGCGTTCCGGAACCGACATCGGATCGGGCTGGAAAGTGAACTGCGTGACCGGCAGGGGCAATGTCCACTCCGCGACGAGATGATAGCCTTGTCGCGACAGGACGACCTCGGCGGCCGCTTGGGTCTCATCCGTTCCGTCTGTCTCGGGCGCGGACATGCACGCACTCATAAGGAAGGCAATGACTCCGACCATCAGCACGCGCGGAGACAGGAACGATAATGCCATTCTGGAGCCCTTCCCTTTTCTTTGCCCTTGTGGAGGCCGATGATGCGAACAGCAAGACGGGAGGAAATCAAAAAATGAAACCTGTGCTCGCAAGCTTCGCCGCCATGCTGTGCCTTGGTGCCTGCGCCTCGACTGAGGAGGCCTATCTCTTTTCTTCCTTTCGCGGCGACGGCGAAGACGGCCTTCATCTCGCCTGGAGCGAGGACGGATATGTCTGGACTGCGCTGAAGGGCGACCGGAGTTTCATGCTGCCCGAGATTGGCGGAAAGCTGATGCGCGATCCCTGCATCATAAAGGGGCCGGACGGCATGTATCACATGGTGTGGACCACCGGCTGGTGGGAGAACAATCTTGGCGTCGCCCATTCCGCCGATCTCATCCACTGGTCCCGACAACAGGACGTGCCGGTGATGGGGCATGTGCCGGATGTGATGAACACCTGGGCACCGGAAATTATCTATATGAAGGACACGGAAGAATACCTGATCTTCTGGTCTTCCGCGATCCCGGACACGTTTCCGGATACGGCCGACCGCGGCGACATCCGCTCGACGATCGGCAAATCGCTCAACCATCGTATCTATGCCGTGACCACACGGGACTTCGAGACATATTCGGACACCTTCCTTTTCTATGATGGCGGCTTTGTCTCCATCGACGCGTCGATCCTGCAGGAACCGGATCGCGCGATCATGTTCATCAAGGATGAGACGAAGCGCCCCGTACCGGAGAAGAATGTCCGCATCGCCATTGCCGAAACGGCACACGGTCCATTCGGTGAGGCGAGCGCACCGGTCTCGCCTGAGGGCGTCTGGGTCGAAGGGCCCACAGTCATGAAAGTTGATGGCACCTATCTTGTCTATTTCGATGCCTATATGGAGCATCGCATGCGCGCGATGCGATCGGACGATCTCGAAACATGGGACGACATAACAGGCGAGATCAGTTTCCCAGCAGGCACGCGTCATGGCAGCGTGCTGAAAGTCGACAAGGCGGTGATCGACAGGATCATCGACGCGACGCAGGAATAGGCTTCGCGCAGATCAGGAACAGCAGATGACGAATTCAAACGACATGCCGCTCGCGGCGCGGCCTATCGATCGCGCAGCGCACCGGCGCACAGACGAAGCCTGGCTTGAAGGCGCGTTCCAGCGCGACGACGCGCTCATCCTCATGATGCGCAATGGCGAACCGTTCGTCTCGCCCGGCCGCGACAGCGGGCTCGTCTGGATGGGACCGGAAGCTGCGCGCGTGTCGGCGGGATCGCCGCGTCTTTTCCTTGGCGAAGACTCTGCGGGTGCACCTGTGTTCGCGATGAATCTTCCTGACCGCTTCGATCTCGACTCTTCTCTCATTGCAGGCGCGGGAGAGTTTCGCGACTTCCGCGCAGCGGCCGCGGTGATTCCGCCGATGGATGCGAACTGCGCGTCGACCGCGCGCTCGATTTTCCTGTGGCATGAGAGTCACAGGTTCTGCTCAAAATGCGGTTCGCAAAGTGCGATGGTCGAAGCCGGATGGAAGCGCCAGTGTCCGACTTGCGGTGCCGAACATTTCCCGCGCACAGATCCGGTTGCGATCATGCTGGCGGTCAAAGACGATCGCGCGCTGATCGGAAGACAGAAAATGTGGCCGCCTGGATTCCATTCCTGCCTCGCAGGTTTCTGCGAACCGGGCGAAACGATCGAACAGGCCGCAGCGCGTGAACTGTTCGAGGAAGCTGGTGTAAAATCTGATGCTGCCAGCGCAGAATACATTGCATGCCAGCCCTGGCCCTTCCCGTCTTCGCTCATGGTCGGCCTCATTCTCGAAGCGGAGTCGTTCGACATTTCCGTCGATACGAAAGAACTCGAGTCGGCACGCTGGGTGACTCGTGAAGAGATGGTGAGCATCCTCGAAGGAACTCATGAGAGCATCTTCGCACCTCCGCCGATGGCCATCGCGCATCACATCATGAAGGCCTGGACGGAAAAATCTGTTTGACCGCACACGGAAGACGTGTTTCCGCTCGTCTTACAGACGAAAATCTGGAGTTGATTTCGCGCGAATCACATTAGTGAAAATCTTGCCACTGACAGGAGATCGGAAATGGCAATCGCAAAGAAACCTGCTGCGAAGAAAACGGCTGCAAAGCCGGCAGCAAAAAAAGTTGTCGCCAAGAAGCCGGCTGCGAAGCCGGCCGCAAAGGCAGCTGCAAAGCCGGCGGCTAAGAAGCCGGCTGTGAAGAAGCCGGTCGTCAAGGCCGCTGCAGCGACCAAGAAAGCTGCCCCGAAAGCAGCAAAGCCGGCCGTCAAAAAGCCTGCTGCAAAGAAGCCGGCTGCTAAGAAGCCTGCTGCCAAGAAGAAATAAGTCTCCGGACTTTCTTCAAGAGAAGCGGACGAGGGAAACCTCGTCCGCTTTTTTCTTGCCTGTCATGCAGCGAATGCAGGGCGCCTAGTCGTTCCGCTCCGCCCATTCCGTGTCGGCTTTCGAGATGAAGCCCGGAATGTCCTTCACCCACTTCTTCTGAACCCCGGCATTGTAGTTGAGATAGAGCTTGCCATCGACGATGCGCCAGAACTTCGCGTCGCCCTTGGCATAATTGCCGTCGGCCATCGCCCAGGCGCAGTAGCCGCCATATTGCGGGGCAAATTTTGCAGGGTCCGCGACGAACGCATCGCGATTGGCGGCCGACGAGAACTGGAAGGTCGCCCCCATGTATTCCGTCGTGAAGGCATCGCTCCCTTTGACCGGCATACCGTCGGTGAAATAGGCAACCGGATCGTAGCCCTGCACGGCGAGGTTCGAAAAGCGGGCGGTGTAGATCGGCGGTTCGGCATTGGCCGCTGGCGCAGCAATTACGACCGGCATGGCGGCGATCGATGCGGCGAGAAGAAGCGTGCGCAGTTTCATCTGGAATATCCTTTGCGAAAGTAGGGCCGGCCACCGGACGGGGTGAGGTTTGGGGCAGTCCGGCGGCCGGCGCGAAGCCTCAGGCTGTGGCCAGTGGGGCTTCGGAACGAAGAGCGGTTTTCGATGGCGGCACGAGGACGTCCCGGATGCCGCCAAGGATGGTGAAGAGGGTTTTGCGCCGGGCGGCGAGCATGGCGATCGAGGTCAGCCAGACCGTCACCGCCATTGCAAACAGGCCGCCGCCATCATTGTTCGGGTCGATGCCGAGCGGCGTGAAAAGATGGAAACTGACCGCGCCGGTCATGACGGCAACGGCGATCAGCGCGCCGACTGTCTGCAGGCGGCGAAGCGCCGGCACCAGGCCGAGCAGGAGCAAGCTCGACGCCGCGAATTCCGCCGTGCCGATGACATACTGGCTGAAGAGGCCCGTCTGGGCGAACAGGCCGCCTGCCCCGAAGCTGGACGCCCAGGCATCGAGGCGGCCGAAGATCACCTGCGTCTCGATGGCGTTGGTGAACTTGAAGCGAAGGCTGTCGAGAAATACCGCCGACGCGATGAGGCTGTAGGCGATGGGTAAGTAAGTCCTGATCTTGCTGAGCATGGTGCGTCTCCCTCTGGCGCTGTTCGTCGCACGGAATGCCGCTCACCGGCAAAGCAAAGGCCTGTGAAGCGGACTGACGAAAGCGTGAGCAGCACAGGAGGCCGGAGACGCTGTCGCGGTCCGGTCATTGACGCCTCATTTCCGTGTGCGGTCAGCCGGTGTCAGGCCACGCCTCAAGCGCGCGCTTCAGGTGCACGGGCAGGACCGCGGCAACAAGGCCCAGTGCCGGGCTGAACCGGTGGGCGCCTGCCAAGGGCGCGACAAGCGGGCGGGGTTCACCGCGCAGCCGCCAGCGGCGGAGCGTCTGTGCGAGACGGCGGGCATGAGCGTCAGGCGCCTGAAGGATACGGTGCAGCGCTGCCCAGCGCGCGAGGACCGGCGCTGCCGGCACCGGGCCGGAAACGATGACACGTGTGAGGCTCCGAAGACGCTCCGGAAAGGCTCCGGAGAGGCCGGGCACGAGCGCGATCCCCCTCACCGGCGCCCTGAACGTGGCGGTGACGTCTTCGACACCGTCCGGGCAGGCCGCACCGGACCTGTGCCGCGGCTTCGCCGGCGGCAGGACGATGGACAGCGCGAGCAGGAACAGAAGACGGCGCAGAATGAGCGTGAGCTGTCTCATCCCGGCCATGCAGCGGCGCCTCATCCGCTTTGTCAGGGCCAAGGGCTGCAGATGCAGGCTCGCGCGGTCGACGATGCGCAACAGGCCATCGCCCACTGCGCGGAAGCCTTCGTCGAGAAAGTCGCGGTTCGCCGTCATGCGTGAAAGATCGCACGGCGCTCTATCAGGCGGATTGAGCGGGACTTATCCCTCAGACGGCGCGGTCAGGCGCAGAGGGAAAAACGCCGAGCAGCTTCATCGACTGGGTGAAGAATCCGAGTTCCTCTAGCGCCAGCTGTACGGGGCGCTCGTCAGGATGCCCCTCGATCTCGGCATAGAATTGCGTGGCGGTGAACTGGCCGCCGACCATGTAGCTTTCCAGCTTGGTCATGTTGACGCCGTTGGTGGCAAAGCCGCCGAGCGCCTTGAACAGGGCCGCCGGAATGTTGCGCACTTCGAACAGGAAGGCCGTCTTGGCGGGCCCGTGCTCGGCGTCGATCTCGGCGCCATCGCGCGCCATGATGATGAAGCGCGTCGTGTTGTGCGCGGCGTCCTCGATGTCCTCGGCGAGGATGTCGAGGCCGTAGACCTCAGCGGCCAGGCGCGGGGCGATGGCGGCGACGGTGCGGTCACCCAGTTCGGCCACTTCGCGGGCGGCGCCAGCGGTGTCGGCAGACGTCACCGGCTCGATGCCGTGCTGGCGCAGGAAGTTGCGGCACTGGCCGAGGCCCATGATGTGGGAGCGCGCCCTGGTCACCTCTTCCAGCCTGCTGCCCGGCAGGGCCATCAGCTGGAACCGGATCGGCAGGTAGTATTCGCCGACGATCTGCAGGCTTGTCCCCGGAAGGAGGGAGTGGATATCCCCCACCCGTCCGGCGATGGTGTTCTCGACCGGGATCATGGCAAGATCGGCGTCGCCGCGTTCGACGGCAGCGAAGCAATCCTCGAAGGTGCGGCAGGACATCGGTTCCATGCCCGGAAAGGCCTGGTTGCAGGCGATATGCGAATTGGCCCCCGGCTCGCCCTGATAAGCGATCTTTCCCGTCATTTTCCCGGCCCTCACCCCTGAATTCCTGTAACAAACACTGCGTCGGATCGCCGCGACAGAAGGGTGAAGCCACCCCCGTGCGCAGGCTTTATATTGCGACGTTTCCGTTAGCGTGCCAAAAGGCGCGCGCCAAGACTTATGACCAGACAGATTCGAAGGAACATCCTCATGGGGGAACTCGGTCTCAACAAGATCCTCGGGGCCTTGCTGGCTACCGCGCTCGGCCTGTTTGGCCTGAAGTCGCTTTCGGACATCGTGTTCAGCTCGGGCGGCGAAGGCCATCACGGCGAAGAGCATGCTGAAGCGACGTCGATGTCGGAAGAGATGTGCGGGAAATTCGCTTACTGCATCGAAATCGCCGGCGGCAGCGGCGGCGGTGAAGTGGCTGAGGAAACAGTGTTCGACCTCGGCGCCCTGCTGGCAGCGGCCGACCCGGCCCGCGGCGAGCGGACTTTCAAGGGCCAGTGCACCACCTGCCACACGATCGAGGATGGCGGCTCCAACGGCACCGGCCCGAACCTGCACGGCGTGGTCGGCGCGGACAAAGGCCACCATTCCGGCTTCAGCTACTCCGCAGCGCTTTCTGCCGTAGGCGGCACCTGGACCTATGAGGACCTGGACCACTGGCTGACCAATCCGTCTTCCTTCGCCCGCGGCACGTCGATGTCCTTCGCCGGCCTGCGCAAGGATGCCGACCGGATGAACGTGATTGCCTACCTCGCGCAGAACTCGCCGAATGCTCCGGCGTTCCCGGCACCGCTGGCGGCTGGCGGTGATGCGCCTGCCGACGGCGCTGAAGCCCCTGCAGAAGGCGAAGCGGCTCCTGAGGGCGTCGTGGAAGGTGCTTCGGCGACAGTCGAGGATGCAGCCGCAGCCGTGACCGACGTGGTGCAAGAATCTGCTGACGCGGCAACGGATGCTGCGGAAGACGCGCTGGACGCCCTGACGCCGGAAGGTACCGACGTCGAGGAATAGTCAGGCCGCGGCGGGCGAGGCCTTCCAGGCCGGAACCTGCCCTCTCTCAGACGAGACATCTATGCGCCGGGCCCCTATGGGCTCGGCGTAATAGTTTGCGATCCGGGTGATTGCATCCTGTAATGGTTCCTGCGCAACAGCCATGTGCCAGGCGTTCGCGTGCAGCAGGGTTTCCGGATCGGTCATCACGCCGACATGGCCCTTCCAGAAGACGAGATCGCCGCGACGGAGCACGCCGGGCGCCCGCCAGTCTGCAATCGCCGCTCCACACCAGGCGAACTGCATGTCGCTGTCGCGCGGCAGGAGCACGCCGGCGGCCTCGAAGGCCTGCTGGGTGAGGCCGGTGCAGTCGAGGCCGAGGCTGGTGCGGCCACCCCAGAGATAGGGCGTGCCGAGGAATTTGAGGGCAACCGATACGGCATCCGGCATGACCGGCGCGAGACTTCCGGAGGGGTCATAATTGACTTCCAGATGCCGTGAGTTGACCCAGCCGGCGCCGTCGCAGTGCCGCCAGTCGCCCTCCTGCCCCGTGACGCGCACCAGGGCGCCGAGGCTCAGCACCATCATGGGAGGCGATTTGAGGTCCGGCGCCGCATAGGCATGGGTGCGCAGGGTCGCGACGCGGTGTGTCCGGCCAGTTATCCCCTCGCTTATCCCCCTGACATCGGCCCAGCCGATATAGCGGTCGCGGCGGCACTGGACGAGGGCGAAGCCGTCCTTCGCGTCATGGACGTCGAGCGCTTCGCCATGCAGCGCTTCGGAGGCGAGGCGGGCATCGGCGGCGGGCGCTTCGCGGACGGCGACCGATGCGGCCAGCACCTGCCAGGGCGTGCCCCGTCCGGGTGGCGGGGTCAGGCGCTTGTCGTCAAAGTCAGGCATGAATGGCCCCGCGGCGGTTTCCTCAGGCCGCAGATGCCTTGCGCGACGGCTTGGCAGCGGCAGCCTCGGCATCCTTGCCGGCGGCTGCGGCCATTATAAGGCCGGCAAAGGCCCGGAGATAGGCCGTCCCCTCCGGCTTGCGCTCAAGGAAGATGTTGCGCAGGTCCGCCTCGTCGCGCACGCGGCGGATGAAGTCGAGCCGCTCCAGCGTGTCGAGCGCGCGGGTGACGGCAGGCTTGGCAATGTTCAGCTGTTCGGCAAGGCCGCGCACCGTGTGCGGACCGGCCGAGAGGCAAATGGTCATCAGGATGGCCTGCTGGCGGGCGGTGAGGTCCGGCGCCTCGGAACGGACCGACGCGGTGACCGCGCGGCGCCAGAGTTCCAGACCATCGCGCTCCGACAATTCCATCCCTTTAGCCCTTCCCGGTTTCGTTCTCTGGAAGAATCTCGGCTGATTTGCCGGGGCCGTCCACCCCTCGAGACCCGCGGCCGCACTCGCCTGAGGCGCTGCAGCCCCTTCACATTGTGGACAAAACACCCGACATTGGGGCCATGGCCACCGCGCACTCACATTCCCATGCCAACACGCCCTGCAGCCCGCAGGATATCGACGCGTTCCTGAACGAGGCAGAGACCCTCGTCGCCCGTCAGGGCCAGCGGATGACGAAGATCCGCCGCAAGGTGCTGCGCCTGCTGCTGGAGAGTGCGGAGCCGGCCAAGGCCTATGACCTGCTGGCCAATCTCGACGGCGAAGGCGCGGCGAAGCCGCCGACCATCTACCGGGCGCTCGACTTCCTGCAGGAGACGGGCCTTGCCCACAAGATCGAGAGCCTCAACGCCTATGTCGCCTGCGGCCATACCAGCCACAAGCATTCGGCCGTGTTCCTGATCTGCGAGAAGTGCCATGGCGCAGAGGAACTGCATGCGGTGGCCACGAATGCGGCGCTGAAAACGGAAACGGCTGCGGCCGGCTTCCATATGAACCGCGCCGTGGTCGAAGTGCGCGGCATCTGCCGGGACTGTGCCGCGTGAAGACTGTCTGGCGGGGCATCTGCAACCAGTGGGATTGCGACGAGATGGGGCACATGAATGTGCGCGTCTATGTCGAGAAGCAGATGGAAGGCCTTGCGGTGTTCGCCCATGCGCTCGGCATGCCGCACGCCTTTGCCAAGAATGCGCCGTCGACGATCATTCCGGTGGACCAGCATATCCGCTTCGTGCGCGAAGTGTTGCCAGGGCGGCCGATCACGATGCAGGGCTGCCTCGTCGAAGTCGGCGAGCGCGATGCGGTGGTGTACCAGGAGCTGCGCCATGGCGATGGCGAACTGGCCGCCTGCTTCCGCACACGGATTGCGCATGTCGATACGTCGAGCATCGAGCCCTTCGCCTGGGGCAAGCGCGTGCGCGCCGCGATGGCCGACGATCTGGGCACGCCGCCGGAGGAATCCGCGCCGCGCTCGATCGACCCGGATGCGCCGGGCATTCCGCTGACAGACATCTCCATCGACCTGCCCCGCTCGCTGGGCGTTCCGTGCATCGGCATGGGCGCCGTGCCGGCCAAGCATCTCAACGTGCACGGATGGATGGAACCGCAATGGATCATCGGCCGGGTGTCGGATTCGGTGCCGAACCTCCTGCATGGCTGGCGCAAGACAGTGGCCGAGACGGCGGGCGGCCTGCGCATGGGCGCGGCGGTGCTGGAGTACCGCATCCGTTATCATGCCTGGCCGCAGGCGGGCGATTTGTTCGAAGTCTATACCGGCCTTGGCGACGTCATCGGAAAGACGCACAGCCTGTACCATTGGGTAATGGACCCGGTGACGGGCAAGCCCTGGGCGACAACCCGCGCGGTGGCGATCACGCTGGACCTCGACGCGCGCAAGGCGATTCCGGCGGCGCCAGAGGCGCTGGCGGAACTTGAGCGGCTGGCGCCGAAGGGGCTGGGGATTTAGGCGACTTCAGAGACAAGAAGCAGGATCGGCGGCTCGCCATTTTCAGGTTTCAATCCATGAAAGCGATCCACTCGCCGTCCTGTGTGAAAATGTTGTAGCCTCCTTCGCTATTTTTCGCGGCAAAGGCGATCCAATCGTTTTCAAGCGAGAACCAATTGAAGCCGCCTTCGCTATTGCCGATAAGGTTTCCGATCCATTCCATTGATGGAGAGAAGACCAGCAGATTGTCACTGTTTGCGAAAACCACGATGCCGATGGGCTCTGCATCAAGATCGAACAGATAATAGCCACTCCAACTTCCGTATTCCGGGGAGAGAGAAGGCTTGTAGGTCGGATTGATCGAAATGTTATAGGTTGGATTGATCGACGTATTGTAATCCGGGTTGATCGCAGTGCTGTAATCCGGATTGATCGACGTGTTATATTTCGGGTTGATTGAGGTGTTGTATTTTGGATTGATCGACGAGTTGTAATTTGGATTGATCGAGGAATTGTATTTGGGGTTGATTGACGAGTTGTATTTTGGGTTGTCTTGAGAGCCTATCTCTCCACGCGCTGAGCCGAAGGAAAGGGCCAACACCAAGACAAGCAGTGGTCCGGCAAAAGAATACAACTTCGGCATCTATTCTTATTCTCCCGCAACCCAATCCGCGATTAACTGATTGTATTGAAGGGTTGTCACGGGACCGCCTCCACATGGCGTTATCGTCAATACTATCGGCTCCTCGGTAGCGTTCTTCGCTAAGTCCTCCGCATCTGCTATCGACGCGCAGCGCACGGGGTCTTGGCCTCCCACAGTCAATAGAACTAGATCAGCCATATTGTTCCTCGCGCTTTGAACACTAGGACATGACCATAGAAGGATCTGGCTCGACAAGGGGATTCGATTGTCGGCCCTCGGTTCGCAGCCATTCCGGCATCCACTGGACACGCGCCATTCTCTACAGTGCCGCTATTTCCGAATGCAAGTGAATGAACCCTAAAGCGCCGTCGCCAGTATCTCCGCAATGCGGGGGATGTCGTTGGCGTTGATGCCGGCGATGTTGATGCGGCCGGAGGACGGCATGTAGAGGCCGAGCTCTTCGCGGAGTTTCTTCGCGCCGTCGGGCGAGATCGGCAGCTGGCTGAACATGCCGTTCTGGTTGGAAAGCTCGGCGAGTTCGTTGGAGCCGGTCTTGGCGACAAGCGCGTCGGAGAGCGCCTTGCGCAGAGCGATCATCCGTTCGCGCATCGAGGTGAGTTCGGCTTCCCATTCGGCGCGCAATTCCTTGTCGCCAAGGATGGTGGCGACGATGCCGGCGCCGTGGGCGGGCGGCATGGACCAGGTGGCGCGGCCGATGTCGGCGACATGGGTGGTCGCCGCTGTAATGCCTTCCGGCGTCGCGCCGAGGGCGAGGAAGCAGCCGGTGCGCTCGCGGTAGAGCCCGAAATTCTTGGAGCAGGAATAGGCGACCATGCCCTCCCCCGCCGCATCGAGGAAGGCGCGCACGCCAGCCATGTCCTTGTCGAGGCTTTCGGCGAAGCCATGATAGGCGACATCGATCATGACGACGAGGCCCTTGGCTTTTGCGAGTTCGCCGAGCGTCGTCCAGAAGCGGTAGGGTATGTCGATGCCGGTCGGGTTGTGGCACGGGCCCTGGATGATGACGCCGTCGCCGGGCTCAGCCCGCATCAGGGCGTCGAGGATTCCGGTGGGCGAGAGCCGTCCGCCCACGGCATAGTCGTATTCCGCGACGGCGAGGCCGAGGGATTTCACCACATTCGGATGGTTCGGCCAGGTCGGGTTCGAGACCCAGACTTTCTTCGTGCCCATGCGGCGCATGAGGCTGACGCCGGCGAAGAGGGCGCCGCAGCCGCCGGGCGCGGTGAAGGACAGCGTGCGGCCCTGCTTGCGGGCGGGATGGTCGGCCCCGAAGACGAAATCCTCGACATGGGAGCAGAACTCCACATTGCCGCGGGGGCCTTCATAGACCTTGGTGTCCTGCGCCGCGAGCATGCGCGCTTCGGCCTTTTTCACGGCCGAGAGGATAGGCGTCCTGCCCGCCTCGTCCTTGTAGACGCCGACGCCGAGATCGAATTTCTCGGGCCGCGCGTCTTCGCGATAAGCGACCATCAGGCCGAGCAGTGCATCGGGCGGAAGGGTCGAGAGTCCGGAATAGAGTGACATGGCGATCAGGCGACGAGCGTCGCTTCGGTCTTGTCCTTCACGTCCTGCATGGAGACGCCGGGGGCGAGTTCGATGACCTTGAGGCCGCCGGGCACCACATCCATCACGCAGAGATCGGTGATGATGCGCTTGACCACGCCCTTGCCGGTGAGCGGCAGGGTGCAGGCCTTCAGCACTTTCGTTTCGCCGGCCTTGTTGGTGTGATCCATGACGACGACGATGTGCTTGACGCCGGCGACGAGATCCATCGCGCCGCCCATGCCCTTCACCATCTTGCCGGGGATCATCCAGTTGGCGAGGTCGCCATTTTCCGCGACTTCCATGGCGCCGAGGATGGCGACGTCGATATGGCCGCCGCGGATCATCGCGAAGCTGGTCGCGTTGTCGAAGAAGCTGGAACGCGGCAGCGTGGTGATGGTCTGCTTGCCGGCATTGATGAGGTCGGGGTCTTCCTCGCCTTCATAGGGGAACGGGCCCATGCCGAGCATGCCGTTCTCCGACTGGAGGGTGACGTCCATGTCGTCCGGAATGTGGTTCGCCACCAGCGTCGGGATGCCGATGCCGAGGTTCACATAGTAACCGTCGTGAAGTTCCTTGGCGGCGCGGGCCGCCATGTCGTCGCGTGTCCAGGGCATTAGTAGTGCTCCCGCTTCCGTACTGTGCGTTGCTCGATGCGCTTCTCGAAGGTGCCCTTCACGATGCGCTGGACGAAGATGCCCGGCAGGTGGATTTCATCGGGGTCGATGTCGCCGGTGGGGACGAGTTCCTCCACTTCGGCCACGGTGACCTTGCCGGCCATGGCCATGGGCGGGTTGAAGTTGCGGGCCGTCTTGTTGAAGACGAGATTGCCCTGCGTGTCGCCCTTCTGGGCCTTCACGATCGAGAGGTCGGACACGAGGCCGGTTTCGAGAATGTACGTCTCGCCGTTGAACTCGCGGTGTTCCTTGCCTTCGGCGACCAGCGTGCCGACGCCGGTCTTGGTGTAGAAGCCGGGAATGCCTGCCCCGCCGGCGCGGCAGCGCTCTGCCAGCGTGCCCTGCGGGTTGAATTCGACTTCCAGCTCGCCGGAAAGATACTGGCGCTCGAACTCCTTGTTCTCGCCGACATAGGACGAGACCATCTTTTTGATCTGCCGCGTCTGGAGCAGGAGGCCGAGGCCGAAATCGTCGACGCCGGCATTGTTGGAAATCGCGGTGATGCCTTTGACGCCCGAGTCGCGCAAGGCGAGGATCAGGTTCTCCGGGATGCCGCAGAGGCCGAAGCCCCCGGCCATCACGGTCATGCCGTCGAAGGTCAGGCCTTCGAGGGCTTCCTTGGCAGTTGAATAGACTTTTCCGGCCATGCGGGATGGGCCTCCCCTAGGGTCATGTTGCGGTGCAGCAGGAGGTTTAGACCTGCTCGACGGTTTGTTCAATGGCGCCAAAGATCGAATGTCCGGCCTTGTCCAGCATCTCGATGCGCACCGTGTCGCCGGGCTTCATGAAGGGGGTCTTGGCCGCGCCGGTGGCGATGGTTTCGATCATGCGGATCTCGGCGATGCAGGAATAGCCGAGGCCGCCTTCGCTGACCGGTTTTCCGGGGCCGCCATCGCTGCCCTTGTTGGAGACGGTGCCGGAGCCGATGATCGTGCCGGCGCTGAGGGGACGGGTCTTGGCCGCATGAGCGACGAGGCGGGCGAGGCTGAAGGTCGCATCCACCGCCGCCTCTGCCCGGCCGAAGGGCTGGCCGTTGTAATCGACGTGCAGGGGCAGGTGGACGAGGCTGTCCTTCCAGGCATCGCCCAGCTCATCCGGCGTGACGGCGACCGGCGTGAACGCGGAGGGCGGCTTCGACTGGAAGAAGCCGAAGCCCTTGGCGAGTTCGGCCGGGATGAGGCCGCGGAGCGAGACGTCATTGCACAGCAGGACGAGCTTGATGTGGGCGCTCGCGTCGGCCTCGGCGACGCCCATGGGGACATCATCCGTGATGACGGCGATTTCCCCTTCCATGTCGCAGCCCCAGGCGACATCGCCCAGCGGGATGGCATCGCGGGGGCCGAGGAAGGCGTCTGAGCCGCCCTGGTACATCAACGGGTCATCGTAGAAGCTGTCCGGCACTTCGGCGCCGCGCGCTTTCCGGACGAGTTCGACGTGATTGATATAGGCCGAGCCGTCCGCCCACTGATAGGCGCGGGGCAGCGGGCTTTCGCAGTCATGCTCGTGGAAGCGGAAAGTGGGCACACTGCCCAGCTCCACCTGCTCTGCCAGCAACTGCAGGCGCGGGGCGTAGACATCCCATTTGTCGAGCGCGGCCTGCAGCGTCGGTGTGATGGAGGCGGCGTCCGTGGCGCGGGTCAGGTCTTTCGAGACGACGACGAGGCGGCCGTCGCGGGCGCCGTTGCGAAGGGTGGCGAGTTTCATGGGGCGTTTCCTGCGTGCAGGCTCATCCTGAGCGAAGTCGAAGGATGAGCCCGGTGTCTGGTGATTATCAAGGGGAAGTTCGTCGCACGCGGCGCATCCTTCGACTTCGCTCAGGATGAGCCGCTAATTGAATCAGCTCTCGTCCGCGATCTTCTCGTGCAGCCAGGCGGCGTGGCGGGGGGCCTTCTTCGTGGCGGTCCATTCCTCGATCATTGGTTCGGCGACGGATTTCAGCTGCGCATACTGTTCCGGCGTGCCGATGTCGGCGGCGAGTTCGATGCGGTGGCCGTTGGGGTCGAAGAAATAGATCGACTTGAAGATGCCGTGATGCGTCGGGCCGAGGACTTCGAGCCCCATGCCTTCCAGGTGTTCCTTTGTCGCCATCAGTTCTTCGAGAGAGCCGACGCGGAAAGCGATATGCTGCACCCATTGCGGTGTGTTCCGGTCGCGGTCCATGTCCGGCTGGGTCGGCAATTCGAAGAAGGCCAGCACATTGCCATTCCCGGCGTCGAGGAAGATGTGCATGTACGGATCATGCTCGCCGGTGGAGGGCACATTGTCCTCCGCGATGGCGAGCTGGAAATCCATGCCGAGCGCTTTTTGATAGAACTCGACCGTTTCTTTCGCATCCTTGCAGCGATAGGCGACGTGGTGGACGCCTTTCAGCGGGGCTGGGGCTGTCATGGTGGCCTCCCTATTGTTTGTCTGCATTGCGCTGGCGGCGCCAGGCATTGAACCAGCTGCCCAGGCCGAGGCCGAGCGTGACGCCCGGAATGGCCGGCGCGGAGATCATGCCGAACTGCCAGAGCGCGACGCCCAGCAGCGTGCCGATCCCGGCGCCGAACAGGCCCTCGACGTAGGGCGGGTATTGTTTCTTCTCGGGTTCGCTCATGCGTCTTCTTTCACACCAATGACACCGCGCTCAACCTGGTCGCGTTCGATGGATTCGAACAGGGCCTTGAAATTACCCTCGCCGAAGCCTTCCTTGTAGTCACCCTTGCGCTGGATGAATTCGAAGAAGACCGGGCCGATCTGCGGCTGGGCGAAGATCTGGAGCAAGAGGCGCGGATCGCCGCCTTCGGTCGTGCCGTCGAGCAGGATGCCGCGCGCCTGTAGTGCGTCCACCGGCTCGCCATGGCCCGGCAAGCGGCCTTCCAGCATCTCGTAGTAAGTGGCGGGCGGCGCCGTCATGAAGGGCACGCCCTTTTCCTTCAGCTTGTCCCAGCAGGCGACAAGGTCGTCGCAGATGAGGGCGATGTGCTGGATGCCCTCGCCGTTGAACTCGCGCAGGAATTCCTCGATCTGGCCGCCGCCGCTCTTGCCTTCTTCGTTGAGGGGAATGCGGATCTTGCCGTCAGGGGCGGTGAGCGCCTTGGAGGTGAGGCCGGTATATTCGCCCTTGATGTCGAAATAGCGGATTTCCTGGAAGTTGAAGAGCTTTTCGTAGAAGTCAGCCCAGTACTTCATGCGGCCGCCATAGACGTTGTGAGTGAGGTGGTCGATCAGCGTGAAACCGGCACCGACGGGGTGCTTGTCGACGCCCGGCAGGTAGTCGAAGTCGATGTCATAGATGTCGAGATCGTCGCCATAGCGGTCGATCAGGTAGATGATCGAATTGCCGATGCCGCGGATGCCGGGGATGTGGAGTTCCATCGGGCCGGTCTGGACATGCACGGGCTCTGCGCCCTGCTCCAGCAGATGCCTGTAGGCCTTGCGGGCGTCGCGCACGCGGAAGCCCATGCCGCAGGCAGACGGGCCATGCTCGCGCGAGAAATACCAGGCCGCCGATTTCGGCTCGTAATTGGTGATCAGATTGATGCCGCCCTGGCGCCAGAGTTCGACGTCCTTCGAACGGTGGCGCGCGACCTTGGTAAAGCCCATGGTTTCGAAGACCGGCTCCAGAACGCCCTTTTCCGGTGCGGAAAACTCAATGAATTCAAATCCATCGAGCCCTGCGGGGTTGTCAAACAGGTCGGCCATGGGTTCTCTCCAGTGTTAGCGGTGGACTAAATTAGTTTCATATGTAACTAATTGATCGGCCGATGACAAGTGATAATGGATCGCCCATGCCTGACACGCCTTCCCGCCCGCCGCTGCGCCTGCGCGAGTTCCTGCCATACCGGCTGTCCGTGTTGTCGAACACGATCTCGCGGCGGATCGCGGAGATCTATGACCGCGAGTTTGGCCTGACGATCTGGCAGTGGCGCGCCATGGCCGTCACGGGCGACACGCCGGGCATCAGCGCGACCGAGATCGGCCAGCGCACGGCGATGGACAAGGTGGCGGTGAGCCGCGCGGTCGCCGGCCTGATCGAACTCGGATACCTCGAACGCAAGGCATCTGAAGACGATGGCCGCCGGTCGAAGCTCTACCTGACCCGCACCGGCCAGTCCGTGTACGAGGAGATCGTGCCGATGGCGATGTCGGAGGAAAAGCTGCTGACCGATGTGCTGAGCGCGTCGGAGCGCGCCGAACTGGAGCGCCTGATGGAGAAGCTGGCCGGCGCTGCCTCGCCCGAGCGCCCGCTCTGGTAAGGCGCCCTAGCCCAGCGGCCAGAATTTCGGGATCACCCAGATCGCCACGGCGAACATGACGAGGTTGAGCGGCACCCCGATCTTCAGGAAGTCGGAAAACCTGTAGCCGCCCGCGGTGTAGACCAGCGTATTGGTCTGGTAGCCGATGGGCGTTGCGAAGCTCGCGCTGGCGGCGAACATGATGGCGACAACGAAAGGCCGGGCATCGACCCCCAGCGACTGCGCGATGCCGATGGCGATGGGCGTCAGCAGGATGGCCGTCGCCGTGTTGGAGATCATTTCCGTCAGGACCATGGCAACGAAATAGATGACGGCGAGCGTGGCGAGCGGCCCGAGGCCTTCGGTCAGGCGGGATAGCTGGACCACGAACAGTCCGGCCGCACCGGTCGCCTCCATCGCCTGGCCGAGGACCAGCATGCCGAAGATCAGCATGAGGACATCCCAGCGGATCGCGCGGTAGGCCTCCTGATGGTCGATGCAGCCCAACGCGACGACAAGCGCCGCCATGGTCAGGGCAAGTGGCGCAATCGGGAAGATCCCCAGTGCCGCCAGCAGCACGACGATCAGGATGGCCCCGATCGCGATGACCGCCTTGTCCCGCCGGAACGCGCGGTCGGTCGCGCCGGTGAGATTGTTGAGCATGCCGTCATCGAACATGGCCCGCATGCCGCGCGGCGGGCCTTCGAGCAGAACTGTATCGCCGATTTCAAAGCGCACATCGTCCATCTGGCGGGTGACGTTCTCGCCGCGCCGGTGGATGGCGAGGACGTAGACGCTGTAGAGGCGCGCAAGGCCAAGACCGGCGAGGCGGCGGCCGACGAGCCGCGACTGGGGACCGATCACGCCTTCCATGATGACCGTCTCGCTGGTCTGGATCGGTTCGAAGGCGGGCTTGCGGTCGGCCGAGGCGCCGACGGCGATATGCCCCTCGTCACGCAGGGTCAGCATTTCGGCGACCGGTGTGCGCAGCACGACGCGGTCACCGGCCTGCAGGATGATGTCTTTCAGGTTTGCCCGCAGGGATACGCCGTCGCGGAAGACGTCGATGACGGAAAATCCCTTGGACGCGCCGAAGCCGGTTTCGGCGAGCGTCTTGCCGACCAGGACCGAGCCCATGGGAATGAGGATCTGGGCCAGGAACCGGCGCTGACTGGCATCGGGCAGGAGGCTGGACAGCGACTCCCGCACCGGCAGCAGGAACGGTCCGATGAGCGCCATGTAGAGCGCGCCCGCAAGTGCCATGATCGCACCGGCTGCGGTAATCTCGAACATGCCGAATGGCGCAAGCCCCGCCTCCTGCGCCACACCGTCGACCACAATATTGGTGGAGGTGCCGATCAGAGTGGTCGTGCCGCCGAGGATTGCCGCGAAGGACAAGGGAATAAGGAGTTTGGAGGGCGGTATGCCAAGGGTGTGCGACAGGTGAACCATCACCGGAATGAGAATGACGACCACCGGCGTGTTGTTGACGAACGCCGAGAGGACAATCACGCCCAGCATCATGCAGAGGACCGTGACGAAGGGCGGCGCGCCTTTCGCGAGCCGTGAGACGAGCGTGCCGCCTGCTGCAATGACGCCCGTGCGCTCGAGCGCTGCCGAAAGGACGAACATGGCCCCGATGGTGATGGGCGCCGGATTCGAGAAGACGGCAAACACCTCGCGGACGTTCAGGATCTGCAGCGCCATCACCGCGCCCATGGCCAGCAGGGCGACGATGTCCGGCGGGATGCGTTCCCGGATAAAACCGAAGAACACGATCGCCGTGAGGACGATCACGGCACCGATCTGGAAGGGCTGAGAGGAAAAAAACGCTACCAGGCCGGCCAGCATAGGGCCTCAAACTCCGAAGGAACGATGTTTCTTAGCGCAGTTCGGAATGGCCGGGAATTGAGGACGCCTGAAAGGCGTGTTGAGCGCCTCAGGCCCGCCTGCGGGGTGCGCTCAGCGTCCGGGCGACGTGCGTGTCTTCTTCCAGCGTGAACCGCTCTACGAGGCGCGCGATATAGGCCGACAGGACATCCCGCACTTCATAGGGCGCTTCCATCGGAAGGAAGTGCGAGACGCCCCGCACGCCCCTCATGATGAGGCCCTGATTCAGCAGGATGATCTGGGCCCGCACTTTCGGCGAGATGACCGAGGATCCGTTCGGCCGGAGGATGGTGATCGGGATCTTGTGCTTGCGCACTTTCTTCATCGCCGCCCAGGGAGTGTTGCGCTGGGCGCGGAAGGTCGCCGCTTCCCATTTCGGCGCGCAAAGAAGCCGCCAGGTCTGGTCCGGACTGTCGGCGGAGTTGTGGTCTGCCCGGTCGATCCCGTCGAGCAGGTAGTCGGCGAGGAAGGGTTCGCGCCAGGACTGGAACGCGCCACGGCCGCTATAGGATTCCAGCGCTTCGCGGAACGAGCCGAAATCGGCCCGGCGCTTGCGCGCGTTTTTCGCCAGCGGGCTGCGGTGCACGAGCCAGGAGGCCGGCGGGAAGACGTGCTTCCAGAAATACATGGTGCGCGAGAGGATCACCGGATCGGCCAGCACCAGACCCTTCACCAGGTCCGGACGCTTGCCGGCAACCAGAAGCGCAACCGTGCCGCCCATGGAATGGCCGCCAAGCACCACGCCATGCGGAGCCTCTTTCTCCAGCCACTCGATGACGTCGTCGCGGTAGCGGTTCCAGGTTTTCATCTTGCCGGGCTTTGCCGGCATCGTGGACCGGCCATGTCCACGCATGTCGAGCGCCGCGACGCGCTGGCGCAGGCCAAGCGGGGCAAGCATCGACTGGTACGTCATGGCATTGAAGCCGGTCGCATGCAGCCAGACGGCAGCGAACGGTTTGATGGGATCGCCGAATTCGATCCCGGCGAGCTGGCCGCCCGCCTTCATGTCCACGGCAAAACGGCGCATCAGACAGGCGTCCCGAACACCCGGCGGAGCAGGTCCGTCGTCCTGGCGAGCGGATTCTCGCGGATCTTCTTTTCTTCCTCGGCGACATAAAGAAAAATGCCGTCGAGGCCGAGATCGACCGCATAGGTGGTCAGATCGGACTGCAGGTTGGAGGTGACGCCGCCGACGCCATACTGGCTGGCGACGCTTTCCATGGACGTGAATGCACCGGACTTTGCCAGCGCGTCTTTCACATAAGGCGTGAAGGCGGTGCGCAGCTGGGTCTCCGTCTTGGCACGGAGGAAATCGGTCGCTGCCGTGTCGCCGCCCTTCAGGATGTTCAGTGCATCCTCGATGGTCATCTGGCGGATGGCGCCAAGGATCAGTTGCTTGCCTTGCGGCACCGCGGCCTCCGCCGCGCGGTTCATCCGCAGCTCAAGATCATCGAGCGGGCCGCTGGCGCCGATCTTCGAGAGGTTCGTCTGGATGTTGCGGTAGGTCCTGGGCAGCGGGATGTGGACTTTCGGGTCGGCGAAATAGCCATCGGTGCGGCCGAGCTGGCCGGCCACGAGATTCGTGCCGACGGTCAGCGCTTCGCGCAGGCCGGCGTCGATCTCGGCATTGGTGAGCGCGCCCTGAGTCGTGGTGGCGCCGAGAACCTCTCCCAGAACGCGGCCAAATTCCGCATTGGTGCCGGTGTCGGCACATCCCGGCGTCAGCAGCGCCAGCGCCAGGGCCCCAAGCATGGCTCGTCTCATCACCCTCTACCTTTATGCAGGAGGCAGCAGGCCGCGCCTCGTTTACCAAGCCTACCCGACGCGCTGCCGGAATAGAAGGCACCGCGTCACGTGCATTGCAGCGAAATCCACTCTTACGAACTTGTCACGAAAAACGATAAGAATCCGGTTGACCACGCTTGTAGTCATGAATTAGACCACATCTGTAGTCTTAAGGGGAGTGTTATCATGAAGATCTCCGCCGCTGAACTCGATGTGATGAGCGTCCTGTGGAAGACGCCCGGCCTCGCGGCCGCGGATGTCCATGAAGCGCTCGGCGATGAGAAGCACTGGACCAGCCGCACGGTGAAAACCCTGCTGGCGCGGCTCGTTGAAAAGGGCGCCCTCAGCACTGAGGAAGATGGCCGCCGGTACCTCTACTTCCCGATGATCACCGAGGATTCCTACAAGTCGAAGGCCGCGCGCCAGTTCGTCGACCGGGTCTTCTCCGGACGCGCCGCGCCGCTGGTCGCGCATCTGGCCGACAGCCGGGGCCTGACGCCTGAGGACATTGCAGAACTCGAACGCCTGCTGGGGGAGCTGAAGAAATGACGGGGGGATTCTTTTTCCACGATGCGAACTCCGTCCTTCAGACGCTGATCGCCGTTTCATTGTTGCTGGCCCTGGTGCTGGTCAGCCGCAAAGCGGTGGCGCGGCATTTCGGGGCAGGCGTGGCCTATGCCCTGTGGGCGATCCCGGTGGCGCGGCTGTTCCTGCCGCCGCTGACCGTGCCGGTTTCGGTCATGTCGTTCCTGCGCTGGCCATCTGCAAACACACCGACACCTCAGGACACACTGCCCCTCAGTCCTGAAGTTCACGCGGGCGAGGCGGGGAACCTCGCTTTTGTCGTGGCTCCGCCAGCCCCTGCGGCGCTGCCTCCGGCAACCCTTTCCGGGGTGGTGTCAGAACAGGCCGGCACCCCTGAGCTGTCCTGGGACATGGTGAGCGAACTGGCTGTGCCAGCCTTGTTCATCGTGTGGGCTGGCGGGGCGATCTTCTGCTTCGGCCTCAGCCTGTGGCGCCATTACGGCTTCATGCAGACGGTGAAGCGCGAGGCCGTGTCGGTCTCGCCGCGGCTGAACATGATTGCCGGCGCGGTCGGCGCGCAGGTCGGCCTGAAGCGCCTGCCGGTGATCGCGTCGAGCCTCATCTCGTCCGGTCCTCTGGTGACGGGCCTGTTGCGCCCGGTCGTGCTGCTGCCGGCCTGGTTCGAGAATGATTATGACGAAACGCAACAGCGCGCTGCCCTGGCCCACGAACTGGCGCATGTCCGCCGGGGCGATCTCTGGGCCCTGCAGATTGCTGAAATCTGCGTCGCCCTGCTCTGGTTCAATCCGCTTGCCTATGCCGCCCGGCGGGCATTCCGGACCGACCAGGAAGCGGCCTGCGATGCCGATGTCATTCGCTCGGGCGCGGCCTCGCCGCACGCCTATGGCGCCACGCTGATCAAGGCCGTCCGGTCCGCCTCGCAGGAACGCCTGCCGGCCGCCGCAGGCCTGCCCCTGACACATGCTCTGAAAGAAAGGTTGAGCCGTATGACCCACCCGACCCCGTCCCGTTCGAGACGCCTGATCGGCGCGTCCGCCGCCGTGCTGCTCGGCGCCGGCGCCCTGGCCTGCACCTCCTCAGTGACCGCCAATGCCGGCGAACCGGAACAAGACCTCACGGTCACCGGCCTGACCGTCGAAGACGGCGGCATCTATATCGATGGCGAGAAGGTCAAGGACCGTCAGATCGTCATTCTCGGCGAACCGTTCGGCGACTATGAATTGTCCGACGCCGAACAGGCCGAGATCGATCACCTCTCCGCCCTGATGGCCGAAGAGGGCGCGAAGATTGGCGATCTGGCCGCACAGATGTCGCTGGAAGCCGTCGCTTTCGCCCTGACCCCGGAAGACGAAGCGGAGCTGCAGTCGATCATGCTGGAGATCAAGGATCTGCCGGTTATCGACAGCGACGGCATACGCATGGCCTTCGACTTCTACTCGGACATGTCCGACGAGGAACGCGAAGCGCTGGAAGCCGAATGGGAAGCCCGCGGGGAAGAGTGGGCCGACTCCTTCGATGAACGCATGGAAGCCTGGGGTGAGGAATTCGGCGCCCGGATGGAAGCCTGGGGCGAACGTATCGAAGCCCGCGCCGCAGCGCACGAAGCAGAGCTCGAGCCCCGGATCGAAATGCTGAGCGCGGAAGCCGAAGCCAAGATGGAAGAACATGCCGCAAGGCTGGAAGCCATCATCGAGAGCCGCTTCGGCGAAGACTTTGAAACAACCATCGAGCTGAAGACCGACGCCCTCGACGAGATGGTCGACGAGTGCAAGGACGCAAATCTCGCTGACGGCGAAACCCGTATCATCTCGCGCAACCTGGAAGCCGGGAAAGACATGAAAATCGTCTGCGTCAAAGGAGACAAGGATACGCTGCGCTCATCGAAAGTCATGACGATCGTGACGACCAGCTCCAGCCTGACCCCGGAAGAAAAGGATTCGTTCCGCGACCAGGTCGGCGACGACAGCGAACTCGAAGGTTCGGACAACTGACTCCGCGGCCGGCGGGACAGGTTCCCACCGGATTGCAAGGCCCCGGCGCTCGCTCTGCGCCGGGGCATTTTTTATGGCTGACGCACAGGCTTTGCAGGCCGGGCCGCGCGCACTAGTGTGCGGACGAACCCAAGGAGTGGTCCTGTCATGAAAGTGCGCCTCGCCGCCCTCGCCGTCTGCCTCGTTCCGCTGGCGGCCTGCGCCACAATGGAACCGGAACCCTGCACCGCCGAATGGATCGACTACAAGACCGACAAGGTGCTGAAGAAATTTGCCGGGGAAAATCGCGGGCTGATCAACGATCTGAAGCGGCTTGCGCGCGAGGATGGCGGCATCAATCCGGTCACGGCGATGAGCCTGATGGGCAAGACAGACAAGCTGCGCAGGTTCGCCTATTCCTTCAACGACATCGTCCTGCCCGAACTGCAGGCGGCGATGGATCAGTGCGGCCAGCGCCCCGAATTCGTGCCGGCCTTTACCGAATTCCTGAGGAAGGAAGGCGTCAATGACGAGGCGCTGGAATGGGTGGGCCCCGTCATCGGCCTGATGCAGGACATGCGCAACGGCGAATTCGACGACGCGACGGACGACTAGGATTTCATCATGCGTACCCTGATCGTCGTTCCGGCGCGCTATGCGTCCCAGCGCCTGCCGGGCAAGCCGCTTGTCGAGATTGCGGGCCGGAGCATGGTGTCGCGCGTGGCAGCGATGGCGGCGCGCGCGGCCACGGCACTGGGCAACGCGGAAAGCGTCGTCGCAACGGACGACACGCGGATCGAAACCCATTGCCGAGACCTCGGCATTCCGGTCGTGATGACCGACCCGGCCCTGCCGTCCGGCACCGACCGGGCGCTCGCGGCCGCAGATGCGCTCGGCGCCGCGCCGGATGTTGTCGTCAACCTTCAGGGCGACTCGCCCTTCACGCCGCCCGATCATGTGATTGCCGTCGCCAAAGCCGCGCGCGACTCCGGTGCGGACGCCGCCACGCCATACGTGCGCCTCAGCTGGGCCGCGCTGGACGAGTTCCGCCTGCACAAGAAGGAAACCCCGTTTTCGGGAACGACGCTGGTACACGACCGCGACGGGCGGGCGCTGTGGTTTTCGAAGAACCTTATTCCCGCGATGCGCAAGGAAGCTGCGCTGCGGGCAAAGGGCGGAGTGTCGCCGGTCTGCCGTCATATCGGGCTCTATGCCTATCGCCTCGATGCGCTGCGCCGGTATGTGAGCCTGCCGGAGGGCGACTATGAACAGCTGGAAGGTCTTGAGCAGCTGCGCCTGCTGGAAAACGGCATGAGCATCCAGTGCGTGGAGGTCACGCCGGACCGGATCGCCATACCCGGCATCGACACGGCGGAAGACGTCGCGCTGGCCGAGCGCCTCGTGGCCGAGCTCGGCGACCCGCTGGACGCCTGACCCTCATGGCACGGATCATTGTCTGCCGGCACGGAAATACGTTCGACAAGGGCGATACCGTCACCCGTGTCGGCGGCCGCACCGACCTGCCCCTGTCGATATCCGGCAAGGCGCAGGCGACGGCGCTGGCCGCACATTTTGCCGGAACGCCGTTTACGGCGGCCTATTGCTCCGCCTTGCAGCGCACGCGCGAGACGGCCCAGGCGATCCTAGACGCCTGTAACGGCAGTCCGGACCTGGAAGAATTGCCCTTCCTGAGAGAAGTCGACTACGGACCCGATGAGAACCAGCCAGAGGAGGAGGTCGTCGCCCGGCTGGGCGAAGCGGCGATCCGGGCCTGGGATGAAGACGGGAAAGTGCCGGACGGCTGGAAGGTCGACGTTGCAGGCATCCGCGATGGCTGGCGCAGGCTGATCACGAGGGCCTCCAATATGCCGGAAGACGCCATCATTCTGGTCGTGACCAGCAATGGCGTGGCCCGTTTCCTGCCGGGCGTCGTGAAGGACAAGCCCGCCGATCTTGACCGCAAGCTGAAAACCGGGGCCTGGGGCGAAGTGATCGTGGACGGAGGACAGAGCCGGATCGTCAGCTGGAACCAGCGCCCGGCCTGACGGTCAGGCGACTTCGCGGTCGATGGCAACGCTGTCCGGCCCTTCGATCGGCAGCGTGAAGGAAACGGTCGTGCCCTCGCCCTCGATCGAGGACAGGATCATCCGGCCACCGTGCATTTCCGCGAAGGATTTGGTCAGCGCGAGGTCGAGGCCGGTGCCTTCGTAATTGCGGTCGCGCGTGCCTGACACCTGCTCGAATGGCTTGGCAAGGCGCGGCAGGTCTTCGGCCGGGATACCGATGCCGGTATCGGTGACCGAGACGAGGATTTCCGGGCCGCGCTGCTGCACCGCGACCGTGATCGTGCCGCCGGCGTCGGTGAACTTGATGGCGTTCGAAATGAGATTCAGAACCATCTGGCGGATCGCGCGATGGTCGGCGTCGATCTCCGGCAGGCCCGGCTGGGTATCGAGGACCAGGTCGACATTCTTGTCGGCCGCCTTGCTGCGGATCATGCGCACGGCCGCATCCACCGGCTCGACCGGATCGATCGGCTGCGGATTGATCGTCATTTTGCCGGCTTCAATCTTCGCCATGTCGAGAATGTCGTTGATCATGTCGAGCAGGTGCTGGCCAGATGTCAGGATGTCCTGCGCATAGCCCTTGTAGCGATTGTCACCGAGGGGCCCGTAGAGTTCGTGCGCCAGGATTTCCGAGAAGCCGTTGATGGCATTGAGCGGCGTGCGCAGCTCATGGCTCATATTGGCAAGGAAGGCAGACTTGGAATTGGCGGCGTGTTCCGCCTTTGCTTTTTCTTCCGAGTACTTCCGGGCAAGTTCGCCCGCACGGCCTTCTGAGCGCTCAAGGTCCAGCACGGCCTTGCGCATGCGTTCCTTCTGGCGCTTCAGTTCTTCTTCGTTGAGGACGTTCTCGGTGACATCGATGCCAACCGTGATGAGGCCGCCATCCGGTGTGGGGCGTTCGACCAGCTTCAGCCAGCGGCCGTTCTGAAGGCAGACGAGCAGCGTCTGCGAGTCTTCCGAGGACTGACGTTCGGACCGGATCGCGCCTGCGCGGGCGATGGCCACGGTCTGGTGCGACATGCCCGGACGCAGGGTGTCCGTGAGGCGGAAATCGGTGGCAAAAGCGCGGTTCCAGTAGAGAAGCCGCTTGCGATTGTCCCACAGGGAGAACGGGCCGTTGAAGCCTTCGATGGCATTGCGCAGGCGCCGCTCGGCCGCTTTCACGCGGTCTTCTGCCTGCCTGCGTTCGGTAATGTCGAGCGCGATGCCGCCGAACACCGAGCCCGCATCCGTATCGGTCTGCGCCCCGCGCAGTTCGATCCAGCGATGCGGGGACTCGGCGGTAGCAAAGCTCACCTGGATCCAGCCGATGCTGCGGGATTTCAGAAAGGCGTCGCGCACACGGGCATGATGTTCCGGGTGAACCAGAGGCAGGAGTTCATCCACGCGCACCTTGCCGAGGTCACGTCGTCCGAACAGTTCGCCGGTCGCCTCGCTGAGGAAGATGGCGTCCATATTGTCCGTCCATTCCCAGTAACCGGCGCGCGCGCCCCGCATCACGGTCGTCATGATACGGTCGGCGGTTTCGTCGCGCACGGCCTCGACAATCGTCTCTGTCTTCGTGCGCAAAAGCCGGTTCATGAGGCCGATGATAGCCAGCATCGGCGCCAGCAACAGAAGCGCGAAGATCGACAGGCTGATGAGGTCGTCGATGGTCAGGAGGTCGGCACGCACCGCCGTGCAGACGGCAAGCGCGCCACCGGAAATCCTGGTGCAGGCCGCAGCCGACCGTTCAAGGCCGGAGCCGCGCGCGAAATGCGCGGAGCGTGGCGGCGAAAGACCACCGGCGGGCCGCACATTCGGATCACCGGCGAGCACCTTGCGGCCCTCATGGATGAGCGAGACCTGATGGGCGCCCGCCGATGCCGGGAGCCAGGTGCCCGCAGGCGCAAGTGCGACCATGGTCCGCTTGCCAACCCTCGACACGAGAACAATGTCGCCGAAATCGGTGAGGCCGGCCCGCTGTTCGGCGGTGAACAGCGCTTCCGCAACTTCGGCGGCAGATTTGAGGCGGCTGCCCTCAGGCGCGAGGGCCGCGTCGTTCAGCGACACGACAACATCGACGCCTGGCGTATTCGCGGCAACGGAGGAACCGGACGCGCTGCCTTCGGCAACCAGCCTGATGGCTGTCTCGACCATTTCAGCCCGGCCTTCGATCCGGCCGGCCAGCGCGAAAGATTCAGCCTGCAACGAATTCAGCAGATCCGCATCCGCGCGCTGGTGCTCGTCCCAGGCCTTGAGACCGAGCGCGATGGCCAGGAGGGCGATGACGGCGGCAATCGTCCATTTCAGGCGCGCCGATTCGGCCGCTGACACATCGCCAACAGCCTGTTCTGGCTGGGAAAATCGGTCTTTCTTGGCCAATGGCTTACCCCGATTGCGCAGGGCGGATCGCAAGCGCGCACACTCTGTTCTCGGCTGGAATCCTTGCCCGTTCGTTAACGAAACAGACAGATTCGTTAACGATACCTGGACTCAGCCCAGCGCGCGGGCAACGATATCGGCCGAGTTTGGAGAGAGGTCCGCCGCCTGGAGACGCTTCAGCGTCGCTTCGGCTGCCGCTTTCGCCTTCGGCTCCAGCACGCGCCATTGCTCGAATGCGGTCAACAGCCGGGCGCCGAGGGCCGGGTTGGCCTTGTCCGCCGACAGGACGATCGTTTCGACCGCGCGATAGCCCGATCCGTCCGGCGCGTGAAAAGCTGCCAGATTCTGCATCGCAAAGGTGGCGACGACAGAGCGGACACGGTTCGGATTGAGCAGGTCGAATGCCGGATGAGCGGCGAGCTTGGCCACGGTCTCCGCTGTCCCGGTCGATGCCTGGACGGCGAACCATTTGTCCATGACGAGCGGATTGGACTTCCACTCCACTTCGAACTTGGCGAGCGGTGCCGTTGCGGCCCCGCCCCCCTGAACACAGAGGGCGCGGAGCGCGGCGATCTGTTCGGTCATGTTGGTCGCCTCACTATAGAGACGCTCAAGCATCGCCGGAGCGGAAGGCTCCTTCGCAACGCCCAGAAGGACGATCAATGCCGTGCGCAGGGCACGGACCCCCGCCTGTTCCGCACCCGGATCGTAAGGCGTTGGCGTCGGCTTGCCGAGCGTTTCGGCGATGAAGGGGCCAAGCCGTGCGGCCAGAGCCGTCTGCAGCTTGCGGCGGGCTGCGTTGAGTGCCACAGCATCGGCTGGCTGGCGCTCGAGGAAGAGCTCCCCGACATCCGGAAGGCGCGTCAGCAAGGCCGCGTAGGCCGGATCGCCGGCGGCCTGCTCCACCGCCCCGCCGAGCGCATCGACCAGCGCGCTGTCAGGTTCGGCCTGGCTGCCCTCGGACAAGGCGAGGATTTCCTCTTTGACGAGTGACTGAACGCCATCCCACTTGTTGAACGGATCCGTCTCTGCACGGACCAGCGCAAGGCGCTGATCTCGCGTCAGGTCGCGCTTCAGGCGGACGGGCGCGGAGAAATCGCGGTTGACCGAGACGAGCGGACGCCCGGTGCCTTCTGGCAATTCCATGGTCAGGGTGACGTCTTCGTCTTCGAGCAGCGTCATCCATTCCGCGAGATTGCCTTCGCCATCGACCAGCGCCATTTGCAGCGGAATGGGAACCGCTTTCTTGTCTGGCTGTCCCGGTGTCGGCGCCGTTTTCTGCGACAGGGTAATCTCGATTTCGTTCGTATCGGGATTCCATGTTTCGGCGACCGTCACCTCAGGCGTGCCGGCCTGAGCGTACCAGCGGCGGAAGGCAGCGAAATCCTCTCCGGTCACATCTTCAAAGCACTTATAGAAGTCTTCGATCGTCACCGCTTCGCCGTCATGACGCTCGAAATAGAGATCCATACCCTTGCGATACTGTTCTTCGCCGATCATCCTGCGGAGCATGCCGATGATCTCCGCGCCCTTCTCATACACGGTCGCGGTGTAGAGATTGTCGATCGAGGCATAGGTGTCCGGACGCACGGAGTGTGCGAGCGGGCCGGCATCTTCCGCAAACTGACGGGCCCGGAGGCGGATCACGTCCTTGATGCGCTGCACCGGGCGCGAGCGCATGTCGGCGGAGAAGTTCTGGTCGCGGAAGACCGTCAGGCCTTCCTTCAGGCAGAGCTGGAACCAGTCGCGGCAGGTGATGCGGTTGCCGGTCCAGTTATGGAAGTATTCGTGGGCGACGATGCTTTCGATGGCTTCAAAGTCCGCATCGGTGGCCGTTGCCTCGTCCGCCAGCACATAGGCGGAGTTGAAGACGTTGAGGCCTTTGTTTTCCATGGCGCCGAAATTGAAGTCGCGCACGGCCACGATGTTGAACACGCCAAGGTCATAGGCGCGACCGTAAACTTCCTCATCCCATTTCATCGAGCGCTTGAGGCTGTCCATGGCCCAGGCGGCGCGCTCGGCGTCGCCCTTGTCGACATGAATGGCGAGCGCGATTTCGTCACCATTCATCGTGGTGAAGCGGTCGCGATAGACGTCGTAATCGCCGGCACAGAGCGCGAAGAGATAGGACGGCTTCTTGTGCGGGTCGTCCCAGGTGGCGAAGTGACGCCCACCCTTCTCGTCTCCGCTTTCACCGGGCGTCCCGTTGGAGAGGAGGATCGGATACTTCTTCTTGTCTGCCGACATGCGGACATGGAAGGCGCTCATCACGTCCGGACGGTCCGGATAATAGGTGATGCGGCGGAAGCCGACGGCTTCGCACTGGGTACAGAAGCGGCCGCCGGACATGTAAAGGCCGGAGAGAGCCGTGTTCTTCGCCGGAGCGATTTCAACTTCCGTGGTCAGGGTGAAGGCATCCGGCACTGACGGGATCACCAGGCGCTCCTCCTCCACCGTATAGGCGGACGGATCGAGCGGCGCCCCGTCAATTGCGATCTTCATCAGTTTCAGGCCCTGGCCATCGAGCGTCAGCCCCGCATCCGCAGCGCCGGAGCGGCGGATCGCCAGCGTCGCCTTTACCCGCGTCGCGTCGGGATCGAGGTCGAACTCAAGGTTCACCTGGTCAATCTGGAATGGGAACGGCGCATAGTCGGACAAATGGACGGCGACGGGAGCTTCGGTGCGCATGGGAACTCCGGAGGGAAAGAAAACGGTGGGTCTGAGATAGGACAAGCCGTGCCGCACGTCGAGAGAGGGGGGCTTCAGCGCTGACATATGGTTTGCTATGGGTCTGGCGAAGCGCCGGAGGCCGTATTGATCGCACTATTCCAGGATTCCCCACGCGCCCGGCAGGTTGCCGGTGTGGCTGCCCTATTCCTGATGGCTGTGATTGCGACGCTGTCGCTGCTGCCATCGGCCGACCTGCCGCCTGTGGAAGGTTCCGACAAGGTCAAGCATTTCGTCGCCTATGCGGCACTTGGGTTCCCAGTGGCGGTCTGGGCCGGACCCGGAAAGGCGTTGCGCGCGCTCGTGCTGACGGCGCTGTTCGGCGGATGTGTGGAAGTCGCGCAGTTGCTGGCGCCCACCGGGCGGGAGGGGTCGCTGCTGGACGAATTGGCCAATGTGCTGGGCGGTGCGCTTGGCACCGGCCTCGCCCTTGCGCTGCGCAAGCGCTGACGGCGCCTATTCGGCGGCGGCAACGGCCTCCGGCGCATCGTCGAGCTGGTAAACGAACCGAAGGATGGACGCGCAGCCCTGTGCCACCGGGCGCAGGTCTCTCGGAAACTCGTTCGGACGTTCGGAGGCGAATTCGGCGATCCGGCGCGCGATGCGCAGAAGGTCGGGCGTGTGCACGATCATGCGGGCCTGGTGCTCGATCCGCTGCGGGTCACGGTCATAGACGGTCGGACCAACGCGCCAGCCGCCTGCCTCGCCCTCGTCGGTCAGGACGACCGGATAGGTGCCCTGCTGGACCGAAGATTGGGTCAATCCCAGCTCGGCACGGCGTGACGGGCTGCGGCGGCTGATCCGCCAATGCTCCATCAGCAGGTCTTCGTCATCGTCATCGGACCGGTCAGTATTCTGCATCGCCTGTTCGGAGACCAGTTCGTGCGCCTGGAACTGGCGGCCGAGGCCACACTCATAGGTCACGCGCAGCGGTTCATCGACGTCTTTGACCCAATGGGGCACGACGTTCTCGACCAGGGCCCATGTGCCGACCGGCTTTACATAGACGCGCTGCGACTTGTGAAAGAGGGCTTTCGCCATACTGAGTGTCTCCCCATAAGATGGACCATCATGGCACGTGCGGATTGCGGCACGGTGAAACGCATGGATCAAATTTCACCGATCGGGCTTTCGTCCTTTCCGCGTGGTCACGGCTTTCCGCGCACGTAAAGCGCGCTATTTTCCCGTCAGACAATGCAATTGCGCCCGGGCAACGGGCGGAGGGAGGCCAGAAACTCATGAACTTCGACTTTTCCGAAGACCAGAAATTCCTTGCCGGCGAGGCGCGGAAATTCCTTGAGGCCGAGAGCGCGATCCCTGTCGTGCGCGAGATCCTGAACGATGACTCCAAGGCCTATCATGAAGGCCTGTGGAAGAAGATCGCGGAAATGGGCTGGCTCGGCACCGCGATCCCCGAGGAACAGGGCGGTCTCGGCCTCGGCATGCTTGAAATGTGCGTGCTGGCAGAGGAAATGGGCCGCGTTCTGGCGCCGGTGCCCTTCTCGTCGACGGCCTACTTCCTGACCGAAGCGGTGAAGCTGGCCGGATCCGACGAGCAGAAGAACGACATCCTGCCCCGCATCGTCGCGGGCGAGATCATCGGCTGCTACGCCGCGAGCGAAGGCCCCGGCCATCCGGACCCGGCGCATCTCAGCACCGAATTCGACGGCAAGACGATCAGCGGCACCAAAATTCCGGTGACCGATGGCGGCATCGCCACCCATGCCGTGGTCCTCGCCAAGGAAGGCAAGGGCGCAAGCCTCGTCCTGGTGGACCTCTCCGGCGCGGGCGTGACACGCAGCGCGCTAGCCACGCTCGATCCGACCCGCGGCCATGCCGAACTGACCTTCACCAAGACGCCGGCAACGCGCCTTGGAAAAGCAGGCGATGGCGCGGCACTGAATGATGCGCTGATGGACAAGGTGGCCGTGCTGCTTGCCTTCGAACAGCTGGGCGGCGCCTCGAAAGCGCTGGAGATGGCGAAGGCGTATGCACTGGAGCGTTACGCCTTCGGCCGCCCGATCGGCGGCAACCAGGCGATCAAGCACAAGCTGGCCGAAATGTATGTGAAGAACGAGGTGGCCCGCTCGAACTGTTTCTATGGAGCCTGGGCCCTGTCGACGGACGCGCCGGAGATGCCGGAAGCGGCCGCCGCCGCGCGCGTCGCGGCATCGGAAGCGTTCTGGTATGCCTCCAAGGAGAACATCCAGACGCATGGCGGCATGGGTTTCACATGGGAAGTGGACTGCCACCTCTACTACCGCCGTGCAAAACTGCTGGCCGTGCAGGCCGGCGGACCGAAGGTGTGGAAAGAGAAACTTGTGCGAGCCCTTGAACAGAAGAATGCAGCTTGAAGGCAAGTACTGGCATCCTGGCCGCAAGCCTCATGATATCGGGCTGCTCGAAGCAAGAGCCTCAAGGTAAGGTATTGGAACCCATGGAAGTGACGTTTAATTTCGATGATGAGTTCGGAGTTGATCGTTCCACATTCAGTCCAGTTATTGTCTGGAACCGAGTTGCCGAGTCCGGCGACTATAGCGTGCAGATTGCTGCAGGAGTGGACCCGCTGATTGATCAGAGCTCTGAACGCTTGCAGAGTCAGGGGTTTCAAGGCGGCGGATACAGCTGGCAAGCGATGCTGCGTCAATCCTTGCGCGATGACGGAAGGAACCCTGACGACGGCATAAAGTGGGACTCAGAAGGCGATGTCATGGTGACCTACATGAAAAGCCCGGAACTTGCCGCACTTGTTGCACAGCATGCCCAGAGTTTTTTAACCGATGAAGACCGCGAGACTGTGCTCAGCTCGACGGCCAAAGGTATGGAATAAGGTAAGGAAGACACATCATGGACTTCAACGACACGCCTGAAGAAGCCGCCTTCCGCGCCGAAGCGCGCGCTTTCCTTGAAAAGCACCTCCAGCCCAAGGGCTCGGGTCGTATGGCCTCCAGCCGCGACCGGGTGAACCTGCTGCAGAAGGCAAAGGATTGGCAGAAGATCAAAGCCGAAAACAAGTTCGCCCAAATCACCTGGCCCAAGGAATGGGGCGGCCGCGGCGGCACCGCGATGCAAAGCGTCATCTGGGGCCAGGAAGAGTCGAAATTCGACGCGCCCACCGGCCCCTTTGCCATCGGCCTCGGCATGTGCATCCCAACCGTCATCGCTTTTGGCTCTGATGCGCACAAGGAGCGGTATGTCCAGAAGGCCCTGATGGGCGAGGAAATCTGGTGCCAGTTGTTCTCCGAACCCTCTGCCGGGTCTGACGTCGCAGGCCTCAAGACCCGCGCCGTGAAGGATGGCGACGACTGGGTGATCAACGGCCAGAAAGTCTGGACCTCCGGCGCGCACTATTCGGACTTCGGCATCCTCCTTGTCCGGACGGATCCGAAAGTGCCGAAGCACAAGGGCCTCACCATGTTCATCGTGAACATGAAGCAGAAAGGCGTCGAAGCGCGGCCGATCCATCAGGCCTCCGGCGGGCGCGAGTTCAACGAGGTGTACTTCACGGATGTGCGCATCCCGGATAGCGACCGGCTTGGCGAGGTCGGCGCAGGCTGGAAAGTGGCGCTCGTCACGCTGATGAATGAGCGGCTTGCCGTCGGCGGCTCTCCCGGCCCGGACTGGGGCGAGATCATGGACTATGCGCGCCAATCGGGCACGCTGTCGGACCAGGCCTTCCGCGAAAAGCTGGCGGACTGGTATGTCGCGGCGCAGGGCTACAAGCTGACCAAGTTCCGTACCCAGACGGCCCTGTCACGGGGCCAGACGCCGGGTCCGGAAAACTCCATCGGCAAGATCATCACCGCAAACCACTTGCAGGACATCTGCAACTCCGCGATCGAGATGCAGGACCATTACGGCATCATCAACGAGCCCGACCGGATGCCGGCCGATGCGATCTTCCAGCAGAGCTTCATGTGGGCGCCGGGCCTTCGCATCGCCGGTGGCACGGACGAGATCCTGAAGAACATCATCGCCGAGCGCGTGCTGGGCCTGCCCCAGGATGTGCGCGTCGACAAGGATCTACCCTTCGACCAGATGAAGAGCGGCTGACCGCCCCTTGGCGCGCGGGCGGTCACACGGCAGTTTGATGTCATGAGTGCACGCCCGATTCCCCCCATTGCCGGTGCCCGCCCGATGACCTGTCAGGCGGGCACTGTGCTGTTCCGGCCCACGGATGAATGTCCCGGTTTCGTCTCAGTGCATGAGGGCACGATCAAGGTGTCGCTGACCGGGCCAGGAGGACGCGAAATCGTGCTCTATCGCGTCAAGCCGGGAGATGTCTGCCTGCAGACCTTTGCCTGCCTCGCCGACGGGCGCACCTACACAGCCGAAGGCATCGCGGAGACCGACATCGTCGCCGAGATCATTCCCCTGCCGGTCTATGAAAGGCTGATGGCAGAGGACAGCGCCTTTCGCGCACACATATCGAGCGCGATCGCGCATCGCTTCGCCGACTTCGAACACCTGGTCGAAAGCCTCGCCCTGACCGGGCTGGAGGCCCGGCTCGCCGAGGCGTTGCTGCGGCTGGCGGACCCTTCAGGTGAAATCCAGATGACGCACGAAGCGCTCGCCGCCGAGATCGGCTCGGCGCGAGAAGTCGTCAGCCGGCAACTCGCCCGCTTTGCCCGGTCCGGGCTGGTCGACAGCAGCCGGGGGCGGGTAAAAATCCTCCGCCGTCAGGGGCTCGAGCAAAAAACACACGAAGCGTGACTTAGTCACGGAAGCGTTGCGGCAGACATGGCATGATGGCGTCATTGGAAAAGGAGACCCGCCATGTTCAAGACCAATGAAGGCACCATCGATCGCGTCCTGCGCGTAATCGTCGGCCTGGCCCTGATCGCTATCGTGTTCGTCGGCCCGAAGACACCGTTCGGCTGGATCGGCCTCGTACCGCTGCTGACGGGACTTGCCGGCACATGTCCGGTCTATTCGCTGCTCGGCATCAATACCTGCAAGCTGAAGCGCTAGCACCCCACGCTTGATCCCGGTCGCAGAGGCCCCTACTCCTGCCTGAGACGCAGTTCCAGGCGAGGGGTGGGGAATGATCGGAAGACTTGAAGAGCGCGACCCGGACGAGCACCACCGGGTTGCGACGCCGCTCGAACTGTTTGTGGACCTCGCCTCCGTCATCGCAATTGCGGCGGCGGCGGCCGGCCTGCACCACGCCCTTGCCGAAGCGCACTATCTGGAAGGCCTGCTGGTCTTCCTGATCACCTTTTTCGCCATCTGGATCGCCTGGCTGAACTACACATGGTTCGCCTCGGCGTTCGACGATGACAGCGTGTCCTTCAAACTGGCAACATTCGTTTTCCTGTCCGGATCTCTCGTCATGGCGGCGGGCGTGACAGAGTTTACGCATTCCCGCCTGATCCGCGTCATGGTGATCGGCTATGTGATCATGCGCCTTGCGATGGCCTATCTCTGGTTTTCTGCTGCCAAGGGATCGGCGCGGTACAGGGCGACCTGCCTGCGCTATGGGTGGTCCATCCTGGCCGTACAGGTCTACTGGGTCGTCCTCGGCCTGTTCCTGTGGGAATGGGCCCCGCCCATGCTCGTCCTGTTTGCCGTTGGCGCCGTCCTTGAACTGATCATTCCCTTCTGGTCGGAGCGCGCCGGGATGACGCCCTGGCATCGGCATCACATCATCGAACGCTACGGCCTGCTGACCATCATCGTTCTCGGCGAGACGCTTCTGTCGACCTCCTTCGCGCTGCGCGAAACCTTCGACGCGGGAGAGGTCGACGTCGCGCTGATCCGGCTGGCGGCCAGCGCCGCCATCATCACGTTCGCGATGTGGTGGGTGTATTTCACGCGCGAAGACAGTGTGCAGGGACGCGAACCCTGGCGCATCTTCACCTGGGGATATGGTCATATCCCGATATTTGCCGGCGCCGCAGCGGTCGGCGCGGGCGTCGCGGCGGCGATCGACATGCAGACGCATCATGCGCATGCGCCGCTCGCTGCCGGACACTGGGCGATCGCGATCGCTGTTGCTGTCTATCTTGTCGGACTGACAATCGCGCGGGAAGCCTTCAACCTCACCGGGGCAAACCGGTTCATCCTGCTCGCCGGCGCCCTGCTGAGCCTCGCCACGCCGTTGCTGCCCTGGCCGATGGAATCGCTTGCAACGCTGATGGTCGCGACGGCGGCGATCCGGACTATCCTTGCGAAGAACGACCCGAAGGTCGTGGCGTCATTCGCCTGACTGGTCCGGGATGGCGACTGCGCGTGCAGCGACAAACCGACTGACCTCGCGCACGCAGGTGCGGCCCGCCTCAGCAAGCGCCTGGGCACGCGAGGCGTTTGAAGACCCGCTGGCATCGGCACGGGACGACACGTTCGTCTGAGCGACCACATCGCGCGTGCGAGCGGCGAGCAAGGTCGCCTCGATTCCGCAGCGCGCCGTTGTGCCCGAGAGTGTGAAATCCGAGACGCGCCAGGCAAGCTCATAGTCGGCCGTCGCGCCGGACTCAGCGGCGATGGCGACGCCCTTGCCATCGCTGTCGAAGGAATCCAGCAGGGCCACCTGCATCATGCGCGTGGCGCTGTCTGCCCATTCGACCCCGCGAACGAGACGGAGGGCGCCGGTGCTGTCTTCCGCGGCGATGGCCCGACCACCGAAGAGGCGGGAGGCCTCCGGCTCGCGCACGATGACCGTCGCATCGAGGGATGCCTGCTGCGCCATGGCTCCGAACCGATAGAGGCCGTCCGGCGTTTCAGGTTCCGGCAGAACACTCACGCAAGCGGCCGTGGCGGCGAGCAGTGCAGAGATCGTCAGAAAGCGGATCATTTGCGTTTGTCCTCGTAGGGAATGGGCTGTCCGACCAGGACGCCCTGCGGGTTCTGTTCAAGGTCACGGGCAAGCCGGTCAAGCCGCGCGATGAGGACGCGCAGGTCCTGAGCGGCGAGCCGAGAATCCTCAACCGCGCCGGTTGCCGGCCCTTCAATCACCGTTCGCGCCGCCGTCAGCGCCTTGCCCCCTTCGCCCACAACCGTGTTGGCAGAGGCAACGACATTGCGGAACTCGACCAGGAGTTCATCCAGGTCTTCTCCGATGTCGCCGATTTCGGTGTTTGCTGTCGCGCCGAACTCTCCGAGGGACGCGGATGCGGTTTCGAACCGGTTGCTGGCCGAAGAGACATCGCGCAGCGTCACAGACGCCTGCGTGATCAAGCCGTCATCTGCCGCGAGTTTCGCTGTGATCGTTTCGATATTTCCGATCGAGCGGCTGAGCGACGCGATATTTTCTTCGGTCAGGAGGACGTTCAGTTTCTCGATCGCAGTGTTGGCCCGGCCGAGCACCTGCGCGCTGCCGGCGACGATTTCATCCAGCGGCGTCCGTTCGGCCTGGATGACCGGAACGGGATCTCCGGCGCGCGCCTCCAGCAATTTTCCGGTCGGCGACCCGGCGCTGATCTGCACAAAGGTGAGGCCCGTGATGCCGGCAAGCTGGATCGAGGCGTTGGAGTCGGTCTTGACCGGCGTTTCACGGTCAATCCGGATCCGTGCCCGGACTTTTGAGGGGTCGCCCCGGTCAATGCGGACCCAGGAAACTTCGCCGACCTTGATGCCGATATAGCGGACGTCAGAACCCTGTTCCAGGGAAACCGGCCCGTCGAAAACGACGTCATAGGCCTTGAAATCCTGCCGGAACTGCGACTGGCCCAGCCAGAGGACAAAGCCTGCAATGGCCAGCGTGGCTATGATGACGAAGGCGCCGATCACCGCATAATTCGCTCGCGTTTCCATCTCCGGGCCCCCTTTCTAGTGTCCCGTAGCGGCCCGCCCGCGCGGCCCGCCAAAGTATTCCTGCACCCACGGATGATCGAAGGCACGCAATTCATCGATCGTGCCAACTGCCAATACATGCTTGTCGCCCAGCACCGCAATCCGGTCGCAGACTGCATGCAGCGTATCCACATCATGCGTCACGAGGAAGACCGTCAGGCCAAGCGCCTGTTGCAGACTGCGGATCAGCGTGTCGAAACCCGCCGCAGTAATGGGATCGAGGCCTGCTGTCGGTTCGTCGAGAAAGAGAAGCTCCGGATCCAGCGCCAGCGCCCGTGCGAGCGCGGCGCGCTTGCGCATCCCGCCGGAGAGATCGGACGGATATTTCGGGCTCGCCGACGGTTCGAGCCCTGCCATGCGGATCTTCATGTCGGCAATTTCGTGCCGGAGAACCGGGTCTATCTGCGTATGTTCCTTGAGCGGGACTTCCACGTTTTCCCGTACCGTCAGGTTCGAAAACAGGGCTCCATCCTGGAACATCACGCCCCAGCGCTGCTCGATTTCCGCCCGTTCTTCCGGGTCGAGTTTTTCGAGCCGCTCGCCGAAGACTTCGACACTGCCGTCCGCAATTTCCTTGAGACCTGTGATGGCCCGCAGGAGGACCGACTTGCCGCAGCCGGACGGCCCGATGATGCCGATGATCTCGCCGCGATAGATGTCGAGGTCGAGATGCTCATGAACGACATGGGTGCCATAGGCGGTCTTCAGATTCCGGATACGGATGATGACGTCGCCGCTCATATCCCCATCTCCATATAGTAGACGGCGAACATGGCATCGAGAACAATGATGGCAAACAAGGCCTGAACGACGGAGGTCGTCGTCGAATGCCCGAGCGACTGGACGCTGCCACCGACATTCAGCCCCTGGCGGCATGCGATCAGGGATACGACGAAGCCGAATACCGGCGCCTTGGCGATCCCGGCCCAGAACTGGTCCACCGGCACATTGTTACGCAGGCGCTCGATGAACACGCCCGGATTTATGTCGAGCGACGTCCAGCCGACAACGATGCCGCCGGCAATCCCGGCAGCCGTCGCAACAAATGCCAGCGCGGGCGTCATCAGAACCATCGCAATAATGCGCGGCGCCACAAGAACATCCATCGGCTTCAGGCCCAGCGTCTGCATCGCGTCGATTTCCTGCCGCATCTTCATCGTGCCGATCTGGGCAGTGAACGAGGAATTGGTGCGTCCGGCGAGCACGATTCCGGTCAGCACAACGCCGAATTCCCGCAGCATGGAATAGCCGATCAGTTCGACTGTGTAGATTTCAAGATCGAAGTCGCGCAGCGTCGTCGCGCCGATAAAAGCAACGACAAGCCCCACGAAGAAGGACAGGAAAGCGATAATCGGCATCGCGTCGAGTCCGGCCTCCTCCATCACCGCAACGACCGACGTCCAGCGCATCTTCCACGGATTCATCAGGAGGCGGAGTGTCGTGACCAGCGTTTCACCAAGGAAGGCGAGCGTGGCGACAAGCTCCGACAGGATGTTCATGAAACCGCGGCCGGTGCGCTCCAGCAGGGCCGTGAAGCCATGGTCCGGTCTGCGCGCCGGCGGAACAGGGTCCGACACGGCATGTACTTGCTGCAGCAGGTGCCGGGCGACCGCATGATCGCCTTCAAGGCCGGAGCCGGCCGGCGCCGCACGCATCGCCTTGTCGATCAGATAGGCGCCGGCAGTGTCGATGCGGGCGAGACCGCTGACATCCACCTGCAGCGGCCGGGCCGGCTGAAGCGCCTCGATGCCTTCGGCCACCTGGTGAATCGTCATGACCGTCCAGTCCCCGGAAAGTCGGAGGCGGAGCACTTCGCCGCTCTCATCGAGCGCGAAACCGGGGGCCCTTGTATCTGGCATCTCTGGCAACTGGCCTGTTATTTCTAGCAAAACATGCTTAAGCACCACGAACGGAAGTGTGTGAAATTTTATCGGTCCGGGCGAGCGATGGGCAAACGAATCCTCGAAATTCAAGCAGTTTCATCCCCCCTCAGGGCGGCATTTGCCATTTCCAGGGGCGCCAAGACGCGTGCAGAGACCGTTCTGATCACCCTGACAGAGGGCGCCGCCACCGGCCGGGGCGAGTGCGTGCCGTATGGCCGCTACGGCGAAACGGTCGAGGGTGTGGTGGCATCCATCGAGGCGATCCGGCCGGAACTTGAAGGCGGTCTGGACCGGGCCGCACTACAGACCCTGCTGCCGCCGGGGGCGGCCCGCTGCGCGGTTGACTGCGCACTGTGGGATCTCGAAGCGAAGCTGACGGGCAAGCCGGTCTGGCAGCTCGCCGGACTGCCGCAGCCAAAGCCGCTGGAAACCGCCGTCACGATCAGCCTCGACACGCCGGTGGCGATGGCGGCGGCCGCGAAGACTACATCCGGCAAGTTGCTGAAGCTGAAGCTCGGCGGCCCGGAAGACCTCGAACGCGTCGAGGCCGTGCATGCGGCCCGGCCGGATGCACGGCTTATCGTGGACGCGAATGAAGGCCTTGGCGCAGACCAGCTCCCCGCCATGGCCAGTGCTGCGGCGCGGCTGGGCGTGGTGCTGATCGAACAGCCCTTCCCTGCCGGACAGGATGCCGGCCTGATGCGCCGGCCTGGACCGGTGGCGATCTGTGCCGATGAGAGCGCGCATACGAGCGCGGACCTGCAGGATCTTGCCCGGCGCTATGATGCCGTGAACGTTAAGCTCGACAAGGCGGGCGGGCTGACCGAAGCGCTGGCCATGGTCCGCGAAGCGCGCGCCTGCGGACTGGGTGTCATGATCGGCTGCATGGTGGCGGGATCGGTTTCCATGGCGCCGGCCGTGCTGCTGGCCGGCCTTGCCGATGCGGCGGATGTCGATGGGCCGCTCTGGCTGAAAGAGGATGTCGCCAACGGGCTGAAATATTCGGACGGTATGGTCATGCCGCCCGACGCGGCGCTCTGGGGATAGCGCCCCGTCAGTGCGCCGGCTGCGCGCTGCCGACCTGCTTGGGTTTGTCGAGCACGAGGACGACCAGCAGGATCAGGGCAAACGACATCGACATGGTCAGGAAGAGGTTGTTGTAGGTCATCACCGCCGCTTCGAGCTTTGTGCGGTAGACAAGCTGCGCCATCGCCGACGCTTCCGGATCGGCAACGCCGGCCGCGCGCATCCGCTCGGTCATCATCGCGAGGAAGGACTGCACGTCCGGCCGCGACAGCGACAGGCCGGAGGCAATCTGCTGCTCGTGCAGCTGGTTGTAGCCGATCATCATGGTCGTCAGGATGGCAATGCCGATGGCGCCGCCGAGGTTACGGCAGACGGTGAACAGGCCGGACGCATTGGCGACCCGGTCGGGCGGCAGCGTGCCCAGTGCGAGATTGGTCGTGGGGATCATGGTGAGGATCAGGCCCATGCCGCGGAACGCCTGCGGCCAGAGCAGTTCGCGGAAGCCCGACTCGCTGTTGAGGTGGCCATTCATCCAGGTGCCGCAAGCCGCCAGGACAAGGCCGAGCGCCAGGACATAGCGCGGATCGTAGCGCCGCGTCAGGGCACCGCCGAGCGGTCCGCCGATGAACATGGCAATGCCCGCGACGCTCATCACCTGCCCGATCTCAAGAGAGGAATAACCCCGGACCTGCCCCAGATACAGCGGAAGCAGGAAGACCGAGCCGTACAGGCCAAAGCCCATGACCGAACCAATCAGGGCACCGGAGGCGAAATTCCGGTCCCTGAACACGGTGAGGTCGACGAGCGGCGTCGGCGACTTCAGGACGCGGCTGATGAAGATGAACCCTGCAGCGGCGCATACAGCCGTCGCCTTCACGATCGTGCTGCTCTCGAACCAGTTGTCGCCGGGGGCTTCATCAACGATCCATTCGAGCAGGCCGAGGAACAGGGCCATCGCGACAAAGGCCGTCAGGTCCAGCCGGCGGAGCAGCGCCATGTCCCCTTTCTGTCGTGGAATATACAGGGAGACGAGGGTGATCGCGATGATGCCGGGGACGACGTTGATGAGGAACAGCCAGTGCCAGGAGGCATGCTGGGTGATCCAGCCGCCGAGGGTCGGGCCGATGGAGGGAGCCAGCGTGGCGACCATGCCGATGGCGACCTGCTGGTTCATCGAGCGACCGGCCGGGAAAAGGGTAAAACTTGCCGCCATCGTGGTCGGCACCATGGCGGCGCCTGCAAAGCCCTGCAGCACGCGGAACAGGATCAGAGAGTCGAGATCCCAGGACAGTGCGCACAAAATGCTAGAGATTACAAAGCCTCCGGCGGAGATGATAAACAGTTTTCGAAGGCCGAAGACGCGGTTGAGGAAGCCCGACAGCGGAATGCCGACCACTTCAGCAACCAGATAGCCGGACTGAATCCAGGCAATTTCTTCCTGGCTGGCCGACACGCCCGCCTGGATCTGGCGGATGGAACTGGCCACGATCTGGATGTCCAGAATGGCCATGAACATGCCGATCACCATGGCAAAGAAGCCGATGTTGAGCGCCACATTGCTGACCGGACGTGCCTGAGAGGTGACCATGGAGGGCGACAGCGTTGACTTTGCGGACCGGTTTTTCGCGATCCGGATTGCAGATTAATCGGCCGACGGCGTGCGGGCGATGACGGTTGCCTCGACCGACAGACCCGGCCGCATGAGTCCGGTCGCGAGCGCCTCATCGGAGAGACGGACGCGCACCGGAACCCGCTGGACGATCTTGGTGAAATTGCCGGTGGCCGTGTCCATCGGGATCAGGCTGAACTGGCCGCCGGTGGCCGGCGCGATGGACTCGACCGTGCCCTCGACTGCGAGGTCCGGATAGGCGTCGACATGCAGGTGGACCTTCTGGCCGGCGACCATGCGCTCGACCTGGGTCTCCTTGAAGTTGGCGACAACATAGGCTTCCGAGACCGGCACGATGGCCATGGTCTGCTGGCCCGGATTGAGCAGCTGGCCGGGGGCGACGACGCGATTGGCAACGACGCCGTCGAACGGCGCGCGCAGTTCGGTGCGGGTCGCATCGAGCTTCGCCGCATCGACACCGGCTTTCGCCGCATCGATGCGGGCATCGGCACCCGCCACGGCGGCCTTCGCAGCCGCGAGGTCTTCCTCGGCGCGGTGATAAGAGGCCTGCGCGACGCTGAGTTCGCTCTGGCTGGTGGTGATGGCGGCTTTCGACTGGGCAAGCGTTGCCCGTGCGGCTTCCGCCTTGGTCGCGGCGGCATCGAGGCTCGCTTTCGGATAGTGGCCCTTGGCGGCGAGTTCGGAATAGCGCGCGAGATCCGAAGCGGCGAGGTCCGCATCGGCTTTGGAGGCGTCGGTCTGGGCGCGGGTCTGGGTCAGCCGGTCGCGCTGGGCGGCCACCTGTGCCTTGGCGGTCTCGAGGGCCGCTTCGGCGGAGGCGACGCGGGCGCGCGCCTGCTGGGCGTCGGCGATCGCCTGCTGAAGGCCGGCATCGGCTTCGGCGATGCGAGTCGAATAGTCGGCAACTTCCAGCGTCACCAGCAGGTCACCCGCTTTGACAACCTGGTTGTCCGTTACCAGCACCTGGTCGACATAGCCCTGCACCTTCGGCGCAATGGTGGCGATGTCGGCCCGGATATAGGCGTTATCAGTGGTCACTTCATACCGGCCGGCGATCAGCCAGTGGACACCCTGATAGACAAGAAACAGGGCCGCCACGGCGCCGATACCAGAGAGGATGTAGCGGCGGGGATCAGCCCTGAAGCGGTAGAGGAGCGCCGAAACAGCGGACGAGGGCATGGCCTCTTTCGCGACGGGGGGCTCAGCCTGAGGAAGTGCCTGTGGCGGAGGAACGACCTCCGCCACAGGCAGCGTCTGGGAGGAAGACGCGGATTCTCGTTTGAACGGTTTGACGGCCATGTCAGGTTCCGGGGCACTAGCTTTGCGAGTTGGCTTTTCTGGCGCCGGTGGTACGCCCAAAAAGTGTAATTGGTGTTACATCGGCTTGCAATGTAATCTGTATTACGCAAGAATCAAGTAACCAGATCGGCTAAACATGACTGCGATGAAGCATAGCTCCCCTGCACAGCCCGGACGCCGGAAGGCCGAAGCGGGCTCGCGCGCCGAATTGCGGCGGGCCGCCTTCCTTGAGGCGGCGCGGGAAGTGTTCCTCGAACAGGGCTATGAAGCGGCCAACATGTCCGAAATCGTGCGCCGGGCCGGCGGATCGCTGGCGACGCTGTACGCCCAGTTCGGCGACAAGGAAGGCATCTTCCTCGCCATGCTGGAAGCACGGATGGCGGAGTTCACCGAGGCGCTGGAAGTGGAACTGAAGGCGCATACGCCGATCGCGGTGGGCCTGACGCGGATCGGCGAGCAATATGCCCGCAAGCTGGTGCAGCCGCAGTCGCTGGAGCTTTACCGGCTGATCGTCGGCCTCGCCCGGAAGTTTCCGGATATCGCCCGGCGTTTTCTCGACCGGGGGCCGAACGCCCTTCGGGCCGCGCTGGCTGCCTATCTGGAAGACCGGCAGGCGGCCGGAGAGATCGAAGCCGGCGATTTCGAACAGCTGGCCTCGATGTTCCTCGACATGGTCCGCTCCGGCATCCAGACCCGCGCGCTGCTCGACTCGACCATCCAGCCGACCGAGGCGGATGTTTCGGCGAATGTCGAACGCGCCGTCAGCATCTTCCTGAACGGCGTCGCCGCGCGGCGCTGATCCGGAGTTTCCGCCACGGACGGAATTGCCGTGCCGCCCTGCCCTGCCTAGGGTTCCCGCGAAACTCAGGAGGTACAGCATGGCGCAAGCGGGCGGCTTTACGGACGAGAAATTTGCGGCGGTGCGCGACCAGTTCGAGCGCAACCTGGATGACGGCACGGACATCGGCGCTTCCTTCTGCGTGGTGAAGGATGGCGAGACGGTCGTCGACCTCTGGGGCGGCTGGGCCGATCCGGAAAAGACGCGGGCCTGGGAGCGCGACACGATCGTCAATGTGTATTCGACGACGAAGACCATGACGGCCCTGACCGCCCTCTGGCTGGCCGACCAGGGCAGGCTGGATTTCGATGCGCCGGTAGCGGAATACTGGCCGGAGTTTGCGGCGAACGGGAAAGCGGCAACGAAAGTCAGCCATCTGATGAGTCATTCCGCCGGCCTGCCCGGCTGGACCGCGCCGATGGACAAGCATGACCTTTACGACTGGGACAAGGCGTGCGGGTTGCTGGCCGAGCAGGCCCCGCTATGGGAGGCGGGCACGCAGGCCGGCTATCATGCGGTGACGCAGGGCTATCTGGTCGGCGAAGTCGTGCGGCGGATCGACGGGCGTTCGCTGGGCACCGTTTTCCGCGAGGAGCTTGCGGGACCGCTGGGCGCCGATTTCCATATCGGCCTTCCGGCCACGGAAGATGCGCGCGTCGCAGACCTGACGCCGCCGCCGGGTGTCGGCCTTGCCTCCGGAGAGCAGAACGCAGCGCAGAAGGCGGCCTTCAACAATCCGCCGGTCGATGTCAGCGAGACGCGCACGCGGGCCTGGCGCGGCGCGGAAATTCCGGCCGCCGGCGGTACCGGCAATGCCCGCTCGGTCGCCATGGTGCAGTCGATCCTTGCAAACCATGGCGAGATGGGCGGCAGGCGCTTCCTGTCGGAAGCCGGATGCCGCAGGGCGCTGGAGTGCCAGATCGATACGACGGACATCGTTCTGGGCATGCCGGTGCGCTATGGCATGGGCTTTGGCCTCTCCGGCCCGCTGTCGCCGGCGCTGAATGACGAGTCCATGTTCTGGGGTGGCTATGGCGGCTCGCTCGTGCTGGTCGACCTGAAGAACCGGCTGACCATCGCCTATGCCATGAACCGGATGCAGGGCACGACGACCGGCGACATGCGCGCCATCACGCTGGCCGCTCAGGTCTGGCAGGCGATGGCCTGATCAGGCCGCGCCGTCGAGGATCGACTTGAAGCCGCTGGGACCGTGCGGCCCCATGAACAGCTGCTCGAACACGCCGATGCCTTCGGAAGCGAGGCCGCCCGGCCCTTCATGGCGGGCCCGGACGATTTCCTGGATGTGCAGGTTTTCCGGGATATTCCAGGCAGCGTTCGGGTCCATGTCCTCGCGTTCGACGACCAGCTGGTCGCCATGGCTCATGCCGTGCCGGAATTTGGCGTGGCCATAGCCGATGCCCTTCATGAGGAAAGTGCCGATGGGCTCGAAATGCACCGCATGCGGATTGCCCTGCCCGTCTTTCACATTCAGCGTCGCCTTCGCCATGCGGCGGGTGCCGGGGGCATAGGTGACTTTCATCTGCGCCTCATCGAGATGCAGGCGCTCACCCTGCTTTGCGCCATCCATGACGAGGACGGAGCGCTTGTTCCAGGCGTCGCCCTTCGCATCGTCATTGACGTGGAAGTAAAGCGACAGGTTCGGGAAGTTGGTGGGCGTCCAGATCCAGTAGAATTGCGGGTCGAGCGGCGGGATCAGCGGCTGGGCATCCGGTGCGCCGATCGGGCGCACACCCCAGGAGCGGTCGCGCGTGCCGGTCCATGAGGCGGGGTCGAGTTGGATCTCCTCGCCATCGATCTTCAGCGTCCCGGACCAGCGGCCATTCTGCGTCATGCGGGTAAGGTCCATCAGCATGCGCGGGCCCTGGCGGCGGGTGAAGCGCGGTTCCTCGATGGGGAAAGAACGGCCGGTGAATTCCGCGTCGAAGGCGATGCCCTCGGTTTCCTTCACCTGCAGGCGGATGCGTTTCAGAGGCTCCACCACCTCGACCGAAAATCCGCCCACGAACGTATCCATCCGCTCCATGTTGAGCGGGCGGGAGAAGTAGAGCGAGCTCTGCTTGCCGTTCCGGAGGACGGAGAAGGAGGCGTCGATGACATTCAGGTGCGGATAGACGCCCATGGCCGCGGCAAAGAACACGCTGCCGTCGGCCGAATAGCCATTGTAGAAATAGCGGTCGTAGAAATTCCGGTCGGAGCCCGAATAGGCGATGGGCTCCGGCGTCTGGTGGATCGGGTATTCGTCACCGGCGGTGAGCATGGCTTAGGTTCCTTCCTCAGCGTGACCACTTGGCGGGCCTTCTCCGGCCGCTAGGGTAGCCGGGCGCCGGAGCACGGCAAGGGGTGACGCAAGGGAGGCATCGTGGCCAGCAAGATCGGGATCGAGGAATCCAACCGCTTCATCAATGAGGCCTTTCCAGGCAACCAGTCGCGCACGCAGATCACCCACCTCGCCGAAGGGGAAGCGACCGTGCGGCTGGTCGCTGACGACACGCATCTGAGGCCCGGCAATTACATCTCCGGACCAACGCAGATGTCACTGGCCGACACGGCCGCCTATTTCGCCGTGATGTCGCTGATCGGACTGGAACCAATGACGGTGACCAGCAATCTCAACATCAATTTCCTGCGGCCGTGCATCGGGACGGTTGTGGTGGCGCATGGCGAAGTCATGAAGATCGGCGCGGCGCTGGCGGTGATCGAAGTGGATATAAGGATCGAAGGCGCGGAGAAAGCCTCCAGCCACGCTATCGTCACTTATGCCATTCCGCGCAAGGAGGCCCGCGCATGAACCGTCTTGTTGTTGCCGCCGCCCTGACCGGCTTCCTCACCGTTGCGCTTGGCGCGTTCGGGGCGCATGCGCTGGAGGGGCAGTTGACGGCCGAGGGCGAGGCCTGGTGGCACACGGCGACGCTGTATGCCCTGCCCCATGCGGCGGCGGCACTGGCGATCAGCCTGAGCGGACGCGCCGGCATGTTGAAGACCGGCGGATGGCTGCTGGTGGCGGGGGCGCTTATCTTCTCGGGAACGCTCTATGCGATGGCGCTGGGCGCGCCGCGCTGGTTCGGGGCGATCACACCGATCGGCGGGGTTCTGATGCTGGCAGGATGGACGCTCGCGGCAATCGGCGGCGCACGGAAGACTTAGGACGCAGCCGTCCCGACAGACGCATACTTGTCTGCGAGTTCATCGGCCACGTCGCGCGCTTCGTCGATGGTCGAGGCGAAGGCATCGAGTTCCTTGTCGACAACGCCGGTGTCGAGGTCGAGCTCCGGCCGCGCGGCAACTTCACCGAGCGCGCTCTGGAAGCTGCGATAGGCCATCTGTGCCTTCACCAGCGCACGCTCATAGCTCATGAGGTCTGACCGGGTGGCGCCGTCCACAGCCGCAGGCGTTTCGAGCAGGACGCGGGCTTCGCGGTTGACATCGATCAGGCCGGCGCGGGCGTCCTTGGTGTCCTTCACGATGCGCGAGAGCACGAGGACCGGCGCGCGTGTGTCGGCACCGATGCGCGCGGCATACGTGTCGGCCCGGGCCTGTTCATTGGTGATGCCGTTGATCAGTGTGTCGGCGAGGCCGGCAAGACCGCCGCCGGATTTCACCCAGCCGGCCTCGACCGCTTCATCGCAATAATCGCTGGACGCTGTACGCAGGGCAGATTGTGACTGGGAAATACCGGTTTTGACAGTCGTTTCACCCGGAACCATCGAAACGGTTGCGCATCCTGCAAGAAGGCATAGGGATACACCGAGAAAAACGCTACGCATCAAACAGCCACCTACAACCTGTTTGGGCCCCAAAAACGTAATAATCTCTACGTTTAGTCGGGGGGCCTGTCCAGAACGTAACGGCAGTTTGGCAGAGATTAGGTGAAGACCGCATGAACAGACGCGCCCCGAGACGCATTTTGTACCCCAGACACGATGCGCGGCGCACAGGGCGCCTGCGTGTGTCAGAATTGCACGAAATCTTCTGGGAGGAATCCGGCAACCCTGACGGGCTGCCTGTGGTTGCATTGCATGGGGGGCCGGGCGGCGGATCGAGCCCGGAAATGCGGCGTTTCTTCGATCCTGAGCGCTATCGCATCTTCCTGATGGACCAGCGCGGATGCGGCCGCTCGACGCCGCATTCGGAGCTGCGCGAAAACACGACCTGGGACCTGGTGGACGATATTGAGACACTTCGCGACCATGTCGGCGTCGACAAATGGCTGGTTTTCGGCGGCTCGTGGGGCTCGACCCTGTCGCTCGCCTATGCGGTGACCCATCCCGAGCGCGTGCTGGGCCTCGTCCTGCGCGGCATCTTTCTGGTGTCGAAAGCCGAGATCCAGTGGTTCTACCAGAACGGGGCGGGCCGCCTCTTCCCCGATGCCTACGACCGCTATGTCGCCCCGATCCCGGAAGCGGAGCGCGGCGACCTGTTGATGGCGTTCCACCGGCGCCTGACCGGCGACGACAAGCAGGCACGTCTCGATGCGGCCCGCGCCTGGTCGCGCTGGGAAGGAGAGACGCTGTCAATCAAGGGCCCGGTGACCACCCCGCCCCGCTTCAATGAGGATGATTTCGTCGATGCGTTCGCGCGCATCGAATGCCACTACTTCGTCAATCGCGGCTTCTTCGCGCATGACACCTGGCTGCTCGAAGAGTGCAGCAAGAAGCTGAAGAACATTCCCGGCGTGATCGTGCATGGCCGCTATGATGTGGTCACGCCGCTCTCGACGGCCTGGGCGCTGTCGAAGGCCTGGCCGAAGGCGCAGCTGCACATCATTCCGGATGCCGGACACTCGTCCATGGAACCCGGCATCGTCGACAAGCTGATTCAGGCGACGGATGATTTTGCCGCAATCTATGCCGAGAAGGCCGGCGCCTGATCTTTGGGCCCACATGAAGAAAGCCCGCCACCCCATTGGGATGGCGGGCTTTTTTGTTGGCTTGCGGATTATTCTGCGGGCAGCTCGTAATTCGCGCCCAGCAGGCCCTCAAGGAAGGACGGCAGCTGGACGTGGTACTGGTCCTGGATCTTGTCGAAGAAGCCGAAGAACAGGACGAGCCCGACAAACACCGGCACGAACCAGCGCATCAGGAAGCGCCAGACATTCATGATCGTGCCTTCGCCGAGCTCTGACGTCAGCATGTCGCGCGACAGGATCCATCCGCCGAAGACCGCCACCATCAGGCCGCCCAACGGCAGCAGGACGTTGCCGGTGATGAAGTCCACAAAGTCGAGATATTCGGTCGAGAAGATGTACGCCGCCCCGACCAGCCAGAGGATGAAGCCGACGCCGAGCGCGGCGCCCATACGGGTGACGCCCTGACGTTCCTCAAGCCACGACACCGACACTTCGAGCAGCGAGATCGAGGATGTGTAGGCCGCGAAAAGCGCGAGTGCAAAGAACAGGACGGCCATGATGTAGCCGATCTGGCCGAGCCCGCCGAAGGCGACCGGCATCGACACGAAGAACAGGCTGGGACCGCCGGCCGGGTCGAGGCCCGCGGCGAAGACGATCGGGAACACGGCGAAACCGGCGATCAGCGCCACGAACGTGTCCGATCCGGCAACGATGGCCGAAGCGCGCGGAATGTTCGTGCCCCGGTCGAGATAGGCGCCATAGGTGATCATCAGGCAGGAGCCGACGCCGATGGAGAAGAAGGCCTGCCCGATCGCTTCAAGGAAGGTCTTGAAGCCGACATCTTCCCATTTCGGCTGGAACAGGAAGGAGACGGTCTGGCCCGCATCGCCCTTGGTCAGTGAGAAGCCGAGGATCACCACCAGCATGATGAAGAAGGCCGGCATCAGGAGCGAAGCGGCTTTCTCGATGCCGCCTTTGACACCGCGGCCGACAATCGCGACGTTTGCCGCGATAAAGATGGCGAGCAGCATCAGCATGTACCACTTCGAGGCCAGCGGATGCTCGCCCTGCCCGATGACATTGGCGAAATTGGCGCCGGACGTGGCCGCGTCCATGCCATCAAATCCGCCCTTGAAGGCCTGGATCACGAAGGCGAGCAGCCAGGACGAAATCACCATGTAAAAGGTGAGGATGAAGGTGGCGGTGATCGTGCCGACCCAGCCGACGATCCCCCAGTTCCCGCTCTTGCTTTCGGCGCGGGCGAGCGATTCCACGCCCTCGACGGCCGACATGCCCGACTTCCGGCCCATGGCATATTCCGCCATCAGCACCGGCAGGCCGATCAGCACCACGCAGGCAATGTAGATCAGGATGAAGGCGCCGCCGCCATTCTCCCCTGCCGTGTATGGAAAACGCCAGAAATTGCCGAGACCGACAGAGGAGCCGACGGCGGCCATGATAAAGCCGAACCGCGAGCCCCAGGTTTCCGATTTACGGGCGATTGTCGCCATGAGTTCCCTCTCCCCAGGGTAAAAGATTTCGCGCGAACCTAGCCGCGAAGAAACAAAAAGCAACGCTTGGTGCTGTGTTCGGGTCAGAACAACCCGGTCGTGTTCAGTTTGTCATCGCGGTGCATGTAGACCGACAGGATCAGGCCGAAGCAGGACATGGCTGTCAACATGGCCGTGCCGCCATAGGAAATCAGCGGCAGCGGCATGCCCACCACCGGGAGGAGGCCGATCACCATGGCGACGTTGAACACGACATAGAAGGCGACCGTCGCAGCCGCGCCCGCCGCAGCGAAGCGGCCGAAATTGCTGTTCGCCTGCCGGGCGGTGTTCAGGGACCAGCCGAGCAGGATGGCAAACCCGATCAGGATGGCCGTTGCGCCAAGGAAGCCGAATTCCTCGGCGATCACCGTCAGGATGAAGTCGGTATGCTGTTCAGGCACATAGTCCTGCTGCGACTGGACACCCTGCAGCCAGCCCTTGCCGTTGAGGCCGCCCGCGCCGATCGCGATCTTGGCCTGTTCGATCTGGTAGCTCTCGCCGAGCGAGGTGGACGCGCCGCTGGAGCCGAACAGCTGAGCGATGAACGTGTCGACCCGGCCGCGCTGGTAAGGTTCGAGGACGAACTGGTAGATCGGCCAGACGGCCGCCGCGCCGGCAGCGATACCGCCGAGGATGATCCGGCCCGACAAGCCGGCAAGGAACACGACCACCCCGCCTGAGGCGATGATGGCGAGCGTGGTGCCGAGGTCCGGCTGGATAAAGACGAGGGCCGACGGAACCATGATGATCGCGCCCGCCCCGATATGGACGAGGAAGCGGCTGCCGTTGACGCCGAGCATGGCGTGGTAATACCGCGCGAGCGCAAGGGTCACGGCAAGTTTCGCAAATTCCGACGGCTGGACGGCGACCGGGCCGATCTGCAGCCAGCGCTGTGCGCCGCCGCCGGTCACGCCCATCACTTCGGTCAGGACCAGCAGGACGATGGTGCCGGCATAGGCGATCCAGGACAGGTTCATCCACCAGCTGAGCGGCAACAGCGCCAGAACGATCATGACACCGAAAAAGAAGCTGAAGCGAATGAGCTGCACCCGCCAGAGATGCTGTTCGGCCGGGTTCGTATGGGCCGAGGAATACAGCATGGCGATGCCGATGAGCGCCATGGCGACGACCAGCAGGATGAAGCCCCATGGCAGGCGCGCGAGCTTGCTGAAGATGCTGCCGGCGGAGGCGTCGAAGTTGAGCGTCGTGGCGGTGCGCGTGCGCGCCTCGCCGCGGCTGAAGCCCTGGAAGCTGCCGTCACGGCTCATGCGGGGCTCCCCTCTTCATCCTCGGTTGGCTTGAGCGCGGCGTTCTGGGACCAGGCCGGCTTGCGGCCGCTGTTGGAGCGGATCGCATAGGACAGGATGTCTCGCGCGACCGGGCCGGCCGCGCCCGAGCCGCTCTCGCCATGCTCGACGACGACGGCGCAGGCATATTTCGGATTGTCGGCAGGCGCATAGGCCACGAACAAGGCGTGGTCGCGAAGTTCGCGCTCGATATTGATACCCTTGCGGATGCCGCTGTCGCGCTCCGCCTGGGTGATGCGGCGAACCTGCGCCGTACCGGACTTGCCGGCAAGGCGCGGGCCGCCAAGGCCGAGATCGCCCGAGCGATAGCCGGTGCCGCCCGCCTCGGACGTCACGCCATACATGCCCGACTGCATGATTTCCATGATCTTGGGGTCGAGCGGTGCGTCGAGCACATGCTTGTCCGGATCCTTCGGACCGAGGCCGATCAGGTTCGGCTTCAGCGGCGCGCCATCGGCAGCGATCCGTGCGGTCATCAGGGCGAGCTGCAGCGGCGTCACGCCCAGCTGTCCCTGCCCGATGCCGAAGTTCAGCGTCTCGCCTTCGAACCAGGGCTCTTTCTGGACCCGCATCTTCCATTCGGGGTCCGGCACCAGCCCGCCGCGTGCGCCGGTCATGCCAAGGGACCAGGCCTCGCCGAAGCCGAACTTGCGGGCCGTGTCGGCAATGGCCTGCGCGCCGGTGCGCCGCGCGACCTCGTAGAAATAGACGTCGCACGAGCCCTTGATGGCGGCGTGCATGTCCACCGATCCGTGGCCGCCCGGCTTCCAGCAGTGCCAGGTCCGGTTGCCGAAATGGTAGTAGCGATTGCAATGCACCCGGTCGGTCGGCTTGATCGCGCCGGTTTCGAGCGCGGCCGTGGCGACCACCATCTTGAAGGTCGAGCCCGGCGGGTACACGCCGCCATGGGCCCGCGGATAGAGCGGCGCCCTGGAATCGTCGCGCAGCGCGGCATAGTCCGTACCGGAAATGCCGTTGACAAAATCATTGGGATCGAAGGCCGGCGTCGACACCATGGCGAGCACGTCACCGGTTTCCACTTCCAGCACGACGGCGGCGCCGCTCTCGCCGGCAAAGCGTTCAATGGCGACGCGCTGGAGATCCATGTCGATGGTGACGAACAGATCCTTGCCGGGCTCCGGCGCGAGGCGTTCATCCGGGATCTGATCGATGATCCGGCCGGCGGCGTTGGTGACAAGCTTCCGGAAACCGGGCTTGCCGCGCAGCCATTCCTCGGCAAAACGCTCCATGCCCTGACGGCCGGTGCGCATGTCCGGATGGCGGAACATGTCCTCCATCGTCTTGGCTTCGTCCTGGGTCTTGCCTTCGGTCAGGCGCTCCAGGTCGTCCTGACTGGCGCGGGCGACATAGCCAAGGACGTGCGCAAAATCCCGTCCGCGCGGATAGGAGCGCGTGAGCGCCATCTCGACCTGCACGCCCGGCAATTCGACCGCATGAACATTCATGCGGGCGAAGTCCTCATAGGTCAGCTCATTGGCGACAATGACCGGCAGGAAGGCCGCGCGGCGGCGGCGCGCGCGCTGGATGTCTTCCAGGACGCGGTTGACCTGCGTATCCGACAGGTCGATGTGGGCGGCGATGCTGGCGATCGTGGCGGCGGGATCTTCAAGCTGTTCGGGAATGACGGTCACGCGCCCCGCACGGCGGTGGGACGCGAGCGGCTTTCCGAACCGGTCAAGGATACGCCCGCGCTGCGGCGGCGCGAGTTCGAGCTTGATATGGTTGGCGTTGGCCAGCTGATCGTATTTCTCGCCTTCGAGAATCTGCAGCTGGAAAAGGCGCGCCACGAGGCCGGCCCAGACGACTCCGCCGCCGACACCGGTCATCAGCATACGGCGGGAAAATTCGATCTCGGGATTGTATGTCTTGCTCATGCCGCCTGCCCCGACAGCTCGCCCGGCCGCCGGCCAAGATCGAAGACACGTTGAATGAGGGCATAGAGCGCGCCGGTGGTGAGCATGGAGGCGACCAGCGGCAGGATGCGGACCGGATGGTCTTCCAGGGTCGACGCCATGAGCCAGAGCAACAGGAACGCGCCGGAAAACAGCAGCACGGTCGCCACAATCGCGATCAGCGGCTCGCTGGTAACATCGAACTGGCTGGCGATGGCCGTCGAGCCGGCATAGGTGAGCAGGTTGACGACTTCAAAACAGCCGAACGGTGCGTGGAAGGTGACGTCCTGGATCAGGCCGAACGCAATCAGGATCAGCATGGGGCGGATCGACAGGCCCACCCTTCCCCAGCCGATCGCGCCCCAGAGCGCGGCGTGCGGCCAGGCGAAAGACATGCCGAAAATATCGTTCCGCGTCAGACCGAACAGGCCGACGGCCGCGATCACGAGGCTGCCAAGCATGAGACGCGGTGTCGGGCCGGCCTTTGACCAGAGACCGGGCTTGCGCCGTTCGGCGTAGGAGCGGGCCATTACTGCCGGGCTCCCTGGGTCGGGCTGGCGGCGGGTGCGCCTTCCTCCGCTGGCGGAACATCCGGCTCCGGTATGGGCTTCGAAATGATCGGCGGCGGGATCAGCTGCACATATCCGGCACTGCCTTCCGCCATCGCATACTTCACGCGCCAGCCATTGCCGGATTCGACGACTTCACCCACGACGAGCCCCCGCGGGAAAGCTCCGCCTTCGGACGAGGTGAGGATGCGCTCGCCTTCGATGAAGTCGCTGCGTTCGGGCATGTCGGTGAGCGTACCGCTACCGGTGCTGCCCCCCTGCATGATGGCATGGACGCCCGACACTTCGCCAATCACCGGCACGCGGCTGTTGAAGTCCGTCACCAGAAGGATGCGCGACGAACGCTCGCCGAGCTGGATGACGCGGCCGACAAGGCCGCCTTCATTCATGGCGACCGAGCCCGGCTCGACGCCCTGGGCGCGGCCGGCATTGGCGAGCAGCGTCTGGGCGAAGGGGCCTTCGCTTTCCGATGTGATGCGCGCCGTCACGCCGCGGGCCGGCGGTTCGCCCATCAGGTTGAGGATCTGCTCATAGGCTTCGAGGCGCTCGGCCATGGAGATGGCGGCCGCCTTGTAGCGGGCAAGGTCGCGCACCGCGGCTTCGAGTTCGCGAATGCGCTCATCCTTGGCGGCCTGGCCTGAGATCCGTGACCAGAGGCTGATGCGTTCGCCCGCGCCCAGCCGGTCGCCGACAGAGGTGCGTACCGGATCGAATGCGCCGGCGATCTGCGGGGCGGACTGGGCGATGATGAGGGCGGCGAAGGCAAAAATGAACACGCCGAGGACGAGGCGCTTCGGCGAGCGCCGGGAGCTTTTCTGCCCTGTCCGGCCGGAGCGTGCCATGTGGCGGATTCCCTGCCTGTTCTGCCTCTAGAGTTCAGTGACTCACACTTCGGGTGAGAGCACGTTGCGCATCTTGCTGAAATTCTCGAGCACGTGGCCGCAGCCATTGACCACGCATTTCAGCGGATCGTCGGCGATCATCACCGGCAGCTGCGCCTGTTCGCGGATCACCGCGTCGAGATTGCGCAGCAGCGCACCGCCGCCCGTCAGCACGATGCCACGGTCCACGATGTCAGCCGCCAGTTCCGGCGGCATGGCTTCGAGGGCGATCTTAACAGCATCGATGATGTCGGTCACGGGCTCGCGCAGGGCTTCTGCGATCATCGCCTCGTTGATTTCGGTTTCCTTCGGCACGCCATCGAGGGTGCCGCGGCCGCGTACGGTGAGTGACATGCCGGTGCCGTTTTCCGGCGGCTGGGCAGTGCCGATTTCCTTTTTGATCCGCTCGGCCGACATTTCGCCGATCAGGATCTTCTGCTCGCGGCGGAGATAGTTGACGATGGCCTGGTCCATCTTGTCGCCGCCGATGCGTACGGAACGGGAATATACGATGCCGCCCAGCGACAGGACCGCGACTTCCGAGGTGCCGCCGCCGATATCGACGACCATGGAGCCGGCCGGATCGTCGATCGGCAGCCCCGCCCCGATGGCAGCGGCCATGGGTTCCTCGATCAGTTCGACCTGACGGGCGCCGGCCGCAAGGGCCGACTGGTGGATGGCGCGGCGCTCGACGCTGGTGGCGGAGCTGGGCACGCAGATGATGATGAGCGGGGACACGAACGCCCGGCGGTTGTGAACCTTCCGGATGAAGTGCTTGATCATTTCCTCGGCGACTTCGAAGTCGGCGATCACGCCATCGCGCATCGGGCGGATGGCTTCCATGTTCACCGGCGTCTTGCCGAGCATGTTCTTGGCCTGCTCGCCGACCGCATAGACGATCTTGCGGCCGCCCTGGGTCATGTAGGCGACGACCGAAGGCTCATCGAGCTTGACGCCCTGACCCTTCACATAGACCAGCGTATTGGCCGTACCGAGGTCGATGGCCATGTCCGTGGACAGCATGCCGAGGAGGCTACCAATCATGTCGTACCGCGCTCTTTCCTGAGCGGCCGGGCGACAAATCCCGGCGCGCGTGTGCAATTTCCTACACAGCCCCATACCTCACTTGCCGTTAACGCCGCTTTAATGCAAGAGACGGCACGCAGATAAACGGAACGCTGCGTTCTTAATATTCAATTGTGTTGGTATTATTGAAGATTTCCGGCAGAGCCTTGACTATGCGGACGCCCGATCGGAACGGCCCGTACACCAAAGCTTAACGGGGGTGGCCGATCCGTTAATTTCCAGACTTCCAGGTGAGTCCGGACCCGGCCCGAGGCTGCGGCAGCGTACGGGCCGTCACTCGCCGGAACTGACCGCATAGAGCCTTCCGCCGGCCGGATCTTCCTCCCGTCCGAGCGGCTCAAGCCAGCCCGGCGCGGCCCCGGCATCGAGCCGGGCGAGCAGGCCGTCAGGGCGCGTTTTCGCCAGGATCCGGTTTTCAGGCGTGCCCGCACAGAAGAGCACATAGGAGGCGCCTACTGCCTCAAGCTTCTGGTGGGCTTCGGCCGGTTCGGCTGCGAAAATATCGAATGCCGCAGCAATCCCGGCCGCATCGCGGTGGTAATTGCCGCTGAGCGCGCGATGCGGCGTCTCGGCAAGGATGGGACTGCCCATATTGACCCCGGCAACGATGGTGCCGGGTGGAACCTGGTGGAGGAGGGCGAGCATTTGCGGGCTGAGGCAGGCGGCATCGGTCGTCCCCTGCGGCGGCACCGGCGGCTCCACCAGCATGACCGGCAGGATCCACAGCATCGGGTTCGCCAGGGCCAGCGGCAGAAGATAGGCGACCCGGCTCCCCTGCCCGTCCCGTCCCGACTGGAAGGCCGAGGCGCACCAGAGCGCCATTGGCCAGATCGCGATCAGATGGGCGAACACATAGAAGCGAATCTGGTAGAACATCAGCGCTATGGCGACGACCAGCAAGGCCGCGAACAGGACATGCACGCGCGTCTCACGGCCCCGAAGGATGGCCAAGGCGGAGATGGCGAGCGCCGACACAGGCAGGCCGAGCGCAAAGGCAGCAAACTGCCAGCGATCGTCGGCCGGCGCGAACATGGCCCGCGCTTCCGACACATTGCTGAGCCAGAGGGTGCGGACCTCTTCCGGAAGCGCATCGAGTGGGTTCGCAAAGCCGTCTGGCGCAAGGACGGCCACGGCCAGCGCTGTCGTAAGACCGATTGCGGCGAGGGCGCCAAACCTGACCGGCTTCGGCCTGTCAGATGCAAACCAGGCAGCTGCGGCAAGCCCCGTACCGCCGATCAGTGCCCCTGCGAGGCTGATGACCGACAGAGTGTCGGTATAGGCTGCGCCCCATTGCGCGGGGCCGACCATGGTGAGGAAGCTGAGCAGCACTGTGGCCGCAAAGGCGCCGCCGAATGCGGCCGTGCCGCGGCGCACGCGCGCGCCTGAATTCGCCCAATCCAGCGCATGGAAGGCGCACAGCACCGCGATATAGGGATATGTCTCGGCACCGATGGCCACAGACAGGCCCAGCGCAATGCCGGACAGGCTGTAACGCCCGGGCCGTGCGAGCGGATCGAGGCTCGCGCCGACGGCAAGCGCCAGCAGGCCGAGCTGCAGGTTGTGATGGTCGATTGCGCCGGACAGGAAGCGGAAGTGCACCAGGAATACCGGCAGCGCCACAATCAGGGTGAAGACCAGCACCCGCCCGTCGCCAAGATGACGTGCCCCCAGGATCAGGCCCGCCAGCACGATCAGGATGCTGAGCGGCGGCCACACCGAAATCGCCCACATCAGCGCGGTTTCCGACGGCATGAACAGGTCGAACAGGTGATAGAACAGCAGGATCGGCACGTCCGGAATGCGCGACCAATGCATCAGCGTGCCCCCTTCGGGACCAAGGCGATATTGGTGCATGTCGAACCAGCCCTGCCCGGCGAGCAGATCGCGGATCTGGACAAGGCGCATGACATCGTCGCCATCCGGACCCGGCCGGCCCACATGGCCATCCAGAAGGCTCCAGACAATGACGCTGGCAAAGATGAGGCCGGCGATGCCCAGGGCCCACTGCCAGGACGTGCGGCTGATTTGCGATGTCCCGGACATGGCGGTGTGTAGCCCCTTCCTCGAACGGCAAAACTAACTCTGGCGGAGTGTAGGAAAGCCTAAGAGCGAGCAGAGAGGTTCCGGTTCTGCCCGATCTGCCGGGAGCACTCAGAACAGGCTGACTTCGCCAGCGTCCGGAGCGGCCGGCTGCGGCGCCACGACTTGCTCCGCCACCGCCGATTTGAGGTACATCTGTTGCGCCCGGCCAGTGACGGGCCAGAAGCGAATCCGCCGCCCCCGGTCTCCGCCAAGGCTTTCGGAAACACAGGGGATTCCCTCGCGGGCAAGAAAGCGGCGCGCAAATTCCGCATTCTTGGCGCCGATGTCGCTGAGCCCGCTGACGATCCGCCCGCCGCCGAACAGTTTGGCGTTGAGCCGGTCCTTGCGCGCCCCGCGCTTCAGGAGCTCGTTGATCAGGAGTTCCATAGCGAAGGCACCGAACAAGGTGGCTTCGGTATCGTTCCCGGTCGCTTCCGGCAGGAGAAAATGGTTCATGCCGCCGATGCCGGCCGTTTCATCCCAGAGGCAGGTGGCGACACAAGACCCCAGCACAGTCACAAGCATCGTATTTGGATCATCGGACACCGCATGCGTGCCCTGAATGACATGGATGCTGCGCGCGCCGCTTGCGAGATCGGCTTCAGCCTGCACGGCGGGACACCTCGCTTGCTGCGCAGAGGCGCAGGATTTCGGGCGCGATGGCATCCAGTGGCAACTAAGTCTGCACCGCCCCGGTTTCGAATGCGACCCGCGGCATGCCGTAAACGACGCAGGAGTCTTCGTCCTGCCCGATGGTCGTGCCGCCCGCATTGCGGATGGCACCAAGGCCGGCCGCGCCATCCTTGCCCATGCCTGTCAGGATGACACCGACAACACGACTGCCGAATTGCTCCATCGAATTGAACAGGACGTCTACGGACGGGCGGTGGCCGGAATGCAGATCCCCGGCCTTCAATCGGCATTTCGGAGTCGGACCGCCTCCATCGACCTCAAGGTGATAGTCGCCGCCGGGCGCCAGATCGCCGCGCCCTGCCCCCAGCCGTGCGAGGCTCGTGAGGAATGCGTCAGATGGATCTTTGAGTGTGAGGGATTTTTCGTCGCGCCGGACGGTCCGGGCGGCAGACAGCAAGACCTGCAGTCCGGCGGCGCCAAGGAACTCGACGGCCGACGCATCCACGACGATGTCGCCGGGGCCCAGCTCGAGCAGGGTCCGGCGCAGGCTGACTGCGTCATCCGTGTTCACCCGGGCGCCCAGCAAAACGGTCCGATCCTGATGGATTTCGGCGGTCGTATCGAGAGTCACGGACAAGGAATCCTCCGGCATAGCCCCCGCGCGCCGGGATACGGGGATGGCGGATAGTCTTCAGATATACCTAATAATTCGTTGCCGGGGCCGGCGGCGGGCGCCCCCGCCCTGCGCCCCGGCAAAAAGTTCGCAGCGGGACGGTAGCTCCGTGCCGGTGGTCCGGTTTGGCCCGACTGCCAGCCTTCCGCAGCGCTACGACGCTGCCAACTGCCCCTGACCGGACAGGCCGTCTTGCTTTTTGCCCGAAGGCCCGGCATATCCCCAGCCCGGATGGGCGGTTAGCTCAGTTGGTAGAGCATCTCGTTTACACCGAGAGGGTCAGCGGTTCGAGCCCGTTACCGCCCACCATCCCCGCAAAGCAAAACGGCCGCCCCGTCAGGAGCGGCCGTTTGTTTTTTCAGTGCCCTCGGATCAGTGCGCGCGCGGCTGGTCGCCGGCTTCGCCGCCCTGTCCGGAAAGCGAGGCGTGCAGGGCCGCCTCGTCGGCTTCCGACCATTCGATCGGTGTCAGCGGCCGCGTGAGGGCGATCTTCAGCACTTCCTCGATGTCGGACACCGGGATGATGCGGAGGCCTTCCTTCACATTGTCCGGAATGTCCTCGAGATCCTTCTCGTTCTCTTCCGGAATGATGACGGTCTTGATGCCGCCGCGCAGGGCCGCGAGGAGCTTTTCCTTGAGCCCGCCGATGGGCAGCACACGACCACGCAGGCTGATCTCGCCCGTCATCGCGACTTCGCGGTTCACCGGCACGCCGGTGAGCAGCGAAACGATGGCCGTGGTCATCGCGGCACCGGCAGACGGACCGTCCTTCGGCGTGGCGCCATCCGGCACGTGGACGTGGATGTCCGTCGTGTTGAAGACGGTCGGCCTGATGCCGAACATCACCGACCGGGCGCGGACGAGCGAACTCGCCGCCTGGATCGATTCCTTCATCACGTCGCGGAGGTTGCCCGTGACCTTCATGTTGCCGCGGCCAGGCATCTTGACCGCCTCGATGGTGAGGAGGTCGCCGCCGGTCTCGGTCCAGGCAAGGCCGGTGACGGCGCCCACCTGGTCGGTCTCGTCGGCAAGGCCGTAGCGATACTTCCGCACGCCAGCGAACTCGCCGAGATTTTCCGGCGTGATGGTCAGCACGGCGGCATCGCCCTGCTCTGCCAGCTTGCGCACCGCCTTGCGGGCAAGGCGCGCAATCTCGCGCTTCAGGCTGCGGACGCCGGCTTCGCGGCTGTAGTAGCGGATGAGGTCGCGGATGGCCTGATCGGTGACCACGAATTCCGTCGCCTTGAGGCCATGATCCTCACGCACCTGAGGGATCAGGTGGCGCTTGGTGATCTCCAGCTTCTCGTCTTCCGTGTAGCCGGCGATGCGGATGATCTCCATGCGGTCCAGCAAGGGCTGGGGCATGTTGAGCGAATTCGCCGTGGTCACGAACATCACGTCGGACAGGTCGTAATCGACTTCCAGATAGTGGTCGTTGAACGTCGAGTTCTGCTCAGGATCGAGCACTTCCAGCAGGGCCGAGGCCGGATCGCCGCGATGGTCCATGCCCATCTTGTCGATCTCGTCGAGCAGGAACAGCGGGTTGCCGCTCTTCACCTTCTTCAGCGACTGGATGATGCGTCCCGGCATCGAGCCGATATAGGTCCGGCGGTGGCCGCGGATCTCGCTTTCGTCGCGCACGCCGCCCAGCGACACGCGCACAAAGTCGCGTCCCGTGGCTTCGGCGATGGAGCGGCCGAGCGAGGTCTTGCCGACGCCGGGCGGGCCGACGAGGCAAAGGATCGGGCCCTTCATCTTGCCGGTGCGTTTCTGCACGGCGAGATATTCGAGGATCCGCTCTTTCACTTTCTCGAGGCCGTAATGGTCGTCCTCAAGCTGTTTCTCGGCTTTGACGAGATCGGTCTGGATGTCCTTGCGCATGCCCCAGGGCAGCGAGAGCAGCCAGTCGAGATAGTTCCGCACGACCGTCGATTCTGCCGACATGGGCGACATCTGGCGCAGCTTCTTCAGCTCCGCATCGGCCTTGGTCCGGGCCTCGTCAGACAGCGGCGTTTCCTTGATGCGGGCTTCGAGTTCGGCAAGTTCATCGCGCTCGCCACCTTCGCCGCCCTGCTCACCCAGCTCGCGCTGGATCGCCTTCATCTGCTCGTTGAGGTAATACTCGCGCTGGGTCTTCTCCATCTGCCGCTTGACGCGGTTTTTGATCTTCCGCTCCATCTGCAGCATGCCCATCTCGCCTTCCATGAGGGCGAAGACCTTTTCGAGCCGGTCTTTCGCATCGGCGAGTTCAAGCAGTTCCTGCTTGTCGGTGAGCTTGACGGAGAGATTGGAGGCGACCGCATCGGCAAGCCGGCCCGGCTCGGTTATGGCACCGATGGTGCCGACCGATTCCGGCGGAATCTTGCGGTTGAGCTTCACATAGTTTTCGAACTGCTCCTGCACGGCGCGCATCAGGGCCTGAATGTCGCTGCCGTCGGTGTCGGCTTCGTCGAGCGTCTCGATCTCGGCTTCGAAATAGTCGCCGCGATCGTGAAGCTGGCGCAGGTGCGCACGGGATTTGCCCTCGACCAGCACCTTCACGGTGCCGTCGGGCAGTTTCAGGAGCTGAAGGATGGTCGCAATCGTACCCGTGCCGTGCACGTCATCGGGGCCGGGATCGTCGATCGCGGCGTCGAGCTGGGCGACCAGCATGATTTCATTGTCCGTTTCCTCGATCATTTCGAGAGCGCGGACGGACTTGTCGCGGCCCACAAAGAGCGGGGCGACCATGTCCGGGAACACAACGATGTCCCGAAGCGGCAACACCGGAAGGTTCTTGATCTTTGGCATCTGCATGCCTCCTTCGAGTTTATGGCCCCATCTGGCGGCGACCATGTGACCCTGACCGCCAATCATGGCGGGAGTCGGGCGATGGACTAGATGTGGAACGCGAAACCGGGGGCTTCAACCCGGCATATGCGCAACAAAATTGTGAACAGCGCATCCGCTTGAAATCAGGGCGCGGCTGCCTTCCAGGCTTTCGCTCCGGCCGCCATCGCGCGCTGGTTGGTCATGAAAGCGGACAAGACGCCAAGCCGTGTGTCAGGGGCCCCTCCTGCGCCCATCAGCTTGAGCTGTTCATAGTACCAGCTCATGCCCGCAAATCCGTTAAGGGCTTTTACGAGTTTTAGCGGAGACTGGGGCCCCAACAGGCCGGGGCCGATGCGCAAATGCTTCTCCCAGCCATCAATCGAAGCGGCTTCGCCAGAAAGCAGCCTTGCCGGGGCATCGGGATCGACACAGAGCGGGCGGCCGAGGCCGATCAGGTCCGCCTCCCCGGCTGCCACCGCCTCGTTCATGGCGGCAGTGGTGCGGAACCCGCCGGTGACCATCAGCGGCATGCTCGCCCGGTCCTGCACGGCGCGGGCGTAGCGGATGAAATAGGCTTCGCGGGCGCGGGTCGACTCGCGGACGGGTTCTTCGAAGACGGGTTGCAGGCCTTCGAGGTCCATCATCCTGGGCTGTTCATAGTTGCCGCCGGAAATCTCCACGAAATCAACGCCCAGCGTGTTCAGGATGTCGATGACGCCGAGGCAGTCCTCGAAACTGAAGCCGCCTTTCTGGAAGTCGGCCGAATTGAGCTTCACCGAGACGGAAAAGCCGGGACCGGCGGATATTTTCGCCTCTTTCACACAGGCAACCAGCAGCCGGGCGCGGTTTTCCAGCGGCCCGCCCCACTCATCCTGACGCTGGTTGGCAAGCGGCGAGAGGAAGGACGAGAGGAGATAGCCATGCGCGGCATGGACCTGAACGCCGTCAAAGCCGGTCTGTTTGGCGACCCTGGCCGCGCGGCCGAATCCTACGATAACGCCTTGTATTTCTTCAGCCGTCATGGCCCTCGGCGCGCCATATTGCCCGCCTGGCAGGCCGAGGGGGACCGGGCTTGGCGCGGCGGGGCGCGGGTTCACCGCCTTCGGCGTCTGCCGCCCGGCATGGCTGACCTGCATTATGAGGGCGGCGCCATGGCTCTTGGCCGCCTCGGCCCAGCGGGCGAAACCGTCGAGATCCTTATCCGACAGGCCCGGCCCTATGACTACATTGCCCACTTGTTCCAGATGGTCCCGGTCAATCTGGACATTGCCTGTAATGATACCGCCAAGGCCCCCTTCGGCCCAGCGGCGATAGAGACGGAGGTGAGCTTCAGTGACCCTATTGCGCGGATCCGCGAGTCCCTCTGTCATCGCCGCTTTCACAAGGCGGTTGGGGAATGTCAGCCCGCTCTGCAGGGTTAATGGCGTGTTAATCGTAGCAGGCATTGATGTGCTCCCATATCGACACCGACTCGCAGCGCCCCTAAGGGAGACCATACATGGCTGCCGCCAAGCAAGCTAAGCTGTTCGACCAAATGAGCTCCGACACATCAGGATATTCGGCCAAGGATATTGAAGTCCTTGAAGGCCTCGAGCCGGTGCGCAAGCGGCCGGGCATGTATATTGGCGGCACCGATGAGCGGGCCTACCACCACCTGTTCGCCGAAGTGCTCGACAACTCCATGGACGAGGCCGTCGCCGGCCATGCCAACCGGATCGAGATCAAGCTTGAGGCCGACGGCTACCTGACCGTGACCGACAATGGCCGCGGCATCCCGGTCGACCCGCACCCGAAATACCCCAAGAAGTCTGCCCTCGAAGTCATCATGACGACGCTGCACGCGGGCGGCAAATTCTCCGACAAGGCCTATGAGACCGCGGGCGGCCTGCACGGGGTCGGCATCTCGGTGGTCAACGCGCTCTCCGAGACGGTGGAAGTGGAGGTCGCGCGCGACCGCCTGCTCTACCGCCAGATCTTCTCGCGCGGCCTGCCGCAGGGCAAGCTCGCCAAGGTCGGCACGGCGCCCAACCGGCGCGGCACGTCCGTCCGCTTCAAGCCGGACCACCAGATCTTCGGCGACAAGATGCGCTGGCGCCCGGCGCGCCTGTTCCAGATGGCGCGCTCGAAGGCCTATCTCTATCGCGGCGTGGAAGTGCGCTGGGCCTGTGACCCGTCGCTGCTGCCGGAAGATTCCAAGATCCCGGCCGAGGCCGTCCTCTCCTACCCGAACGGCCTCGCCGACCAGCTGGACGAAGTCTTCGCCGGCAAGGCGACGATCACGGATAGTCCGTTCACGGGCCTGGTCGATATGAAGGGCGAAGGCAAGGTGGAATGGGCCATCGCCTGGACACAGGCGGGCTTCGGCGAGGCCGACGGCTTTGCCCGTTCCTACTGTAACACGATCCCGACACCGGAAGGCGGCACGCACGAGGCGGGCTTCCGCAGCGCGATCACCAAGGGCCTCAGGAATTTTGGCGAACTGACCGGCAACAAGAAAGCCTCGGACATCACCGCCGAGGACATCATGGGCCATTCGGGCCTGCTGCTGTCGGTCTTCATCAAGGGCCCGGAATTCGTCGGCCAGACCAAGGACAAGCTGTCCACCACGGCGGCCTTCCGCCTTGTCGAAAACGCCGTGCGCGACCGGTTCGACCACTGGCTGGCCGGCAGCCCGAAAGAAGCCGACAAGCTGCTCAGCTGGGCCGTCGACCGCGCCGATGAGCGCGCCCGCCGCCGCAAGGCGAAAGAGATCAGCCGCAAGACGGCCACCAAGAAACTCCGCCTGCCCGGCAAGCTGGCCGACTGTTCGGAAAAGGGCCCGGAGGGCACCGAGCTGTTCCTGGTCGAGGGCGACTCGGCCGGCGGCAGCGCCAAGCAGGCGCGCGACCGCAAGACGCAGGCTATCCTGCCCCTGCGCGGCAAGATCCTGAACGTCGAAAGCGCCAGCGACGACAAGCTGATGAACAATCAGGAGATCAACGATCTCGCCCTTGCTCTGGGCACGGACCTTGGCCGCAAGTTCAGCGTCGACGATTTGCGCTATGAGCGCATCATCATCATGACCGATGCCGACGTCGACGGCGCGCACATTGCGGCGCTGCTGATCACCTTCTTCTACCGCCTGACGCCGGGCCTGATCGAGGCCGGCCGCCTGTTCCTGGCCATGCCGCCGCTCTACAAGCTCTCGAACAAGGGCACGATCGTCTATGCCATGGACGATGCCGACCGCGCCGAGAAGATGAAGGAGCATTTCAAGGCGAACCAGAAGGTCGACATGACGCGCTTCAAGGGCCTTGGCGAGATGAATCCCGGCCAATTGAAAGAGACGACGATGAACCCGGCGACGCGCACGCTCGCCCGTGTCACGCTGCCCGATTCCATGGACGAACTGACCGAGATGAAGCCCGCCGACCTCATCAACACGCTGATGGGCAAGAAGGCCGAGCTGCGCTTCCGCTTCATCCAGGAAAACGCGGCCTTCGTGGAAGACCTGGATATCTAGGGCCTGAGCCCCTTCATCCTCCCCCGCCCGCGGGGGAGGTGGCAGACGGCGACGCCGGCTGACGGAGGGGGCCCGCGGCCGCCCCTCTCTCCCCCTTCCCCGGCGCTGCATTTCCCACACCCCCTCGGGGGACTAACCCGCCCCTCAGGCTCCGGAAAAAACTCCGCTGAGGCTCCGGGAAGGCTCCGGCCAGAGATTTTGTAGGATTGGAGGGGGGATTGAGGGGTGAGAAAGACAACAATACCCCTCTAAGCCGGCACCACAGTAAGATCATGGAGTGTCACACCGCACTGCCTCTTCCCCGACTCAAAAATCCACAAAAGATGCTCACCGGCGAGTCCATTCAGGGTTGAAGACGAGTCGATAACCGATGGATTTTGCGAACGTCGGGAGACTTTCATGAACAAAAGCCAAAACTCAATTGTAGTCCGACCGGGAATCAAAATTGGCTATGCCGATGCAGATGAAGACAAAGAGTTTCTAGATAACTGCTTCATTTCAAACACAGCAATTGATCGCGCGAAGAACACTGAAGACCCCGGATGCATAATTCTAGGTAGGACAGGCGCAGGAAAATCCGCTGCATTGTACAAGATTCGGAGTACGGAAGAGAATTGCATCGTTCTCACGCCATCAAACCTATCTCTACAGTTCATTTCAAATTCTACGATTATCCGCTTTTTCCATGACCTGGGCGTCGATCTCGATTTGTTCTTTCAGTTGCTTTGGCGCCATGTGCTTGTGCTCGAACTTCTCAACTATCGCTACAAAGTCAAAAACGAAGGCGATTTTGAAAGCGTTCTCGCGCGACTCAGCTCCTTCGCAGGGCTAAACCAAGCAAGGAAGCTCTCACTTGAGTACCTTCAAGAATGGGGAACAAAATTCTGGCAAGAAACTGAAGTGCGCATAAAAGAGATCGTAGAAAAGTTCGAACACGAACTAAAATCTGGAGTGGGGTTTGACGCGCAGACCGTATCGGGAAAGGTGGGTTTGGCAGACACCCTTTCTCAAGAGCAAAAGTCCGAAGTGATCCATCGCGCAAAGAACGTCGTTAGCCAAGTCCAGATAAAAAAGCTATCTGATCTTATGGACCTGATGGCCGAAGAGATTTTCACGGACAAGCAGCAAAAATACTATGTGATGATAGACCAACTCGACGAGGATTGGGTCGACGACGATCTTCGGTATCGACTGATTAGAGCGCTGATTGAGACTTTGAGAGCATTTAGAAAAGTCCGAAATGTCAAAATTCTCGTTGCACTTCGCTTTGATCTCCTTGAGCGAACTCTCAAGCATACTCAGACTTCTGGATTTCAAAGAGAAAAGTTTGAAGACTACATAATTCCAATAAGATGGACAAAGACTCAGCTTATCGATTTGATCAGTGAGCGGATCAAATACACTTATAAGAGACGCTATACCACGGACAGCGTCGGCTTTTATGACCTTTTCCCAAAGCGATATAGAAATCGGACTTCTATCGAAGACCACTTGATCCACAGAACTCAGTTTCGCCCTAGAGACATTATCGCATTCACAAATACAATTTTTGAAAAGAGCGCGAATTCCCCGCGTGTTTCGGCTGATCAAATTGATGACGCAGAAAACGAATACTCAAAGAAACGAAAACAGGCTTTGATTGACGAATGGGGCGATGAACACCCCAATCTCGCCACTTGCCTCGACACAATTCGTGGCATGCCCTCTCGCTTCTCAATCAAAGAGTTGGACCGAGTGACCCAGCCCCCTGATCCGGGCCGTTTATTTGGAGACTCCGTTCGCCTTTCTTTCTGGTTGGGTGGTGGTGGTCAAGGCCCGCTGAGCGGAGCTCTTGCGTAGCTCAGGCGAAGCGGGCCGGGCTCGCCTGACATTATCAGCGAACCTCGCCGGAGCGAGGCCGCCGAGGGATGTATGAGGGCGGACGGTATTGTAATCGATCCGCCAGGCTTCGATAATGCTGCGAGCCTCGCTGAGACGGTCGAACAGGTGCTCGTTGAGACATTCGTCCCGCAGCCGGCCATTGAATGATTCCACAAACGCATTCTGCGTTGGCTTTCCGGGCGCAATGTAGTGCCATTCGATCCGGGCCTCCTTGACCCATTTCAGGATTGCGTGACTGGTCAGCTCCGTGCCGTTGTCAGAGACGATCATCTGAGGACGACCGCGCTGGTCGATCAGCCGCGAGAGCTCCCGGGCGACGCGGATGCCCGACAGCGAGACATCGACAACCGTCGCCAGGGCCTCGCGTGTAAAGTCATCGACCACGCAGAGCGTCCTGAACCGCCTGCCATCACTCAGGGCATCGGAGACGAAGTCGAGGCTCCATCTCTGGTTCGGTCCCTCGGGAAGGTGCATCGGGCTGCGGGTGCCGACCGCGCGCTTGCGGCCGCGCCGGCGCTTCACGGCGAGACCCTCCTCCTGGTAGATCCGGAAGATCTTCTTGTGGTTGGCGCCCAGCCCCTCCCGGTCGAGCAGTATCCCCAGCCGGCGGTAACCGAACCGGCGGCGTGCCGCAGCCAGCGCTCGCAGACGCTCCCGCATGGCCGCGTCATCGCCCGCCTGTTTCTCATATTGGAACGTTGATCGATCCAGCTCAGCCAGCTTGCAGGCCCGACGTTCGCTCAGCTCATGCACCGCCATTAGGTGCTGCACGGCCTTGCGTTTGACATCGGGCGTCAGAAGTTTTTTGAGGCAAGATCCTTCAGCGCAGCATTGTCGAGCATCGCTTCGGCCAACAGGCGCTTCAGCTTGCTGTTCTCCGACTCCAGCGTCCGCAGCCGCTGGGCGTCCGACACCGTCATCCCGCCAAATTTGGCCTTCAGCTTGTAGAAGGTCGCATCCGACAGCCCGTACTTGCGACAGATGTCTGCCGTCTTCACGCCGCTCTCGTGCTCCCGGATCATCGCGATGATCTGCTCGTCTGTGAATCTGCTCTTGCGCATGTGTCATCCTCTCTAATCGAGAGAGTCTGCAAAATCATGGCCGGAATTCAGGGGGCTGGGTCACGAGTTGGAGCAGAACAGTGTATTCTTTCTTTATCAACAAACGACGGTGCGAAGGAATTGATCCAACAAATTGCTGTTACCTACTTAGGGCCGACGAGCGATCAGCATATACGCAAAGAGTTCATGCATGCATTGGTATCAATACTCTATAAGACGGGAACCGTTGGGGTAAAAACCCCTCACTCTGATAAGGTTGTGTACGCATATCAGCATCCATATGATTTGGATTTGAAGACATTGACTGATGACACTTACTTGTCGGTTTCGCCGATGTTATGGCCGGCCCTACAAATCATTAGAAAGCGAAAAGGCGAAATAGCCGGTACATCGGCCAAATAAACCGCCGCACTCGTCAAAGCACCATACCAAAGCGAAACTGTCCGGCGAGACAATTGCCTCACCATCCTTTCCCCCCTAAATGCTCCCCATGAGCAAAAAGCTGAACATTCTTGTCGCGCAGTTGAATCCCGTGGTGGGGGACATCCGGGGGAATCTCGCGCTGGCGCGGGGGGCGCTCAGTGAGGCGAAGGACAAGAGCGCGGACCTGGTCGTCCTGTCGGAACTCTTCATTCTCGGCTATCCGGCGGAGGACCTCGTGCTGAAGCCGGCCGCGGTCGAGCTGTCGATGAGCGCGGTGCATGAGCTGGCGCGCGAGACGGCGGACGGGCCGGCGGTGATCGTCGGGTCGCCCTGGGCCGAGGGGGGAAAGCGGCACAATTCCGCCGTGCTGCTGGCGGACGGGAAAATCGCCGGGCGCTATGACAAGCGCGAGCTGCCGAATTATGGCGTGTTCGACGAGAAGCGCATCTTCGATGCCGGCGACGGCGAGATGCCGGTGTTCGCGCTGAACGGCGTGACCTTCGGCATCGCCATCTGTGAGGATATCTGGTTCCCGCGCGTGCCCTCGGCGCTGGCCGAGGCCGGGGCGGACATGCTGGTCGTGCCGAATGGCAGCCCCTGGCGGCGCACCGTGCAGGTGGAGCGGCACACGACCTTCTCGGCCTGGCGCAAGACCGGCGTGCCCTATCTCTTCGTGAACCAGGTGGGCGGGCAGGACGAACTCGTCTTCGACGGGGCGAGCTATGCCGTCGATTTCGACGGGACAGAGCACCAGCTGCTGGGCGATTTCGTCACCGGCACGGCGATGGTGACGTATGACGGCACCGCGCACCGGTTTGCACCTGAGGGGCCGACTGTTCCGCTTACGGAAGGCTGGGAGGCGGAATACCGCGCGGCGATGCTGGCGCTCGGCGATTATGTCGACAAGAACCGGTTTCCGGGCGTCGTGCTGGGCATGTCGGGCGGCATCGATTCAGCGCTGACGGCGGCGATTGCGGTGGATGCCCTCGGGCCGGAGCGCGTCTGGTGCGTAATGCTGCCGTCGAAATATACGTCCTCGGACAGTCTGGAAGATGCGAAACTGTGTGCCGAGGCACTGGGCGCCAAGTATGACATCATCAATATCCGCCCCGGCGTGAATGCGCTGGACGAGATGCTGGCCACGCAGTTTGCCGGGCTGGCGCCCAATACGACGGAAGAGAATATCCAGTCGCGCCTGCGCGCGGTGACGCTGATGGCGCTCTCCAACAAGTTCGGGCACATGGTGGTGACCACCGGCAACAAGAGCGAAATGGCCGTCGGCTATGCGACGCTGTATGGCGATATGTGCGGGGGCTATAACGCGCTCAAGGATTTCTGGAAGACCGAAGTGTTCGAGCTGGCCCGCTGGCGCAACATGGCCGTGCCGAAGGGCGCGCTGGGGCCGGGCGGCGAAGTGATCCCCACGCGGATCATTACCAAGCCGCCGAGCGCGGAACTCCGCGAAGACCAGACGGACCAGGACTCCCTGCCCCCCTATGACGTGCTGGACGATATATTGCGCGGCCTTGTCGAGGGCGAGGAGGATGTCGACGAAATTCTCGCCCGCGGGCATGACGCGGCCACCGTGCGCCGCATCGAGCACCTCTTGTACATCGCCGAATACAAGCGCCGCCAGGCCCCGCCCGGCGTCAAGATCGGCGGCAAGAATTTCGGCCGCGACCGGCGCTACCCGATCACCAACCGCTTCCGGGACGATTAAATCTCCGCAGTCGGACGAGACGACCAGCGCTCAGTTTGACATTCCCTCGCTCGAGACATACATGCAACTTATTGCGCAATTAATTGCTTTTATGTTGGAAGGCTCAGAGCATGGCGGCGATGAACTTCAGAGACGAGCACGCGCTGAAGGGCGCGTTCGTGTCCAACAAACTCCTGAGGCTGGTGGACCTGATCGCCGACCAGGGCGACGATCTGTTGCGTGAGGCGGACATTACCGTCCCCGCAAGGGCGGTCGCCTGCACCCTGTTCATCGGAGACAAAGGCCAGGTATCCCTGGCGGACATCGCCAAGGCCCTCGATGAACCCCACCAATTGTCGGCTCAACGTGTCGAGGGTCTCATAGAGCTTGGCTTGCTGGAACGCAGGGATGACCCAAAGGATCGCCGGCGCAAGGTTCTGCGTCTGACGAAAAGCGGAAAGGCACAGTATCAGCGCCTGCTCGTTCGCCTGGCAGAGATCGAACAGGCGCTCACCGAACTGTACGCCGAGATCGATCACGACCTTCCGGCGATCCTGGATCGCGCGATCGATGCGCTGCGGCGCACGCCCCTGCTCGAGCGCATTCGCAAGCATGCGGCAACGGCCGGCGCATCAAGCAAAAAACAGAAAGCGAAATAGGATGACGGTCGCCGAAGCGGATAAGCGGGCTGCACGGAAGTCGATCGCCATATTCCTGATTATCCTGACGGCCATCAGTGCGGTGGGGCATTTCGCCATTGTCGGCCTCGCGCCGGTCAGCATCTATGTGGGCGCCTTGATGTGGTGTCCGGCCATCGCCGCGTTTCTGACGCTCAAGATCACGGGGCGAAAAATTGCTTCGCTGCCGTGGAGGATCGGGAACTGGCGCGACAACATCCAGTCCTATCTGGTCCCGGTCGCCTATGTGACGATCAGCTATGCGATCGCCTGGAGTGTCGGGTTCGGCGGCGCATTCGACGCCGACACGATGTCCGATTGGTCTGAAGAACTTGGCCTGCCGGACAGCCCGGGTCTGGCGGCGGCGCTGATGGTGGCGTTGTTCGCAACGATACAATTCGCAAAATCCCTCGGCACGATCGCGGGAGAGGAAATCGGCTGGCGCGGTTTCTTCATCTGGGAACTGAGGAAGGTTCTGCCGTTTGGCGGCGTTGCTCTGGTCAGCGGCGTCGTCTGGTCCGCCTGGCACTATCCGATCGTCCTCAAATACGGATCTGGAGACCCGCTATTCCAGGTCGCCTGCTTCACCCTGATGATCACGAGCATGTCGGTCATCATGGCGTATTATGCGTTCCGGTCGAATTCGCTTTGGCCCGCTGTCTTCTTTCACGGCGCCCACAACATCTACATCCAAAAGATCTTCTCACCCCTGACCACACCCAATGATCAGACGCGGTTCTGGATCGACGAATATGGATTGATGGTCCCCCTCATCGTCACGCTCATGGCAATCTATTACTGGCGGCGCGCAAAAGCCGAGGGGATGTAGGCATGATCGGGGTCGTCCTCGGCGGCCTGTTCCTGCTCTACAGGCGAAACCTCAGGCCCCTGATCATCGCCCACACCTTTGTGGACTCGCCCGGCATCACCGGAGGCACATGGGATGGGATATCTAGCCGCGCGGGACGCGCCTGGAGGGCCGGAACCTAGTCCCCGGTTCCGCCGTCGAATGGCTCGTCGCTGAGCGCCTCGGCCTGCAGGCCGTCTTCGCGCACGCGCTCGACTTCGTCGGGATAGATGTCGGAGGCTTCGCCGAAGCCGACGATGGGCGAGGGCACGATGGAGTCGTGGGCGATCACCTCGTCATAGAGCAGCCAGGCGCGCGTGCCGTCCATGCAGGTGACGTCCACCCACTGGTCTTCGTCCACCACGCCGGCGGTGAGATCGGAAATATCGCGCAGCTCTGCCTCGTTGATGTCATACTCGGCATCATTGAAGCCGAAGATGGCGAACCCCTCCCCCAGATAGCGGAGATAGGAGAGGACATCGCCGCGCTTCAGCTCCAGCACCTTCATGCCATTGTCGGTGGGGTATTCGATCGAGGCGTCGGCCGTCATCGTCACCGGCACGGTTTTCGTCGCGACGATGAAGATGAGGTCGTCGGCGGCGACGCGCGGCTGGTTCCAGATCTGGTAATTCGCATATTCAGGCAGCGGGCAGGTGAGGCTTGCCGGCTCGTCCGGGTTGGGGCGCGCACGGCCGGCCACCTTCACGCCGGGATCCAGCACCACGAACCCGGCCGGGTATTCGCCCGGCCATCCGGTGGAGACATGCCAGCCGGCCGGATAGGCGGCGAGTGCGGCATAGTCCACGTCATCCTCGGAAGGCTGGCCGATCTCATAGGGCGACTTGACGATCTCGTCGGCGCCGGGCGCGGCCGGTTCGGTGACGCTCACATCGGGCGCTTCCGGCGGCGGCGCAGGCTTTCCGCACGCCACAAGGCCTGCTGCCAGAGCAAGACACAGGGCCTGTCTCATTGTCCCCTCCTGGAATACGACTCACCTGCCGGTGCCACATTAGTGCATAGAATAGCAACAATGTGGCAGGGATCGCTTGGCTTTTTCTGCGATTTGGTGTCGAAAGCGGCACAATTTCACCTGCAAAACAGGCCCCCATCACGCTCATGACTGCCCCCATCGTCCGCTTCGCCCCCTCGCCCACCGGCCGCCTGCACGTCGGCAATGTGCGCACGGCGCTGATCAACTGGCTGTTTGCGCATGCCAATGGCGGCAAGTTCATCCTGCGCATCGACGATACGGACCTGGAGCGCTCGACACAGGAATATGAGGATGGCCTGCGGGAAGACCTGACCTGGCTGGGCCTTGTCTGGGAGTCGACCTTCAGCCAGTCGCACCGCTTTGCCGAATACGATGCCGCGGCCGACAAGCTGCGCGCCATGGGCCTGCTCTATCCGTGCTATGAGACGGCCGACGAACTGGAGCGCAAGCGCAAGATCGCCCTCTCGCGCGGGCGCCCGCCGGTGTACGACCGCGCCGCGCTGAAGCTGACCGATGAAGAAAAGGCGAAGCTGGAAGCCGACGGCGTGAAGCCGCACTGGCGCTTCAGGCTTTCCGGTGAGCGGGTGGAGTGGAACGACCTCGTGCGCGGGCCGCAGAGCATCGACACGTCCAGCCTGTCGGACCCGATCCTCATCCGCGAGGACGGATCGTATCTCTACACCATGCCGAGCGTGGTGGACGATATCGATGCCGGCATCACGCATGTGGTGCGCGGCGAAGACCATGTGACGAATTCCGGCGCGCAGATCGAGATTTTCCGCGCCCTCGGCGGCACGGCGCCGGAGATGGCGCACACACCGCTGCTGATCGGGGCGGACGGACAGGGCCTGTCGAAGCGGCTCGGCTCTCTGTCGATGGGCGAACTGCGCGTGCAGGGCTATGAGCCCATGGCGATCTGCTCGCTGCTGGCGAAGATCGGCACGTCGGACAATGTGGAAGCGCGCAGCAGCCTCAGCGAACTGGCGGCGGAATTCGACTTTGCCAAGATCGGCCGGGCGCCGGCGCGCTTCGACGAGGCGGAACTGCTGAACCTGAACGCCGCCATCCTCCATGCCCTGCCCTTCGACGCGGTGAAGGAGCGGCTGGCGGAGGCCGACCCGCGCGCGGCAGACGAGGCCTTCTGGACCGTGGTGCGCGAGAACTGTTCCCTCCTGCCGGACGTGAAGGCCTGGGTGGAAACCGTGTTCGGAGACATCGACCCGATTGTGGCCGATGAGGACAAGGACTTCGTGGCCGAGGCGGCGGCGCTCTTCCCGGCAGGTGACGTGACCGCCGAAACATGGAGCGCCTGGGCGAATGCCGTGAAGGACAAGACCGGCCGCAAGGGCCGGGCCCTCTTCATGACCCTCCGCAAGGCCCTGACCGGCCAGGAACACGGGCCGGACATGGGCGCGCTGCTGCCCCTGATCGGGCGCGAACGGGCGCTGATGCGGCTGGGCGGCTAGAGACCGGCGCGGCCAGTTGCTTGATTCTGTTCCGTTTTAGTTCGCCGTGAACAAAAATGGAACTTTTCTCTTTCCAAAGCGTAAATATTCTGCTTATGTTCTCATATCGCGGGGCACACGGATGCCCGCGCAAATGGGTTCAGATACAGGCTGGGAGTTGCGTGATGGTGCGGATGGTCATTCAGGGATGTGAGTTCGATGCGGCCGAAGACCGGGATGTGGTCTATGGCGACCATTTCCGGCTCGGGCTCGACAAGGTGATGGAACTGTCCGAGGCAGGCGTCGAATTCTGGGCCGCCGGGCCGGATGTGACGCTGGCGCGCGTGGTCATCGGCGTGAACGAATATGGCGAGCGCATCCTGAAGACCGACCCGTCCGCCTTTGCCGCCAACCATCTCGGCGAGATCATCGCCCCGCCGGTCATCCGCCCGCGCTATCGCGCCGTGCCGGTGCGCCCGGTTCACACGCGGCCGGCCTACGCCGTCGCCGCCTGAAAACAGAAATGCCGGCATCCCAAGGCGGAGATGCCGGCATTGTTTCGGACCGGCCGTGAGGGCGGAGCCCGTCGGCGGCAGGCTTACGCGTCCGCGAGCTGGTTTTCCTTCAGCCACTTCATCACATTCTCCGGCGAGGAGACGCCGTAAGGGTCTTCGCCGTGATTGTCGCAAAGGCCCGGCTCTTCGAACCAGGCTTCGACGATGCCGTCATTGATGATGGCGGCATAGCGCCAGGAGCGCAGGCCGAAGCCGAGATTGTCCTTGCGGACCAGCATTCCGACGCGGCGGGTGAACTCGCCGGCGCCATCAGGAATGACTTTCACATTCTTCAGGCCCTGCGCTTCGGCCCATTTGTTCATGACGAAGCTGTCGTTGACGGACATGCAGTAGATCTCGTCGATGCCCTGCGCCTTGAACGCGTCGAAGGAATTTTCGAAGCCCGGCAGCTGGTAGGTCGAGCAGGTCGGCGTGAAGGCGCCCGGCAGCGAGAACAGGACGACGCGCTTGCCCTTGAAATAATCGTCGCTCGTCATGTCCTGCCAGCGGAAGGGGTTAGGACCTCCGACGCTCTCGTCGCGGACACGCGTGTGGAAAGTTACATTCGGAATGCGATAGCCAGGGGTCATGGCCAGACCTCTCTTGAAATTCGGATGTTGGAGCCGGAACGGCAAACGGTGAATCGACAGCCGGACGGCCGCCAGACCCAAGCCGCTATTGGGAATCAGCCAGAAATTCAAGGCGACACATCGTCATGCCCTGCATGCAGATTCAGGCGCACGGGCCCGGGCCCGATTCCCGTGCAGTCTTGCTCGCCCCGTGTGCGGCGCCGCCCTACTCCGCCACCAGCTGGACGAGGATATCACCCTCGGCGACCTGAGTGCCGGCCTTGCCCGAGACGGTTTCGACCACGCCATCGCGCGGCGCCGTCAGGGCATGTTCCATCTTCATGGCCTCCATGACGGCGACCGTGTCGCCACGCTTCACTTCAGCGCCCGCTTTCACGGAAATCGACAGAACCTTGCCCGGCATCGGCGCCTTGACCATGTCGCCGCCGGCGAGCGCCTCGGCATCGGCATCGAAATCCGGCACCTCGACCAGCACGGTGTCGCCTCCGGTCGTCACCGCATATCGGCGAGGCGAGAGGTCCGTCACCACCGGCATCGGCGTCTCTGCGTCCAAATCGAAATCATCGGGATCGAGCCAGTCGGCATCGGCGCCGACGGCCACCATGGCCTTGCGCACGGGCGCCGCATTCGATCGCCAGCCATCGCGGATGTCCCAGGGGCTGGCCCCGCCCGTGCCGGTCAGCAGGACATCGGCCACCGCCAAGACGGACGCATGCTGATGCTCCGACGGCGGATGGGTCAGCGCCTCACCCTGCTCCGCGATCCAGTTCACATGATGGGTATGGTTCAGGAAATCGTCCGATGCCGCACACCGGCTGAGGAAGCCGGCATTGGAGGGCACGCCGGCAAGCTGGAGGTGCGACAGGGTCTCGATCAGCTGCTCGCAGGCGGCGCGGCGGTTGCCCTGGTGCACGATCAGCTTGGCGATCATGGAGTCGTAATTGCCGGGCACGCGGTCGCCGGTCTCGAAGCCCGCATCCCAGCGCACAATCTCGCCATCCACCGGCTCGATCAGGCCGAATTCGAGAATGAGGCCCGCGCCGGGGCGGAAATCCTGTGCCGGGTCTTCGGCGCAGATCCGCGCCTCGATGGCGTGACCATGCAGCGGAATGTCCTTCTGTGCCAGCGGCAGGGCCTCGCCGCCCGCCACCATCAGCTGCCATTCGACCAGATCCTGCCCGGTGATCATTTCCGTTACCGGATGTTCCACCTGCAGGCGGGTGTTCATTTCAAGGAACCAGAACGTGTCGAGCGACAGCGGTTTTGATCCGTCCACGATGAATTCCACCGTGCCGGCGCCTTCATACTTCACGGCCTTTGCCAATGCGACGGCGGCAGAAGTCATCGCCTTGCGCACGTCTTCCGGCATGCCGGGCGCGGGCGCCTCCTCAATGACTTTCTGGCGGCGGCGCTGCAGCGAGCAGTCGCGCTCATAGAGGTGCACGACATTGCCATGGCTGTCGCCGAACACCTGCACCTCGATGTGGCGCGGCTGCTCGACCAGCTTTTCCAGCATGACCCGGCCGTCGCCGAAGGAGGATTCCGCTTCGCGCACGGCGCTTTCGAGTTCTGCCTTGAGATCGGCGGCTTTGGTCACGAGGCGGATGCCCCGGCCGCCGCCGCCGGCAACCGCCTTGATGAGCAGCGGGAAGCCAATCTCCTTTGCCGCCTCGGTGAGGGTTTTTGCGTCCTGCGCTTCACCGCGATAGCCGGGCAGCACGGGCACGCCCGCCGCTTCCGCGATGCGCTTCGCTTCATCCTTCGGGCCCATGGAGCGGATGGCAGCCGGCGGCGGGCCGACCCAGATCAGGCCGGCTTTCGTGACCGCTTCGGCAAAGTCGGCATTCTCCGACAGGAAGCCATAGCCGGGATGGATGGCGTCGGCCCCGGCAAAGCGTGCGGCAGCGATGATGGCGTCCATCTTGAGATAGCTTTCGGCCGCGGGCGCCGGGCCGATATGCACCGCCTCATCCGCTTCGCGGACATGTTTGGCCGCCGCGTCGGCGTCGGAATAGACCGCGACGGTGCCAATGCCGAGCGCGCGGCAGGTTTCGAAGATGCGGCAGGCAATCTCGCCCCTGTTCGCGACGAGGAGTTTTCTGATGGTCATTGCCCGGCCCCTCCGGCGTCCCGATGCCCGCTGCGATGCACCGCGGCGACCAGGACGAAACTGATGATCATGAGGAGATACCATGATCCGAGCTTGGATAAAGAGACCGGGTGCCAGCCATTTTCCTGGCCGGGATAGGCCCAGGCGCGGGCGAAGGTGCCGATATTCTCGGCAAACCAGATAAACAGGGCGACGAGCAGGAAGCCGATGACGAGCGGCATGGGCCGGTGATGCTGGTCCGGCCGGAACCAGACGAAACAGCGGCCATAGATCAGAAAGGTGGCCAGGAAGAGGCCGAGGCGGATGTCCTGCAGCCAGTGATGCGCAAAGAAATTCACATAGATCACCGCCGCCAGCAGGCCCTGCAGCCAGAGTGACGGAAACTGCGTGAAGCGGAACTCGAAAATCCGCCAGACCCGGGCAAGATAGGAGCCGACGGCGGCATACATGAATCCAGAAAACAGAGGCACCGCGCCGATCCGCAGGATTGAGTCCTCCGGATAGATCCAGCTGCCATGCGCGGTCTTGAACAGTTCCATGATCGTGCCGACGACATGGAACACGAAGATCACCTTTGCCTCTTCCAGTGTTTCGAGGCCGATCCAGAGCATCAGCACCTGGATACATACTGCGCCGATAACCAGAAAATCGTAACGCGAAAGCGGGGCGTGCTCCGGATAAAACAGGAACGTCGCCAGCAGAAGCCCCAGCATGGCCCCGCCGAACAGGCAGGCCCAGCCCTGCTTGATGCCGAAACTGACGAATTCGAAGGCCGCCAGGCTCCACGGCCCCTTCACCCAGCGCGCCCGCAAGGCCTCACGCTCCCGGTGCAGCCAGCGCTGGACGGCATTCGGGGGTTTCGGGGCGAACGGGGGCGGTGTCATGCCTGCCGGTGTCGCTTCAGATCGCGGCGGGTTTCAGGCGCGTTCGCGGCTATCCGCACCGCAAATCCGGCCTTGTGCAGGCGAGTGCGGTTTGCGAGGGTTAACCATCCTGAAACGAGGGGAAGAAACATGGCCTATGCGTCTGGGGTTAAACTGAGCAGCCTTGCGGGATTGGTCGGGGCGGCTGTCGGCGGGTATATCGGATATACGCAAGCTGCCAATGTCAGCGAGCTGACGCCGATTGCCGGTGCGGTCATTCTTGGCGGCGTCGGCCTTGTGGTCGGCAGTGCGGGCGCTTTCCTGCTGAAGTCGCTGATGCAGTTCCTGATCTACCTGATCATGTTCGGCGTGCTCGCCTGGGTATTCCAGACCCAAATCGAGCAGTTAACCGGGATAAACCCGGTCAATGCCACGATCTCGATGATGGAAGACATCGGCCTGCCGGTGAAGAGCATCCGCAAGGCGATCGGCGAACCGTCCGAATAACCGCGCCTATTTCACCCAATAGGGTTTGCGCTTTTCGAGGAAGGCCGTGATGCCTTCCCTGCCCTCGTCGGACGCGCGGCGTTCGGCGATGCGCCTGGCCGTCTCATGGCCAAGGCTCTTGTCGATGACTTCACCGGTGACATCGGCGACCAGCTTCTTAGCGTCCGACACGGCGCCGGGCGCAGCGGAGAAGACGAGGCCGGCGAGGTGTTCCTCCATTTTCGTCATCTCCTGCATGTTGGCGACCGTATACTGGACGAGGCCGATCTTCTCGGCGAACGCCCCGTCGAAGACTTCGCCGGTGGTGAACAGGGCGCGGGCCCAGCGCGGGCCGATCGCATCAATGACATAAGGGCTGATGGTGGCCGGGGTGAGGCCGAGGCGGACTTCGGAAAAGCGGAACTTGGAATCGGTCATGGCGACGGCGACATCGCAGGCCGCGACCAGCCCTGCCCCGCCGCCCATGGCCGCGCCCTGCACCATGGCGAGCGTCATCTGCGGCATCTCCCAGAGCGTGCGCAGCATTTCAGCGAGGTTCATCGCGTCGCGGACATTGTCTTCCTTGGTGTGAAGGGCGGCGCGCTTCATCCAGTCGAGGTCGGCACCGGCGGAAAAGCTCGCCCCTGCCCCGCGCAGGATCATCATGCGGATGGTGCTTTCGTCGGCGATCGACTTGAAGGCGTCGGTCAGCTCCGCGATCAGCTCGGCATTGAAGGCATTGTGCACGTCCGGACGGTTGAGCGTGACGACGGCGAGGCCCTCCTCGGTGGCAAAGAGCTGGATCAGGTCATAATTGGAATCGCGCATGGGAGCCCTCCTGGAATGTCCCTTGTGTTTTGGACCCGGACGGCGGGCGGGGCAACCGGGCCTGTGTCCTCAAGATGCCGCAGCAGGTGCGGGCCAAAGAAAACGGCCCCCCCGCCGCGCGCGGGGAGGCCGTCCGGGGCGAGCGGGGACGACGAACCTAGTTCGTCAGACCGCTCGTTTCCGGGACCGGCTGAGCTTGCCTCGCTTTCCAGGCTTCCAGCGTGGCCACAAACTCCTCTTCGCTTACCGAGCCATTGGCATCCATGTCGAATTTTCCGAACTTCGCGACCGCTTCGGCTTCCGTCGTGCGGCCATCACCTGTCTTGTGGGAAACGAACTCCGCCTCGCTGATCAGGCCGTCATCGTCGGCGTCGAAATCTGCAAAGTCCGGCAATTCGCCGGCATGGCCCATCAGGGCCGTGGCAAAGGCTGCGAGCACCAGGAATGGGGTGCGTTTCATGTCAGGTCTCCCTCTTGCTATGCCCCCGCCACCCGGATGCCAGCGCCATGGAAGGGAGATTAAATGAGGACCGGGTTCATGTGGCGTGAAAACACGTTCACGACGCGGATTTAATAATGCCGGTCAGGCGCCCTCGGTGCCAAGCTGGCGGCAATGCGTCTGCCAGGACCGGAAATCCTCGGTACCAAGATCGCCTGCCATGCCGATGATCGTGTGATGCACGCTCCTGAAGCCCGACAGGCCAAGGATGCCGCGCTCCAGCGCCTTCAGGGCGCCGGCATCCATTCCGAAGCGATAGACGAGGCCGGGCATGGCCATGGAGACGATGACACGCGCGCTTTTGCCCTTCATCATCTGCGCGGGCCAGCCTTCATCCTGCATCTTCACGAAATAGCCGCCGCGCGCGGCCTGTTCGAAAAAGGCCCTCAGCTTGGCGGGCATGCCGCCCATCCATAGCGGGAAGGCGATGACCAGATGGTCGGCCGCGCCGATCTTTTCCCGCTCGGACAGGATGGGCTCCGGTGGAGGGGTAAACATGTCGTCGGGCTTTTCCAGCAGGGGAATGTCCATGCCGGCGATATCGATGCGCGACACCTCATGGCCCTCGGCAGCCGCCCCGTCGGCATAAGCATCGCACAGGGCATGAATCAGGTGGTGCTTTTCCGGGTCCGGGTGGCCGTCGAGGATACAGATGGATTGAGGCATAAGCGTCGCTCCCTTCCCCGCCATGTCTAGCAGGAAAGGATGACAGGCGCTTGATGGCGGTCAAACGCCTGGAAAACTACATCCGGAAAACGCCGAAGCCTCGGTCCGGGAACGGAGCATTGAGGCTGGCCGAAAGGGCGAGGCCGAGGACGCGGCGGGTGTCGGCGGGGTCGATGATGCCATCGTCCCAGAGGCGCGCGGTGGAGTAATAGGGCGAACCTTCGGTTTCGTAGAGATCCCGGATCGGCTGCTTGAAGGATTCCTCGTCGGCGGTGGACCATTCCCCGCCTTTGCGCTCGATGCCTTCGCGGCGGACGGTGGCCAGCACGCTGGCTGCCTGCTCCCCGCCCATGACGGAGATACGGGCGTTCGGCCACATGAACAGGAAGCGGGGCGAATAGGCGCGGCCGCACATGCCGTAATTGCCAGCCCCGAAACTGCCGCCGGTGACGATGGTGAATTTCGGCACGGAGGCGGTGGCAACGGCGGTCACCATCTTGGCGCCATCCTTGGCGATGCCGCCGGCCTCGTATTTCGAGCCGACCATGAAGCCGGTGATGTTCTGCAGGAAGACGAGCGGAATGCGCCGCTGGTCCGCCAGCTCGATGAAGTGCGCGGCCTTCTGCGCGCTCTCCGAGAAGAGGATGCCATTATTGGCAAGGATCGCCACCGGCATGCCGTAGAGCCGCGCGAAGCCGCAGACGAGGGTTTCGCCATAGAGCTTCTTGAACTCGTGGAACTCGGAGCCGTCGACGAGACGGGCGATGACTTCGCGGGCATCATAGGGCTCGCGCACATCCTGCGGGACGAGGCCGTGCAGTTCGGCCGGGTCGTAGAGCGGCTCTGCCGGATCGGTCAGCTCGAATGGCTGCGGCTTCGGCTTTGCCAGTGTGCGGACGATGGAGCGCACGATGGCGAGGGCATGAGAGTCATGGGCCGCGTAATGGTCCGCAACGCCGGAGCGGCGGGCATGCACGTCGGCGCCGCCGAGATCCTCTGCCGAAATCACCTCGCCCGTCGCTGCCTTCACCAGCGGCGGGCCGCCGAGGAAGATCGTGCCCTGCTTGCGCACGATCACCGTCTCGTCCGACATGGCCGGCACATAGGCGCCGCCTGCCGTGCAGCTGCCCATGACGGCGGCGATCTGGGGGATGCCCTTCGCGCTCATCTGGGCCTGGTTGTAGAAGATGCGGCCGAAATGCTCCCGGTCGGGGAAGACTTCCGACTGGTGCGGCAGGTTGGCGCCGCCGCTGTCGACAAGGTAGATACAAGGCAAATGGTTTTCGAGTGCGACTTCCTGAGCCCGGAGATGCTTCTTCACCGTGACCGGGAAGTAGGCGCCACCTTTGACCGTCGCGTCATTGCACACGATCATGCATTCGCGGCCCTCGACGCGGCCGACGCCGGTGATGATGCCGGCGCCCGGCGCTTCGCCGTCATACATGCCATGCGCCGCCAGCGCGCCGATTTCGAGGAAAGCGCTGCCGGGGTCGAGCAGGCGCTCGACCCGCTCGCGGGGGAGCAGCTTGCCGCGCTCGACATGGCGCTGGCGGGAGGCTTCCGGGCCACCCAGCGCGGCCTTTTCGGTATGGTTGCGCAGGTCGTCGATGAGGCCGTGCATGACGGCCTTGTTGGCCGCGAACTTGGCGCCCGCGACGTCCAGAGTGGATTTCAGGACGGGCATTCAGCCTCCCTTCAATTCTTTCTGGCAGGCTTAGCGAGGTGCGGCACAGGTGTCACGCGCATGTCACCGGATTTTGACATGGCTGGCCGGGCCTCACCGTTGAAAGGGCTACGGAAATGCGCATTTTCAAGGGGATGAGCCTGGACATCACCCCGTCGCTGAAGACCATTTCCTTCCTCAAGGACGTGCCGGCCCGTGCCATGCGCGCGGCCGGGCGGGAAGCCAACTGGTTTTCCCTGCCCGCCGGGGCGACCCTGTTCCTGAAGGGCGAAGCGGCCGACCGGATCTATTTTGTCCTGTCGGGCTCGCTGGGCGCCTTCCGTGACGGCGCCAACGGACGCTCGGAATTCATCGGCCATATCCGGCCGGGCGAGCCGGTCGGCGAAATGGCCCTGTTCCTCGGCGGGATCGACCTCGACGGCGACGGCACGCCGGACGATGCACCGCATACGAGTTCTGTCTACGCCCTGCGCGATTCCGAGATTGTCGGCTTCTCGCGTGAAGGCTGGCACAAGCTGGTCAAGGCAGAGCCGGAACTGCTGGAGCACATGATCCGCATCATCCTGCGGCGGGTCGGCCGGGAAGGGCAGCGCAATGTCCGTTCGGCGCCGAAAGTGTTTGCCCTGATCGCCACCTCACCAACCATCGACCTGAATCTGAGGGCGAAGGCCCTCAAGGCCAGCCTTGAAAAGATCGGCCGCCGCGTCGTCATCGTCGAGGAAGCGCAGGGGCAGGAAAAGCCCGCCTCCTATTTCGACGACCTGGAACTGCGCCACGATGTGGTGATCCTCGTGTCGGCCATCGGCGACACATCCTGGTACAAATTGTCGATCCGGCAGGCGGACCGGATCTGGGTGGTGGGCCGGGCCGATGCACGCCCGTCCAACCCGCTGATGCCGGACGATCATTCCCCTGCCCGCGCGCTGAAGCTGGTCGACGTGGTGCTTCTGCATCCCGGCGGCGCGCGGCAGGCAAGCCGCCCGATGGAATGGCTGGAAGCGGCCGGCGCGACGCGCCTTTTCCACTGGCAGGGCATGGAAGGCAGCGAATGCGACCGGCTGGCCCGCGTCATGGCCGGCGTCTCGGTGGGCCTTGTGATGTCGGGCGGCGGGGCCCGCGCCTATTCGCATATCGGCGTCGTGAAGGCCCTGCGCGAGCGGGGTGTGCCGATCGACTTTGTCGGCGGCGCGTCCATGGGCGCGGTCATTGCCGCCTGTGTGGCGCTCGGCTGGGACGATGCCGAGATCGACATGCGCATCCGCAAGGCCTTCGTGGAGAGCAATCCGCTGGGCGACTACACCCTGCCGGTGGTAGGGCTGGTCAAGGGCCTGCGCGTCGACGCGCGGCTGCGCGAGCATTTCGGTGAGGCCGAAATCGGCGACCTGCCGATCCCTTTCTTCGCCACCTCGACCAATCTGATGAGCGGGTCGCAACGCATCCACCGCACCGGCAAGCTGCGCGAAGTTCTGCGGGCGACCATCTCCCTGCCCGGCATCCTGCCGCCGGTGGTTTCCGGCAATGACCTGCTGGTCGACGGAGCGGTGCTCAACAATTTCCCGGTCGATGTGATGCGCGAAATGCATCGCGGCTATATCATCGGCTCGGACGTCACCCGCCAGCCCGAAGGCCTCAATATCGCGGAGTTCGAAAAGCCGGCCGGCTTCTTCAAATGGGTCACCCGGCACGGCTTTTCCAATGCGCCGCCAATCGCGGGCGTGCTGATGCGCGTGGCGACAATCCGGGCGGACCGCCAGTTCGGACGGGACATGACGGACGTTCTGGTCCTGCCGGAACTCGCCGAAACCCAGCTGCGCGACTGGGAGGCCTATGATGAGACGGTCCGGGCCGGATATGAGGCGACCCTGACCGCCCTGGATGCAGCCAACCAGAAATTGCAGTTCACAACGACAGAGAAATAGGCTGAACCTGTAAATTTCAATACAGTGTTAAGTATGTTCTGCGACTCCTGCCGGCTGTGCCGTAAGGCATTGGAGGGCAACTTTCATGGACATCGGCCTGTTGGATGTTCTGCCGGTCGTGATCTGCGAGATCGCGCCTGTGAAGAACGAAACAGGGGACATTATCGATCTTGAATGGGTCGCGGCGAACCGGCTCATGAACGAGACCATCCTTCCGGGGGGAGGCAGCGTGGTCGGGATGCGGATCTTCGAGTTCGACCCCAACTATGAGAACTCGGAAATGGTCCGGGTGATCAAGGACGTCCTGCGCAAAGGACAGGCTATTTCTTTCATCACCAGCGAAGGCCGCGCCGCGCGCCATCTCGGCAAGGTGATGAAGACTACGGTTGTCCCCTCGCCCCGCGGCGCCGTATCACTCTCGCATGAAGTGACCGACCTGGCGATAGAACGCGATGAAGCCCAGCGTCTCTACCAGCTCGCCAAGGCCGCGTGCGATGAGTCCATGCTGGGGATCGTCGTGAGCGACGCGACCGGCAGTATCCTGTACGTCAACAAGGCCTTGTGCGACCTCTCGGAATATGCCGAGGAAGAACTGATCGGTAAGAATATCGGCATTCTGACCGGGCAAAAATCGTATCGTCCAGACCCGGAGCTTGCCCGGCAGATGGCCGCGGGCGAAAAGATTCGCCATGTCCACGAAGCGGAAACACCCCGTAAGAACGGGGGCAAGAACCGTGTCGAGATTTCTCTCTCGAGCACCAATTGGGGCGAGAACGGCGCGCCGGTCTACATTTCCTATGTCCGGGACATAAAGGAAGAACGCCAGCGCGCGCACGAATTGCGCGATGCGCTGCACCGCGCGGAACAGGCGACACGCCTGAAATCGGAATTCCTGGCCAATATGAGCCATGAAATCCGTACACCGCTGAACGGCGTGCTGGGCATGGCCCAGGTTCTGGCGAACAGCGCCCTCACCCCGGCCCAGACCGAACAGGTCGGCACGATCCTCGATTCCGGCAAGACGCTCATGTCGATCCTGAACGACATTCTGGACCTGTCGAAGATCGAAGCCGGACGCCTCGAAGTGACGCCGGTGAATACCGACCTGCGCCACAAGCTGAGCCGGATGATCAAGCTGCACCAAGCCATCGCGAACGAGCGGGGTATCCGCCTGCAGATGTTTGTCGATCCGAGCGTACCCTCGCGCCTGATGGTCGACCCGGTGCGCCTGCGCCAGTGCGTGGACAATCTCGTGTCGAACGCGATCAAGTTCACGCACGAAGGCGATGTCCTCGTCGTGGTGACGTGCGAGCCGGTCGATGAAGGCTCGAAGCGCCTTATCATCCATATTTCCGATTCCGGCTGCGGCATCCCGAAGGACAAGCTTGAGCGGATCTTTGAAACCTTCGTCCAGGCCGACGGTTCGACGACGCGCCAGTATGGCGGCACGGGACTTGGCCTGCCGATCACGCGCAAGCTGGCCCGGATGATGGGTGGCGATGTGACCGTGGCGAGCGAGGTCGGGCGCGGGTCTGTCTTTACGCTGAAGCTCGTTGCCGACACGTCGGACACGGAATGGACTGTTACCGACAACCCGGTCACGCTGCCGGCTGCAGCACCTGCCGCTCCGCGGCGGGAGGAACGGAAGAGCCTGTCAGGCACACGGGCGCTCGTGGTCGATGACAATGGCATCAACCGCCGTGTCGCCCGATCCTTCCTGCAGCATTACGGCCTTGTGATTTCAGAGGCCTGCGACGGATTCGAGGCGCTCGAGGCGCTGGCACAGGAAAAATTCGACCTTGTGCTGATGGATGTCCACATGCCGCGGCTCGACGGTGTCGAGGCCTTCCAGCGCCTGCGCGATATGGACGGCCCGAACAGGATGACCCCGGTGATCGCGCTGACGGCGGACTCGATGCGCGGCGACCGTGAGAAATTCATGGCCAAGGGCTTCGACGGCTATATTTCCAAGCCGATCGACGAGCGCTCCATGGTCACGGTCATCGGGCAGGTGCTGAGCCTGCCACTGGTCGTGGAGGACCGGCGCCGCCGCGCCTAGGCCGTCTCGCCGAAGAGTTCCCGGCCAATCAGCCAGCGGCGGATTTCGGACGTCCCTGCCCCGATCTCGTAGAGCTTCGCATCGCGGAGCAGGCGGCCGGTCGGGTATTCGCTGATATAGCCGTTGCCGCCGAGGATCTGGATGGCATCGAGCGCAAGTTTCGTCGCGGTTTCCGCTGCATAGAGGATGGCGCCAGCGGCATCCTTGCGGGTCGTCTCGCCCCGGTCGCAGGACTTGGCGACGGCATAGACATAGGCCTTGGCGGCATTCATCTGGACGTACATGTCCGCGATCTTGCCCTGGATCAGCTGGAACCCGCCGATCGACTGGCCGAATTGCTTGCGGTCGTGGATATAGGGGATCACGACATCCATACAGGCCTGCATGATGCCGGTCGGCCCGGCCGAGAGCACGGCGCGCTCATAATCGAGCCCGCTCATCAGCACACGGACACCGCCATTCAGCGGGCCCATGATGTTCTCTTCCGGAACCTCGCAATCCTCGAACACGAGTTCGCCCGTTTCCGAGCCGCGCATGCCGAGCTTGTCGAGTTTCTGGGCGACGGAAAAACCTTTCATGCCGCGCTCGATCAGGAAGGCGGTGATGCCCTTGGAGCCTGCTTCCGGCTCGGTCTTGGCATAGACAACCAGAACGTCCGCATCCGGCGCATTGGTGATCCACATCTTGGTGCCGTTCAGTACATAGCGATCGCCCTTTTTCTCGGCGCGAAGCTTCATGGAGACGACATCGGAGCCCGCCCCGCTCTCGCTCATGGCGAGCGAGCCGAGATGTTCGCCGCTCATCAGTTTGGGCAGGTAGCGCGTCTTCTGCGCATCGCTCGCCCAGCGGCGGATCTGGTTGACGCAAAGGTTTGAGTGCGCGCCATAAGACAGGCCCACCGAGGCAGAGGCGCGGGAGATTTCTTCCATCGCCACGACATGTTCGAGATAGCCGAGGCCGGTGCCGCCCCACTCCTCTTCGACCGTGATGCCCAGCAGGCCAAGCTCACCCATCTTGGGCAAGAGGTCGCGGGGAAACTTGTCGGTGCGGTCAATTTCTGCGGCGCGGGGCGCGATTTCGTTCTGGGCAAAACTTGCCACGGTTTCGCGGATCATGTCGGCGGTTTCGCCGAGATCGAAGTTCAGGGTGGGATATGCGTTCGGGATCATCGGGCCTGACTAGCAGGCCCGGCCCGGCCTGTCAGCCATCAATCCCGGCTATTGATCGCCCGGTAGAGATAGTAGACCGCCACCACGCACAGCATCGCCGAACCGAAGGCGAGAAGCGGGCCGACATAGGCCTGTTCCGGGCGGGCGAGTTCGCTTGCTGCCGGCGTCGCCATCCAGCGGCGAACGCCGTGGATGATGCCCCAGGAGCCGAGGCCGGCCAGCAATGCGTAGGGCAGCCAGCGCACCACGCCGAGCGAGGGCTCATCGAATTCGGCGTCTTCGTCGGCCGGCTCGAGGTCGTCCCAGATCGATCCTGCCGGCGGCAGCACCGGCTCGGTCAGTTCCAGCGGTTCCGCCGGAAGGGGCGGCGTCACGCGGGCGGTCCGGCGGCGGTCATAGGCCGGCGGCTCTTCAGCGGCGGTGTCGTCGGCCGTCTCGGGTTCGGCCAGCGCGGAAACCGCCTTGGTGATCTCGTCGACTGTTGGCTCGTCGGAAGGTGCGGTCACCGGTCCGGCGGCCTCGTCTTCCTGAAGGATTCTTGAAATCCGCTCGGACACAGCACGGGCCGCCGCCTGCGGCGCGGATTCGCCCTGGTCGGCGCGGGAGGGCCGGGTCAGGTCGCCATCGGTCCGGGCCTCGATTACGACCGGGCGTTCCGGCGAAATCATCCAGGCCGCATGCGGATCAAATTCCGGCCGCAGCATGGCCCCCGGCACAGCGACACGGCCCGACGGATGCTCAAGGAACAGCGCCTTTTCCGCGGCCCGACGGCGCACCAGCGCATCGACCACGCGGACTTCGCCATCGACCCGGCCCTTGCGCCAGGCTGACATCGCGTCGGCCGCCTGCAGGCGCTCTCCACTGTTCAGCAGCGCGAACACGCTGGAGCCGAGGAACGCCTCTTCCCCCAGATTGAAGGCGAAGGAGACAAGCGCATCGAATTCGTTTTGCGACAGAGGCGCCAGCACGCGCGCGGCAATCAGCGCTTCCACCTTGCGCAGGTCATGATGGCGCAGCAGCAGGTCTGCATCGGCGCGCGAAATCCTGAGACCGGCGCGGGCACTGTCCGTGTGGCCGTAGCCGATGATCCATTTTCCGTTCGGCAGCTTTGCAGCACGCGCGCGGAAGCCTTCGAAACTCCTGATGAGTCCGAGCCCGGCGTCCGAAGTTCGCATGCTGAGGGCCAAGCGGATGGCTCCCGTAATGAGACAGTTAACAATTACCTAGGCCTGCAAGCTGCAAATGGCGCGCCCATTCACCCTGCACGCGAGAATCCGCTGAAATCTGGCGGATTTACAAGAGGATGAGCGTCGCCAGCCCGAGAAAACTGAAGAACGCCATCACGTCGGTCAGAGTCAGCACGAAGACTGACGAGGCCACTGCCGGGTCCGCACCAAGCTTCTTCAGCCCGAGCGGCACCAGGATACCAGAGAGACCGGCCCAGAGGAACGTCACCAGCATCGCGGTCGCAATCACCAGCGAGAGTTTCACATCGTGGAACCAGAGCATGGCGATCACGCCGACCCCGATGGCGAACAAAACCCCGTTCACGACCCCGGTCAGCACTTCGCGCAGGATCGCCCGCCGGGCCGCGGCGCCGTCCAGCTGCCGCTCAGCGATGGCGCGCACCGCGACCACCAGTCCCTGGCTGCCGGCATTGCCGCCCAGCGCAGCAACGACGGGCATCAGGATGGCTAACGCGACGATCGTGTCGATGGTATTTTCGAAGAGGGAAATGATGGCCGACGCGATGAAAGCGGTCAGCAGGTTGACCGCCAGCCATGGCGCCCGCGCCCGCACGGAATCCCAAACCGTGTCCGACCCGTCGGCCGAGGTCACGTTGAGCAGCGAGAGCAGGTCTTCGGCGGCCTCTTCCTGCATGACGTCGACCATGTCGTCGACCGTAATCATGCCGACGAGGCGCCCTGCCCCATCTTTCACCGGCGCGGAGGCCAGCGAGTATTTCTGGAACTGGAAGGCGACCTCTTCCTGGTCCATGTCCGTTCGGATGTCCGACAGGGGATCTGTCATGATGTCGGCGAGCTGCACGTCGCGCGGCGTGCGAAGCAGTGTGGCCAGCTGGACGACGCCCATGAGCCGGTGGGCCGGGTCGATCACATAGATCTCGTAGAAGATCTCCGGCAGCTCCTCGCCGAGGCTTCGTGCATGGTCGATCGTGTGGCCGACGGTCCAGTATTCCGGCACGGCCACGAATTCCGTCTGCATGAGACGGCCGGCCGATTCCTCTTCATAGGCGAGGCCGCGCTCCAGCTGGGCCCGGTCGAAGGGTTCGAGGTCTTCGAGGATGCGCTCGCGGCGGTCATCCTCAAGGTCTTCCAGGATGACCGTGGCATCGTCGGAATCGAGTTCATCGAGAGCCATCGCAACGGCCGTGTCCGGCAGGACGTCGACGGCCTCTTCCCGGTAGGAGTCGCGCAGCTCGATCAGGATGTCGGGCGGCAGTTCCCCGCCCAGCAGCTCGACCGCTTCGGAGAAGGTGTCGAACGACAGGGCTTCCAGCAGGTCAGCCGCATCGGCCGGGTGCATCCGCTGCAGCGTGCGCGCCAGCCAGCGCGTATCCTTCTCATCGACGGCGTCGATGAGGTCATCCAGCAGGGCCGGATCGACATTCGGCGCTTCCTGCGCCGGATGGGAGGGCTGAAAGTCCGTCTCGCTCATGGCGCCTGTCTTGCCGGGGTTGCCCTGCGGGGGCAAGGGGGCGGCCTACAACGGAAGGGAGAATGCCTGAGACACGAAGCGGAGTGAGCAGCCCTGAGCCTGTTTCATCGCGAACGCAGTGAGCGGGAAACATCAAGGATTCATTCGATTGCTAAAATCGATCCACTGGATCGATTTTTGGCGCAGAGCGCCACTGCAAGTGAGCAGCCCTGAGCCTGTTTCATCGCGAACGCAGTGAGTGGGAAACATCAAGGATTCATTCGATTGCTAAAATCGATCCACTGGATCGATTTTTGGCGCAGAGCGCCACCGCAATCGAATGGTGCGGTCGAGAGGACTCGAACCTCCACGGGTTGCCCCACAGCGACCTCAACGCTGCGCGTCTACCAATTCCGCCACGACCGCACGTATCTCATTCGAGGCAGACGCGCCGTATAAGGCCCGGCTGGCGCTTTGTGAAGTCCCGAATGCATCCTATATGCGCTGCGATGACAGACATGCCTTTCTCCGTCGAATGGGCCGTTTCGGATGGCCTTGTTCCCTATGAAGCGGCCGTGCAATTCATGGAGGCGCGGGCCCGCGCGATCCGCGAGGAGGGGGCGCCGGAACTGGTGTGGTTCCTGGAGCATCCGCCGCTTTACACCTCCGGCACATCGGCCAAGGCGGAAGACCTGCGCGATCCCGCGCGCTTCCCCGTCTTCGATGCCGGGCGCGGCGGCCAATACACCTATCACGGCCCCGGCCAGCGGGTGGCTTATGTGATGCTGGACGTCGGCGCCCGCGGCCGCGACGTCCGCGCTTTCGTTCAGAACCTCGAGGCCTGGATCATCCGCGCCCTTGCCAGTTTCAACATCGAGGGCGGGCCGCGCGAGGGCCGGGTCGGCGTCTGGGTGGACCGGACGCGAGCCGGCGGGCCGCTGCGCGAGGACAAGATCGCCGCCATCGGCGTGCGCCTGAAGCGCTGGGTGAGTTTCCACGGCATCAGCTTCAACGTGGAGCCGGACCTGGAGCACTTCTCAGGCATTACGCCCTGCGGCATTGCCGACCCGCGCTATGGCGTCACCAGCCTCGCCGATCTCGGCATTCCCGCCTCCATGGCGGATGCGGACATCGCCCTGCGGGAGGCGTTCGAGGAGACGTTTGCCAGCACGCTGGTGCCCGTCCCCTGCCCGCTTCAGCTGACGGCGTAACCGGGCGGCAAGTCTTCTTCGCCCTGCGCGACGTCGCTGCCGGTCTTGAACTTGCCGACGCCGCCATTCGGGATGCGGGCAACGTAGAGCAGCGTCCAGAACATCACGAAAAGTGAGCAGATTGCCCAGATCGGCGTGGCGAGGCCGAAGCCGGCGCCGGCCGCCATTTCCCGTTCGCTGGGCGGCGGCCCCTGGCGGCGCTGTTGCGGCGGGCCTTTCCTGGCCTGCTTGGCTTTGGCGTCCTTGGTTTCCTTTGCCTCGGCGTCCTTGGAGTCAGCGGCGGCGGCACCGTCCGCGGTGGCTTCCGGCGTTTCCACCTGTTGCGTGACCGCAGGCTTCGGCGCGTGCATGGCTTCGTACTGCTTGATGCCACCCTGCGCCCCAAGGATGAAACCGACCAAGGCTAGTGTCAGCGGGATCAGCACGATCATCGCCCAGAGCGGCGACTTGTTCGCCTCGTTGAAGCGCCGCACATGCGCGATCCAGGACGTCACCTCGGTTACAATGGTGAAGACGAAGAAGGGCAGCAGCAGTTCCGGAACCGGCAGCGCCAGCGCTTTCACCGGCTTCCACAGGCCGCCAAGGTCGGCCCCGGCCAGCGAGGCAAGGAAAACCGCAAACACCGGCACGATGAACAGCAGAACCCGGCCAAGGAACATGAAGGTCCAGGCGCGGGTGAAATGCAGCTTCGGGCTGGACCCGAGCGGATTGAACAGCACCTGCATCCAGTTCATCTCGTGCGGATTGTCGCGGGCATCGCGGATCCACGGGCGGTGCGGATCAATGGCCGTCGGGTCGAGGGGGGCGTGATGCATCAGGGGTGCCTTTCAGGGGGGTCAGGACAGCTTGCCCGGACCCGTTGCGGGCCCGTGCGTATTCGGGTTCGGATCGGATTTCAGCTTGCCGCCGATCAGGGCGAACAGGCCGGCATTGACGAGCAGGCTGATCAGTTTCGGCAGGGCCGACTGGCGCTCGACTTCGGGGCCATGCACTTCCAGCGCCTTCATCATGCCCTCGAAATCGCCGGATATGGCGATACCCTGGATTTGGGTGATGGTCTCGTAGGCCTTCGGGGCGAGCACCGGAATCAGCAGATTGATCACCACCGAGCCGACCACCACCGAGACCAGCCAGATCACGAGGACCAGCCAGGCGGTCAGCCCGGCATCGTGCAGGCGCTTGCCGATCACGCAGACATAGGCCCAGGCGAGGAAAGGCTGCACGAAGTTGAAGGTGGGCGACAGGAACGTCGCAGCGACCTGCACGATGATCGAGGCGCCCGTCAGCAGGATCAGGCCGCGCAGGAAGTCGCGCGGGCCGATACGGCCTTTCGGGCTGAAGAGGACATAAGCGATGTCCATGGGCGACGATCTCCGGGTCTTAACAGACGCTTTGGCTGCGTCTTATCAATAAACGATAAATTCACGCAAGAAAAAAGAGCCGGGACGTGCAGCCCCGGCTCTCCTTCCTGCCCTGAAAGGGCGTCTGCCGTCAGGCAAACACGTCAGCAGCGCCGGCGCCCGGATCCAGCGGATCGGGACCGTACTTGTTCGGGCCCTTGGTGCCGGGGATGCAGGCAATCACGATCTGGGCGATCGAAGCGAGCATGCCGATCACCGGGATCAGGCTGGCGATGAACAGGCCGAGATAGATCCAGCCGGTCTGGTTGATGTCATGCAGGCGGCGCACGAACAAGGCGATGCTGGGGATGACCACGGCAAGGCCATAGATGGCGATGACACCGATAAGCACCATGCCGATCGGAGAGACTTCCTCAGTCTGCATGTTCATGCCGCCGAGGCCGAAGAAGAGAACGGCCCAGATGGCGGTGATGATGATGTTGAACAGGGCAACCCACCAGTATTCCGAGCGCCGCGAACGGCCCTGGAAGTCGGTGTAGCGTTTGAAGAACATTTTTACGGCTTCGGGAAAGCTGACCATGAATGGCTCCTTGAGAATGAGAGGCGGCACTCCCTTGCCGCCCGGAATTGCATTTCAGAAATCAGGCCGTTGCCGGCCCGTACTGGTTGTCGTTCGGGTCTGATTTGAACAGGCTCATCACGAAGCCCATGATGCCGGTAACGATGGCATTCGACAGGATGTTCGGGATCAGCTGGGCCTGGGCCATCTTCTTGGACTGCTCCATGGCATAGGCCATGATCGCCCCTGCATCGCCGGAAGACTGGAGGTCTTCCATTTCGCTCATCATCTGTTCCTGCATCTCGGCGGAATTGATGCCGAAGACGCCCAGCAGCAGCATGCTCACCACCATGGACACGATGATGAACAGGACGACCATTGCCAGCGTCAGCCAGCCGGTCTTTCCAGCATCATGGAAACGCTTCACGAAAATGGCGATCCATGGCCAGAGAAGCAGGATGCCGGCGAAACCGATGAACGGCGACACATAGGCCGCCACGGCCGACAGCACCGCCCCGACCACGAAGAGCGTGATCGCACCCCGCCAGAACGTGGGCTGATTGATCCGCCCGTTCGGGCTCAAATAAAGTTCCATGGCAGTCTCTCCCTCACGATGAGCCATTCGACGGGCAGAGTATGCCGCCCCTCAGTGGCACCCGGATGACTGGCGACCCGCCCGCACACCCGGTTCCCTGCGGCAGGATAGCGCAGCAATTTGGTTATCGGTAGGTTAATTCAGCCCTCAGGCGAACTCGACCATGATTTCGTCGGCTGCCACGCTATCGCCCGCGCTGACATTGATCGATTTTACCGTTCCGGTTGCTTCAGCCCTGATAATGTTCTGCATTTTCATGGCTTCGACGACACAGACGGCTTCGCCTTCCTGCACTTCCTGGCCGAGCGTCACATCGACGGACACAACCAGACCAGGCATTGGAGAGATAATCAACTTAGACGTGTCCGGCTTCGGTTTCTCCGGCAGGCGGGCATGGAAATCGGCGACCTGCGGCGTGCAGACCAGCGCGCGCAGGGCAACGCCGCGGTGGCGGAACACATAGCCTTCCGTCCGGTCGGCGAACTTCACCGCGAACGGCTTGCCGTCGAGCGTGCCTTCCACGAGATGCTGGCCGGGATGCCAGTCGGTCTCGAGACTGTGCGGCTTGCCGCCATTGATGGTGATTTCGGCAGTTCCGTCGTCTCCGAGGTCGAGCGTGACCGGGTGCTGGCCATCGCCAAGGATGACGATCCAGTCGCGGCGCGCTTCCGGCAGCGGGGTCATCCGTCCGGACGTCATTGCCGCCCGGCGCGAGAACAGCCCGTGCACATAAGCCGCCGCACAGATCAGCTGGGTTTCCTGCAGCTTGGTCGGCGCCACGCCATGGAAGCCCTCAGGGAATTCGTCCTTGATATAGGCCGTCGTGATGTTGCCGGAGCGGAAGCGCTTTTCGTCCATCACCGCGGCGATGAAGGGAATATTGTCCTGGATGCCTTCGATGTGGAACCGGTCCAGCGCCTCGCCATGCACGTCGAGCGCGGTGTTGCGGTCCTTGCCGTGCGTGATCAGCTTGGCGATCATCGGGTCGTAGAACATGGAGATTTCGTCGCCCTCGCGGACGCCCGAATCCATGCGCACTTCGCCCTTTCCCAGCTTGCCTTCCGCCGGCGGATGGAAGCGCTTCAGGCGCCCGATGGACGGCAGGAAGTTGCGGTACGGGTCTTCCGCGTACACACGGCTTTCCACGGCCCAGCCATTGATGCCGATATCCGACTGCTTGATCTTCAGCTTCTCGCCGGCCGCGACGCGCAGCATCTGCTCGACCAGGTCGACGCCGGTGATCATTTCGGTCACCGGGTGCTCCACCTGCAGGCGGGTGTTCATTTCAAGGAAGTAGAAGCCCTTGTCCTTGCCGGACACGACGAACTCCACCGTGCCGGCGCTGTCATAATTGACGGCCTTGGCCAGCGCGACGGCCTGTTCGCCCATCTTCTTGCGGGTTTCCGGATCGAGCAGCAGGGCGCTTCCTCGATGACCTTCTGGTTGCGGCGCTGGATCGAGCACTCACGCTCGTTCAGGTAAATGCAGTTACCGTGCTTGTCGCCCAGCACCCGGATCTCGATGGCGCGGCTCAAGAATGAACTTCTCGATGAAGACGCGGTCGTCGCCGAAGGAGCTTTTCGCTTCCGCCTTCACGGCCGGGAAGCCTTCCTGAACGTCTCCTTGTCATTATAGGCGACGCGATCAGCCCAGCCGCTGCCGCCGGCCGAGGCCTTGATCATCACCGGATAGCCGATCTCCTTCGAGATCTTCACCGCTTCCGCCGTATCCTCGATCAGGCCCATATGGCCCGGCACCGTGGAGACGCCCGCCTCGGCGGCGAGCTTCTTGGAGCTGATCTTGTCGCCCATCGCGTCGATGGCGAAGGCGTTGGGGCCGATCCAGCCGATCCCCTCTTCTTCCAGTCTTTTTGCAAAGCCCGGATTCTCCGACAGGAAGCCGAAGCCCGGATGGATCGCCTCGGCGCCGGTCGCTTTCACGGCGGCGATGATCTTGTCCGCCATGAGGTAAGACTGTGCCGCCGGCGAAGGCCCGATATGCACCGCCTCATCCGCCATCTCCACCGCCATCGACCCGGCATCGGCGTCGGAATAGACGACCACCGTTTGCACGCCCATACGGCGGCAGGTCTTGATGACGCGGACAGCGATTTCGCCCCGGTTGGCAATCAGGATCTTCTTGAACATGTGTCGCGGCAGCCCCTGTAAATGTTTCAGCTTCGCGGAGTTACGCCGGGTGCTGCGGCTTGTCCACAGATGACATAGCGGCAAATGGGCTTGACTTTGGTCGCACATTTATGTAAGTGATTGCTCACTTATAAAAGATGGAGGCCGGAATGGCCGTGGTGCGGATCGACATAGACCAGTTAGAGCAGGAAGGCCTGATCGGGCCGGACCTTGCCCGCCTGATTGCCCAGCGGGCACAGCCGGATGGCAGGTCCGGCCTGTTCGTGAACCTCGCCCTTATCCTGGGCGCCCTCGCCGTCGCGACCGGGGCGATTGCGCTGGTTCCGAACGCGACGACCGGCCTTGTCCTTGCGTTAGTCGCCATCGGCCTTGCCGAAGGGTTGCGGCGCATGGCACCCGGTGCATCGCTGAAAGTTCTTTCGGCGGGCCTTGCCCTGATGGGTGTTCTCGGCCTCGCCGGCTGGGTCGGCTGGGAATACCGGGACATGGACGAGGCGACGATGCCTGCCCTGCTCATCACGATGATCCTGGGTGCGGGCGCCGGCTGGTTCCGGTCGGGCTTCCTCACCGCGATGGCCGTCCTTGCGCTCGGCGCCGTGTTCGGCACTGGCACCGGCTACTGGCATGCCTGCTATGGCCTGTTCGTGGAGCAGCCGGCCATCACGATCGGCGTATTCGGCGCCCTCGCAGCGGCGCTGTATGCGGCCCGCGAGCGGGTTGCGGCGGCCTGGGCGGGTCTTGCCACGATTGCCGCCCGCACGGCTTTCTTTCTCGCCAATTTCGGCTTCTGGGTCGGCTCGCTCTGGGGCGACGACCTCGGCGAACGCTACCGCTACAGCGAGGGCCAGAGCTGGGAAGACTGGCGCGCCGCGACCACGCACATTCCCGAAGCCGCGTTCTCGATCGGCTGGCCTATCCTTCTGCTCGGCGTGATGCTGAAGGCACGGCGCGGCGGCTTCCTGTCGGTCACGGCCACCGTGTTCCTCGCCATCCACGCTTACACGCAGTATTTCGAGACTTTTGGGGCCGAGCCGGAAACCCTGCTCGTCGGCGGCTTCGCCCTCATCGGCCTTGCGGTACTGGGCGTGCGCTTCCTGAAACGGGAAGTGACGACGGCCTAGGCGTCGTTGCCTTCGATCTTCTCCTCGAAGGCGCGCACCCGCGCGGTCAGCGAGACAAGGAACGCCGTCGACCAGCTGATGAGCAGGAACCCGTTGATCGATTCCGCGACACCCAGCAGGCGCCATTCGTGGCTCAGCACGACGTCGCCAAAGCCCACCGTGGTGAACGTGGAGGTCGAGAAATAGAGCGCGGTTTCGACCTGGTGCAGCTCGCCCAGAGCCATGTAGACGAAGGCATATAGCCAGATCTGGACCGAATGCAGCGCGAACAGGCTGAACACAACGGCCAGGATGGAAACCCCCTGCATCAGGGTTGAGGAATGCTTGCCGGGATGTACCCGCGGATGCCGCAACAGGGCCGTGAGGCCGACAAGGCCGGCAAAATGGACGGAAAACGTCACCGCGACCATCACACTTGCGACGAGCAGGTTGAGAAGCACAAACATCCCCGGCAACTCCCAAAGGCATGCCTGCCTAACAGGCAGGCATTGCGCTTTCGTTGACGCCTCTCAAATCGGCCCTCACAAGAGCGCATCGATATAACCCGGGAGGATGGGACATGGCTGACCTCAAGGATCTCGCCGGACGCAAGGCGCTCGTCACCGGCTCGGCGACAGGTCTCGGGCGGTCGATCGCACTGAAGCTCGCCGAACGCGGCGCGGACGTCATCATCAACTGCACGAAATCGGTGACCGACGCAGAACAGACCGTTGCCGACGCCCAGGCCCTCGGTGCGCAGGCGCGGCTGGTCCAGGCCGACGTCTCGACCGAAGAGGGCTGCCGGACGCTCGCCGAGGCGGCCGGTCTCTGGGGCCGCCTCGACATCCTCGTCAATAATGCCGGCATCACCCGCCATGCCCGCGATCATGCCGACCTCGACGCCCTGTCCCGGCAGGATTTTCTCGACATCTATGCGGTCAATGTCGCCGGCCCCTTCCTGATGATGCAGGCCTGCAAGCCACTCCTGGTCAAATCGCATGAGGAAACCGGCCGGGCAGCGGCGGTGCTGAACGTCTCATCGATCGCCGGCGTAACCGGCGTCGGATCCTCGGTCGCCTATGCCGCCTCAAAGGGCGCGTTCAACACGATGACCCTGTCGCTCGCCCGCGCCCTCGCCCCGGCCATCAGGGTAAATGCGATCTGCCCCGGTTTCATCGGCACGCGCTGGTTCAAGGACCAGATGGGCGCCGAACAGTACAGGAAGATGGAAGCAGGCGTCGCCGCGTCGGTGCCCCTTCACGTGGCCAGCGGCCCCGACGACATTGCAGATTCGGCCGTTTTCTTCTGCTCCGATGCGAGTCGGCATGTGACCGGCGAAACGCTGCTTGTGGATGCCGGTATGCACCTCGGATATGCGCCTCTCGTGGCCCGTTAGGAATATTGCAGCGCACAAAGCTGAGGCATGACCCGCTTCCGCTGCTCAAAAGGGCGGCGTTCGATCCACCGGGACCAATATCAAACTTTTTTTAAGTCTTCGCCGGGCGCAAGCCGCGCCAATCTGAACCCGGCGCTCATGAAGCGTTTGATTCAAGAACGGGGAAGTTCAATCATGGTTTCCAAACTCTCTCGGGCCGGGGTAGCCCTTGCCGCACTGACGACCGTCGCTGGTGCAGCTTATGCGGAAGGCGAATGGTCGGCCAACGTCGCACTCAGCTCTGACTATGTCTGGCGCGGCATCTCTCAGTCCAATGAAGATCCGGCCATTTCCGGCGGCTTCGACTATGCCAACGGCATCTTCTATGCCGGCACCTGGGCCTCGAATGTCGACTTCAGCGACGAGCCGGAAGACACGAATATGGAAGTGGATTTCTACGGCGGCCTCGCAAGCGAGTTCGCAAACGGCGTAAGCTGGGATGTCGGCGTGATCTACTACGCTTACCCGGATGCCGACACGGCCGACTATGACTTCGTCGAAATCTATGGCGGCCTCGGTTACGAATTCGCGACCGGCGTGTCGGTCGGCGGTACGGTTTCCTGGGATCCGGATAACCAGAACGTCTATATCGAAGGCTCTGCGGGGTATGCCTTCACCGACGCATTCTCGGTTGACGCGACCCTCGGCAACTACAGCTTCGATGCCGGTGGCGACTACACGACCTGGTCGGTTGGCGGCACCTTCGCGACCTCGGCTGGCATCGACCTCGGCCTGCGTTACTACGACACCGATATCGACGCCCTTTCCATCGCTGAAGACCGCGTCGTCTTCTCGATCTCGAAGTCGATGTAAGCACGGAGTGCTCCTCCCAACCTGCACGGGGACAATGCCCTCCTCCTCGTGCAGCATGGTGAAGGCCGCTGGTTTCCGCTTGGAGCTGGCGGCCTTTGTTTTTTCTCATTGCGCCCTTATGTTCAGGGTTCACCCGCCCGACTGAAGGATCCCGCCGCTTGGCTACCGAGTTCACCCCCGTGGAAGCCGTCGATGCGCTGGTCCCAGCCATCACGCTCCTCGGGTTCGGTGCTGCGGCGGCCCTCCTCTCGAAAGCCGCCCGGCTCAGCCCAATTGTCGGCTATCTGATCGTCGGCATACTGATCGGCCCGCACGCCCTCGGCCTGATCGAGGAAAGCGGTGCAACCCACCTCCTGGCTGAGCTCGGCGTCGTCTTCCTCCTGTTCGACATCGGCATGCATGTCTCGCTGAGGGAGCTGAAGGAAAGCCGGCGCGACCTCCTTGGCCTTGCCCCGGCGCACCTCCTCATGACGGGCCTTGTAAGCGCAAGCGCGCTTGCCCTGCTCGGGGTCGACTGGCCGATCGCGATTGCCGTGGGGCTCGCGCTCGGCCTCTCGTCGACCGCGGTCGTCGCGCGCATCCTGACCGAGCGGGAACAGAATTCCTGCCCCATCGGCCGCACCGCCACGCATATCCTGATTTTCCAGGACATGGCGGCGATCTTCCTCATGATCTTCGCCACCTCGCTCGGCAGCGGCGAGATGGGCGCCGAAGGCCTTGCCGGCGTCATCTCAAACCGGCTGATGGGCGGCGCAGACCTGCCGTTGCTGCTGTACCTGTTGCTGGCGCTTCTCCAGGCCTGCCTTGCCTTCGCCGCAGCCGTTTATGCCGGCAAGTATCTCGTCAGTCCGGTTTTCCGCATTCTCGCCTCGACCCGCAATGAGGAAGCCTTCACGGCCTTCACCCTGCTCTTTGTGCTGACGGCGGCGTGCGCCACGGCGATGACCGGCCTATCGCTCACGCTGGGCGCCTTCCTCGCCGGCCTTGCCGTTTCCGGCACCCCCTTCCGTCATGAAGTGCAGACGGAAATGACGCCCTTCCGCGGCCTGTTGTTGTCGTTCTTCTTCATCAGCGTGGGCCTGTCGATAGACATCGGCGCGGTCCTGCGACACCTGCCGCTTGTCCTGTTCGGTGCGGCTGCGCTGCTTGCGGTGAAATCAGGCCTTGGCTTCGCCGCGGCTCGGCTGAATGGCTGGAAGGCGCCCGGCGCGACCCAGCTCGGCTTCCTGCTGGCGCAGGGGTCGGAGTTTTCCCTCGTGATCCTCTCCATCGGCGCCATTTCGGGCGGACTGCCATCCGGCCTGCTCGGCTCGATCGTCGCCGCAGTCGTTCTGTCACTTGCGCTTGCGCCCGCCTGGTCTTTCGTTGGTGTACGGATTTCCCGCGAACTCGTCCGCCGCAGCCAGGAAGGTGCACCCGCCGCCCCTTCCCCGGCACTCGACCGGCCCGTGATCGTCGTCGGCATGACCCAGTCCGGTCGCCTCGCCGTCGACGCCCTGCAGGATCACGACATTCCCTTCATCGCAACGGAGTTCGACCCGGAGCGGATGCTGTCTGCGGTCGCGGACGGCTACAAGGTCTCGTTCGGCGACGCCTCGAACATGAAACTGGTCGAGGCGATTGGCGGCAACAATGCCCGCGCCATGGTTCTCGGATTCCCGCGCTATGAAGTGTCCCGCGCGGTGACGCAGACCGTGCAGCGACGCTTTCCCGACCTCAAGCGCTTCATCACCGTCGATACCGACGAGGATTTCGATCGCTTCTCCGAGCTCGGCATCCGCACGCATATTTCCATCGGCGAACCGCGTGGCATCGAAATGGTGATCGACATGCTGCGTAGCCTTGGCGTCACCGAAGACAGCGTGCGCGAGTGGATCAACCGCGAGGTCGACCTCTTCACGATTGGCGAAGCCATTACAGAAGATGAGGACGATGACCTGCCCGTCGTGGGAAAAGATATCGAGGAAGCCGCCTGATCGGGGCTGGAAATTGCGCCAGATGGGGTCTATAGGCATCGCCTTCCCCAAGGAGAGCAGATATGCGCATTGGCGTTCCAACCGAGATCAAGAAGCAGGAATCCCGTGTCGGCCTGACACCGGAAAGCGTCGGCGAGCTCGTCCGCGCAGGCCATGAGGTGAGTGTCCAGGCGGGCGCCGGCCTCGGTTCTGGCTTCGCAGACACGGCCTACACGTCTGTTGGCGCGAAAATCCTGCCGGACGCCGATGCTGTCTTCAAAGCCGCCGAACTGATCGTGAAGGTGAAGGAGCCGCAGCCGAGCGAGACCGCGCGCCTGACGCCGGACCACACCCTCTTCACCTATCTCCACCTCGCGCCCGATCCGGTTCAGGCCGAGGGCCTCAAGAAATCGGGCTGCCTTGCCATTGCCTACGAAACCGTGACCGACGACCAGGGCGGCCTGCCCCTGCTGCGCCCAATGAGCCAGGTGGCCGGCCGTATGTCGATGCAGGTCGCCGCCTGGGCCCTGATGCGCACCAAGCGCGGCCGCGGCATCCTGCTGGGCGGCGTGCCGGGCGTTGCGCCGTCCAAGGTTGTCATCATCGGCGGCGGCGTCTCCGGCACCCATGCGGCCGAGATCGCCGTCGGCATGCGGGCCGATGTGACCGTGTTCGACCGCTCGAACCGCCGCCTCGACGAACTCGACTCGGAATTCCGCGGCAGCCTGAAGACGATGTATTCGACGGCCGCCTCGCTCGCCGAAGCGATCAAGGATGCTGACCTCGTGATTGGCGCCGTCCTGATCCCCGGCGCGGCCGCGCCCAAGCTGATCAGCCGCGAGCAGCTGAAGACGATGAAGCCCGGCGCCGTGCTGGTCGACATCGCCATCGATCAGGGAGGGTGCTTCGAGACCAGCCACGCCACCACGCATGAAGACCCGATCTATGAGGTCGACGGCGTGCTGCACTATTGCGTCGCCAACATGCCCGGCGCCGTACCACGCACGTCGACCTATGCCCTGAACAACGCCACCCTGCCCTTCGTGATGCAGATTGCGAACATGGGCGCGCGCGAGGCGATCAATGCGAACCCGCATCTCGCCAACGGCCTGACGGTGGACGCCGGAAAGATCGCACACGAAGCGGTCGCGCGCGACCTTGGCGATGATTATGTCCGTCCCGCCTGGCTGAAGGCCTAGAAGGACAGCGTTCCGGCGCCGCACATGATGGCCGCGTGCATCTTGCCTCGTGCTGCCTGGCGCGCCGCCCGCATCTGAACGCCGGTTTGCGCATATCGGGGCCGCTTTAGGGGGTGACGGCCCCTGCCCGGCCATGTCATGACGGCTATTGAGGAACCGGGGCATTTTTGAAGAAGGGGTCTGCCATGACGCAGATGAGATGGATTCTGGCCGGCGTTGCGGCGGGCGCGCTGGCGGCGTGTTCCAATCCGGGTACGGAAAAACCGGGCAAGGATGACGCAGAGGCCGGCACATTCGACCTGCCTTATGAAAAGTTTACCCTGGCGAATGGTCTGGATGTGGTGCTGCACGAGGACCATTCCGACCCGATCGTTGCCTTTTCCACCGTTGTGGAAGTCGGCTCGAACCGCGAAAAGCCCGGCCGCACCGGCTTTGCGCACTTCTTCGAGCACATGTCGTTCAACGACTCCGAAAACGTGCCGCGCGGCTGGAACCGCAAGGCCATCCCCGAATGGGGCGGCAACCGCAATGGCGGCACCTGGAGCGACGGCACGATCTATTACGAAGTCGTGCCGAAGGACGCCTTCGACAAGATCCTGTGGATCGATAGCGACCGCCTCGGCTACATGATCAACACGGTAACGACCGACGCGCTGGAGCGCGAGAAGCAGGTCGTCAAGAATGAGAAGCGCCAGCGTGTCGACAATGCGCCCTATGGCTACACGCAGGAAGTCATCCGCACCGCGCTCTATCCCGAAGGCCACCCCTACAACTGGACCGTGATCGGACAATTGCCGGACCTGCAGGCCGCAACGCTCAGCGATGTGAAAGAGTTTTACGACCAGTATTACGGCGCCGCGAATGCCACCCTGGTCATCGCCGGCGATATCGACCTTACCGAAACGCGCGAGAAGGTCGAGCGCTGGTTCGGGGAAATCCGCCGGGGGCCGGATGTCGAACCGCTGAAGCCCCTGCCCGCAGGCCTCACCGAAACGAAGTCGCTCTATTTCGAAGACAGTTTCGCCACGCTGCCGGAACTGCGCATCACCTTCCCGAGCGTCGAATCCTACAATGCCGACGAACCTGCCCTGAGCGTGCTCGCCCGCCTGCTCGCCGGCACCAAGAATTCGCCGGTCTATCGCGCGGTCGTCGATGAAGGAAAGCTCGCGCCGGATGTGACGAGCTACAACAACAGTATGGAACTCGCCGGAGAGTTCGTCTTCCAGGTGCGCGCCAATGCGGGAACGGATCTCGACGACGTCCATGCCGCCATCCATGATGGCTTTGTCCGGTTTGAAACCGATGGCGTCGATGCGAAAGACCTTGAACGTATCAAGGCCGAGCAGGAAACCATCCTCTATTCCCAACTCTCGACTGTCCTGGGCAAGGCAATCCAGATGTCGCAGGACGATGTCTTCGCGGGCGACCCGGCCTATGCCATCAAGGCTGCCGAAAAGCTCCGTGCCGTGACGGCTGAAGACGTGATGCGCGTCTACAAGACCTATGTGAAGGACAAGCCGGCGATCCTGACCAGCTTCGTGCCGAAGGGCAGCGTGGACCTCGCCCTGGAAGGCTCCTCCCTCGCCACAGTCTGGATCGAGGAAGTACGCAGCGACGTCGCTGCTGAAGAAGTCTCCCAGGGCGCCCTCGCCACCTATGAGCGCACGCCCAGCACGCATGACCGTTCCGAGCCGCCCTTTGGCGACCTGCCCATGTTCACGACACCGGACATCTGGGAAGCGAGCCTCGACCATGGCGTGCGGATGCTGGGCATCGAGACGAGCGAAACCCCGCTCGTCACCTTCAACATCACGCTGGAGGGCGGCGCCTGGCTAGACCCGGCCGGCACGGCCAATCTTCTGGCCGCACTGATGAACGAAGGCACTGCCACCCGCACCCCGGCCGATATGGAACAGGCCATCGGCCTGCTCGGCTCCGGGATTACGGTGGATGCAGGCACCGACGAAATCACGATCAGCGCGACCGCGCTCTCCCGCAATTTCGAGGAGACGGTGGCACTGGTGCAGGAAATCCTCGCCTCCCCGCGCTTTGAGGCGGAAGATTTCGAGCGCGTGAAATCTGCGGCCCTCACCGCCATCGAAGGCCGGGATGCAGACCCGAATGCCATCGCCTCGCTGGCGCTGAACCGGCTGCTCTACGGAACAGAGCACCCGCAGGGCACCGCGAACAGCGGTACGGCGGACACCGTCGGGACGGTCAGCCTCGACGATGTGCAGGCCTTCTATGATGTCATCAAGGGCACAGGCATGCGCATCCATGTTGCCGGCGATGTCAGCCAGGAACGCGCCGCGGCGGCATTCGGCGGGCTGGCCGGCCTGCTCCGCACGCCCGATACGTCCCTGCCCGATTATCCGGTTCCGGAGCAGGTGAATGCCGGCAAGGTGTTCTTCATCGACGTGCCGGACAGCAAGCAGAGCGTGATCTTCGCGGGCAAGCTGGCGCTCGCCTCGACCGATCCCGATGCAGCGCGGCTGAGCTTTGCCAATGAGAAACTCGGCGGCGGCATCAGCGGCGACCTCGCCCAGGTGCTCCGTATCGAGAAGGGCTACACCTATGGTGCCGTCTCGCTGATCTCGGATGGCCGCGCGATCCAGCCCTTCCGCGCCATCACCAGCGTGCGGGCGAATGCGACCGAGGCCTCGCTCGACATCATCCGTGAGATGATTGCCAGCTACGGGCCGGACTTCACCGAGGCCGATGTCCAGATGACGAAGGACAAGGTGGTGAAGAACAACACCCGCACCTATGAAAGCCTCAACGCCAAGCTCGGCATCCTGCAAAAGGTCTCGAAATTCGGGAAGCCAGCCGACTATGTCGAACAGGAACAGGCTGAACTCCTGTCGATGACGCTGGACGATTTCAAAACGGTCACCGCGGCGTACCTGCAGGAGCCGGAGCTCACCTATGTGGTCGTCGGCGACAAGGCGACCCAGTTCGATGCGGTGAACAATTTTGCCGGCGGCAAGCTGGTCGAGCTCGACATCTATGGTGCGCCGCTCGACTAGGGCCTGAAACCGGTGGCGGGGTCAGGGGTCCCCCCCGCCGCCGGATCATGGCGCTGCAGTCAGGACTGCAGCGCCGCGATAGCATCCTCGATCGTGGCCCGGGGGCGGTCGAGGATCGCCGCGATCTGGGCGCGCTGTTCGATGGCCAGCCACAGACCCAGGAATTCGACATCCACCACGCGCCACTCCCCGTCGCGCGCAATCACGCGCCAGCGCACGGTCATGGCTTCCTTGCCTTCAGGCCGGATGCGCGTCTCGACGATGGAATCTGTCGGGCTACGGTCGATCGAGCCGACCACGATCACGTCGACATTGTCGAACTTGTCGACATTGCTGCGATACGTGTTGGCGAGGTAGTGGCGGAAAGCATCGGTGAAGCGGGCCTCCTCGTCCGCACTGATCCGCCGGGCATGCTTGCCGAGGGAAAAGCGCGCCACCGTTGGCACGTCGATCGTGCCGGTGAAGGCTTTTTCCCCGTCCACCGGATCGAATATATCCCGGGCGGCTTGTTCGATCACGGCCTCGGCTTCGGGCCCGGCATGTGCGGCGAGCGGCAGGGCGGCAAACAGGGCGGCGGCGAAGAGCGGGCGGAACATCGGAGTGGTCCTCTTCAGGTCAAAAGGCCCCTTCAAATAGGGTGCCAACCCCCGCAATGATCCCACGAGAATGTATACCAGCCATGCGCCCGGCGCATGTGAAGCCTTGGATACCCGTTAACGATTCCTAAACCGCGTTGCATTCGCGCAACGGGCGAGTTTCCGGGAAAACAGGCCAGATTTCTGCTTCCTGTTGTATTGGCGGCAGAATTAGAGGCCGAAATCGCTTTCAGGGCGAGTGCCGCGGTGAACTTCAACGAGTCCGTCGATTGTTAAACTCGGCCCTATGGATGGATTTTTTTGACGCGGATGAGCTCTCGCTTTCGCTTCGAGCATTCATTTCCTGAAATCCATCCTCGATCGATTTCCGGCGCTTTGCGCCGCCGGAAATGAATGGTGCGGGCGGCCGGGCTTGAACCGGCAAGGCCTTGCGGCCGAGGGATTTTAAGTCCCTTGCGTATACCAATTTCGCCACGCCCGCACCTTGGGGTGGACTTAGCGGGTTTTGTCGGGGGATGCTACACAGCGTTGGCTGCAACGTGTCGAGCAAGGATTTCCCATGCGCCTCCTGCCCCTTCTCTGGTTCCTGCTCGCCGCCCTGGGTGCCGCCGCACAGCTCGTGGTCAGCGGGGCGACCGCCGATGCCGGCAATGTCTATTCCGTCTTCAGTTCCGCGACCGTCGCCCTTGGCGGAGCGATCGCTGCGGTGGGCGTGGCGCTGGTCTATCTCTTCATCCTGCGCATGCGCCCGTCCCTGTCGGTCGCGATCATCGGTTACAGCCACCTGTTCCTGGCGACCGCCGCACGTTTCTCGCAGGCGGCAGGCGACCTCTTCCGCAACCGGATGCTCGCCGGAACCGGCACGACGGATTATTCCACCATGGGCCTCGCCTACACCGCAGCGGGCCTTGCGAACGTTCTCTCCGGCATCGTCTTCATCCTTGCGCTGATCGTTGCCCTGAACACCCGCCACGAGCGGCCTGAGGATGTGTTCTAGGCCACCTGCCGCACGCCCATAGAAAATGCCAATAGCAGCCATAGACAAATTCCTGCGGCGATTGGAACCATTCCAATATTAGCATTTGCTCATTATTTAAAATGCAACCGCAACACTCCCGTGGCGGATACCGAAACAGGAGCACACCATGACCGATTCCTCCCAGGTCACTTACGTCCAGCATTCCATGCCGCGCCTCAACGAGCCGGCACCGGCCTTCGACGCTGTCACCACGCACGGCCGCCGCACGCTGGCCGACTACAAGGGCAAGTGGCTGATCCTCTTCTCCCACCCGGCCGACTTCACGCCGGTCTGCACGACCGAATTCATGGCCTTCGCCCGCGCGCACGACAAGTTCGCCGCGCTGAACACCGACCTGCTCGGCCTCTCCATCGACAGCAAGTATGCCCACATCGCCTGGGTCCGCTCGATCAAGGAGAATTTCGGCGTCGAGGTGAAGTTCCCGATTATCGAAGACCTCTCCATGAAGGTCGCCAATGCGTATGGCATGATCATGCCGGGTGCGGACGATACCTCCGCCGTGCGTGCCACCTTCATCATCGACCCGGACGGCATCCTGCGCGCCATGGTCTATTACCCGATGTCCAACGGCCGCTCGATCGATGAGTTCCTGCGCCTCGTGACGGCGCTGCAGACGTCCGACGCCAACAAGGTGGCAACGCCTGAGAACTGGCAGCCGGGCGACAAGATCATCGTGCCGCCGCCGCAGACGACCGATGCCGCCGCCGCCCGCGAAGGCGAAGGCTATGAATACACCGACTGGTACTTCTCGAAGAAAGACCTCGAGAAAGCCTGATCCGGCTCGCTGAATGAAAAGCCCGGAGCCAAGGCTCCGGGCTTTTTGCATCTCAGCTGACCCGCTCGAAAATCGCGGCGAGCCCCTGCCCGCCGCCGATACACATGGTCTCGACGCCGTAGCGTGCCTCGCGCCGCTCCATCTCGCGCAGCAGGTTCGTCAGGATACGGACGCCCGTACAGCCCACAGGGTGGCCCAGCGAAATGCCGGATCCGTTGACGTTCAGCCGCGCCATGTCGTCATCGTCCATGCCCAGCGCCTTGGTACAGGCGAGCACCTGCGAGGCGAACGCCTCGTTGAGCTCGATGAGATCGAGATCCTTCAGCTCAAGGCCCGCCAGCCTCAGCGCCTTCTGCGTCGACGGCACCGGGCCGATGCCCATGACTTCGGGGCCGACGCCCGCGACCGACCAGGAGACGAGCCGCCCGAGCGGCTTGAGGCCGTACTTCTCCGCCGCTTCCCGTGTGCAGACGATGCAGGCCGCCGCGCCATCATTCTGGCCGGAGGCATTGCCCGCGGTGACAGTGGACTCCGGATCCATCTTGCCGCGGATCGGCTTTAGCGAAGAAAGCTTCTCCAGTGTCGAGTCGGCGCGGATATGCTCATCGGCATCGACCACCACGTCGCCCTTCCGCCCCTTGACGGTGTACGGAAGAATCTCCTCGGCAAACTTGCCTGAGGCCTGAGCGGCCGCCGCCTTCATGTGCGAATTGTAGGCGAACTCATCCTGTGCGGCGCGGGTGATCTGATAGTCGCGGCGAAGATTTTCCGCCGTCTCGATCATGCCGCCCGGCACCGGATGGAACTTGCCGCCAGCGGTGTAGCGCCCGCGCGACAGGCCGTCATGCAGCGTCAGGCCGTCGCCCTTCATGCCCCAGCGCATTTCGATGGAGAAGAATGGCGCATTCGACATGCTTTCCGCCCCGCCCGCAATGACGAGGTCATTCGCGCCGGTCGCCACCTGCATCACGGCATTGATCACCGCCTGCAGGCCGGAGCCGCAGCGCCGGTCGATCTGGTAGCCGCCCGTACCCGTCGTCAGGCCCGCATCGAGCGCCACCATGCGGCCAAGCGCCGGCGCCTCCATGCTGGGATAGCATTGCGCGAAAATACAGTCTTCCACCGCTTCGGCCGGCACGCCGGTCTGCGCCATCAGCCCACGGATGACATGCGCCGCCAGGTCGTGCGCGTGCTCAGTCTTGAAACTGCCGCCGAAGCCGCCAACGGCGGTGCGGACAGGTTCACAGATAACGACATCTCTCATCGGCTTATCCCTGCTGGTCGCGGCCCCGCGCCGTGACCTGTTTGCGTGCTTCCTCGACAGCGCTCGCGGAGACCGATTTTGCATGGTCGATGGAACGCGTCACTTCGGTCTTCATGCCGTCGGCGAAATTCATGCCGAAGCCGTCATCGATCACCGCCTTGTACTGGCGCAGCAGGTCCGGCTGGGTCGAGCACATTTCCTGCGCGAGCTTCATCGCGGCGGGCACAAGTTCGTCAGCCTTGTAGACGCGATTGACGAGGCCCCAGCGCTCAGCGGTTTCCGCATCGAGGAAGTTGCCGCTGAAGGACAGTTCCTTTGCCCGGCTGATGCCGATGAGACGCGAGAGTTTCTGAGACAGGCCCCAGCCCGGCATGATGCCGACGCGGGCATGGGTATCCGCAAAGCGCGCATTTTCTGACGCCAGCAGCACATCGCACATCAGGGCGAGTTCGAAACCGCCGGTGATGGCGAAGCCGTTGATCGCCCCGATGATCGGCCAGGGATAGGCCTGCATCGCGGCGAGGATGTTGATGGCCTTCGAATCTTCATCCGCGCCGAGCGCAAAGCCTGTCTCGCCGGCTTCCTTGAGGTCGACTCCGGCGGTGAAGGCGCGCCCTGCCCCGGTCAGCACCACTGCGCGGATGTCGGGATCGTCCTTCAGCTCCGTGAACACACGGACGATCTCCGCACGCAGGGCGCGGCTCAGCGCGTTCAGCGCATCCGGCCGGTTGAGCGTGACGAGCGCGACGGGTCCGTCCCGCTCAACGAGAATGATGTCATCAGCCATGGCTGGCCTTTCTGTCTTACTGGGCGATCGGGGACGACGCCTTCTGGTTCGTGAACATGTGCGCGACGCCGATCAGGAAGCCGAGCACCGCAATCACACCCGCGAGGCCGAACAGGCCGAACTTGAGCGGCGTCAGCCAGTCCTTCGCGTCCAGCACGTCCGCTGCGCCGGAGAGGGCCAGCGCCTGCACGGTATTCTCCGTGAGATCGACAATCGCCGCCGCAAAGGCCGGCAGCGCGGCGAGCTTTCCGAGCTTGCCGAAGAACCGCAGCGCCATGCCGACGAAGAAGGCGCCATAGGCGATGGGGAACAGCGTATCCAGCAGGACCGTCACCCAGAAATGGGTCCAGCGCTGGCTGTCGCTCATCGCGGCCATCGCGGCGCGGCTTTCCTCGCCATTCATCAGCGTGTCGAGAAAGGTGCCGCCGACACCGTCCGCAAACGGGCCGAAGCCAAGGAAAATCAGCGCCTGCAATATAAACAGGGCAATCAGGGTCGGGGTGCGTGTCAGCCACTTCATGTATTTGCGTCCTCCAGCCGTTCGGGTCTTACGCCCGTTTCCGCGATGATGGCCTCGAGTTTCGCGGCCACCTCCTCCACAAGGTCTTCTCTTATCGTCGATGCCACAAGGTGCACACCATTGTCGCCAAGGGAGCGAAACCAGGGATAGGAGCCGAACGCCACGTCCGGCATGTCCTTCGCAAGCGCGCCCAGCGGCTCGGCAATGTCCCCTTCCCTGAGGCCAACGCCCCGGATCGTCACCTTGTGCACCACCGCCCCCGTTTCGAGGCGCGGGCCGATGTCTTCCAGCATGGCGCGGGCGACCTGCGGCACGCCGGCCAGCGTGAAGACGTTGCCGGTCTGGAAGCCCGGTGCGCCGGACACCGGATTGGCAACCGGCGTCGCGCCATGCGGCAGGCGCGCCATGCGGCGGCGGGCGGGCGTGTATTCCGTGTTCATCGCCTTGTAGCGCTCGGCCAGCATGGCGGTCGTTTCGGGATGTTCCGAAATGCCCACCCCGAAGGCCTTTGCAATCGCATCGGCGGTAATGTCGTCATGCGTCGGGCCGATACCGCCCGTGGTGAAGACGTACGTGTACTTCGCCCGCAGCGCGTTCACGGCCGCGACGATCTCGTCTTCCACGTCCGGAACCGTGCGGGCTTCGCGCACCGGGATGCCCAGCGGGGCGAGATAGGTGGCGATCTGCTGCAGGTTGATGTCGCGCGTGCGGCCGGAGAGGAGTTCATCCCCGATCAGCAGGACAGCAGCGGTGGGCTGGGTCTTCGGCATGGATCAGGACATGGCACGCCCCGGCCGCTGCGCCAAGCCGGAACGTAGCGGCAGGCCCGGCCTGTAACCGGGCTTTGACAAAGCCAGCGCCGCAGCTGACGATCCGCCCCGGTTGCGAGGGGACAAGCCAGATGATGAACCGCCGCCAGTTGCTGGGCCGGATTGCCGGGACGGGCGTTGCCATGGGCGGGCTTGCGGCCTGCTCGGGCGGGGCTGGCCCGACGAAGCGCATCGCCATCACGATGGACGATTTCCGGCTCGGCTTCTCGCAGCACCTGTCGCCGGACGAGCGCGACCTCGCCATTCTCGAAGCCTTCTCCCGGCGGGCAATCCGGGCGGCCGGCTTCGTTACCGGTGCCAATGTCGACAGCGACCTCGGAAAGACCGTCCTCGACCGATGGGAAAAGGCAGGGCACGTCATCGGAAACCATTGCTGGAGCCATCCCCATGCCAGCGCCATCGGCGCGGCGGCCTTCTGCGAGGACATTGCCCGGAACGAGGCGTTCCTGTCGGGCCGCAAGGCCTACCGGAAGCTGTTTCGCTTCCCCTATCTCGACGAAGGCAACACGGAAGCGATGCGCGACGAGATCCGCGCCTGGCTGGCGCAACAGGGCTATCGCAATGCCGCCGTCACCATCGACAGCCAGGACTGGGCCATCACCGAACGGCTGGAAGCCCGCCTCACCGAAGACCCTGAGGCCGATATCGAAGCCTATGGCGCCTTCTATGTGGAACATGTCGTCGCGCTGGCCGAGCATTATGACGCGGTCGCCACCGCCCTCGGCCTTGCCGGAACGCGCCATACGCTGCTGGTGCACCACAACATCCTGAACGGGCTTTTCCTCGGAAACGTCCTCGATGCGCTGGCCCGCAACGGCTGGCATTTCTCGGCCGCCGACACCGCGCTCGAAGACCCGCTGTTCGACACCCAGCCCGTGGCCCTCAATTCCGGCCGGTCGCTGCTGGACGTGATTGCGGCGGAGACGGGCGCCGCGGTGCCGGACTATCCCGAACGCGCCCACCAGTTCGCCCGGCCCAGCATGATTGCCGCCGGCCTCTGAGACAGGCGAAACAGCGCCTGCGGGGTGGAAAAATCCACGCTTTGCTGCCACATTGCCGGCAGACGACAGAAAGTTTCCGCCGATGACCGACACCAACCTCCTTCTGCCCATGCGCACGGGCGAAATCCGCATCCACGACGCCGAAGGCTTCGAAGGCATGCGCCGCGCCGGCAAGCTCGTGGCGGAATGCCTCGACATGCTGGTGCCGGAGGTGAAACCCGGCGTGACCACCGAACATCTCGACAACCTCGTCCGCGACTTCGTGCTGGACCATGGCGCGACGTCCGCCACGATCGGCTATCGCGGCTACCGCCACGCCTCGTGCATTTCGGTCAACCATGTCATCTGTCACGGCATTCCGGGTGCAAAGCCGCTCAAGGATGGCGACATCGCCAATATCGACGTGACGCTCATCATCGACGGCTGGCATGGCGACCATTCGCGCATGTACGGCGTCGGCGAGGTGAAGCGGAAGGCCGAGCGCCTGATGGAGGTCACCTATGAGGCCCTGATGGCCGGCATCGCGCAGGTGAAGCCTGGAAACCGCTTCGGCGACATCGGCGGCGCGATTTCTGAAATCGCCCGCAAGAACCGTATGTCGGTGGTCGAGGATTTCTGCGGCCACGGCCTCGGCCGCCTCTTCCATGACGAGCCGAACGTGATCCACTCCTCCGACTACAAGACCGGCCCGGAACTGAAGCCCGGCATGTTCTTCACGGTCGAGCCGATGCTGAACCTCGGCCGCAAGGACGCCGCCATCCTGCCGGACGGCTGGACCGCCGTGACCCGCGACCGCCAGCTCTCGGCCCAGTTCGAACACTCCGTCGGCGTGACGGAAACCGGCGTCGAAATCTTCACGGCCTCCCCGAAAGGCTGGCACGAGCCGTTCAAGGTCAAGCCCTGATGCGCCTGTGGGGGGCTGTTGCTGCTGCATTGCTGATCCTGGCCGCCTGTTCGAGTGAGGCGGGCGAGCGCGCCGTGCCGCAGGACGAGATTGACGCAGCCGCCGCCCGCGTCGTCACCTATCCCCTGTCGCTGGACCCTGCCTGCCGCGACGGACGGGCAAAGGCCTACGATCAGTGCTCGAACCAGATGGATCTCTACACCGCGGCGCTGGCCCGCGCACAGGATGAGCACAAGGCACTGCTCATCATCATCGGCGCGGAATGGTGCATCTGGTGCCACGTCTTCGATGCGACGCTGAAGGGCGCGACCGAGCCCTACACATATATCAACCGGAAGAAGCGCGGCGATGTCAGCCAGGGCGCCCTCGACCTCGTGGACTATGTCGGCGCGAATTTCGTCGTCGTCCATATCGAGGACGATTTTGCGCCGGGTGCGGATGAAGTCATCATGGCGACCGGCGCCAGTGACTATTTCCAGGAATACTATCCGACGATCTTTGCCGTCGGCCCGGACGGGCAGTTCGCCGCCAAGCTGAACCACCCCTACGTGAAGATCCAGAAAAAGACCCTCGGCAACTACCATGGCTATGACAGGCGCCTCGTGATCGAGGAACTGAAGCGCCTGCATGCCGCGGCGATGCCGGAATAGGCCCCGGCCCATGAGCGGGGATGCCGACAAACCCCACTGGCAAGGGCACCGGGAACGGCTGCGCACCAAACTGCTTGCGCGCGGCGCCTCGGCGCTCGACGATTACGAGATCCTCGAAGTTCTGCTGATGGCGTTCATCCCGCGGCGCGACGTCAAACCCATTGCCAAGGCGCTGGAAGCGAAATTCGGCGGTCTCTCCGGCATCCTTGCCGCTCCGGCTGCGGACCTCGTGAAAGTGGATGGCATCGGCGCAACCGTCGCCGCCTATCTCAAGGCCGTCGCGGAACTGCAATCGCGCGCCTCGCTGCAGGAAATCAAGCGGCGGGAGGTCATTTCCTCCTGGTCGGCGCTGACGGCCTATGTCCGCCGCGAAATGCAGCACGAAACGCGCGAACAGTTCCGCGTCCTCTTCCTCGACCGGAAGAACCAGCTCATCGCCGACGAGATCATGAGCCGCGGCACGATCGACCATGCGCCCGTCTATCCCCGCGAAATCGCCCGCCGGGCGCTGGAGCTCTCGGCCTCCAGCCTGATTCTGGTGCACAACCACCCCTCCGGCGATACCACCCCCTCGCGCGCCGACATCTCGATGACGCGGGAAATCATCGACGCGCTGATGGCCTTCGAGATCGAGGTGCACGACCATCTGATCGTCGGCACGCAGGGCCTGACCAGCTTCCGCACGGCCGGCCTCATCTAGCCTTCCCTGACGATAAGACTTGCAGCGCTCGCCCGCCCGGCTACCGTAGCACCGACGGCAGCCAGCGCCCGGCAGAGTTGCGCGGCGCCGCCCACGGAGGAGAGCTGAATGACCGACACCATCGCTGGCCAGGCGGCCCAGCCTGGCCATATCACCGGCTTCGGCTCGAAGGGCTACAGGATGTACGTCCTCCTGTCGCTGATGATGGTCTACACGCTCAATTTCATCGACCGCACGGTCCTGACCGTGGTCGCCCAGCCGATCATCAACACGTTCGGCCTCGACGATGCGCAATGGGGCCTGCTGAACGGCCCGCCCTTTGCCATGTTCTACGCCCTGATGGGCATTCCGATCGCGATGTGGGCAGACCGGGGCAACCGCGTCTTCATCATCGGCCTTTGCATCATCATCTGGTCGGTCATGACCGCCCTCTGCGGCCTTGCGGCGAGTTTCGTCTGGCTGCTCCTCTTCCGCATCGGGGTTGCCATTGGCGAGGCCGGCTGCACGCCGCCGGCCAATTCGCTCGTCACCGATTATTTCCCGCCTAAAAGCCGCGCCAATGCGCTCGGCATCTATTCCATGGGCGTGACGCTCGGGGGCGTCCTGGCTCAATTGTTTGGCGGCACCATCGCCTCGATCAAGGGGCCCGCCATGGGCGGCTGGCTCAGCTCCATCGGCCTTGGCGGCCTGTTCAGCGGCGTCAACTGGGAAGGCGTGGAAGGCTGGCGCATCGCCTTCGTCGTCATCGGCCTGCCCGGTGTGCTGATCGCCCTGATTCTCTGGTTCACCGCCAAGGAACCGCCCCGCGGCTATTCTGACCCGCCTTCGGCGCATGTCGAAAAGGCCGGCTTCTTCGAAGCCTTCGCCGAATTCGGCCGCAAGCCCACCTTCTGGACGCTGTCGCTCGGCGCCGCCTTCGTCGCCTTTGTCGGCTATGGCCTCATCACCTTCCAGGCGCCCTTCCTGATGCGCGTGCACGGCGTCAGCCTGCATGAAGCCGCCGTCAATTATGGCGCCCCGCTCGCTGCCGTTGCCGCCTTCGGCACATTCCTCGGCGGCTTCCTGTCGGAAAAGCTCGCTGACCGCTTCCCCAGTGTTGCTGCCTGGCTGCCAGCCGTCGGCCTGCTGATTGCGATTCCGGCCTATTCGGGTGCATTCCTGACAAACTCGCTCAGCGTCGCCTTCGCGCTCTGGGTGGTCGCGGCGATTGCGCACTATGCCTATCTCGGCGCTCAGTACACGGTCGGCACAGCCATTGTCAGCCCGCGCTCGCGCGCAACCACGATCTCAGTCCTGTTGCTGGTCGTCGCCCTCATCGGCAACGGCATCGGCCCGCTCTTCACCGGCTGGATGAGCAAGCACTTCATGATCTCCAGCCTGACCAAGCAGGGCCTCGCCGACCAGTTCGCAACCTTCGAGCCGAAGCTCTGCGGCGCCAATGTGGCACAGCTCGGCGATGCCGGCCCGGCCCTCTGCTCGGCCTATGCCGAGGGCCTGCGCCAATCGATGGTGGCGACGGTGATGATTTTCTTCATCGCCGCGCTCTGCTATTTCCTCGCCGGCCGCACCTTCCAGCGAGACCGCTACAATCCCGGTACGTCATCCGTATAGAAACGACCCGGACAATCAGGCAGACTGACAGGAGACGCCCATGACCGACGCCGCCTCAGCCGCCCCGACGGAGCGCCCCGGCCACGAAACCGGATACGGCACACCCGCCTACCGCGCCTATGTGCTTTTCGCGCTGCTGGTCGTTTATATCTTCAACTTTATCGACCGGTCATTGCTGAGCGTGCTCGGCGAGCCCATCCGGGAAACCTTTGGCCTGTCCGATACGCAGATCGGCCTCCTTTCCGGGCTTGCCTTCGCGGTTCTCTACACCTTTCTCGGCATCCCGTTCGCGATGCTGGCTGAGCGGCGCAGACGCACCACGATCATCGCCGCGGCAATGGCCTTCTGGAGCCTGATGACCGCGGCCTGCGGCATGGCGCAGAACACGTTTCAGTTCACCCTTGCACGCATCGGGGTCGGCGTCGGAGAGGCCGGCTGTTCGCCACCGTCCCATTCGCTGATTTCGGATTATTTCCCTCAGCACAAACGGTCCACGGCGCTTTCCATCTACGCGCTGGGCATTCCCATCGGCGCCATGATCGCCTCTGTCGGCGGTGCCTGGATTGCAACCCGGGAAGGGCTCGACTGGCGCGATGCCTTCATCTATCTCGGCCTGCCGGGCGTGGCACTGGCGCTTGTATTCCGGCTGACGGTCAAGGAGCCACCGCGCGGCTACTCCGACCCCGGCGGCGCTGCTGCGGAAGCGAGCCGCAAGAAGCCTTCGCCTTTCGCCGTGTTCGGCAAGCTCAGCCGGAATGCCAGTTTCTGGCATGTGTCGGTCGGCGGCGGGCTTGCCTCGCTGGCGGGATATGGCATTGGACAGTTCATCGCGCCCTATTGGCTGCGGGTGTTCGGCCTCAACCTCATGGAAGCAGCGCTGATTTACGGCCTTGTGCTGGGCATCGCGGCAAGTTTCGGAACCTTCTTTTCCGGCTATCTCGCCGACAAGCTGCGCCCGAAACACCCGAATTCCGACAGCTGGCTGCCGGCGCTCGGGCTGGCCTGCGCCGTGCCCTTCTATCTGGTCGGCTACAATCTCAGCCTGCTCGGCACCGGCGTTGCGATCATCGCAGCCTCCCTGCCCCTGATGATGATCGGCACCTGCATCCGCTATTCATACCTGTCGTCGCTGTTCTCGGTGCCGCAGCGGATCGTGCCGCCCAGCATGCGGGCAACGGCCGCCGCGCTGATGCTCTTCGTCAACAATCTCATCGGCCTCGGCCTCGGCCCGCCGATCGTCGGCTGGTTCTCAGACCAGGGCACCAAATGGCATCTCAGCCAGATGGACGCTCCAATCAGCATCGCGGAATGCAGCGCTGGCGAAATGGCACTGAAGGCCGTCAAGTCGGGCAAGGCGCACGGCCTGGACGAGGCGGCGCTGGCGGAGGCCGCTGCGAACGTCCCGGCCTATTGCGCCCCGGCGCGCGCCACGGGCGTCCGGGTCGGCATCAGCGTCGGCGCCCTCTTCTTCCTCTGGGCTGCCGTCCACTTCCTCCTGCTGGGCCGCACGTTCCGGCGTGACGAATGGAAACACGAGGGCGGGGCGGAAACGGCCTAGGCTGGCGGCAAGAAATCTTCTAGCAAGCCAGTATGGCAGTCTACACGCAGGTTTCCGACGAGGCGCTTGAGGCGTTCCTCAAAGAGTACGATCTCGGCACGCCCCTCTCCTTCAAGGGCATCGCCGAGGGCGTCGAGAATTCCAACTATTATCTCGAAACCTCGACCGGACGGTTCATCCTCACCCTGTTCGAAAAGCGCGTGAACGCGGCGGACCTGCCCTATTTCATCGGCCTGAAACAGCACCTCGCGGCCAAGGGCTTCCCCTGCCCGGAACCCATCCATGGCCGCGACGGCGCGTCCCTCCGCACGCTGGAAGGCCGCCCGGCGGTGATCGTCTCCTTCCTCGAAGGCCTCTCGCCGCGCAAGCCGAACGTCACCCAGTGCCGCGAACTTGGCGCCGGCATGGCGCGCATGCACCTTGCCCTCGCAGATTTTGCGATGACCCGCGAGAACAGCCTCGGCCCCGCCTCCTGGCCCCGGCTCTGGGCCGGCCATGAAGCCGATGCCGACGCGCTGCAGCCGGGCCTTTCTGCCCTCATCGCCGAAGACCTCGCCGCCATCGCCGCCGCAAAGCCCCAATCCTTCGCCATCCCGCGCGGCACGGTCCACGCAGACCTTTTCCCCGACAATGCCTTCTTCCTCGGCGACAGTTTCTCCGGCGTCATCGACTTCTACTTCGCCTGCACCGACGCCCTCGCCTACGATCTCGCCGTCTGCCTCAATTCCTGGGCCTTCGAGGATGGCGGGCGCGACTCCATCGACTACAATTTCTCAAAGGGCGCGGCCCTTATCGCCGGCTATGAAAGCGTCCGGCCGCTGGAGCCGACTGAGCGCGAGGCCCTGCCCATCCTCTGCCGCGGCGCAGCGGTGCGCTTCTTCCTCACACGGCTCATCGACTGGTCGTCGACGCCCGCCGGTGCCCTCGTAAAGCCCAAAAACCCCCTCGAATATGCCAACCGCCTCGCCTTTCATCGCAAGGTGGAGACGGCGGAAGGGTATGGCGCGTGACGGAGTTCGGCCCAAATGGTGAAGTAATTTCCATGGGGCCGTCCGACACTCTGCCCTCCTATGCCGGCCCGGCCGGGCGCCGCCGCTTCAAGCGCATCAAGCTCGGCCTGTTCCTCTCGTCGCTGGCCGCCTGCTTCGGCGTCACGCTATTAGGCCTGCTGGCCGGCGGCGCGTTGCAGATGATGGTCGGCATCCTGGGCTCAGGGTCCGGCTACACGCTGCTCAGCGGCCGCGGCTTCATGAGCGGCCTGATGATCGGCTTCCAGATGGCGACCTATAATTTCATTCTCTTCTTCATCACGGTGCCTGCCGCCTGGCTCGCCCTCGGCTTCTCCATCGGGCGGATGCCCTATCGCAATATCGTCCGGATACAGCCCTATCTCAGATGGGGCGCCATCTGGGGCGCCATCCTCGTCGGCGGCACCACGGGCATCTTCGGCGCCCTTATCAGCTCCAACGGATTCGCCTTCGAAACAGCCGCCACCGGCAGCGCCGTGGCCGCCGCCATCGGTTCGCTGATCGCCGGCCTCGCGATCGGCACCACCGCCGGGGCGCTCTGCGGCCTCCTCTTCCACCGCATCGTGCGGCCGCAGGAGCAGCAGGCGGATGTCGATGTCAGCATCTTCTGACGCTTGACGCCGCGCGCGAAGCCGCACACCTGAAAGCGCATGACCGATCTCATCGAAATCTGGACCGATGGCGCCTGCAGCGGCAATCCCGGCCCCGGCGGCTGGGGCGCGCTGATGCGCTGGAACGGCCACGAGAAAGAGCTGTATGGCGGCGACAAGGCCACCACCAACAACCGCATGGAAATGCAGGCGGTGATCGAGGCCCTGAACGCGCTGAAAAAGCCGTCAAAGATCACGCTCCATGTCGACTCCACCTATGTGAAGGACGGCCTGACCAAATGGATCCATGGCTGGAAGCGCAATGGCTGGAAGACCGCCGCGAAGAAGCCGGTCAAGAACCAGGATCTCTGGATGGCGATGGACGAGGCCTGCGCCCGTCACGACATCACCTGGAAGTGGGTCAAAGGCCATGACGGCGACCCCGGCAACGAGCGGGCTGACGAGCTTGCCCGTCTCGGTACGGAAGAGAACCGTTAGAAACTGGCCTTGTGCAAGCGTTCATCCTTCGACTTCGTTCAGGATGAGTCCGGTCCACTGAAGTGCTCATGCTGAGCGAAGTCGACGCACGAGCGCGGGCTCAAGCGGCAGCCTCATGAACCGAGAAGATCCTGTGCCGCGCTGGCCAGCGTCGCCTCACTGATTTCATCCACCTCGACCACCTGAACCGGCTTGTCCTCGCGCCGCTTGCGGCTGCGCGCATAAAGCGGGTCGTAATGCTGTTCGATCAGCTCGGCCGCAAGTTCGCCATAACGCCCGGCAGACGCCAACGCCTTCCACGCTGCCACAGTCTCTTTCGATTGCAGGGCGACCAGTTTGTCGAGCGAGGCATTCAGCCGGTGCGGATCGGAAATCACGTCGCCATAGGCGCGCTGCAGAAACGCCGCCCGCGCCGCCACCGGCGCATGCACTTCCACACGCGGCGCCGCCAGCATCGACTGCCACAGCCGCCGCGGCACGCGCCGCCGGCCGACAAGCGCCGACTCTGCCTCGACGAAAACCGGCCTGGAAAGATCGAACGCCCTGAGGCGGGTCCAGATTTCCGTTTCGAACAGGCGCTGGGCCGGTTGCGCACTGTCACCGAAATCGCCGAAGGCCGAGCCCCGATGGTTCGCCAGCCCTTCAAGGTCGATCACCTGCCCGCCCGCCTCCGCGAGCGCGTGCAGCAGCGCCGTCTTGCCCGTGCCCGTCTGGCCGTCGACCAGGCGCACCGGCAGCAGCGCCTCGTCATGCTCCAGTCCGTCCACAACTTCCCGGCGCCAGCTCTTGTAGCCGCCCTTCACCACGCCCACCGGCCAGCCGACCGAGGACAGGATCGTGCCCATCGCGTTCGAGCGCATGCCGCCCCGCCAACAATAGACGAGCGGCCGCCAGGTTTTCGGCTTGTCGGCCAGCGCCGTTTCCAGATGGCGGGCAATGTTCCGCGCCACGATGGCGCCGCCCACCCGGTTCGCCCGGAACGGGCTTTCCTGCTTGTAGATCGTGCCGACCTCCGCCCGCTCCGCATTCGACAGCACCGGCAGGCTGATCGCACCCGGCAGATGGTCGTCCGCAAACTCCGCAGGCGAGCGCACATCGATGATGTCATCGAAGCGCGCAAGGCTTGCCGGGCTGAGATCGGAGACGGTTTCCAGATAGGGCATGACAGTGCCTTAGCAGGTTTTATTTGCCTCGCCAGCCGGCCGCGCTGTATCCCTTGGGCCGTAAAGGAGAGCCCCATGCCCGACACGCTCATCGCCCCGCGCCTCACCTCGCTCGCACATGGCGGCGGCTGTGGCTGCAAGCTCGCGCCGAACGTGCTCGCGGACATTCTCTCCGAAATGCCCCTGGCGCTGGGCTCGAAAGACCTGATCGTCGATGCCGGCACCAGCGATGACGCGGCCGTCTACCGCATCAACGACACGACCGCCCTTGTCGCCACGACCGACTTCTTCACGCCCATCGTCGACGATCCGTACACGTTCGGCCAGATCGCCGCCACCAACGCCCTCTCCGACATCTTTGCCATGGGCGCGAAACCGATCTTCTCCCTCGCCATCGTCGGCATGCCGGTGAACAAGCTGCCGCCCGAGACGATCCGCGCCATCCTGGCTGGTGGCCAGTCTGTCGCCGAAGCGGCCGGCGCGCCGATTGCTGGCGGCCATTCCATCGACGTCGCCGAGCCGATCTATGGCCTCGTCGCCCTCGGCCTCGGCCATCCGGACAGGCTGCTCCTGAACTCGAACGCGAAACCGGGCGATGTCCTCATCCTCGGTAAGCCGCTTGGCACCGGCATCTATTCCGCCGCCCTCAAGAAGGAAATTCTCTCGCCGCAGAACTATGACGAGATGATCGCCTCCACCACGCGGCTCAACACGCCGGGCACGGAGCTTTCGGGCCTTCCCGGCGTCCATGCCGCCACCGATGTCACCGGCTTCGGCCTGATCGGCCATGGCAGCGAAATGGCCCGCGGCGCCGGCGTCCGCCTCGTCATCGAAAAAGACAAGGTGCCGGTCTTCGACGGCGCCCGCGCCCTCGCCCATCAGGGTATCAAGACCGGCGCGTCGGGCCGCAACTGGGACTCGGTGAAACACATGGTCACCGGCGACATGACCGATGCCGAGCGCGACCTCCTCTGCGACCCGCAGACCAGCGGCGGCCTGCTTGTCTCCTGCGCGCCTGACGCGGCAGACAAGGTGCTCGCCCTGTTCGCGGTCCATGGCCACGCCGGCGCCGCCCTCATCGGCCGCGTCGAAGCAGGCCCGGCCAGTGTCAGCGTGGTCTAGGGTGCCGTGCAGCCCGCAGGATCGCGCCGCGCCCGCAGGATCGCTTCCTCGATCACCTCGCCCGTCGCCTTGAAGCGCTTTTCTTCAAAGCCATAGGCCGCGCCGTCACGATCTTCTTCCATCAGCTCAACCGCCTCTTCCGCGGTGGTAAAGCCGTTCGCATCACGCACCTTCACCAGCGTTTCCGTGAGCGCCAGCATGTCGGCCTGCCCGGCTGCATCGAGGCCCGCATATTCGCGGGCGAAGCAGGTGCAAAGATCATCCCCATCCGCACCGGCACGCGCCAGTTCGGCAGCCATCTCGGCGTCACCATCGAACAGCGCATGACACGCCGCCACCGGATCCTTTGGCACAACCGCAGGAGGCGTACCGGCGCAGGCTGCAAGCAACAGTCCGGCCAGCAGGCCCGCAGCGCGCATCATGCCGGCACTTTACCGGCCAGCATGCCGGCCAGCTGGTTCGCGATGATGTCCTCGGCTTCCTTCATGATCCGGTCGATCAGTTCCTTGACGGTTGGAATGTCGTGGATGAGACCGGCCACCATGCCACAGCTCCACGCCCCGGCATCCATTTCGCCCTCCACCATGATCTTCGGATAGACACCGGCGACTTCCGCGATGATGTCCTCGAACTTGATGCTGCTGCCGAGTTCCTTTTCCTTCTGCAGCAGGCGCTCGACACCGGCATTGTTCAGCACACGCTCGGTATTGCGCAGCGGCCGCATGACGAGGCGCGTGTCGAGTTCCGTCGCCGCGACGATCGCCTGTTTCACATTCTCATGCACCGGCGCCTCTTTCGTGGCGATGAAGCGCGTGCCCATGTTCATGCCCTGCGCGCCCATGGCGAGCGAGGCAACCAGCGAACGCCCGTCCGCCATGCCGCCGGAGGATATGAACGGGATCTCCAGCTCGTCCGCCGCGCGCGGCAAAAGGATGAAGTTCGGCACATCGTCTTCACCCGGATGCCCGCCGCACTCGAAGCCGTCGACCGACACCGCATCGCAGCCGATCGCCTGCGCCTTCAGCGCATGGCGCACCGCGGTACATTTGTGGATCACCTTGATGCCCGCATCCTTGAGGTAGGGCAGCACCGAGGACGGATTGTTGCCGGCCGTCTCCACCACTTTCACGCCGCCATCGATCACGGCCTTCACGATGCCCGGATAATCCGGCGGATTGGTCGACGGCAGGAAGGTGATGTTCACCCCGAACGGCTTGTCCGTCATGTCCCGGCAGCGGGCGATCTCATTGGCGAGATCCTTCGGCGTCTTCTGCGTCAGCGCGGTGATGATGCCGAGGCCGCCGGCATTCGACACCGCTGCCGCCATTTCGGCAAAGCCCACATAATGCATGCCGCCCTGCACGATGGGGTGCTGGATGCCGAGCATTTCGGTGATCTTGGTTTTCATGGCGCGCGCACTCCTCTGCTCAGTTTTCTGTCCCGCATCCATGCGGCAAGCGGGCCTCACCTGCAAGCTTCAAGGTAGGGAAGCCTGTCGCAAAGCTTCGATGGACAGGGGCGCCCGGATGATGGAAAACCGCAGCCATGAAAGCGCTCATTCCCCTCTCCGCCCTCGCCCTGATCGCTGCCTGCAGCACCCTTCCGCGCCCCCGGCCGCCGGTCGCCGAGGCGCCGCCCGTCGCGGAACCTGCCCCGCCTGCGGCGAAGCCGTCTTCCGGCGAACAATGGCTGTTCGGCTCGGCAGAGGCCTCGGTCGCCCTGCGTCAGGACTGGAATGCCATCGCCGCCTATGTCGAGGCGAAGGCCGACGCCCGCCCGAACGCCAGCGTCGTGCTCGCCTCCCGCGCCACGGCTGACGCGCCCGCCTTCCTCGCCTGCGGCGACCGGCCGATGGCCGCCGTCTTCGATGCCGACGAAACCCTGATCTGGAACATGGGTTCCATGGGCTATTTCGCGCGCACCGGCATCGGCTTCGATCCCGCCATCTGGGACCAGTGGGAAAAGACCGGCGCCGGCAAGGCCGTAGCCATTCCCGGCGTGAAGGACGCCTTCAAACGCATCCGCGCCGCGGGCGTCGAGATCATCGTCAACACCAACCGCTCGAACGAAAATTATGCCGGCACCGCCGACACGCTGAAAGCCGCTGGCCTTGGCGAGTTCGCTCATGGCAGCACGCTTTACCTCCGCGGCGATGCACCGGACGGCTCCGGCAAGGATGGCCGCCGCGCGATGATTTCCGCGAATTACTGCATCATCGCCCTCGCCGGCGACCAGCTGGGCGACATTTCCGACATCTTCAACGACAAGTCTCTCACCCCACCCGCCCGCAAGGCGCTGACCAATGCGCCGGCCTTCGACCAGATGTGGGGCAATGGCTGGTTCATCCTGCCGAACCCGCTCTATGGCCCTTCCATTGCCGGCACGATGGATGACGTCTTCCCGCCGGAAACCGATTGGGCACCGCCCGCGACGGAGTAGTCTCCCGTGATCGTCTTCATCCATGGCGTTCCCGATACGCCGCGCCTCTGGGGTCCGCTCGTCGATGCACTCGGTCTTCAGCCGTCGGACTATTCGGCGCCGGCCCTGCCCGGCTTCAGTGCCCCGCTTCCGCCCGGCTTTGCCTGCACCAAGGATGCCTATGCCGACTATATGGTGGCGCATATCGAACGCATCGGTACGAAGATTGATCTCGTCGGCCATGACTGGGGTGCCCTCATCGCCCAGCGCGTCGCCAGCCTCCGGCCGGACCTGATCCGCACCTGGTGCGTCACCAATGCCGTGATCGATCCGGACTATCGCGGCCACCGCACCGCCCGCATGTGGGCAACGCCCCTGCTCGGCGAGTTCGTGATGCTGAACATGCGCAATCAGGCGCGGCTCGAAGCCGGCCTTGTCCAGGGCGGCATGCCGGCCGATCTCGCAAGAGAGGAAGTGCCGCACATCGACCGCACCATGAGGCAGTCGATCCTGAAACTCTACCGCTCCGCCATCGGCCTGCGCTTTTCAGGGCCCTGGGTCAGCGACCTTGCCCGCCTGCCTTCGCCCGGCCAGCTCTTCTGGGGCGAGACGGACCCCTTCGTGGACCTTTCCGTCGCCGAACGCTTCGCGAAGCAACACAACGTCCCCCTCCACGTCGCCAAAGGCGCCGGCCACTGGGCCTGCGCCGAACGCGCCGACGAATTCGCCGGTGTTCTGAAGACGCTGTGGGCGAAGGGCTGATCTGAACCTCCCCCCTCCGACCGCTTCGCGGCCACCTCCCCCGTAAACGGGGGAGGAAAATCGTGTCGCATGGACCGGACTCATCCTCCCCCGCTTGCGGGGGAGGTGGCAGGCGGCGCAGCCGGCTGACGGAGGGGGCCTCTCCCCGCCCAGTTCGCCCGAACCTGCAGCACTTGCGGCGCCGAAAATAAATCCATCCAACACCCCCGGAACCGGGCGTATTCTTGGCGGATGTCGTTCCTCTGCCCGCCTCCCGGATTCCCGGTGCATCTTGTGGCCATGTGGCCGCTGATCTGGCTGCAGGTGCTGGTGCTGCGCGCTTATGTGCGCGCCACCTATGGTCCGGGTACGCCCTATCACTGGAGCGTCACCCTGTGCGGGCGGGCTTACATCACAAGCATCGATCCTGCCTGCAAATCGCCGCCGGACTGGCTGGTGCCATCGCCTTACAGAAACAGATTGCTGATGGCGTCGCTTCAGCCCCTTCTCCCTTGGGAGAAGGGGTTGGGGATGAGGGGTAGCAGACCCTCGTTTCGCGTATTGATGTGCGGAGAAGCACCGGCATGTCCCCTCACCCCTGCCCCTCTCCCAAGGGAGAGGGGTTTACCCCTGCCCGAAACCTGACCCGGCGCACCGCTCCGTAATCAGATGTCCCCGCAAAGCGCCTTCACGGGCGTCGCAGCTGCAGGCGCGCCTGTAGCCGTTCAGGCGGCTTCCTTGCCCGGCGTGCCGAGTTCCTGCTTCACGCGTTCAGCCAGCTGACGAACTGTGAAGGGCTTTGGCAGAAAGGAAACAGCGCGGTCATCGTCGAGCTGCTGGGCAATATCCCGCTCGGCATAGCCGGAAATGAAGATAACGCGTGCATGGCCAAGCAGCTCCTTGGCCTCGCGGATCAGGGTCGGCCCGTCCTTGCCCGGCATGACGACATCGGAAATGACGAGGTCGAACGAGCCCGGCTGGTCCTCAAGGATGTCCATGGCTTCTTCGCCGTCGCAGGCTTCTTCCACCTCATAGCCGCGCGAGCGCAGCAGAGAGGCCGCGATGCCGCGCACGCCATCCTCGTCCTCGATCAGCAGGATCCGTCCGCGTCCGGAGATATCCATCGGCCGCGCCGCCGTCTTCTCCGTCGCAATGGTCTCGACCGGGGCCGGGATGTCTTCCGCCTTCAGGGCCGGCAGGTAGATGTGGAAAGTCGTGCCCTTGCCAATGCCCGACGTCGTGCAGATATAGCCGCCCGACTGCTTGATGATGCCGTAAACGGTCGCAAGCCCAAGGCCCGTACCGACGCCGGCTTCCTTGGTCGTGAAGAAGGGCTGGAAGATCTTGTCCATGACATCTTTCGTCATGCCATGCCCGGTGTCTTCCACCTCGATCAGCATATAGTCGCCATCCTCGACAAAGCCGAAGCCCTTGGCATGGGCATCCTTGCCGGTCGCCCGCGCCGTGCGGATCGTCAGCTTGCCGCCATTCTTGTGGCTCAGCATCGCATCGCGCGCATTGGTGGCGAGGTTGAACAGCGCGTTTTCGAGCTGGTTCTTGTCTGCCTTGATGTAAGGCACATCGCGGCCATGCTTGACGTCCATCTCGATCCGCTCGTCCAGCAGCTGCCGCAGGAGAATGGAAAATTCCGTCATCCAGTCGGTGACGGCGAAGACTTCCCGCTTGAAGGTTTGCTGGCGCGCATAGGCCAGCAGCATCTTCACCAGTTCCTTCGCGCGCATCGAGAATTCATGGATCGACTGAAGGTTGGCATACGAAGGATCGCCCAGCGGATGGCGCACCATCAGCTGTTCATTGTTGAGAATGATCCCCTGCAGTACATTGTTGAAATCGTGCGCGACGCCCCCGGCCAGCTGGCCGATGGCCTGCATCTTCTCGCCATGGGCGAGGCGGATTTCCAGCTGGCGCTGCTCGGTGATGTCCATGACATAAGCCACCGAAGGCCGGCCGCTGCCATCGAGGGCAACAAACACGTTGACGTGGCGCGGGTTCTTGCCGGCAATACGCAGGCCGACCGGCTTGTCGATCGCATCGACCAGCGCCTTGCTGAGCGTGTCCTCGCCATCCTCGGCCTGGAACAGGCCGGAGAATTTCTGGCCCGGTGCCGCCTGGCCATCCGTCATCTCCATCAGTGCACGGTTCGCATCGAGGATCACCGCGCCCTGAACGCTGTCGCCCTGAAGACGCACCGCGCCGAACGGCGCATCGTCGAACATCGGATCGCCATCGACGCGCGGCGGACGCGAGCTGGAAAGGGCGAAGCGCTCTTCGCCACCATTCATCACCTGCGCGCTGGCGAGCAGGATGGTACGGCCGGAGGCCTCTGCTCCGCGTCCGGACCATGTGGTGATCGCCTGAACCGGGATCTCGATGCCGTCGCGGCCGCGCAGCTGGATGTCCGCCCGGCCCGGCAGGCCTGTCTTGCGGTCTCGGCCCAGCATCTTCACGAATTCCGGGCGCATGATGTCGTCGATACGGATATTGCGCGCCGTCTCCGGCAGACCCAGCGTGTCGCGCAGCCAAGAGTTTGCATAGGTGATCGTGCCGTCCGGACGCGCCGCGAAGAAGCCCATCGGCGCATCTTCGACATAGAGCGATTTCAGGTCCGCTGCGCCGGTTGCCTCACGCTCGCCGGCAATCGGGCGAATGCGCCAGAGCACCTTGCCGCGCGGCAGCGGCGATACGGAAATCTCGTACTGCGCCGGCACCTGCTCCGGGCCGATCGTGATCGGAGGCAGGATCTCGCGGCGGGACAGGCCGACCTTCGCATCCTTCGACAAGCGATAGACCGGCGCCGCAAGGCCGGGGCTCGCGCCGAACAGGCGATCGACGGTCACAGGGGCGCTGTCATTGCTCCCGCCTACCATCAGGGCAAGGCGCGTAAGATCCTTGTACGCATTATTCGCTGCCACCGGGGCGCCGCCCTGATCCGCGATCAGCACGCACTCATCCAGCGCCTCGATCCAGCCAAAGCGCGGCTGGCTTGCCTGTGCCGCACGGATCGCGGAGCCGCGTTCCGGGAACAGGCCCAGCATGCGGCCAGCGCCGCGAACAGTCCACAGCAGGAAAACAAGCCCGCCCGAAGCCATCGCGATCAACAGGATCGGGCCCGGTGCGCCGGACGCCCGCGGCCAAGCCAGCGCGACGCTGGCGGCAGCAATCGAAATCAGGAGACAGCCCCAGAACAGGAGCTGCATCACGTCAACCCGCTGGCGCGGCGTGCTCAGCAATTCCTCGCCGGCATCGATTGCGTCGTCCTGGTCCTCATTGTTCCGGTTCAGACTGTCCATGTGGCTACCTTACTCCCGGCGGCCCTCGCGAAACCGCGCCGGGCAATAACAATTGGCCGCGCCGGCAAGCCGACTCAGCCATACAGAATCCTAGTCTAGCGAGGATAAGGCAGCAAAGGTTAACGAAAGCAAAAAAAGCGTTAAGACTTGCAGCTGAATTTACAGAATCTGCGATATCGGACCCCCCCATGAGACAGGCTTTCGGCGCCCTTTTTCTCTGTTTTTCGCTGGCTGCGTGCAGCTCCCTGACAGCCGCTCTGTTCAAGCCCGACCTCCAGACAACCGCCGTCTCCCTGGAAGCCGGCGACTGGAAACTCGATCCTGACCATGCCGCCCTGATCTTCCGGATCGACCATCTCGGCTATTCCGACCTGATCGGCCGGTTCGACCGGTTCGAGGTCTCGCTGACCGGCGACGGAACCCGGCCGGACGAGGCGCGGGTGAGCGCCCTGATCGACATTGCCTCGCTCGACATGGGCAATGACAGCTTTGCCGAAGACCTCAAAGGCGCGCGCTGGTTCGATGCGGCCCGGTATCCGCAGGCAGCCTTCACCACGGTCAGCGTCACGCCAACCGGAGAAAACACGGCAGATGTTGCCGGCGAACTGACACTTAAAGGCAAGGCCCAGCCGGTGACCCTGCACGTCACCCTGAACGGGACCGCCTATGACCGGCTCCGGGGCACGGATGTGGCGGGATTCAGCGCGGAAACGACGATCAGCCGCTCGGCCTTCGGCCTCGACGCGTTTTCAGGTCTTGTGACGGACGACGTCCGCATCGAGATCGAAGCGGAACTGTTGAAGCAGTAGCCGGGATCAGAAGCCCGGCTTGCGGCGGGTAATGCGCAGGGCCATCCGATTGCCTTTGCGGCCGATCTGGCCTTCGGCGATGACCGGGCCGTCCCGACCGCCGGAGAGGAGCTCCACCGGCTGATCCGCAGGAACACCGAGGAGCAGCGTCGAGCCTGGTGTCAGGTCCGACAGGCGAGACAGCGGTACGGCGAGGCTCGCCACCCGTGCCGTCATCACGACTGTCAGGCCGCCTTGTGCAGCTGCCGGTGCAGGCATAGGTGCGGCCAGGGCAGCCGCCCCGGCTTCAGGCGGATCCTCGAACAGTCCGTCGCCGGCAAGGATCAGGCGGGCGGCAAAGGTGCCGGACTCCACACGCACATCGAAGTCGATAATCTCTGCGCTGCCCGGCCGGGCCAGCGCCGCGGCGAATTCGGCATCGATCTCGACCCCGGCAAAGCCGAAGCCCGGCCCGATGGCGGCACCGATCGGGCGGACAAGGCCTTCCAGAAGCGCGCTGTCGAGCGGCGTCAGATGGCGCGGGCTCCAGGGGCCCTGGCGGCCGCCACAGGCAGTCTCGATCAGCGTGTTCGCGAGTTGCGGCGACAGGACGAGCATGGCGTCCACTTCGCCCTCCCCCGTCGCGAAACAGGCGATGGCGGCGCCGCGTCCGGCAATTTCCGTTTCCAGCCCGGCCTCGAAATCACCGGTCTGAACCGTGCGGGCAACGGCCGCCGCCTTGAGGCCGCATCCCTTGCGAAGGGCCAGCGACAGGCGCGACGCCATCCGGCGGGCCGCTTCGGGAATATCCGATGACGGTTTTGAAGCAGGCCGCGATGCCGGTTTCGTCTCAACGTCCGGCAGGCGTTTTTCCTCGATCGCGGCAGGTTCCGGTTCCGCCGGAATGTCCGACAGGTCTGGTCGCAACAGTGCTTCGATCTCAGCCGCGCTCAACAGCCCGCGTGCCGACGGCAGGGGCCTGTCGGGTGTCAGGGGCTCGAAGGTGGTGGGCATGTCGATCATGACCTCCGTCTCGCGACGAGGCGACATGTCCCACCCGTCTTCGGCGGGGAAAGGGAGATCAGGCTTCATGCGCGTGCGGATCCGTATTCTGTCCTTTCTGGGCCGGAGAAGGTTAACGGGCGGTTAGGACTTTCCGGAGGCGCCTGCACTCCGGACGGTCCGGACTGTGCGATTCGCCGCCAGACTAACAAACCAGCGCCCTACGTTAAACATGAGGGATCAGTCTTAAGACCCTGATTACCAAGGCGTAAGACATCGTTTGGACCTTGCTGGCATTGTGGTCCCTGACGCAGCAAGCCTCCTGAGTACCGGAGCGCCGTGGCGTTGGGGATGATGAAAAAAAGCGGCGGCGCCACCATATCGGGGGCGCCGCCTTTTCAATTCCAGCTGTATGGACGCGCTCAGTCGTCGCGCAGCGTGCGTTCCTTGCGCTCGTGGCGTTCCTGGGCTTCGAGGCTCATCGTCGCCGTCGGGCGGGCTTCCAGGCGGCGGATGCCGATCGGGTCACCGGTCACTTCGCAATAACCGTAAGTGCCGTCGTCGATGCGGCGCAGGGCGGCTTCGATCTTGGAAATCAGCTTGCGCTGGCGGTCGCGGGTGCGCAGTTCCAGGGCCTTGTCGCTTTCCGCGGAGGCGCGGTCCACAATGTCCGGCAGCGAACCGGACTCGTCCTGAAGGTTGTTGATGGTCTGCTTGGCGCCGCTCAGGATTTCGGCTTTCCAGTTCTCGAGCAGCCGGCGGAAATACACCAGCTGCTTAGCGTTCATGAACTCCTCGTCTTCCGAGGGGCGATAGTCATCTGCAATATCTACGCTCATCGCAGGACACCTCATGTGAACTTGGCCGGGATATAGAGCCCCAATCGATTCCCCGCAATTGTCTGAACTGTGATAATTTCACCAATAGTTTCAGGCAATTGGGGCCAAATCCGGCAAAAATCATGTCATTGTGATCGCTCCGGCTCCATCCGAAGCGCACAATGCAGTGCAATTTGCAGGCCGGGACTTGATCTTTGAGGCCTGCGCGCGCTCTATGAAAACTCGCCCGGCACACAGCAATTACAGCGGTTTGAGCGTTCATGGCCCGACGCCGTAAAAGAACCGACAAGACGTCCGGCTGGATGCAGGCGGTCGTGTTCAATTCCCTCCTGATCCTGTTGCCGGTTGTCGGCGCGCAGGTGATCGGGTCGGCCTTTTCCGGGGCCGCATTTTCCGACTCTCCGGGCATCGAAGCGATTGACCAGACCCGCCGCAACATCGACGACGCCTTTACGTCCTTCGCCCCGCGCAATTCGGGCGACCGGGCCCAATTCTGGTATGATCTCGTCGACCGCGAGCTGAGCGAACAGGACGTCGCCGCGGCTCACGGTTTCCTCCTGGCCGCGCCGCAGATGCTGGACAAGAAGGATGTGCGGGAGCTGATGGCCGCGGCAGATGCCGAGCGGTTCAATCGCGCCGATGAACGCCTCGCCGCTGCGGCGCTGCGCAAGCTGCCGACCGAAATCAGCCTGAAATACGAGCAGGCGCAGGTCTCCGCCCGGGTGCTCGATACGCAATCCGAAGCGCCCGAGACGCCGGAAGCGGAACTCACTGAAAATCCGGACGCGCCGGAAACCGGGATCGGCGGACCGGAAGTGGATATCGCCGGGCCGGACCGGTCGGACGAGACGCGCTTCCGCCTGCTCGGCACGTTTGAAGACCTCGCGGAAAATTCCGAACGCTGGCTGCATGGCGACCGGGTCGACGCCATTGCGCTGAAGATCACCGCGATCGGCCTCATCGAAGCGGAAAGCACCGACGGCCTGTCGGACGCCAATATCCGCGCCGCGTCGATCCTGAAATCGGCGCTCCGCTCCCGGCGCATGACCGATGATTTCAAGGATTACCTTACAGCGCGCGTCAATGCCGCCCTGCCCGACAATGTCCTGCGCCCCGCGCTCACCACGGCGCTTGGCGGCCTTGCCACAACGGAAGTGCGCACGGAACGGGTCAAGGCGGCGTATATCGGCGCCATCGATCCGCGCGGCCTGCAAAGACTGGAATCGGACCTCGAACAGATCGACCGCATCGGCGGCCTGACCAGCCCGCGCGCCACGATCACCCTGCTCCAGCAGGCCGAAGACAGTTCCGACCTGCGCCGCATCCGTCTTGTCGCCGAAGCCGGCGGCGACCGGGCCGTCGCGCTGGTGAAGCAATCCGGAAATGCGGCGCTGCGGGTCGCCGATACCGGAATCCGCTGGACCATGCACATGGTGCTTCAGGTCATGGGGATGACGCTGTCCGCCATGGCGATGCTGTTTGTCACCTGGTCGACGCTGAAGCGGAACATCCGCCTGCGCAAACGCGCCCACGGCCCTTTGCCGAACTGAGTGCGACGCCAGGTCAGAGCGCAAAGGCGCCCTTGATTCCATCAATCAGCAACTGCACTGACAGGGCGGCGAGGATCACGCCGAAGATCCGGGTCATCGCACCGGCCACGCTCGCGCCCAGCATCCGCACCAGCGGGCCAGCGGCGACGAAGATCAGCAGCGTCAGAAGCAGGTTGAGGCCGATGGACAGAAGGATGACCCCCTTCTCCGCCCAATTGTCCGCATCCGACATATAGAACATCGCTGTCGCAATGGAGCCGGGACCGGCGATCATCGGAATGCCGATCGGGAACACGGAAATATCGTCTGGCTCCGGATCAGCCTTGTGGCTGCCGATATGTTCCTCTGCGCGGTGCTCGCGGCGCTCGGTACGCTTTTCGAACACCATGTCGAGTGCGATCAGGAAGAGGAGCGCGCCACCTGCCGCCCGGAAGGCGTCGATGGAAATATGCATGGCGTCCATCAGCCACGCGCCGCCAAACGCGAACGAGAACATGATGATCGTCGCCACGAAGGTCGACTTCACTGCCATGTTCCGGCGATAGGCCGGATTGCCCCGCGCCGTCAGGGTCGCAAAGACAGGGGCCACGCCAAGAGCGTCGATCAGCACGAAGAAGGTGACGAAGCTGGCCGTAAAGAGGGAAAGGAGGTCTGCGCTCATGCGCGGCGCTCTATCCTCTGTGCGTGGTGACGTCGAGGATTTCCTGCACTGCAGGTGCAATCACCAGCGAGCGCGGCCCGGACGAGAAATGCGACAGATCCGCAGCGCCCGAAGCCAGTGCGACCATCATCTTGTGGCCGCGCAGCCGTTGCAGCAGGCCGTCATTACCCCGCGGACCATCGGCACGCGCCAGCCTGCCATCGCCAAGATCGACCGTCACGCCGTCCCCGCTGCCGGATTCCAGCAGGCGGATGGCATCGTCCAGCGCCAGGGGGCGGGCTTCAGGAGTGGGTTGGGTGCGCATGACCGAGCCGTCCGCCATCATGCAGCATCCAGGCTGCTCGCATCGAGCAGGCGCCGGCAGCGGCTGAGCGCGCGGTAAAGATTGGCGCTCGCGACATCGGCCGAGATTTCGAGCACGGCGTCGCGGTCGTCCTTGCCTTCGCAACTGGCCATGAGGGCGGCGAGGGATTCGGCGGCCTGCGCATAAGCGGGCCCATCCGATTCGCCGAGCAGGTACATCTGCATGACGCAGAAATAAGCCCGTGCGGCCGGCGTCGTTGCGTCCTGCGGATGGAGGATGTCCTTCTCGCGCAGGATGCGGGCGTGGTTTTCCAGCAGCAGCACACCCCTCCGGTCGCCATTGCGCACGACAGCGCCGTTCACAACGAACGTCTCTCCCGGCTTCAACGACAGTTTCAGGGGCATGGCAGTAAACCCAATGCGGCGAATTTTGCAGAGGATTGCAGCAAGGCGTTAACGCATGATTGCCGTCCCGCTAACTTTCCGGAAGCGTGAAAGCCTGCTTTTTCAGGGAATAATGTGCCATGCGCCCGGTTCCGGACAGAACCCTTGGATCATAAGGCCTGCATCGGGCCATCCCGCGTCCCTGCCAGCCTGGCCAGACAGGGGATGGACCGGTGCGGCGCTGAGCTGAAGCTTGAGGCTCCGCGGCGGCGCGCATGGCCCCTCCTGTTTAGCACAGAGCGGATCTGCGGAAAAACGAAACCCGTGCTGCGCTGCAAGGTGGCCTTCCCGCCACGTCAGCGCTTGCCCCTTCTCCGCCCTTCCCTATTGTGAGGCAAACGGCAGAGTAAGGACGGGAAGCCCCATGCGTTTCGAAGGCACCGAAGATTATGTTGCAACAGACGATCTGCGCGTGGCCGTCAACGCCGCCATCGCGCTGGAGCGCCCGCTGCTGGTGAAGGGCGAGCCCGGCACCGGCAAGACGGTGCTGGCCATCGAGGTTGCCAAGGCGCTCGGCTGCGAGCTGATCGAGTGGCACATCAAATCGACCACGAAAGCTGCCCAGGGCCTCTACGAATATGACGCCGTCTCGCGCCTGCGCGATGGCCAGATGGGTGAGGAGCGTGCCAAGGACGTGCGCAACTACATCAAGAAAGGCAAGCTGTGGGAGGCCTTCACCGCGGCGAAGCGCCCCGTGCTGCTGATCGACGAGATCGACAAGGCCGACATCGAATTCCCGAACGACCTCCTGCAGGAGCTCGACCGGATGGAGTTCTATGTCTACGAGACGGACGAGACGGTGAAGGCGAAACAGCGCCCCATCGTGATCATCACCTCGAACAATGAGAAGGAATTGCCGGACGCGTTCCTGCGCCGCTGCTTCTTCCACTTCATCAAGTTCCCGGACGAGGAGACGATGCAGGACATCATCGACGTTCACTATCCGGGCATCAAGAAGAAGCTGGTCGCCGACGCGTTGACCACATTCTACGCCATGCGCGAACTGCCGGGCGTGAAGAAGAAGCCGTCGACCAGCGAGCTGCTGGACTGGCTGAAGCTGCTGATGAACGAGGATATCGACCTTGAGACCCTCAAGGAGAAGGATCCGGACCGTCTGACGCCGCCGCTGCACGGTGCGCTGCTGAAGAACGAGCAGGACATCGCCCTCTTCGAACGCCTCGCCTTCCTCGCCCGCCGGCAGGACGGCCCGCAACGCCGGGGTCCGTCCGGCGGCTAAGTTCATCAATTGGGGGACAGAATGAAGATCAGATCGACACTTGCAGCCCTGCTGCTGGCAGCGGGCATTGCCGCCTGCGCGTCTGCGCCGGAACCGGAGGCACCTGCCCCCGTCACGCTCAGCGATGAGGCGTTCACCGCGCTCAGCAAGGCGGCCCAAAGCGAGAAGACCCAGCCGGCGCGCGAAGCGGCGCTGACCGCCCTCATCTCACGGGACGACATTACAGACCGCCAGCGCGCCGAGGCCTATTACGAGCGCGGCTTCCTGCGCGGGAACTATGTGCGCGACGATGTCTGGGCCTATCCGCAATGCGCGGTTGTCGACTACATGAAGATGCAGGAACTGGCGCCCGACCATCGCTGGATCAAAGGGATGGAAGAAGACCGGGAATACCAGTTCAGCCGGTTCCAGTACGACACGTTCAACAGCGCCCCGCAGGAATGCAAGGACGCCGCCGCAGAGGCGTTCGCGGAGCTGCACTGAACGCGCCCCGAAGACGCACGTCAGAATCCCTCGACAAGCCCAAAGAAGCCATGTGTAAGTTCCCGCCAAAGTGGAGGGGAATATGTGGCAGGGATCAAAATGGCTGGCCGCGGCAAGCAGCCTGGCGCTGGCAGCATGCGCATCAACGGGTCCGGTCAGTCCGGCAGCAGCAATTGCGGGGCCCGAAGTCGTCGCAGGCTCAGACTTCAGCCCACTTGAAAGCGGAGGCATCTGGCATCCGGCAAGCAAGGGGCAATGCCCCGAAGAACTTGCGGGCTTCGATTTTGCTGAGCCGACTCTTTTCAAGCCGGATGGGACGGATGTCGGCTGCCAGTACGCATCGGACCAAGATGGCGGCCACTTGACCGTCTACTTCTACCTGCTGGACCGTGTCCCAACAGCCGCGGCGGCCGCGCAGGAAGCGGGGGATGCCATCGTCCAGCGCTTCCCGGAAGCGGAATATCTGGAAGACGACAGCTCCGCCTGCACTACGGCAATTGACCTGATGAGCGGTCTCGGCGGCATGCTCGACGGGAACAGCCAGGAGAATACAACGATCACAGTCGGTAAAACTCCGTGCCTGCTGTTCCGCGTAAACTACGGAGTTGCAGCCGTGGCGACGGACAAGATTGGCCCATGGCATCTGAAAGTCCGTATCACCCGGAAGGCGGGAGACGGCGACATCGCTGATGTCATATCGCGCATGACAGAAACCATGCAGCAGGAGGCAGCGTGGATGGCTGGCAAACCCGCGATAAATATTGAGCGACTGCTGCGCCCAAGCCGAGAGGGCTCAGCACCAGCGCAAAGCGAAACCTAGGGGCTCTCCGGTCTGCCTAATCCCCATCGCTGACGGGCGTCACGCCTTTTACCGGAGGGCGGAAATTCACGTCCTCGCGGCTGCGCAGGAAGTCGGCCATCTTGGTCTTGTCCGTGCGCTCGTCTGCCCAGGTCTTCCAGGCGAGGTACATCCAGCCGGCATGGAAGGCGAGGCCGGCGGCAAGTGCGAGCCAGCCGGGGATCGGCCCGATATGCGCCCGGCGCATGAAATGGGCGAAATTGTCCACATCGGTCGGATGCATGGCGATCTTGGCGTAATAGGCCGCGCCCTGAATGGCGAAGATCCAGCCATAATTGCGGCGCAGCCGCCGTCCGATCGCCCGGATCATCGGGATCCGGTATTGCGGCTTCTCGTAGTCGTCCGAAAGGGCGGTGCCGCGGTCGAGCGGGATCTTGGCCCCCTCCCCGCGCAGCATCGGCACATAGAACGCAATCTCCAGCACCCGCGCCCGGAACCTCCAGACATAGAAGAAACGGTACCGCCGCGCCTCCAGCATCAGGAACATGACGCAGAGCGCCCCGACCAGCACGATGGGGAACGGTGACGAACGCTCCGTCGCAAAGGCCGCCGACAGGCCGATGCCGGTGGAAATCACCGCCCAATTGGTGGTCTGGTCGAGCCGCTGGCGCCAGACCGTCGAGCGATAGACTTCTGCCCGGTAGAGATGCGCGATGGCGCCCACTTCCTTGCTGCCGCAAATGGAGGTGGGTGGATCCCCGTCCGGGTCGGACGCCAGATTGGTTTCGAATTCTTCGTCAAGTTCTGTCATGTCGGGTCCACTATTGCGCCGTTTGACGGCGGCGCCTAGGCCCGGACCTTCACGATCGGATGATCATTCGCCGCAATAGCCGCGCGTCAGGATGGCACCATAGCCTTCCATCGCCGCGCGCACGAAGCGTGTGTCGTCCCCGGCCCCTTCGCGGCGGATCCGCTCCGCCAGCGCCCCGGAATTGCCCGTGATGCGCGCCCGCCAATAGGCATAGCGCAGGCCGTCCGGCTCGACCGTCAGGGCCGCGGCCCGGTCGAAAGCCGCAAGATCGCAGCTTTCCATGGCCAGTTCCGCAAGCACATGGCCGAAGTCGCCCCGCTCGAAATCGCCGCCCGGACGGGCCGGTCCGGCCTCGCCGGCCAGCTCGAACATGGCGGAGACCAGTCGGTTCCGGGTCGCAGCGTCCGGCGCGAGCCGGGCGCCGGCAGCCATGATTTCCGGCCGGCCCATATTGAACGGCGCGGTGCCCGCGCGGGCCCGGCTGAGAAACCCGTCCCAGCCGGCTGAGGCGATCACCTCTTTGGCGCGCGCCTCGGAATAATCCGGATAGGCCGGCCGGGGCGCTGCCACGCTCCCGAGCCGGTGCTGCCAGTCTGACAGCAGCGCGTCGTCCCCACTCAGCGCAACCATATCCAGGAAAATGGGCTTCAGCCTGTCCCTCCGGTCTGCCGGAAAGCTCGCTGCGGCCTCCCAGATCGCCTGAAGCATGCAGGCAGGCTCCCCGGAACGGTCGCAGGCGACGCCCGCGAACGCCGGAGGCGCCGCCAGCAACGACACCAGGAAAGCCAGACCAGCCCAAATCCTCATGCAAACCCGCATACGGCGCGGAACCTGAACGCAGGATGAGCGGCAGGTTCGCGCTGCGTCAGCTTGGACACCGACGCCCCACCGGGTTACACTTTCAAACTGCCATTCAGGAGCCTCGCCCCATGTTCCTCAATTTCTTCAACGAGCTGCGCCAGGCGCAGGTGCCCGTGACGCTGAAGGAATACCTGATGCTGATGGAGGCGATGGACAAACAGATCATCGATATGGATGTCGAGGACTTCTACTACCTTTCCCGCGCCGCGCTGGTGAAGGACGAAAAGAACATCGACAAGTTCGACAAGGTCTTCAGCCACGTCTTCAAGGGCCTCGATTCGATGGCGGACGCCGTCGATGTGCAGGATCTGCCGGAAGAGTGGCTGCGCAAAATGTCCGAGAAATTCCTGACCAAGGAAGAGATGGACCAGATCGAGGCCATGGGCGGCTTCGAGAAGCTCATGGAGACCCTCAAGCAGCGGCTTGAGGAACAGAAGAAGCGCCATGAAGGCGGCAACAAGTGGATCGGTACCGGCGGCACCTCGCCCTTCGGGGCCAATGGCTACAATCCGGAAGGCGTGCGCATCGGACAGGAAAAATCCCGCCACCGCCGCGCCGTAAAAGTGTGGGACAAGCGCGAGTTCAAGAATTACGACGACAATGTCGAACTCGGCACACGGAACATCAAGGTCGCCATGAAGCGGCTGCGCAAATGGGCCCGCAAGGGCGCGCCGGACGAACTGGACCTCGACCAGACCATCCGCAATACGGCACGCAAGGGCTATCTCGATATCGAGATGCGCCCGGAAAAGCGCAACACGGTCTCCGTGCTTCTGCTGCTGGACGTCGGCGGCTCGATGGACCCTTATGTGCGGATCATGGAGGAGCTGTTCTCGGCCGCGAAGTCCGAGATCAAGAACCTCGAATACTATTACTTCCACAACTGCCCCTATGAAGGCCTGTGGAAGGACAACCGCCGGCGCATGAACAATCGAATCCCGACCTGGGACGTGCTGAACAAGTATCCGTCCGACTACAAGGTCATCATCGTCGGCGACGCCACGATGAGCCCCTATGAGATCACCTATGCCGGCGGATCGGTCGAGCACTGGAACGAGGAAGCCGGCGGCATCTGGATCCAGCGCTTCGTGCAGCGCTATCCGCACCTCGTCTGGCTGAACCCGGTCAAGGAAGGCGCGTGGGAATTCACCGGTTCGATCAAGCTCATCCGTGAACTGATCGGCGGACACCGCATGTTCGAGCTGACCCTTGGCGGGCTCGACGAAGCCATGAAGGAGCTGAGCCGCTGACCCTGGAGCCGGTCGACACAGATATCTGGATCGCCGAAGGCGGCGTCGTCGACTTCTACGGTTTCCCCTACCCAACGCGCTCAGTCATCGTCCGCCTGCCGGATGGAAAGCTCTGGATCTGGTCGCCCATCGCACTCAGCGATGAACTGAGAGCCGAAGTGCAGGCGCTGGGCCCGGTGGCGCATCTGGTCAGCCCCAACAAGATCCACCACCTCTTCCTGCCTGACTGGCATGCTGACTGGCCAGACGCGAAGCTGTGGGGGCCGAAGTCGACCCTCCGCAAGCGGAACGACCTGACCTTCGAGGCAGCACTGGAAAACACGCCGCCCGAGGCGTGGCAAGGCGTTTTCGAACAGGCCCTGTTCCGTGGCTCGCCCCTGTTCGAGGAAGTCGCCTTCGTGCACCGCCCGTCCGGCACGGTGATTTTCGCGGACCTGTCAGAGAATTTTTCCGACGACTTCCTCTGCCATCACTGGAAGCCATGGCAGCGATCGATTGCGAAAGTCTGGGGCATTGTGGTGGGCAAAGGCTATGCTCCGCTCGAACTCCGCCTCAGCTGGCTGGACCGGGCGCCGGCGCGAAAGGCTCTTGAGCGGATCCTTGAAACCCGTCCGCAGCGCGTGATCATGGCACATGGCGACTGGATCAGATCCGGCGGGGAGGCTTATCTTCACCGGGCATTCAAATGGCTGCTCAGGCCTTGAGGAGGACGCAGTTTGGAAGAGACCGTTTCCACCCGGCGGGCGGGCCAGCATGACGAGCTACTTATCGTCACCATTGAGCGCCCCGCTGCGCGCAATGCCGTCAATGCCCACACCGCTGACGCGCTTTATGAAGTGTTCAAGGGCTTCAATGCCGATGGCGCCCTCAGCGTCGCGATCCTGACCGGGGCGGGCGGGAATTTCTGCGCCGGTGCTGACCTCAAGGCGATATCGACGGGCCATCCCAACCGGTTCAGCGTCGACGGCGATTACGGCCCGATGGGGCCAACCCGGCTCGAACTGTCGAAACCCGTGATTGCCGCCGTCGACGGCTATGCCGTGGCGGGCGGGCTGGAACTGGCGATCTGGTGCGACCTGCGCGTCGTTTCGCCTTCGGCGAAGTTCGGCGTGTTCTGCCGGCGCTTCGGCGTGCCGCTGATCGATGGAGGGACCGTGCGCCTGCCCCGCCTCATCGGCCAGTCGCGGGCGATGGACATGATCCTCACCGGCCGGGAAGTCGACGCCGCCGAGGCGCTGCAGATGGGGCTTGCGAATTATGCGACCCCGGACGAAACCGCCCTGCCCCGCGCCATCGAACTCGCCGGTCAGATTGCCGGCTTCCCTCAGGTCTGCATGCGCAACGACCGGATGTCAGCCCTGAAGCAATGGAGCCTCAGCGAGGCAGAGGCCCTGCATGTCGAAAGCCAGCTCGGCCGAGATACGATCCGGACCGGCAGTGCAACCGGCGGCGCCTCGAAGTTTGCCGGCGGCAAAGGACGCAACGGGCATTTCGACTGACGGCTTACCAGCCGCCGCCACCACCGCCGCCACCGCCGCCACCGGAAAAGCCGCCACCGCCGCTGCCGGACGAGCCGGAGCTTTGTGGCAAGGAACTCGACACGCCTGTATTCATGCTGGACATGATGGCGTCATTCATGCCGCCGATATTGCGGAACGAACGGTCGCCGAACTGGCCCCAGGCGGGTGAGTATGCCTTTGCCACATCGGGAAGCTGGCGCTCAAAATATTGCGTCCACGGCTTTTCGACATTGAGCGCGACAGCATAGGGCAGGAATTTCTCGTAGCGCTCAAGGCTCATCGGCGGGGGCGCATCGCTGCCGACCTTGACCGAATTCATCTGCAGCTTTTCGGCGGTTTCGAGATAGAGCTTGAAACCTGCGACCTCGCTTCGCACTTTCTGCCCCTTCGGCGTGGGCGCCGGCATCAGGTACATGAAGAGGCCGTTGAGCCCGGCAAAGGCGAGGACCACCAGCGTGTGCCAGCCGGTCCAGTTCACAGCCTGCCACACGGCAAACACCACCGCCGCAACCGTCATCAGCGCCGCTGCGATCGTGTAGCCGATATTCCATCGGAAATACGCACTGCCATACCGGCCCGCCAGCGACCTGCGGAACGATTCATAGGCCGACGTAAATCCCGCATCGTATTTCTTGCCAAGTACGCGCTGGCCGGACCCGCCCAGAAGGCTGCCATTGAGCGAAGCTTCTTCCAGAAAGAGCGTTGTTCCTTCCGCAGCCGGCTTGCGCGTCAGCGTGGTGGTTTTCTTGTCCGACGCATCGATCTCGACGAGGCCCTTGACGCCAAGCCCGATCAGCGTGGCGATCAGTGCCTGATGCCCGCGCAGGCCTCGATAATAGATATAATGCGCCGCGGCCGGGGAATAGCCTTCGGGCGGCTCATAGCGCGGGAACAGCGGCGGTTTCGGCGGATCTTCCCCTACTTTCTGGAAGCTTGAAACGAGGAACCAGAAGACACCGCAGAAGGAGGCGATGAGCGCAGCAAGTGCGCCATGGCGGAACCACCAGAGCATGCCCTTGTCGCCGAGCGAGGGCGGCGCGATTGCCCCCTTCGCCATGTCCAGCGAGATCGTCAGCCCCTGCTGGACATCGAGCGGGCGGCTGGCCTCGAATACATGGACCGCGCCGTCCTGCCGGTAAGTATAGTCATGCCCTTCATCGCCATAGCCGCCTGTATAGCCGCTCTGTCCGGTCATGATCGCACCATCCGGCAGGGTGATGCGGGCAGACGCTTCCTCGATCGGGAACAGCCAGTAATTGCCGGTGACGTTCCAGTAGAGTTCGTCACGATCCTCGAAATACCGGATCTGGTTTTTCACCAGGTATTGGATCTCGTACACATGGTCGCCGTTTTCGATGAACACATCGGCATCGCCGATCCGGATCCGGAAGGCATTGCCGTCGACCTCGGTACTGTAGGGTTCCTTGTGGCCGTCGCGGCGGATGCGGCGGATGTCGTACTGATAGGGCAGCTTGTCCCCTTCCCGCGCGTCGTCGGCATAGAAGCGGGGAAATTCGCGAAAGATGCCGCGGCGGATCTGGTAGCCTTCGGAGGTGACGTCGATGGTTTCGGTGACGAGAATGTCACCGTCTGCCTGCACCTCGATGGCGACATCGAACCGTTTGATTGTCTCTTCCGCCGCGCCGGCCAGCGCAAACAGGCACGCGGCGAGGACGAGCAGCAGCGACCGGACCATCAGCCCGCACCCCCAAGGTCCACTTTCGGCAGGGCCCGGTCGGGCATCTCTATCTCGAAAAAGGTGCGCGTCCGGAAGCCGAACATGCCGGCGAACAGGTTTGCCGGAAAACTCTCCACCATCGTGTTCAATTCGCGCACCGCGCCATTGTAGAAGCGGCGCGCCATTTCGATCTTGTCCTCGGTGTCGGAAAGTTCCCGCTGCAATTCGAGAAAGTTCTGGCTGGCTTTCATGTCGGGATAGTCTTCCGCAACTGCCATCATCCTGGCAACCGGCCGGGAGAGCGCTGTCTCGGCCGCCGCGCGTCCGGCCGGATCGTCACCGGCCGCCATCGCCGCGGCGCGCTTCTCGGCCACTTCGGTGAACAGGCCCTTCTCATGGGCGGCGTAGCCCTGAATGGTGCTGACGAGCTGCGGGATCAGATTGGCGCGGCGCTTCAGCTGGACGTCAATGTCCGACCAGCCATTGTTCGCCATCTGCGATTTCTGGACGAGGCCGTTATAGGTGATGACCAGTCCAACAGCGACGAGGGCAAGACCGCCCAGAAAGAACAGTTGCAGCACGGGCCAGATCCTCCATGACAGGATGACCTGCATATCGGGCATTCGCGCCCCTGTTAAGGAAAATCAGGGCCGCTCGCAAAGCCTCTGCCATTCCGCGGCCGTGACCTCCCAGACCAGCGAATCGCGCGTCGTGCCATCCGGCCGTGTGCTGGTCACCTGCCCCATCCGGCGGAAGCCGAGACCGTCCAGCAGGCGCTGCGTGATGACATTCTCGAGGCTCGCCGTCTCGCATATCAGGTCGAGGCCTAGCATCTCGAACATCCAGCTGAATGTCCGCGCGGCGCCGGAAGTTCCCGTACCCTTGCCATGCAGGGAGGGATGGATTGCGCCGCCGATCTCGCCGGCTGCCCAGTCCGGCCAGACCTGGATGTCCGAATAGCCGAGAATGTCGCCGGTGCCCGGATCGTTCACGAAGAGAAGGCCGGTTCCTTCCGCCTGCTGGCGCTGATGGTCTTCAATGAAGGCGCGCACGCTGTCTTCGGTCAGCGGCCGGGGCAGGGAATAAATCGGCGCATGAACGGCGGGATCGGAAAGCAGCGCGAGCAGGGCCGCAGCATCCTCCGGCCGGGCAAGCCGCGACTCGGACATCCGCTCCGCCCGGCGCACAGCCTCGCGGATCGCGTCTGCCTCTGCCGCCGGAACGGCGCGGCGGGTAACAGGGATGCCCTCTGCCATTCCGGCAGGATGCGGCAAGGGTCCGCCCTGCTCAATCCGTCACCCGGCGTCAAAGCCGATTGACCGGACCCGCGGCCGCGTCCAAACCAGCGCGGATGAACGACGCCACCGTTTCCCCCTCGCCCGGCCGGGCCCATGGCAAAAACGCCTTCTTTTTCGTGATCGTCACCGTGGCGCTGGACATGCTGGCCTTCGGCCTGATCATTCCGGTGGTCCCGGCGCTGATCCGCGAGCTGACCCATGTGTCCTCCGAGGAGGCAACGCTCTGGCTCGGGCCTCTGGCGGCGACCTATGCCGTGATGAACTTCCTGTTCGGCCCGGTGATGGGCGCCTTGTCGGACCGGTTCGGCCGTCGTCCGGTCCTGCTCGCCTCCGTCGCGACCCTGGTGATCGACTTCCTCGTCATGGGCCTTGCCCACAATATCTGGCTGCTGTTCATCGGACGGGCGCTGTCAGGCATTTCAGGCGCCACCTATTCCACTGCAAACGCTTATATCGCCGATGTCACGACGCCGGAGGAACGCGGGCGCGCCTTCGGCATGATTGGCGCCGCTTTCGGCTTCGGCTTCGTGTTCGGTCCGGTGATCGGCGGCTTCCTCGGTGAAGTCGATCCGCGCGCGCCTTTCTTTGCGGGCGCCGGCCTCGCGCTGCTCAACTTTCTCTATGGCCTGTTCGTTCTGCCGGAATCGCATGCACCGGAAAACCGGCGGGCCTTCAACCTCAGCCGGGCCAATCCGCTGGGCGCTGCGCGACATTTCTCGAAACTGCCGAAAGTGCGCTGGTTCCTGGTGGGCGCCGGCATCTTCATGCTGGCACACACGGTCTTCCCGTCGACCTGGAACGTCTATGGCGAGATCCGTTATGACTGGTCGCCAAGGGAAATCGGCTTCTCGCTGGGCCTCGTCGGCATCGGCGCAGCGGTCGTGCAGGCAGGCCTCATGGGCGCGATCCTGAAACGGCTCGGCACAGTACGCACCGCCCTCTTCGGCCAGATGGTGAACGTGCTCAGCCTCATGGCCTTCGCCTTCGCGATCCATCCCCTGATCGCCTATCTGATCATACCTTTCAGCTCGCTGGGCGGGGTGGCTGCGCCGGCGGTCAATTCGCTGATGTCGAGCGTCACGCCCGCGAATGCACAGGGCGAACTTCAGGGCGCGAACTCCAGCCTCAATGCCATGGCCATGATTATCGGGCCGCTGACCATGAATACCGTCCTGTACAGCTTCACCCGGGATGGAGCCGCCGTGCATTTCGCCGGCGCAGCCTTCCTGCTCGCGGCCGTGCTGACCGCGCTGTCCATGCTGCCATTCCTGAAAGGTGTCGCGGCGAACCGCGATGTCCTGCCGGCCACGGCCGGATAGATATTAGCCCTTCGGCTTCATGAGGAAGCCCGCCGCCCATCCGAGGGCCGCACCGCCCGCCGCACCTTCCAGCAGGCTGCGCAGACAGCGCAGCGCCATCCCTGTCAGGGCCGCCGCATCGAGCCCAGCCTCGGCAAGACCGAAATGTGCCGCAAGGCCCCCGATCATTCCTCCCAGCAGTGCGCCTGTCATGTTTCCCGCGCTCAGCCGCGCAATCGCGAGACCGGCCACGACCCCGCCCACAGAGGCGAGCAGGACGGACTGGAAAAACGGGTCCGACAGGATCGAGACAAGGACACCCACAGCCAAACCTCCAAACGTTGAGCCCGCGTCAGGCGCGTCCACGCCTGCGCGCGCCTCATGATGCCTGACAGGTTGCCATGCGCAACCGATGCAGGCAAACAGCGGAGCAATGGTAACCTCCCGCCCTGCCCTGTTCCTCGACCGCGACGGCGTGATCAACGTCGACAAGGGCTATGTCAGCCGGATCGAGGATTTCGAATGGGTGGACGGCGTGGCCGAGACCATCGCTGCCTTCAACCAACGTGGCTGGTATGTCTTCGTCGTCACCAACCAGTCAGGTATTGCCCGGAACTATTACACCGAGGCGGACATGCACGCCCTGCACGACTGGATGCAGGTGGAACTTGCCAGGGCCGGCGCGCAGATAGACCGGATCTATTACTGCCCGTTCCATCAGGAAGGCGAAAACGCCGCCTACCGGAAGGACAGTTTCGACCGCAAGCCGAAGCCCGGCATGCTGCTGCGCGCGATGAGCGACTTCCCGGTGAAACGTGAGCAGAGCATGATGATTGGTGACAAGGAAGCCGACATGGAGGCAGCGAAAGCCGCCGGCATCGCCGGATTCCTCTTTACCGGCGGCAATCTTGCGACCTTTGCCGAATGGACCCTCGCCGGTTTCGAGGACGGCAACCGGGGTTAGACCGGCTCCAGCGTCTTCGGGTCGATGCCGCCCATCCGGCAGACCTCTTTCCACTCGGACGCCGTCACCGGCTGAACCGAGAGACGGAAGGAGGTGACGAGGCTCATATCTTTCAGCTTCGGATTGGCCTTCACATCCTTCAACGAAACCGGCTTCGGCATCGGCGCCAGCGCCTTCACCCAGACGCAATCCCAGCGCTCATCGTCCGTGGTCGAATCGGGCGTGCTTTCCTTGCACACTTCGACAATCCCAACGACCTCCAGCCCCTGGTTGGAGTGGTAGAAGAACAGGCGGTCGCCGAGTTTCATCTCGCGCATATTGTTGCGCGCGGTGTAGTTGCGGATGCCGCTCCACTCCTCGCCTTCTTCGCCCTTGGCAACCTGCTGGTCCCAGCTCCACGCATCCGGCTCGGACTTTATCAGCCAATACTTCATGCCGCCTAGACCGCCTTGGCGCGGATGGCTTCGGCATGAGCTTCCTCAATCCCGAGCGTATGCGCAAGGCGGGCCAGGAAGCCGCGCTCGGCACGGGTGGGGTCGCCGGTGACAAGGCAGGCGGCGGCGTAGATCTGCGCCGCGTGGTTCGGCGTTTTCGCGGCGGCGGCAATCTTCTTCAGCGTTTCGGCTTCCGGCCGCTCATTGGTCAGGAGGTCGCGGTCACGTTTGCCAGTGCCGGATTCCTTCAGGGCCTCGGCAAGCGAGGTTTTCTCCGGCTCGCTCAGCGCGCCATCGGCCCAGGCCGCAGCGACCATCGTGCGCACGAGCGCCTCGGCGAATTCCGGGTCCATCTTCTTGTCGGTGACAAAGCCGAGCTTGCCGGGATCGATGTCGCCGGTTGCGCGCTTGCCCTGCCGGTCGAGCCAGGCCTTGTAGGCGAGCGCGCCGAGACCTGCGACAGCACCCGTCTTTGCCGCGCCGCCGATGAAGCGCCGGCCGCCTTTCGTGCCCAGCATGGCGGCGAGCAGGAGCGCGCCTGCGCCGGTCGCGGCAATCTGCGTGTTGCGGTCAGTCTTCAGCTTTTCGAGCGCCTCTTTCGACAGATCCTTGCCGCGCTGCATCGCCTGCTCGAGTTCGAGTTCCTTGGCGGTCTGCTTGGCCTGCTTCTGGAGGTCAGCAAAAATTGTCGCGAAGTCCATGGCTCGTGTCCTTTTCTTTCCGGCGCGGGGCAAGCTTTAGCGCGGATGGCCTGCTCAGGAAAGGCGCCGGAGTGCCGCGTTCACGAGACGCTCATAGTGCGGCCAGCCCTTGTAAGTGGCGAGCGCCGGATCGGTCTTGTTCCATGCCTCCCGGAAGGCCGAAACAAGTTCTGACGTCTCGAGTGCAGCCTTCAGCGGGTCGATGACGATCCGGATGGTGAAGAGGAGAAGGCCCGAGTCCGGCAGCTTGGAAATCGTCTGTCGCTCGACACGAAGGTGGAGCACATCGAGCGCGGCGTCGTCCGGCACTTCAGCGGCGAGTGCCTTCAGCGGTGCCGAGTTCGGCGTGAAGCGTGCATCGCCGGCCTGAACGGTCCAGTTGAAGCGTTCCAGCACCTGCCCCGGGCGGATCGCGTCGAACATCCGCGCGATGCGGACGACAAGTTCCGGATTGGCGCCGGGCACCGGCCCATGCAGGCCGGCGAGCGGCTGACCGAGCTTTTCGGACAGCAGCCAGAAGGTCGGTGCCACAAGGCTTGCCGCTTCGAGGCGCCAAAGGCCGTCCCCTCCCCGCTGCAGCAGGCAGAGATCATCCGAGACAAGGGCGGCGGCGCGCTCCAGCGGGGTCGGCCAGGATTCCTCCGACGGCGGAAGATGAGACGTGACAAGGGTTGCCGCCTCTTCAAGTACCGCCTGAGGCAATTGCGAGGCAAAGACCTCGTCGCGATGGTCCTGCATGATCCGGCGCTTTTCCGGCAACCAGGCGGCCGCTTCCGTGTCGGGCGCAATGAGGCGATCGGCGGGAATCGGCTTCAGGCCCGGCGACAGGCTGGCCGGCCCTTCAAGGAACGGCAGATGAGGCGGGCGGCGCATGCAGGTCAGGCCGGGACGGCCGCGCCCCAGGACACAAAGCCCGCAATCTTCGGCGTCGAGGGCAGGTACATGGTCTCGGCGTCTTTCAGCTCGAACCCACACTCGCGGAACATGGCGCCGGTGTCCCGGGTCAGGTGGCAGCCGCCTGCAAAGGTCTTCCAGACCGGCTCGATCCGGCGTTGCCATTTCGCGACGCCTTCATCGGGGGCCAGGCCATGTTCGGAAAAGAGAACCTTCCCGCCCGGCTTCAGGACACGGCGCACTTCGGTCAGCGCGCCTTTCCAGTCGGGGATCGTGCAGAGCACAAACGTAATGACGGCGGTATCGACCGACTTGTCGTCCAGCGGCATCGCCTCGGCACCGGCCTGCAGGAAGTCGATCCGGTTGCCATAGCCGAGGGCACCTGCCGCATGACGCGCCTTTTGCAGCATGGCTTCGGACGGTTCTAGCGCGAACAGGCGCTCGACCTTATCCGGGTCGTAATAGGAGAAATTGTCCCCCGCCCCGCAGCCAAGCTCCAGCACGCGTCCTTCAGCCAGCGGAACGACTTTTTCCCGCTGCTTGCGGATCGGCTTGGTCGCACAGGCGCAAGCGACGAGATTGGAAACGACATAGCGCTCCCAAAGGCTCACTGCGTGGTCTCCTTGCCGGTCTCGTAACCGGGATAGGCCGCCTTCTCGATCTTCAGGCGCGTTGCTTCGGTCGGCCGGGCGACGAGGGCATCCTGCGTGATGTTGACGACATACTCATAGCCATCACCCATCGGCTGGTAGCTGGCCGAGCCGTATTCGGCATCGACGCCGAACCGGCCGCCTTGCTTGGCCGCCATGGCGTGAACGTCGAGGCCCGGATTTGCCGCGAGGGCGATGCCATGGCTGGTCGCCTGCTTCACCGCTTCGGTGGAATAGCGGCGCGCCTCCCGGCCCTCGATGAAATCGAGGCGGTAGATCGAGTCATAGCCCAGCATGTTGGCCATGGGTTTGAACTTGATGACCTGCGCGCCGATTTCAAACTGGTTGCCATGCAGGATGGGCTGGGCGCCGCTTTCTTCCAGCTTCTTCGAGCCATCCGAAAGGGTGAGGTCGACATAATAGGCATCCGGCTGGTCTTCGACCGCCGTGAACTTGACCGTCGCGGCATAGCGCTCCTTGGTCAGGCGCTTGTAGGTCTGCAGGTTGAGGCCCGCAAAGGCGACAATGCCCGCAAGGCCGAGGAACCCGACCCCGAACAGGAGCCGCATCCCGCCGCTCGCGGGCTTCAGCTTCGCCAGCTTGCCGAACCCGGCAAACAGCAACATCAGGCCAATCACCGCCGCTATGGCTGGCAGAATCCACCAGATAAGAGACATCACACCATTCCCCTTCAGTTTGCCGGCTGGCCGGTTATTCCCTTTTATACCACCCGCATCCACTCTGTTGAGTGTGCGGAGCAGCTTGGCGCTCCGTCACCCCTGCCCATGCTATCAAAACCCTGATACGGGGCAATCATGTCATTCCGTGACTTCATGCTCCTGTTTTTCATCTGTCTGGCCTGGGGCCTGAACCTGGTGCTGACACGCTGGGTCGTAACGGATCTGCAGGTTCCGCCGCTGTTCTTTGCGGCCGTGCGCTTTGCCGGGGTTGCCGTGTTCCTGATCCCCTTCCTGCGGCCCGTGCCGAAGAAGCTGGGCACGCTGCTGCTGATCTCGGTCCTGATCGGTTCCCTGAACTTTGCACTCCTGTTTATCGGCCTGCAGAATGCCGAGGCGTCCGCGGTGGCGGTCACAGGCCAGTTGGGCGTGCCGATTTCGACCCTCATGAGCATGGCCTTTCTCGGAGAGGTCGTCGGCTGGCGCCGCGGGCTCGGCATCATGCTGTCCTTTGCGGGCGTCATGATGATTGCGTTCGACCCGGCAAGTTTCCAGATTTCGACGGGCCTCCTCTATGTCATCGCCTGCGCCTTTATCGGTTCCTATGGCGGGATCCTGATGAAGCAGATGCCGCCGCTGACCGGGCTGCAGGTCCAGGCCTGGGTGGGCCTGTTCAGCTTTGCGCCGCTGTTTGCGGTCTCGGGCCTCTGGGAACATGGCCAGGTCGAGGCTTATATACACGGCGGCTGGCGGGTTTGGGCGGCGAGCCTGTTTGCCATTCTGGGCGTGTCGATTTTCGGGCATGGCGGTTTCTATACGCTGATCAAGAAGTATGATGTTTCGCTGCTGTCTCCGCTGACCCTGATGACGCCGATCTGGGGCGTCGTGTTCGGCATCGTGCTGCTGAACGAGCCGATTTCGCCGCGACTGGCGATCGGGGCGACGATGGCGCTGGCGGGGGTTTTCATCATCGCGGTGCGCCAGAACCGTCGCCTGCCGGAAGCAGCCCTCGGCAAGAAGTATGGCGCGGGAGACAGCTGATGGAAATTATCGCCTCGCCGAGCCCCAATTTCGACTTTCGGCAGTACCCGGTCAATATGCTGGTGCTTCATTATACGGGAATGGAATCCGGGCACGCGGCGCTGGACCGGATGTGCGACCCGGAGGCGAAAGTCTCCTCCCATTACATGGTCTGGGAAGACGGGCGGATCGACCAGCTGGTGGCCGAAGACCGGCGCGCTTGGCATGCGGGCGTTTCACGCTGGCAGGGCGACCAGGATCTCAATTCCCGCTCCATCGGGATCGAGATCGTCAATGGCGGACACGATTTTCCGCTGGCGGACGGAAGCCTGCCGCCCTTTCCCCTGCCCCAGATCCAGGCGCTGATCGCGCTGATCCGCAAGATCCTTGCCGATCACGACATTCCGGCGACCCGGATTGTCGGCCATTCCGATATTGCACCGGACCGCAAGCAGGATCCGGGCGAGCATTTTCCGTGGCAAATGCTTGCGCAGGCCGGGATCGGCTTCTGGCCGGAGGTCGAGGGCACGAACGATCCTGACGTCGACGGCAAGAGCCTCTCACCGGGCGAGACCGGGGCGAGCGTGCGCCGGATGCAGGAATTCCTGGCCGGTATCGGCTATGCCCTCGACTGCAACGGGTCTTATGATCCGCCTACGGAAGCGGTGGTCCGGGCCTTCCAGCGGCGCTGGCTGCCGGACCGGGTGAGCGGCATCGCCGACATCCAGACGCTGCGCCGCATCGGCGCGGTGTTTGATTTCTATTCGGCCTGACGCACCGCCAGCACGTGCGCCCGGAAACGCTGTCGCGCTCCGGCAAAATTCCCGATTGTTCGCAGCGTCAGCCCGTGTCCGGCCAGTCGCCGAGCGCCTTGTTCAGCAGGCCTGTCAGGGCCGTGGCGATGAGGCCGAGGTCGACCGGCAGGCGATGGCGCCCGTCGAGTGGCGCGACATGCGGCTTCGGCTCTCCGGCCGCCTGCCAGCGGCGGATCGTGCGGGCGAGGCGCTTTGCGTAAACGTCCGGACTGTTCAGCACACGGGTGAGTTCGACCCAGCGCCGGAACAGGCGCTCGGCCGGCACCGGGCCGGTCGCGCGGGCTCCGGTAAAACTCCGGAAACACTCCGGCAAGGCTCCGGAGGGCTCCGGAACGAGGCGAAAGGTGGCGCGGGGCCTGCGGACGGCCGTCCGCGGCGCGTCACCGGCAGCGCGCGGTGCGGCGGGGGCCAGTTCGACCTCCAGCGCCATCAGGAAGATCAGGCGGCGGATCATCACGGCGAGTGCCCGCATCTGCCGGGCCGCGCGCCGGGCAACGCCCCGCGCCATGAAATCCGGCCTCAGGTGCAGCTCCGCCCGGCCAATAATCGCCACCAGCGCATCGCCAAGGACACGCAGCGCATGGGCAAGGAAATCGTCCGGCAGGCTCATGCGGGCAAGATGGACCCACGCCGAATGCGGCGGATAGATTTTTCATCAGGCGGCCCGGCGGCGCCCAGGTTTTGAGGGGAACAGGATGAATCATGGGACGCATCTCTGACGCTCTGAGGGCGAACTGCTGTCCTCGGTGAATGAATCCCTAATGCGCGTTTCAAAGCGCGACGCCATGAATAAAGCGGGCCTTAAGCCTGACCACCTTATATGTCCGGGATGGACCTCGACCGCATCTTCCGCCTGCTGGGCAAGGCCGACCGTCTGCTCGATCGCGTTATCGAGCTGGGCTTCGTGGTGGTTGCCGCCGGCTTCGGCGGATGGCTGGTGTGGACCGTGCTCGACTCGACAGAGCTTGGCCTGATGACGAAACTCGGCGCGTCGCTTGGCGGCGCGGCGGTGTGCGCGATCCTGATGTGGCTGTTCTGGAAAGTCGGCAAGTTCTTTGTCTGACGCATACACCCGGCAGGTTGACCGCCGGGTGCCTCAACGGCGCGCCTTGAAGAACCAGAGCAGATCCAACATTTTCGACGCCAGGGTGGCGAACAGGAAACCCGCCCAGGCCCCCCACAATGTCCTGAACGAGAATTCGACGGTGTCGTACAGGAACTTGTGCCGCTGCGGTTCCAACTCCACCGTCACCAGATCATAGGACTCGACCAGATCGAAGAACGCGCCCCGGGAAAACCACTCCAGGAAGATCATGACCGGCAGATCGTTGCGGCGTGGAAAGCCAAAGTCCATGAAGGCACCGGCGAAAATTGCGATCCAGCTGAACATGAAGAGGCCCATGGCGGAAAGGGCGCACAGGCCAAATGTCAGAATTCCCTGATCTTTTTTCCGGAAGACGATATCGTAGATCGCAGCTAGCCAGCTATAGAACGTGTAGGCCATGAACGCGATCCCAAGGGGGAGAGCGGGCCACATCAGCATCCGGGCGTATCTATTTCCATAGTCCTGGCGATCGATCATGAAGCCGATGCCGCCAAGAATGACCGACACGATCACGTACACAACCAGCGCGCCGAATGCCCAGCTCTTGATTTTTTCGCGGGTCTCCGATGTCACTGCTGTGTCCTGAAAAACAAGGTATCCGCCGCCGAAGCCGCCATTCGGATTCGGATACAGAATTTGGCTGCTCGCGAAAATTGAAACTTTTATTGCGGTCTGGCGCCCGGCCGAACCCTCATTGGCCTTTTCCCCCGACAGGTGCAGGGTTTTGCTGGCGGGGGTGGGATAGACTAGCCTGCAGTCCCACGTTCAAGAGGCCGCCAGTGACCTATTCCTTCAAAAAATCGGACGCTTCATTGACAGAGGCCGTGCGCCGCGTGGCGGCGGGGCAGATCGCGACGGCGCTGGCGGAGCTGGACGATCCGGCGCTCGACGAGGTGGTGCGGGTGCACCAGATCCGCAAGCGCTGCAAGAAACTGCGGGGGCTGGTGCGGCTCGTCCGGCCGGGTTTTGCGGGATACGCCGAAGAGAACGAGACCTTCCGCGACCTTGCGCGCAGCCTGTCGGGCCTGCGCGATGCGGCGGCGGGGGTGGAAGTGCTGGACATGCTGGAACAGCGGTTCGCGGAAACGCTGGGTACGGAGTTTTTCGTGACGGTGCGCGGCCACATCGCCCTGCCCGCGGGAACGCCCGGCCAGAAGCCGGCCCGCAAGCAGATCGCGATGACGCGCCGGACGCTGGAAGAGGCACTGGCCCGGGCGGCAGCCTGGGAGGTGACGGGCAAGACGCCGAAAGTGCTGTCGAAGGGCGTTGCAAAGAACTATGCCGCAGCGGTGGACGCGATGGCGCTGGCCGAGGAGACCGGCGCGGCGGCCGACTTCCATGAATGGCGCAAGCGGGTGAAGTATCACTGGTACCATATGCGGCTGATGAAGCGGATGTGGCCGAAAATGATGCTGGCGCGGGTGGACGAGACCGAGCGGCTGACCAAAGACCTTGGCGAGCATCATGACCTGCATGTGCTGCGCACGGAGCGGCTGGAGGGCCTCAAGGCCGCCGATGCACGGGCGTTCGAAGTGCTGGACAGCTTGATTCTCGCTGAGGAGCAGCGGCTTTCGCGGCGCTGCCTGAAGCGGGGGCGCCGCCTGTTCGCGGAAGATGCGGAGGCGTTCGCGCGGCGGGTCGCGGCCTATTGGAAGGCCTGGCAGGACTGATTTTCCCTTGCGCCGGGCGGGCGCGCACCTTAGATGCCCCCTACCCTTCGTGTTGCCGCGGCTGCTGAACCCGACAACATGAGGAACAGCCAATGTCACACCCCGCAACGCGGGCCGCGCGCCGCGTGGCCGCCCGCATCCATAATGGCGACCGTAAGGGAACGCCAACCTATCGCGGCTATGCAGAGAAAAACTGGAAACTGGTCTATCTGCGGCATAACAAGCTGCACCGGGCCCGGCAGATCGGGAAGATCTGGCCGCGCCGCGAATGGGAGAAGCTGATGGCCGATGCCACGCCGCTGAAAGTGCTGTTCGTGTGCAGCCGCAACCAGTGGCGCAGCCCCACGGGCGAGGCCGTGTTCCGCAACATGGCGGGCGTCGCCGTGCGCTCGGCCGGGACGGCGCGGGACGCGAAGCGGAAACTGTCGCTGGCCGACATCCGCTGGGCAGACCTGATCCTCGTCATGGAAGACAAGCATGCGAGCCGCATCCGCGCGGAGTTCCGCCAGGACGTCTCGCACAAGGAGCTGCACGTGCTGGATATTCCGGACGATTATGCCTTCATGGACGATGAGCTTGTGGAACTGTTCGAGCAGAAGGCCGGGCCGCTGATCTTTGCGGCGGAGTAAGGCCCTCACCTCCCATCGCTGACGCGATGGGCCCCTCCTCTCCCAGAGGGAGAGGGGTTAGGGGGCGCGGGAGGTGAGGGAAGATTGCTCCGCGCCCCGCCCTGCCCTATATAGCGCGCCTGACCAGACGGCCGGGCAGCCGCTGGTGCGCGGGTAACTGCGTACTGGAGGAAAGTCCGGGCTCCAGGGAAACAGGGCGACGGCTAACGGCCGCCCGGCGTGAGCCGAGGGAAAGTGCCACAGAAAGCAAACCGCCGCGCGGCTTCGGCCAGACGGTAAGGGTGAAAGGGTGGGGTAAGAGCCCACCGCGGGACTGGCGACAGGACCGGCACGGTAAACCCCGCCCGGAGCAAGACCGAATAGGGGGCACACATGGGCCGCTTCCCGCCCGTGCCCCGGGTGTGTCGCGTGAGGGGGCCAGCAATGGCCCTCCCAGAGGAATGGCTGCCAGACCGTGGCAACACGGCGAACAGAACCCGGCTTACAGGCCGTCTGGTCAGAATTTATTTCGTCATCCCCTTGCAGGCATTCGACTGCATCATCCCGTCATGAATGAAGCCAGCGATGGCGTCAGCGGTGAGGGCGCCGTCATAGGGGGCGGCGGACCAGTATTGCGTGGCGGTCATCGTCTCGCCGGGGGCAAGGGTGCGGAAGGCGCCGTGGGTTTCCATTTCGATGACGCTGGTGGCGGGGTCGCCGGGGGCCTGCGTGAAATAGAACTCGACCTGTCCCTGTTCCGGATGGATGGTTTCGGTAGGCAGGAGATCGAAGGTGACGAGGAAGACCTGCCCGTCGACGAAGCCGGCCATCCAGCCGTCCGATGGCGTGAGGAAGGCCTTGCCTTCGCGGCGGGGGGCCGTGACGCCCTTGAGGGACGGGTCGGCATAGGCAAGGCCGTTTTCGACGCCGAGCTGCGGCGGCTGGAATTCGGGGCTGTTGGGCGGCGTGTAGCGCACATCCCCTTCCCCGCTGACCGGTGCGAAGACCCAGGCGGCCGGCTGTACACGGATGACGTGCCAGAGATCCCAGGACACCGGCTCGCTGCGGATGTTCTTCGCTTCGGCGGTGACGGTGAGACAGCCGGTATCGGACAGGGAGAAGTCCTTGCGTAGTTCGAGGCCTGTGACCGGGCTTTCCGGGCCATCCAGCGTGACGCGCGTGCCGTCGACCGTGGCTGAGAATTCGGTGAGCGAGACAAAGGGATCCGGCGGCCAGCCCTGACCGGCAAGGTCCGGCCAGACGGACTGGTGGTTCCACCAGTCGCTCTGCGGCCCGGCCCAGACGGTGGCGCCCATATAGGGCGCAGCGGAATGAGCCGGATCGACGGGCGGGGCAGGCTGCGCCGCTGCGAAGGCCTCATCGAATTTCACCACGCTGCGATGGCCGTCGAGGCCGAAGCTGATGACCCGTCCGCCGAAGGCAGGCGTGAGCGTGACGGAGGCGCCGCCGCCTTCAAGCGTGATCGACTCAATGCCTCGTTCCGGCAATTGCTGAGGCGCCGCGCAGGCGGCGAGGAAAATGAGAGCGCAAACATTTTTTGACGCGGTGAAGACGGAGCGGGTCATGTCAGGTTTTCCGTTTGAGAAATTTGAGGCCGGACCAGTCGCCATCGACGGCGCAGACTTTCACGTCCACCCAGCCGGTGGGCAGGATGATCGTGCGGAGGTCGTCTTCGGTCAGGTCTTTGTAGAGGGGCGAGGACTTCTTGGGCCACGAGACCCAGAGCATGCCGCCCGGCTTTATGCGTTCGAGGATGGCGGGCACCTGCTTTTCCAGCGCCGCACGGCTGAGGCAGAAGAGATGCGCGACATCGGCGGGGGCCTTGCGTTTCAGGAAGGTGACACCCTCGGCGCCCTCCATCAGCGCGTCGAAATGGTCCGGCGGATTGACGGGCAGGCAAGTGAGCCCCGGCTTCAGGCCGAGCTTTTGCCAGAGCGGCTTGCCGGAATATCCGTGCACGGCAGGCATCAATCCCCCTCCCCGAGGACGACATCGTCTATCCAGAGATGGCGGGGGCCGTCCGGCTGGTAGCTTTCCCAGCCAAGATGGGTTTCGGTGACGTCCGGAAGTTCCCAGGCATAGTCCGCCGGCTGATGAAGGCAGCCCTGGCCATGACCCTCGACCGTGAGCGCGGGAATCGGGACGCCGTCGATGCTGACCTCAAGCGTCTTGCCATCGGCGCCGGCGGCCCAGGCAAATTCCGTCCAGCGGCCGGTGGGCATGACATCCGTTTCCTCTGCATGGTGCCAGCAATCGGACAGCGGCGCGGTCTCGTCGGTGTAGCCTTCGGGCGTCTCGTAATTCGCCATCAGGCGGCTGCCGTTCGCGACGGGGTGCTGGCCGCCGATGCGAAGCTCGGCAATGCGCCCGTCGCTGGGCCGGGGTCCGCTGAGTTCGATCAGTGTCCAGTGAACATCGCCTTCAGGCGCGGCCTCGAGAAAGACCTTCATCCGGCCGGTCCGCGCGGCGGGCCCGATGAGGAAGCCGGTGCCCTTTCCGGCAAGGTCGATGCGGATGGACTTGTCGCCGGAGGCCGCCCGCGTGTCATCCACGACGAGCGTCGCATTGGCGAGGCCGACCTGCCACGGCCCGTCCGGCACTGTGCCTGCATCGGCATCTTCAAAGCCATCGCAGAAACTGCCGGCGCAGGAAGCGGCAGGCGCGGACTGGCAGGCAACAAGCAACGCCGCTGCGGCGAGCGCGGCCGGCATGCCCAGGGCCTGCACGTTCGTCATGCGATGTCCTCCCGGCCGCACATTTGCGCGGGAGGTCGCCAAGGTCCAGCCCCCGGCCGGGCGCAAATCAGGCGACCGGCGCGCCGCCCTGCATTTCCTGGATGAAGGCATCGGCCTCGGCGATGGAGCGTTCCATCTCGGCGATGAGGTCGGCGACATCGGACTCGATCGTGTCGGTCTCGCCGCCCAGCGAGGCGATGGCGCGGGCGTTGAGGTTGTGCTTCAGGAACAGGACGCGGTCATGGAAGACCGCAAGCACCGGGTCCATGGACTCGGCGGCGGTATCCATCTTCTGCACCAGTACCTTGTAGCGGTCCTTGGTGGCTTCGAGCTGGTCTTCGGAGGCACGGCGCAGTTTCGGATCGGAATACTGGTCGAGTTCCTTCTGCCATTCCGTGAACAGGTCGCGCGAGACATTCTTCATGTCCTTGATGCGGCCGCGCACCTTTTCGGCCTTGGCATTGGCATCGTCATAGGAATTCGACAGCTTGTCATATTCCTTCTCCAGGTCGCCGCCATCGACGGCGACGACGGAGCGGAAGGCCTCCAGCGCATCGGCGAACTCTTCCTTGGCGTCTTCCTGGGCGGTCGCGACATCCATGACGCGGGCGACCAGCAGGTCGCGCTTCTCGTATCCGAACTGTTCCATGGCGCCGTAATAGGCGGTGGCACAGCCGGAAAGCGTGGTGGTGGCAAGCGCGGCGGCGAGCATGGCGGCGCGAATGGCGGTCTTGGTCATGAGTCCGGTCCCCTTCCAGATAATCAGGTAGCCCCTTCCTGCCGTGCGCCGCCCCGCACGTCCAGATGCACCAGGTCAACTTCCCTCTTGCCACCCGAAAAGGTTTCATGAACCTGCCGTAATGTGATCGCAATTCGTTGTGCATGTGAGCCGGATGGACGCAGTGGCCCGCCTTCCCCTTGTCCTCTGCCGCCAGTTGTCTGCCGACGCACGCAACTGGCAGATTCTTGCGCTCGGCGGCCTGTTCACCCTGTCTTACCTGACCAGCGATTTCGGCGTGACGGGCCTCAGCCTTGCTGCCGCCTGTACAGGTGCGTTCGCGGCGCAGCTGATCGGTACGGCCTTTCTCAACTGGCGGCGGGGCAAGCCGCTGATGGCCGGGCTGGAATGGAAATCCGCCGCGATCACCGGCCTAGGCGTGACGATATTGCTGCGCGCGGCGGACCCGTGGATCTGGGCCGCGGCAACGTTTACGGGCGTTGCCCTCAAATTCCTCGTGCGGGTGAATGGCAAGCATGTGTTCAATCCGGGCTGTATCGGCATTGTGGCGATGATGCTGCTGCTGGGGCGGGACGCGTGGGTATCGCCCGGCCAGTGGGGACAGGCCCCGCTGGTGGCGGGCTATGCGCTGGCGCTGGCGGCGCTGACGCTGTCGAGCGCGAAGCGGCTGGACATTGCGATCGGCTTCCTTGGCGGGTTCGCCGCAATCCTGTTTGCGCGCGCGGCGTGGCTCGGCGATCCGATGGCCATCCCGCTGCACCAGATGTCGTCCGGTGCGCTCCTGATCTTCGCCTTCTTCATGATCACCGATCCCCGCTCGACGCCGGACAGCCGGCTGGGGCGCATCCTGTTCGCCTTTGCGGTGGCGGCGCTCGCGGCCTGGTTCATCATCGGGCCGAACCAGCGCGGCGCGCCGCTGATGGCGCTGGCGGCGCTGGCATGGGCAACGCCGGTGATCGACTGGCTGATGCCGGCGAAAAAGTTTGAATGGAACACCACACGGAAAACTCCAAGGGAGGGGACACTCCATGTTCAGATGGCTGCTGATCGCAGCGCTGAGCCTTTGCGCGCCAGCGCTTGAGGCAAGTGCATTTTGCGGCTTCTACGTCGCGCAGGCCGATGGCGACCTGTTCAACAAGGCTTCGAAGGTGGCCCTGGCCCGCAAGGGCGAACGGACGGTCATCACCATGGCAAATGACTATGAAGGCGACCTGTCGGAGTTCGCCATCGTGATTCCCGTGCCGGAGGTGATCAGCCGCGAGCAGGTGCACATTGCCGACCCGACGCCGCTGCTCAAGCTGGACGCGTTCAGTGCGCCGCGCCTTGCGGAGTATTATGACGACAACCCCTGCGCTCCACCGCCGGTCGCTTACATGGCGGAGGACGACGCTGCCATGGACATGATCGTCGTCACCGGCTCCCGCAAGCGGGAGGCCGATTATGGCGTCTTCATCGAGGACAGCTACAGCGCCGGGGAATATGACATCGTCATCCTCTCGGCCGAGCGCGGCAACGGCCTGATCGAATGGCTGAACGACAATGGCTACAAGCTGCCGGGCGGCGCCGAAAAGATCCTCAATTCCTACATCAAATCGGACATGAAGTTCTTCCTGGCCAAGGTGAACCTTGACCGGAAGGCCGATACGGGCAGCGAATACCTCAGCCCGATTTCGATTGCCTATGAAGACGAGGATTTCGCGCTGCCCATCCGGCTCGGCACGCTGAATGCCGACGGGACGCAGGATCTCATCGCCTTCATGATCTCGTCCGAAGGCCGGGTGGAAACCTCGAACTACCAGACGCGCAAGATCCCGACCGACAAGAACGTGCCCCTCTTCCTGAAAGAGGAGAAGGACAGTTTCGGCGCGTTCTACAAGGCGCTGTTCGCTCACCAGGTGAAGAAGGCCGGCGGCACCGGTGTCTTCCTCGAATATTTCTGGGATATCGGATCGTGCGATCCATGCGCCGGCGAGCCGCCCTCCATCGCCGACCTGCTGGAACTCGGCGTGTTCTGGATGGAGGATTTCGGCGGCGACGACCCCCTGCCCGATTTCGAGACCGTCTGGCAGGAATCCGGCGAGGACATCGGCGAGACGCGCTATATGGAAGAGGAGCTGCGCGAGGAGACCTATTGGGGCGACGACCTCTACCTCACGCGCCTGCACATCCGCTATGACGCCAAGCGCTTCCCCGAAGACCTGAAATTCATCGAAACAGGGGACACGGAGTATTTCCAGGGCCGGTATGTCATCAATGTGCCCTGGCGCGGCGAGGCCGAATGCCCGGCGGTGAAGGACTATGTGGCCGAGGTGGCGAAACGCCAGTCGGAGGAATTCTCCAATGTGGTCAAGATGACCGGCTGGAAGCGGGACGATGTGAAAGCCCGCGCGACAGCGAATGGCGACTATCCCTTCACGCTGAAGCCGAAGCCACCGCGCACGGAACCTGACGACGACTCCGTCAACAAGGCGGCCGCGCGCAGCATCTATGACCGCTATTTCTGGTGGGGATCAGCTTTCCCCGACCTCATGGCGCACGAGACAGACGACTAGGGATTGTGGGGAACAAGAGGAGCGTAACATGCAACTGAAACACCTTCTGGGCGGGCTGGCAGCGGCGGCCTGTTCCTGGGGCATTGCCGCCCCGGCCCATGCTTTCTGCGGCTTCTATGTCGCCAAGGCGGATACGGACCTGTTCAACGAAGCCTCGAAAGTGGCGATCGCGCGCGACGGCGAGCGCACGGTCGTCACCATGGCGTCGGATTTCCAGGGCGAGGTCTCGGAGTTCGCCATGGTGGTGCCGGTGCCGCACGTGCCGGAAGAAGACCAGATCCATGTCGCCAATCCGGCGCTGATGGACCATATCGACGCCTACACCGCGCCGCGCCTTGTCGAATACTATGACGAAAACCCGTGCGAGGCGGAGCGCCGCCAACGGATGATGAAGGACATGGTGATGTCGGCGCCGCCCCTCCCGGAACAGGCCATGGAAGAGGCCGAGGAACTCGGCGTCACCATCGAGGCGCAGTATGAAGTCGGCGAATACGACATCCTCATTCTGTCTGCGGAGGAATCGAACGGCCTCATCACCTGGCTGAACCAGAACGGCTACAAGATTCCCGACGGGGCGGAAGAAACGGTCGGCGCCTACCTGAAGCGCGACATGAAATTCTTTGTCGCCAAGGTGAACCTCGACCGGCATGACGGCTCCGACATGCTGCGCCCGATCCAGGTCGCGTATGAGGACGAGGATTTCATGCTGCCGATCCGTCTCGGCACCGTAAACTCGACCGGAAAGCAGGAATTGTTCGTGTTCGCCATGAGCCGCACCGGCCGGGTGGAGACCAAGAATTACCGCACCGTGAAACTGCCCTCCGACATGGATGTGCCCATCTATATCAAGGACGAGTTCGGCGACTTCTATAAGGACATGTTCAGCCACCAGGTGAAGAAGGAAGACGGCAAGGCCGTGTTCATGGAGTACGCCTGGGACATGGGCTGGTGCGATCCGTGTGCAGCCGAACCGCTGTCGCGCTCGGAACTGCGCGAACTCGGCGTCATGTGGCTGGACGAAGGCCCGCAGGACGACGAGCGCTATTTCGGCCCGCAGCCGGTGGACGTGTTCGTGACGCGCCTGCACCTTCGCTATGATGCGAAGACGTTTCCGGAAGACCTCGAATTCCAGACCACGGGCGACCGGACGAATTACCAGGGACGCTATGTGCTGCGCCATGCCTGGCGGGGCGACTATACCGAGTGCAAGGCGGCCGGCGACTATGCCAATACGCTCGTCAAACGGTGGGACGATGAGGCCGTCGCCCTGGCGAAGCTGACCGGGCGGGATGTCAACGAGATTCGCACGAAAATGGCGAGTCTTGGCTATTCCGCCGCCGCGATCAAAGGCATCGAGATCGATACGCCGAAACCGAAGCGCAGCTGGTGGCAGAAGCTCTGGGGCAAGGGCTGACGCGGCACCTGCGCCTCGCGGTTGGAACTTCTCTAAAGACAGTTTAACCCTAGTGCAGGCCTCTTTCCGAGGCCTGCACATGTCTTGCGGCGGGGATAAGCGGGAAAATGGCACGGCCTCAGGGTGTCCGAAATCATAATTTCGACGAGAAGCGCGGCGCGCTGCTCGACCGGCTCGTGGCGTTTGCGCTCGGATCGGACCTCAGCCGGCCGTCGCTGCGCCAGATGGCGGCCGCGGTGGAAACCTCGGAGCCGACGCTGCGCCACTATTTCACCGACCGGCAGGGCGTGATCGTCGCCATTCTCGGCCATATCGGCCAGCGCGAGCCCTTCAGCTGGATGGTCCCTGGCGCGCCCCATGCCCCGCCGCAGGAGACCCTGCGCGAATGCTTCCGGATGCTGGAAGACGGGATGCGGCAGGGCGGCTTCATCCGTGTGCATGCGTTCGGCATCATCGAAGGCGTTGCCGACCCGCAAGTGGGCCAGGCCTATATCACGCACATCCTGGAGCCCGCCCTGAAAGCGGTGCGCCAGAAACTGTCGGCTGCGTCCGGCGGGCCGCGCACCGAAGACAAGCTGCAGGCGGCCGCGCTGGCCGTGCTTTCCCCCCTGCTCGTGCTCTGCCTGCACCAGGACCTGCTCGGCGGGGACGAATTGACGCCTATCGACGGCAAGATCGTGACCGGCCATCTCGAAGACTGGCTGAGCGATGCGATGACGAATGGAAGCCTCGGCAGCGGCGCAGGCTAAAGCGCGGCGGCAAGCGCCTCGATGTCCGCGGCGGGCGTGTTCCACGAACAGACGAAACGATAGCAGCCGCCCGGCCAGGGATAGAATTTTGCGCCGGCCGCCTGCAGCCGCGCCGCGACCTCTTCCGGCAGGTAGGCGAACACTTCATTGCCGTCCACGGGATAGGCAAGCTCGAAGCCGGCCCCGATAAAGGCGTCGGCAAGTTCTCCTGAGCGGGCGTTCGCTTCGGCCGCAAGCTCCAGCCACAAGCCGTCTTCCAGCATGGCGCGGGCCTGTGCCGCGATGAAGCGCATCTTGGCCGGCATATGGCCGGAGCGCTTGGCGCGGACTTTCAGTTCGGCGAATTTCGTCCTTGCACGGCCGAACAGGAGGATGAGTTCGCAGCCGAAGGCGCCGGTCTTGGTCAGGCCGAAGCTGAGCACATCGACACCGGCCCTCCATGTCATGTCCGCCGCTGACGACCGGGTCGACAGGAGGGCATTGCCGAGGCGCGCGCCGTCCAGATGAACCCAAAGCCCCTTCTCTTTCGCAAGCCGGGCATAGAGCGCGACATCGGCGGCGCGATAGGCGGTGCCGCACTCGGTAAGATTGGTAAGGGACAGCGCATGTGCCGGCGTTTCATGCACGAAAGCCGGATTGTTTGCGGCGAGTGCGGCCTCCAGCGCTTCACGGTCGATGCGGGCGCCAAAGCCTTTCAGCAGACGGAGCTTTCCACCGCCGGAGAAGAATTCCGGCGCACCGCGCTCGTCGCGCTCGATATGCGCTTCCTCATGGCAGAGGACGGCGCCGGTGGACGGACACAGGCAGGCGAGCGCCAGCGCATTCGACGCGGTGCCAGAGGCGGTCATCCAGTAGTCGAAATCAGCTGTTTCAAAGGCCGCTTCCAGCAGCGGCCGCAGCGAGGCGGTGACGCTGTCGCCGCCATAACTCGCCTCCATGCCGCAATTGGCATCGGCCAGCGCCTCGAGCACGCGGGGATGGGCGGGCGCGGAAGTATCGGAAGCAAAGTTCATCATAGTTTCACGTCGGGGGTTTGCCACATCAGGTGCTGGCCGCCATCGCTGGCGATCATCTGGCCGGTCACGCTGGATGCGGAGATGAAATAACGCAGGGCACGGACGATCTCGTCAGGGCTCGAGCCCTCCCCCGTCAGGGTGGCGGCCTGTTCTGCGGCGAAGTCTTCATCGCTCTGATGAGCGGCGACCAGCACGGGGCCCGGGCCGATGGCGTTAACCCGGATGTGCGGCGCGAACGCCTGCGCCAGCGTCTGCGTTGCCTGCCACAGTGCGGCCTTGGAGAGCGTGTAGGTGAAGAATTGCGGATTGAGCTTCCAGACACGCTGGTCGATCAGGTTGACGATCAGGGCTTTCTCGCCGTCCGGCAGGCCGGCGGCCAGTTGCTGCGCAAGGTGGATCGGCGCGCGGAGATTGGGCTCCATATGGAAGTCCCAATCCTTGCGGCTGTGCCCGGCCGCGGAATCGTCGGTGAAGGTGGAGGCGGAATTGACCAGCAGGCTGACCGGGCCGCCGAGCGCCCCGGCCGCGCGGGCGACGAGGCCCTCCCGGTCGGATTCCGAGGCAAGGTCTGCGCGCACGGGTTCGGCCGTACCGCCGGCCGCGCGGATCATCTCACAGGTCTCGTCCGCGCCCTTGGCAGAGGCGCGGTAATGCACCGCCACCTTCCAGCCGCCCTCGCCCAGCGCGAGCGCCATGGCGCGGCCGAGCCGGGCGCCGGCCCCGGTGACGAGGGCGACGCCGGGCGTCATGCCGCCGAGGGCTGGAACAGGCCCAGCAGGTTGAAGCCGGAAATCAGGCCGTAGATGTAGACCGCATAAACGAGCAGCAGGAGCAGGCCGGCCAGACGGCCGATGCGCGCCTTTGTCAGGATGATCAGCGCAAGGATCAGCGCCGCAAGACCCATGGCCCAATGGTCATATTGCTGGAAGGTCGGTGCGACCTGGACCGGGCCGAACAGAGCGACGATGCCGCCGGCGCCCAGAAGATTAAAGATGTTGGAGCCGAGCACATTGCCGATCAGCACTTCGCCCTGCCGGCGGAAGGCCGCAACGACGCCCGCGCCGACTTCCGGCAGCGAGGTGCCGATGGCGAGCAGGCTGAGCCCGATATATTCCTCCGGCACCTGATAGACATGCGCGATGCCGACGCCGCCTTCGATGACGAAATGCGCGCCGAGGAAGAGGCCCACAATGCCGAGCGGCACATAGATGAGTGCCCGCCACATCGGCACATGCGGGTCTTCTTCCGGCGTCACGCCCGGATCGCGGCCGGCGGCGACGGCGCGCCGGGCCTGGATGAAGGTGATGCCCGAATAGGCGACGACCAGCAGCAGGAAACAGATGCCGACCAGCGGCGAGAGCGGCATCAGCGTCGTGATGCCGATCCACAGGGCCGTGGCGAGCAGCATGGTGACGAGCGCCCGCCCTTCCCCGATGCCGCCGGCGGTCACCGGCGCGATCAGCGCCGGAAGGCTGAGCACGAGGAAGACATTGGCGATGTTGGAGCCGACGATATTGCCGAGCGCGAGGCCGGGCCGGCCCTCGAGCGCAGCGTCGACCGAGACGATCATCTCGGGCGCGGAAGTGCCGAACCCGACAATGAAAATTCCTGCAACAAGCGGGGAAACGCCAAGCCGTTCCGCGATCGAGACCGATCCGCTGACGAGGAAATTTCCCGCCAGGACCATGACAAGAAGCCCCCCGAACAGGGAGGCAATCAACACTAAATCCGGCATGGGGAGACCCGGAAGATTAGTCGAGGCGCTTGAATTCGATGAGATTCAGGATGCCGAACACGACCACGATGGCGGCAATGGCAAGCAGCGACGGGTGGATCATGGGCTTTCTCTCTCGCTCTGTTCTGTGCGTCTTGCAGAGGATTCTTTGCAGTGTCCATAGCGTGACCCGTTCGCAATGGCGAGCCCCAAGCTCATATTTCCGTGGCGTAAATCAGTATATTCTAAAGTCTTATCTGTCGATTTCCGGGGAAATCGGGCTAGGAATCCCCATGCTGTCCTTCCGTTCGCGCGTTTTCCAGGCCTGGTTCCGTATCTCCCGCCCGCTGACGCTTGGCGTGCGCGGGGCGGTGGAGGATGAAAACGGGCGCGTTTTCCTCGTACGCCACACCTATACACCGGGCTGGTTCCTGCCGGGGGGCGGTGTGGAAAAAGGTGAAACCACGCTGACTGCCCTGACCCGCGAGCTGGAAGAAGAAGGCGGGTTCAGGCTGACCGGCGCGCCGCACCTCGTCGGCATCTATTCCAACCATTTCGTGTTCCCGAACGATCATGTCCTGCTCTACCGCGTCCCGGCCGGGCATTGGGCGGCCGGCGAGGCAACATCGCGCGGCGAGATCGCCGAAACCGTCTGGGCGGATCCGCTGGACCCGCCGGACGGAACGACGCCCGGCACAAGGCTGAAACTGGCAGAACTCTATGGCGGCGCGCCGCCGACGCCTTACTGGGCGCCGCCCAGCTGATAGGCACCATCCGCCACGCGCACGGCAGGCACTTCGGACGTATCCTCAAACGCCTGCCAGGCCGGCGCGAGCGTGCGCCAGAAGGGGGCGTTGGGGTCGCCGGCGTGTTTCTGCAGGTTCGCAGCGGTCATCGGGAACGGGAAGATGTGCACCGGCACGCTGGTCTGGCCCTGCGCGAAGGCGGCTTCCATCAGGGTCCAGATTTCCTCGATCGCCTCGTCGGTCATGGCGTAGCAGCCGATGGAGACACAGTCGCCGTGGACCATGAGATAGCTGCCGGTGCGGCCCTGCGCCCGGTCAAAGGCGTTCGGATAGCCGAGATCGAAGGACAGGTGAAAGGACGAGGACGGGTTCATCTGGCCGGGCGCGACGGCGTAGAAGCCCTCCGGTGCCTGCAGGTCGCCTTCCGCCTGTTTCGGGCCGAGCTTGCCGGAAAAGGAGCAGACCGGCCATGAGCGGAACGCCTCGTACACCCCATCCGCATTGCGGACATAGGCCGTCATCACCGCAGGTTCCTTGGTAAGGCGAAGGTAAACGGGTGCGCCGAGGGTGAGCCCCTCCTCCGCCAGCGTTTCGGTCAGGGCCGGCACCTGGCGCGCGATTGCCGCGCGCGAGCGCTGGCTGGACGGCACGTCATTGACGCCGGCGACCGCAAGCACGGCCGGCAGGCACATGAAGGCGAGCGCCGCACCGGCAACCGCGGTGAGTTTCCAGGGAGATGAGGAACGGCGCCGGTATTTCATGCGCCCAGTGGTTAACCGGAATTGCGGCTGCCCAAGGGCCGGGATCAAGGCGCTTTCGGGGAAGTTTCGCGCCGGGCCGCCCCATTTTGGCCCCGTACGTTAAGACGGCGTTAAGATGCCGGTGAGACGCTTTAATCCATGGCAGGTTTATCCCCTTACCTGCCATGGACCTAACCTCCGGAATGGCGACGGGTTTTCTTCCCCTTGTCCCGGTCGCCGCCAGCTCGAGGACGCCGGCTCTTCCCAGCAGAGCCGGCGTTTTCCGTTTCAGGGGTTCGAGCGCGCCGCCGCCTTCATGTAGCGCCAGCCGGTCCACACCGACAGGATCGCCGCAATCCAGAGCATGCCCACCAGCAGGACCGCCAGCAGTTCGGCCATATTTGTCTGCGCCGCATGCTGTGACACGGCCGTTTGCGGGATCACGGCCAGCGGCAGCATGAGGCCGATAATGGCGGCCATTTCAAAACCGGTCTTCCACTTGGCGAGGTTCGACGGGTCGACCACCGCCTTGCCTTTCGGCGTGGTGCGCAGCCAGGTCATGAAGATGTCGCGCGCGATGATCGCCGCGGCGGGAATGTAGACCAGCCAGGTCTTGAAGATCATGGCGAGGCCGAGCAGTGCGAGGCCGACCAGCAGCTTGTCGGCAATCGGGTCCAGCCAGACACCGAACCGCGAATGCGCATCGAGCTTGCGGGCCAGCCAGCCGTCGAGGAAATCCGTCAGCGCGCCGGCGAGGAAGGCGAACAGGGCGAATTGGTACCATAGCTGCTGGATCGCAACGCGGCGGGCCTGTTCATCGGCCGGGATGTCCTGCGTCAGGCCGAGATCGATCGCGTCCTGTGCGCCGAGCGCGCGGATCACGCCCCAGAAGCAGAGCAGTGCGAAGACGCAGCGCGCAAGGGTGAGCGCATTGGGGAGCCATTTGAGGTTCATGGGCGCGGTGTGCCAGTGCGGGGGCGGTGGCGCAATCACGAATAGCGGAAACGGGCCCTCACCTCCCATCGCGGGCGCGATGGGCCCCTCCTCTCCCTGAAGGGAGAGGGGTTGACCCGGCGCCTTCGCAGAAATTGAACTATCCGCATGGGTGGGAAGACGACGAAACGTGCGCGCGGACTGAGACGGGACTCATCGTTTCCCGAGCGCCTTCTCTGGTCGAAACTCCGCAATCGTCAGCTGGGCGGATGGAAGTTCCGGCGACAACATCCTGTCGGGCCTTATTTTGCGGACTTTGCCTGCCTTGAAGTAAAATTGATCGTCGAACTGGATGGCGACAGTCACGGCACAGATAGCCAACGGGCTCACGACAACATCCGAACCGCGTTTCTTCAGGAAGAAGGCTGGGACATCATCCGCTTCTGGAACATCCACCTTCTCGAAAACATCGACGGGATTCTCGATACAATCCTCGAAAGCCTCGAACACCGCAAACGCAGTCTCGATGGCGCCGGGTCCACCCCTCTCCCGCTTGCGGGAGAGGAGGGGCCCGCCAGCAAAGCTGGTGGGAGGTGAGGGCCTGCTCTAGTGCGTGCTGCCGGTTACCGCTTCGATCGGGATCGAGTAGTGGCGGGCGCAGAACTGGCAGTCGACGGACAATGTGCCGTCGGGCTCGGTCATTTCGCGCAGGGACTCGTCCGGCATCTGGCTGAGGGTGGCGATCAGGCGGTCCTCATTGCAGGTGCAGCGGTCGTCAAGCTCGACCGGCGGTTCCAGCCGCACGCCCTGCTCGTGGAACAGGCGGTAGAGCAGCTGTTCCATCGGCAGTTCCGGATCCGCGAGTTCGCCATCGGAAACCGTGGCGAACAGGGCCTGCGCCTCGTTCCAGGCTTCTTCCGTGTCGCCCCGGAAATCGTCCGCTGCGATGCGCTGGATCATCATGCCGCCGGAGACCCAGAGCGTCGGATCGCCCGGCGTTTCGAACTCCGCAACGGAGAGCGCGATGCGCGTCGGCACCTGTTCGGACTGGGCGAAATAATCCTCGGCGCATTCGGCCAGCGTGCCTTTCATGAGCGGCACGATGCCCTGATAGGGCTGGATGGCGGGATTGTCCTGGATGATGATGAGCGCGAGCCGGCCGGCCGGGCCGAACAGCTGCGGCATGTGCGGGACGGCGCCCCGGTTCACCTTGTCGAGATGCTCCCACGCCTCGGCATCGAAGCGGGCATAGCCGCGCACGCCGCCATCAGACCGGTATTCGCCGACCAGCATCTTCACCGGGCCGTCGCCTTCAGCCTGCACCAGCAGGCGCCCGTCGAATTTCAGCGACGAGCCGACAAGGGCCGCCAGCGTCACCGCCTCACCCAGGATGCGGGCGAGGTTTATCGGGTAGTCGTGGCGGTGGAGGATGGGTGACACGCTCTGCGGGCCCATGCGCACAGCCCGGCCGCGCACGGGCCGCTGGTCGATCTGGAAATTCGCGACGAAATCGCTGGCGGTCAGGGGAGCGCGGGGCATGGGAGCGGTGTCCTTTTGAGGGCCCCCATGTGGCAGGCCCGGCCGCCTGCTTCAAGTACCGCCTGTGCGATCAGGCCGAGCAGGAACCGCCGCCCAGCACGCAGAAACTGGCGCACCAGGGATGGTTCAGCTTGACCGGCGCGGCCGTTGCCTCGGCCAGCGTGGCGCCGAGTTCAAAGGCCGGGTCGTCGACCAGAAGGGTGCAGGCGGTGACACTTGCCCGGACAGAGCCTTTGCGGCGGATCACCATGCGCTGGTTGGCGCACATGATGCTGTCCGGCGACTTGTTCAGGATGCCCCAGCAGGCCGTGGTGATTTCCGGCGGGTCGTCGCGCGGGATCATTTCCGGGAAGAGGACGAGCTGTTTGGGGTCTGCCGGGTCGAGGGCGAGGCCGAGGCTGGCGGCGAGGGCGCCATAGGCGGCGCGGGCGGCAGCTTCGTCCTCGTGCAGGGACTGGCGCCCGGCGAGGGCGACGGTGAAGCCTTCGGCGGTGAGCCAGCGGAGGCCCTCACAGGCCTCGGCAAAGGCTCCCTCCCCGCGCTCGGCATCGTGGAGGGCGGGATCGTGGCTGTCGAGCGAGACGCGGAGGGTGAGGCGTTGGCCAAGGCCATCCTCGCGGAGCTGGCGGAGGCCCTCCTGGATGCGCGGGCGCATCATCGGGCGCATGGCGTTGGTGAGGAAGAGGAGGCTGTGCCCGCGGGCGAGGATTTCCCGCGTGATGGGCAGGATTTCCGGGCACATGAAGGGCTCGCCACCGGTGATGCCTATTTCGACTTCGCCCTCGATCTCATCGAGGTAAGGCACGACGTCCGCGAGGGTCAGGTAGACGAGCCGGTCATTCTTCGGGGACGAGAGGATGTAGCAGTTCCTGCATTCGATATTGCAGAGCGTGCCGGTGTTGAACCACAGCGTCTTGAGGCCCGCCCAGCCGACACTGGCGCGGGTTTCCCCCTTCGCGGTGACGTCGGGATGGGCAAATTTGGCGGTGGGCGGCAGCGAGTCTGGCATGGCGTATGGCTAGCCGCACACGCGGCGCGGCGCCAGCGCCTCGCGCGGCAGTGACGCAAGCGTGATCAGTGCGTTGCCTGCCCCGCGGTATGCGTTGCCTGTTCGACCAGATCGCGCACCATGCCGCGCACATGGGCGGGCCTGAGGCCGAGCCCGGCGCCGATTTCCAGCATCGCCTCTTCTTCTTCGCGGGCGAAGTTCCCGTCGGCGGCGGCAATCTGGAACACGGCAGAAAGGATCATCTCCTTGCCTTCATCGTTCAGCATGTGGCCGGCGCGGGTGGCGACGGAAAGCGCATCGTCAAGCGAGTCCTTTGCGGCGGCGATCTCGGCCTCGACCTCGGCGCGGGTAAAATCGCGCGCGCACATCATGTTGACGACCTGCTCGATGGCGTCGACCTCTTCCGGCTCGATCTTGCCGTCGGCCCAGGCCATGCGGACGAGGATGGCGAGCGCGGTCTTCTCGAATTCGGCCCGGATATTGTCGGAGGTCGCGCCGGTATTGCCGTTGAGGACGCCTTCCACAAACGTTCCCTTGCAGCCCTTGCACTCCACATAGGCCGGGAAGGTTTCGAGCGGGATGACGGGAATGAAATAGAGGTGGAACCATTTGCGCGCGCGGCGCTTTTCGAAATTGGTCGTCTGGTTGCACTGCGGGCAGTCGAAGCTGCCCTTGTCGAGCAGTTTACGCGTCGCTTTGGTTCCGAAGATGATCATGAGCCTTCCCCTTCTCGTCGTGACGGGATGGTTACAAGCGCCACTGCCGTGCGCAAGCCTCGAAAAGAGGTACGGGTTGCTATTTCTCGAGGCACCAGCGCAGCACCGCTTTCTGCGCGTGGAGGCGGTTTTCGGCTTCGTCGAAGACGAGGCTTTGCGGGCCGTCGATGACGTCGGCGTCAACTTCCTCGCCCCGGTGGGCCGGCAGGCAGTGCAGGAAGAAGGCCTTGCCATTTGCAAGGTCCATCAGCTCCCCGGTCACGGCGTAGGGATCAAGGATTTCGAGGCGGCGTTCGGCATCCTGATCGCCCATTGAGACGAACGTGTCCGCGATCACCACGTCGGCGCCGGCGACAGCCTCCTCGGCGGTTTCGTAGAGCTCGATCCGGCCCTGCATTTCGCGGGCGATGTCGAGGTCTTCATCGTCGGGGGCAAAGCGCGGCGGCGTGCCGACGGCGAGGGTGAAACCGAACTTGCCGGCCGCATGCATGAAGCTGGCGCAGACATTGTTGCCGTCGCCGACCCAGGCAAGGCGCGCGCCGCGCAGGGTGACCCCATGCTCTTCCAGCGTCTGAAGGTCCGCCATGATCTGGCAGGGATGCGAGCGGTCGGTCAGGCCATTGATGACGGGGACGGAGGAAAACTCCGCAAAGGCCTCGACATCGGAATGGTCGTTGGCGCGGATCATCACCGCATCGACATAGCGGGAGAGAACGCGGGCCGTGTCCTCGATGGTCTCGCCGCGGCCGAGCTGCATGTCACTGGCATTGGCCGTGATCGAGGTGCCGCCCAGCTGGCGCATCGCCATGTCGAAGGAAAAGCGCGTGCGGGTGGACGACTTCTCGAACAGCATGGCCAGCGTGTGGCCCTCCAGCGGCGCACCATCGTCGATACGGCCCTTGGGCCAGCCGGCACGGGCCTTCTTCATGGCATGGGCCATGTCGAGAATTTCGCGCAGCTCGACATGGTCGAGATGCCAGATATCCAGGAAGTGACGTCCGGCCATGGCTGGTCCCCCTCAAAAGGAAGCGCGGGCCATAGCGCATAATGGCCCGCGAAACCAGAGCGTGCAGGGAATTCCTGCGCCGGCGGTCAGGCCCGTTTCAGGACCCGGACCAGAAGGAGGAGGATCACGGCGCCAATGGTCGAGTGGATGATGGCGCCGACAAGGCCGGCCCCGAGGCTGATATGCAGGGCCGGGAAAACGAAACCGGCGACGAAGGCACCGAGAATACCGACAACAATGTTGCCGAGGATGCCGAAGCCGTAGCCTTTCACGATGACGCCGGACAGCCAGCCGGCGACGGCACCGATGAGGAGGAAAATCACGAGGCTCTCAAGAGTCATAGGGTGTCTCCTTGCGTATGCGCGGATGGACCGGAGCGGCCGCCGCGTCTTGTGGTTATGGGCGCCAGAGACCACTCCATCCCGACAGGAATGAGGCGGCGGCGTGGCTGCGCGACCCGCCGGAACCGTAGACTCCGCCGGGAATCGCAGCGGCCGCAACAGCCGGCAAATGTCACAATTGAGCTGAGTCAACGCCGGGACTCCGGCACGGGTCCGGCGATCGAACGCGTTCATTCAAAGAAAGGGCGGGCGCCGGAGCGCGATCCCGTGTACGTTGAGATATGTGCCGGATCAGGCCGCAAGCGCCTCCGGCCGGCACCAAGGGAGGACCAGACATGATGAGACCGCTTTCTGCCCTCGCCGCCCTGACCATGATGGCGGCCTGCACGTCCAGCCCGGTTCCTCCGGACGAATGGGTCGATTTTTCAGGGCTGGCGCCTGTGGCCGCCGGCAACCAGTACCTTCTGTGCGGACCGGCCGTATGCCCGGCGGCGGGCGAACCCGGCGAGGCATTGCGCTTCAGTTTCCCGGCAGACCATGTGGCCTCTGTTGTCGCCGGTCTTGAACCCTCAGCCGTCCAGCGCCAGCTGGATAATGGCGACTACCAGCTGAAATACGTGGCCGTAACGCCGATTGCGCGCTTCCGGGACGATGTGGATGTGCTGGTCCATGCGGACAGCGAATATACGGCGGAGATCGCAATCTATTCCCGCTCACGCGTCGGAAAGTCCGATTTCGGCAAGAACAAGTCGCGCGTGGACGCGCTCGTCGAGTCCCTGAAGGCGGAGCTGGGTGAGCCGCTGAAACCGGACTGATCGCCACCGGGAAACGCCACTGGCGAACCCCGTCAGATTGCCCTATGTGACAGGCAATCCTTCCACCCTTGCCTGGAGTTCTCACAGACATGGACCGCGTTCTTATCATCGGTGCCGGCGCTGCCGGCTCGGTCGTCGCCCAGAAATGCGCGATGGACCGCGATACCTTCAAGCACATTACCCTCGCCTCCCGCCGCATCGAGAGTTGCGAGAAGGTGGCCGCGCTCTGCAAGACGCCGATCGAGATCGCGCAGGTCGATGCCGATAACGTGGCCGAGGTCGTCGCGCTCATCCAGAAAGTGAAGCCGGACCTCCTGATCAACATGGCCCTGCCCTATCAGGACCTGCCGATCATGGATGCGTGCCTCGAGACCGGCTGCAACTACATGGACACCGCGAACTATGAGCCGCGCGACGTGGCGAAGTTCGAATACTCCTGGCAATGGGCCTATCAGGAGCGCTTCAGGGAGAAGGGCATCACCGCCATTCTCGGCTGCGGCTTCGACCCCGGCGTCTCGAACATATGGTGCGCCTATGCGCAGGAACACCTGTTCGACGAGATCGACTTCATCGACATCGTCGACTGCAATGCCGGCGACCATGGCAAGACCTTCGCCACGAACTTCAATCCGGAGATCAACCTCCGCGAAGTGACGCAGGACGGCAAATACTGGAAGAATGGCGAGTGGATCGAGATCCCGGCGCTCAGCATCAAGACGATGGTGGACTATCCGCAGGTCGGCCCGCGCGCCTCCTACCTCATCTATCACGAGGAAGAGGAAAGCCTTGTGAAGAACATCAAGGGCCTGAAGCAGATCCGCTTCTGGATGACCTTTGGCGAGGCCTATATCAAGCACCTCGAAGTCTTCAAATCCATCGGCCTGATCAGCCTCGAGCCGATCAAGCACAAGGGCATGGACATCATTCCGATGGAATTCCTGCGCGACCTGCTGCCGGCGCCCTCCTCCCTCGCGGAAGGCTATTCCGGCAAGACCTCGATCGGCGTGATCGTCCGGGGGCGGAAGGATGGCAAGCCGCTCGCCAAGATGCTCTACAATGTCTGCGACCATGCCGAGACCAACAAGGAAGTCTCCGCGCAGGCCGTCTCCTACACGACGGGCGTGCCGCCGGTCTCCGGCGCGGCGATGTTCTTCAAGGGCATCTGGAAAGGCGCGGGCGTGTTCAACGTGGAACAGTTCCCGTCGAAGCCCTTCCTCGACGACGTGGCAACGCGCGGCCTGCCGACGACGATCATCGACATCGAAGCGGGCGACCAGGACGAGCTGTTCGCGGTGGAGACCTAAGGCCATGCACCTGCTGGTATCCATCGACATACCAGCACAGGGCCTCGACGCTTTCAACGCCTACGAGGACCGGGTTCTGTCCCGCCTCGAAGCCCATGGCGGCCAGCTCGGCATGCGCATGCGCTCACCGGATGGACGCCGAGAAGTGCATTTGTTGACCTTCCCTGACGCGGTGGCGCGGGAAGCTTTCCTCGCGGACCCCGAACGGGAAAGTCACCGCCACCTCTGGACTGAAAGCGGCGCCCGCGCCGACACACTGGAACTTGAAAGACTGGACGCATGAGCTTTCCGCCGCTGCCCACTGACCTCCCCACCCCCTGCTTCGTCCTTGACGTCGCCCGCCTCCGGAAAAATCTGGGGACGGCAAAGCGTGTGCGGGAGGAAGCCGGCTGCAAGATCCTGCTGGCGACCAAGGCGTTCGCCATGCCGGCGGCGTTCCCGATGATGCGGGACTATCTCGACGGCACGACGGCCAGCGGCGAGCATGAGGCCATCATGGGCCATGAGAGCTTCGGCAAGGAAGTGCATGTCTATTCGCCGGCCTATACGGAAGACGAAGTCCGCCGGCTGACGGATGTGGCCCAGCACATCTATTTCAATTCCGCCGAACAGCTCGCCCGCTTCGGCGACATCGCGCGCAATGCGGGCGCCCATGTCGGCCTGCGGGTCAATCCCGGCTATTCCAATGCGACGCTGGGCGGGGACCTCTACAACCCCACCGCACCGATGAGCCGGTTCGGCGAAGTGCCGGCGAAGCTGGACAGTATCGACTGGTCCGGCGTCGACATTTTTCACGTCCACGCCCTCTGCGAGAGCCTGCACGAGGGCTCCGCCGGCCTCATCGATCATGTGGCCGGGAATTTCGGGCAATATATCGAACAGGTCAGCGCCGTGAATTTCGGCGGCGGGCATTTCCTCAACAAGCCCGGCTATGATGTCAGCGTGCTGATCGATGCGATCCGCCGCTTCAAGGCGCGCTTCGGCGTCGAGGTGATCCTGGAGCCGGGCGCGGGCCTTGTCGTCAATACGGGCGAGCTGCATGCGACGGTGCTGGCGCTGCACTGGAACGAGATGGACCTCGCCATCCTCGACGCCTCGGCCTCGACGCATATGCCGGACGTGCTGGAAGTGCCCTACCGGCCCGACATCGTGGATGCCGGCCTGCCGGGCGAGAAGCCGCACACCTACCGGCTCGGCGGCAAGACCTGCATGACCGGCGACGTGATCGGCGATTATTCCTTCCACAAGCCGCTGGCGCCCGGCGACCGGCTGCAGTTCACCGACCAGATGCACTACAGTTTCGTCAAGACGAACACGTTCAACGGCACGCCGCTGGCAAATCTCGCCATCCGCTGGGAAGACGGCCGCGTCGAGCAGATTTCCGATTTCGGATACGAGGAATTCCGCCGGCGGCTGGGGCGCTAGGACTTCGCCACCGGAAACTCCCGGTCGTTGCCGAGCGAGGGGATCCGCCCCCGCGCCTTCGTCACGGCGTCAAGGTCCAGCTCCGCCAGAATGATGCCCGGCTCGGCATGCGCCGCCTCGGCCAGCACCTCGCCCCAGGGCGAGACGATCAGCGAGTGGCCGAAGGTCTCGCGCCCGTCCTCATGCCTGCCGCCCTGCGCCGGGGCGACGACGAAACAGCCGGTCTCGATGGCGCGGGCGCGGAGCAGGACATGCCAGTGCGCCTCCCCGGTGACGCGCGTGAAGGCCGCCGGCACGATGAGAATGTCCGCACCCGCCTGCGCAAGGCGGCGATAGAGGTGCGGGAAGCGGACATCGTAGCAGATGGTCACGCCCACTTTTCCGAACGGCGCGGTGGCCAGCACAGCTTCCGTCCCCGGACGATAGGCGCGGCTTTCGCGATAGGACTGCCCGTCGCCGACTTCGACATCGAACATGTGAATCTTGTCGTAGCGGGCAAGAATGTTGCCATCCGGCCCGATCAGGAAGGAGCGGTTGGCGAAGCGCTCCTCATCCGGCAGCGCCACGGCGAGCGAACCGATCAGCAACGTGACGCCCAGCTCCGCAGTCAGCGCGCGCAGGGATTTCAGCGTTACGTCGTCTGCCTCCGCCACAATCTTCGGCCGCGCCATGCCGGGGCGGATGTCCAGCAAATTCGTCATTTCGGGCGTCGCGATGAAGGTCGCGCCCTGCCCCGCCGCTTCGCGGATGAGGGCGGAGGCCGCCGCAACATTCGGCGCCACCTCCGTGCCGGAGCGCATCTGGATACAGGCGGCGGTGAGCGTGGTCATGAGCCTATCCAGCGCATTCGCCTGCCTGCCCGTCAATCCTCAAACGAACGGATCCAGTCCGTCGCAGCCTTCAGCGCAAGATCCGGCCCGGCGCCATTGTCGGCGATCACCGGATGCGGCGGATTCCAGGCATAGCGCGGCGTGCCGTCAATATGGGCAAGGTCATAGGTCGGCAGGTTCACCGCGAGGCCGGTCGCATCGAGGATGAATGTGTCGACGCCGCCGGCGAGGCCGGCCATGTCGTTGCCGAACACGTCCGCCCGGCGCAGGCCATCGAGACCGACGGCCATGCCCTCACCCATGCTGCCGGTCCAGTGGCCGACAAGCACGGCCAGCGGGCCTTCGGCGGTCACACCGTGCGGCGAGACCGTCTTCACCCATTCCGGCTCTCCCGGCGGACGGATAAGCTGGTAGCCGCCTGCTTCGTCGATGAAGCGACCCATGACAGGCTCGGCAATATCCGTGCTGCCGCCACCCGGCGTGTCGCGCAGGTCCAGAACCCAGGCGCGGGCGCCTTTCAGGGTCTCCATGGCTGCATCGAAGGCCGGAACGGTGTTGCCGTCGCCGAGGGAATTATTGAACCGGATATAGCCGATGCCGCCGGGCAGCATGCTGGCTGTCACCGGTTCATAATCCGTATCCGGAAGGGCGCCATCCAGCAGGAGGGTCACATCCTGCCCGCCCCGGCGCACCGTGACGGAGTGGAGGCGGTCGCGATAGCCGGCTGCGGCGGCGTGCTCCGCCCAGGCGATTTGCGCCGCGGCTGGCTCTGCGCCTTCCGGGCGGATGCGTTCGGCAATCGCGTCTTCCAGCGGCTGGCCGTCGACCGCAACCACTTCGTCGCCGAAATTGAGGCCGGCAAGCGCCGCCATGCCGCCCGGCCGCACGCCGGTGACGATGCCGTTTTCCAGCCAGTAATCATTGCCGCTCGGCACAAGGCGCGGCGAGGCGGCGGAATTGGCCCCGAAGCTCACATGCGGATCATAGAGCACATCCAGCAGGTCTTCGAGCACGCGCAGCTGGGCGGATTTCGTCTCTACGCCTGCGATGGCCGCAGGCGCGGCTGCGCACGCTGTCGCCCAGGCGTTTTCCTTGCCGGCAAAGAAGACATAATGTTCCGGCACCAGGGTGCAGAGCTGTGCCGCATCGGCCGCCACCTTCTCTTGTTCCGGCGTCAGCTCAGGGCTGGCGGGTTCGGAGACGGCCGGCTGTACGGTCTCCGGTTGCGGTACGGGCTGTGAGGCACAGGCGCCGAGGCCCAGGGTGAGGGCGACGGCAAGCTTCAGGGAAAATTTCATTCGGAACCTGCTTCCTGGAATTGGCGAGTCTCAGCCGCTTGTACCCGGCAAGAGGTCTTCGAGGAAATAGGCCGACAGAGCATTGCGCCCGGCGAGGCTGCTCTTGCGATAGACCGCCCGGGCCTGCTCCCGCACCGTGCGCTCGCTGGTTTCGCGCAGGTCGGCGATTTCCTGAAGCGACAGGCCCTTCAGCAGGAGGAGCCCGACATCGGATTCTGCGTCAGTCAGGCCCCAGGCAGAAAACTGCCGGGCGATGGCAACGCCGAGCCCCTGCACAAGCTCACGGTTCTCGTCGCGCCAGCGGCCGGCATCCTGACGGGCATCGGCCAGCGCGCGGTGGAGCCGCCGCAGGCGCCAGACCATCGCGCCGAAGCCGAACGCGGCAACTACCAGAACCGTCAGCTCCGCCAGCAGGTGGCCGGCCCCTGCCCCGTCTCCGCTGTCGGTCAGCAGGTCGATGCCGATGAACACCGCAATGGCGCCGAACAGCACGGCGACCCCGAGAATACCCCTGCGTCCGGATACGTCATCTGACATAAGCCCTCTTTGCCAGATCGTGCGGGATTGGAAATGCGTCATTTGGCGGATGGTGCGGGCGCCGCCAGCGCGCCAGCTTCACACCAGGCCAGCAGGCAGACGTGGAGCAACGAACATGGACACACCCAAAACACATTTCCAAGCTGTGTGGGACCCCCTGATCCGTGTGGGTCACTGGACCCTGGTGATCGGTTTCTTCACGGCCTACCTGTCTGGCGACGATTATTTCAGCATCCACAAATGGGCGGGCTATGTGGTCGCCGCCTATGTGCTGATCCGTATTGTCTGGGGCTTCGTCGGGACAAAGCATGCGCGCTTTGCCGGCTTTGTCCGGGGACCGGGCGCGGTGTTCGGCTACCTGCGGGGCCTCACGACCGGCAAGGCAAAAGACTATGCCGGGCACAATCCGGCCGGCGGGGCCATGGTGGTGGCGCTACTGTTCAGCCTGCTGGTGACGACTTCCAGCGGCATGGCGCTGTATGCCGTGGAAGACAATGCCGGCCCGCTGGCCGGGATCGTCACGGAACAAACCTTTGCCCCGATCGCGGGCGCGTTCGGCGAGGAGGAGGACGGCGGTCATGAGGAGTCCGGCGCCGAGGAATTGCTGGAAGGCGTCCACAAGGCGTTCGTCTACATCACGCTTGCGCTGGTGGGGCTGCACCTGGCCGGCGTCGTCGCGTCCAGCCTGGTGCACAAGGAAAACCTCGCCCGCGCCATGGTGACAGGCCGCAAGCGCCGCCCCGACTGACCCGCGCAGGCCCAGAGGCAAAACGGCCGGCCCCTTCCGGAGCCGGCCGCTTCATGTCGACAGAACGGGATACGGTCAGGCCGGATCCCACGCAGAGATCGCCTCGTCGATGATGCCGGTGGCTTCGCGGACATGCGCGTCCGTGATGTTGAGCGGCGGGGCGAGGCGCAGCACGTTTGCGCCGGCAACGCCGGTCAGCAGGTTGCGGTCGCGGCAGAGGCCCTGCAGCCCTTTCGGATCGGCATTCATCTTGAGCCCGGTCAAGAGGCCCTTGCCGGTGACTTCCACCACCTTGTCGGGGTGGGAGTCGGCAAGGCCCTTGAGGTTCTGCGCGAGGGTGCCGGAGACGCGGCGGACTTCGGCGAGGAATGTCTCGTCGGAGATGATGTCCCAGACGACATTGCCGACCGCCATGGCCAGCGGGTTGCCGCCATAGGTGGAGCCATGGCTGCCCGGCTGCATATGCTCGCCGCAGGCCTCGGTGGTGAGGCAGGCGCCGAAGGGGAAGCCGCCGCCGATGCCTTTTGCCGAACACAGAATGTCCGGCGTGACGCCGTCGGCCCATTGATAGGCGAACAGCTTGCCCGTGCGGCCCATGCCGCACTGGACCTCGTCGAGGATCATCAGCACGCCATGCTCGTCGCACAGCTCGCGCAGGCCCTTGAGGCACTGTTCCGGCATGGCGCGCACGCCGCCTTCGCCCTGTACGGGTTCGACCAGGACGGCCGCCGCGGTGGGCCGGGCCATGGCTTCCTTCAGGGCGTCATGGTCACCCCATTCGAGATGCACGAAGCCCGGCAGCGCGGGCCCGAAGCCTTCAAGGTATTTCGGATTGCCGCCGGCATTGATGGCGCCGATCGAGCGGCCATGGAAGGCGCCCGTGAAGGTGATGATGTCGATGCGTTCCTCATTGCCGTTCGCCCAGTGATACTTGCGCGCGGTCTTGAGGGCGCATTCGATCGCCTCGGTGCCGGAATTGGTAAAGAAGACGCGATCCGCAAACGTGTCGCGGCAGATCTTGTCGGCCAGTTCCTCGCCTGCCCGTACACGGAACATATTGGACGTGTGCCACAGCTTGCCGGCCTGTTCCTGCAGGGCCGCCACCATGGCCGGGTGGGCGTGGCCGAGGGCGTTGACCGCGATGCCGGCGATAAAGTCCAGATAGCGCGTGTCGTCCTCGGTGAAGAGGTAGGGGCCTTCTCCTTTCACGAAGACTTCTTCGGGAGGCCGGTAAACCGGCATGATATGCTGGCGGGGGTCGCTCATCTGTTGCCCTTCCGATGTCGCGGGAATTTCGTTTCTGGGGCCACGCATGGCGGGGGGCCGCGCGGAAGTCAACACCGCGCCCCGCACATGTGACAGGACCGCCAATTCGCGCTTAACTGGGCGCGGGAGATTCCTGAAGGAGGCGCTGATGAAACCCGCAATTGCCCTGGCCGCCACGCTGTACCTGATGCCTCAGGCCGCGCTTGCGCAGGCTGCTGACCTGGAGTTGCGCCTGCCGCTCAACACGCTGCCGGCGGCAGATGAGCCTGCTGAAACCGAAGCGCCGGGCCTGGCAGGTGTGTCCGACCGGCCGGCCATGGTGATCCGCGAGGACGGCATGGTCCAGTTCCTGACAACGCCCACACCCGCCCGGCCGGAAACGGCAGCTCCTGTCTTCGAGGTCGATCTGGAAACGCTGCCGGACGGGATGCAGGAACTCACCCTCCGCGCGACCGGCACGGCGATCAGCGATACCGCCACGCCGGACGGCACCACCCGCATGATCCGGATAGACCCCGGCAATGGCAAGCCGCCGGTGTTAGTGACCATTACAAAGAATTAAGCGAAAAACGATAAAAGTTCTTGACGTTTATCGATAAGTGCATATTGTTATTCATGAAGCCGGGTTGGCCGGACGTGATGTCCAAAACGCCCCCTACCTCACCTGAGCCGTTGCTCCGGTTGACCCGGCCTCAACTTGGCCCCCACCAAGCATCTCCAGATGAAAAAGAGGCGCGGCGCCCCCCTGGGCACCGCGCCTCTCCACCGTTTGCAGCGTTTCCTCCCAGAAACTTGCCAGTGCATAAGGCAACGGTTTCAGAGTTGTGTCAAGATTGTGACCAAAAAAATTGTGATCATTCCTGATCTGTAATGCCTGCACCAGAAAGCAAACATTCCAGACTGGTACTGGCCGGCGCGTCCCACACCGCATTCCGGGAAATTGCGAACACGGCTTCGCTCTTCAGGATGAGTCCGTCGGAAAGAATCTTGAGGCCGTTGGCCTTGAGGGTCGCCCCGGTCGAGGTGATGTCAACGATGACATCGGCCGAGCCCGTCGTCGGCGCCGCTTCGGTCGCCCCGGCGCTCTCCACGAGGCGGTATTCGCCGACCGATCTGGCGGCAAAAAAGCGGCGGGTCAGCTGAAGGTACTTGGTGGCGACCCGCAGGCGCCGGCCGTGCGCCTTGCGGAAGGCAGCGCCAGCCGCTTCCAGCTCCGCCATTGTATCGACATCGACCCAGGCCTGCGGCACGGCGACGATCACGTCGGCCCCGCCAAAGCCCAGCCGGTGCAGCACACGGAAATCGCCCTCCGGATCGGCGGCGAGATCATGCAGCAGGTCTTCGCCGGTGACGCCGGCATGCAGGCTGCCATCGATCAGGCCCTGCGCGATCTCGCGCGCCGACAGGAGCCGCATCTCGACATCGCCGAGCCCTTCGATCAAGGCCTGGTAGCCGCGCTCGCCCCCGATCTGGGAAACCGGGAAGCCGGCACCGGCGAGCCATGCCTCGGATTGTTCCTTGAGACGGCCCTTGGACGGGATGGCCAGAGACAGACGGGTCATGCGCCCCTCCCCTTCGCGCGCAGCACACGGTCCGGCCGGATGATGCCGCCGATGGCCGTGGCGTTGGCGCGCCCGTTCGAGAGGCCTGCGACAAGGCCGTCATAGCGCCCGCCGGAGGCAATGGGCTGGCGATCGGTGAGGTTCGCGCCCAGCGTCTCGAACAGGAAGCCGTCATAATAGGTAAAGCGCCGCCCGAAGCCGGAACGGAACTGGCAGATGGCTTTCAGGTCCGGCAGCATGTCGCGGATCAGCTCCATCCGCCGCGCCACGCGGTCGATAGCCGGGCTCGCCTTCGACAGGCGGAAGCGCACCGCGATGGCGTCGAGCTGGTCGGCGGCCTCACCCGCGCTGCAGTTCACCGCTGCGAGCGCACCAATGACGCTGCGCACCGCGTCCGGGACGCCGCCGGCGGCCTGCGCCGCAGCGCGGGCGCGCAGACCGGAGACGATCTCTGAAACGCTCCGTGTGCCGATCAGCGGAATACCCCGCGCATTGAGAGCGGCCTGAAACGCGGTCTCCGCCGCCTCCGGCGAGGCCGCCTCAAGCACCGGCACGAAATCGTCCTCTATGGGCAGCGGCGCGGTCTCAAGCAGGGCACGCACGCCCCCCTCCTGCCGGAAGGCACGCTTCAACAGGTCCGCCGTCACGCGCGGCAGGCCGAGCGCATCGACAAAGGCCGGGAAGACGGCAAGGTCGCCCGTCGCGATGGACATGGGCTTCACATCGCAGGCGGCGACGGCCTCATGCACGAGGGCGAAGGCCTCGGCATCCTCATAGGGCGTCGAATTCAGGCCGAACCGCTCGAAGCCGGCCTGGGTGAATTCCATCGGATCGTCCGGTGCCGCCGGCAGGCGGAAGGCTTCGGCGGCATAGCAATAGGCCGCCGGCCCGCTACCGCCAGCGGCAAGGCGCTCAGCCTCCATGCCGGCGACCGGCAGGGTCAGGTCCGGCCGCATGACCATCTCGTTGCCGCGATTGTCCGTGAACACACAGAGGCGCGCGCGCACCGCCTCGCCGGAGAGTTCCAGCGGAATATCGGAGCGCATGATATAGGCCGGGTCCACCGGCCGTGCGCCGGAGGCCACGAACACGCTGCGCGCGGCGTCAGCGATGGCGGCTTCGGTCATGCCTGCGCCTCGACGATGGCACGAATGGTGGCGACCATGTCGGCGCGCGGCACTTCCACCTGGCCGGGGCGGGCCTCGCGGTATTCCTCGTTCGATTGGATCGCCTTGGCTTTCAGGGCACCCATCTCGAGATCCTTGATGGTGACGGTGCCTTTCGCGGCCTCGTCCTCACCGACGATGACAACGGCGGGCGAATTGCGCCGGTCGGCATATTTCATCTGCGGGCGCATGCCGGAGGCGCCCATATAAGCCTCCGCCCGGATGCCTGCGCGACGCAGCTCGGCGGCGATGGACAACGCCGTGGACGGATTTTCCTTGTCGAGGTTCAGCACGACGACCGGGCCGTCCAGCTTCGCCGTCTCGCCCATGATCTGCAGCGCGGAGGCGAGGCGCGAAATGCCAATGGAAAAGCCCGTCGCCGGAACCGTCTCACCCGTGAAGCGCGCAACGAGGTCGTCATAGCGCCCGCCGCCGCCGATGGAGCCGATGCGGTAGGTCTTGCCGTCCTCGCCGGTCACCTCGCGCAGCAGTTCGGCCTCGTAGACGGGGCCGGTATAGTATTCGAGGCCGCGCACGACCGAGGGGTCGATCACGACATCGCCTTCCGGCGCGCCGAGGGCGTCGAGGGCGAGGGCGATGGCTTCGAGCTCGGCAAGACCGGCCTTGCCTTCTTCCGTCGAGCCCGTGGCTTTCGACAGGTTCGCCAGCGTTTCGGCCCGCGTCTTCGCGCCGGCTTCGGCGAAGGCGAGCACGGTTTTCACTTCGTCCGGCCCAAGCCCCGCACCCTTGGTGAAGTCGCCGCTCTCATCCATGCGGCCCTTGCCCAGCAGGTCCGCGACGCCGGCGGCGCCGAGGCGATCCAGCTTGTCCAGCGCCCTCAGGATGGCGAGGCGGGTCTCTGCGCTTGTCGCCCCTACCCCGTCCAGGACGCCGTTCAGCAGGCGGCGGGTGTTGACGCGGATCACGAACTCGCCGGTCTCCATGCCCACGGCCCGCAGCGCTTCGGCGCCCATAGCGATCATCTCGGCGTCTGCGTGAAAGCCCGGCGCGCCGACCGTGTCGGCATCGCACTGCCAGAACTCGCGGAAGCGTCCCGGCCCCGGCTTCTCGTTGCGCCAGACCGGCCCCGCGGCATAGCGGCGGAACGGACGGCCGAGGCCCTGACCGGCCTCTGCCACGAAGCGGGCGAGCGGGGCGGTCAGGTCATAGCGGAGCGAAATCCACTGCTCGTCATCGTCCTGCAGGGAAAAGACGCCGGCATTCGGCCGGTCGGCATCCGGCAGGAACTTGCCGAGCGCGTCGGCATATTCGAAGGCGCCGGTGTCGAGCGCTTCGAAGCCCCACTGCCGGTAAACGCCCGTGACCGTCTCCACGAGCTGCGCCTGCGCGTGAATGAGCGCTTCCCGCTTGTCGGGAAAGCCGCGCGGCTTGCGGGCGAGATCCTTGCCGGAAAGACCTTGGCCGGAAAGAGGCTGGGGGGCTTTGTCGCTCATGTGCTCGTCTGGTCCTGTTTGCGCCCCCGAATAGTCGGTAGCGGCGGGATTGGGAAGGCAGCACGTCGATGGGGCGCGGACCTTGCCGGCCTGCCTCGTCTGGGTCGGTTCTCTGGGGGAACACTGTTCAGGAGGCGCAGCCGGACCGGTTCGCGCCTCTCCGGCGCGTCACGAATGGTGATGGTGGTGCGGTGCAGTGTTCATTGCGCTCGCCGATACGGGGGCCGGGGCTGGAAGTCAACCGGAATGCCCGGCTTGCGCATGCGTCAATTTCGGCTACCTGCGAGCGGATATGACCGACACCATCGTCCCTGCCCCTGCGCCCAGCCTCGCGGAGCTGACCGCCGCAAGCTTCAAGGTCGGCTGCCTCGGCTTTGGCGGCCCGGCCGGGCAGATCGCGCTGATGCACCGCGTCTTCGTGGAGGAGAAGAAGTGGATCGCGAACGAGGATTACCTCCACGCCCTGAATTACTGCATGCTGCTGCCGGGACCGGAGGCGCAGCAGCTGGCAACCTATGCCGGCTGGCGCCTGCGCGGCGTCGCGGGCGGCATGATTGCGGGCCTCCTGTTCGTGGCGCCGGGGGCGCTTCTGGTGTTTGCGCTGGCCTGGCTGTACGCGGCGCTGGGTGAGGTGCCGCTGGTGGCGGCGCTGTTCCTGGGGGTGAAGGCAGCGGTGGTCGCCTTCGTGCTGGACGCGCTGGTGCGGATCGGCCGGCGCACCCTGAAAGACCCGCTGGACCTGCTGGTCGCCGGGGCGGCCTTTCTGGCGCTCTACCTGTTCAACCTGCCCTTCCCGCTGGTAATCCTCGGCGCGGGGATGGTCGGGATCCTGGTCTCCGGCGGCGCGGCTGAACGCCCGGCGCCGCAGGGCCGATTCGACGCCGGCAAGGCTTTCAGGGCTGCCACCCTCTGGGGCACGCTCTGGCTCGCGCCGCTGGCGGCGAGCTTTGTCCTGCTGGGGCCGGACCATGTGCTGACCCGCGTCGGCCTCCTGTTTTCCAAGCTGGCGGTCGTCACCTTTGGCGGCGCCTATGCCGTGCTCGCCTACCTCCAGCAGCAGGCGGTGAATGCCGAAGGCTGGCTCTCTGCCGGACAGATGATCGACGGGCTCGGCCTCGCTGAGACGACGCCGGGACCGCTGGTGCTGGTCAATGAATTCGTGGGCTTCATGGCGGGATGGAATGCCGAGGGCGGTGGGCTCGGCTTTGCGCTGGCGACGGCGGCCATGGCCGCCTGGTGCACCTTCGCGCCTTCATTTGTGTGGATCTTCGCCGGGGCACCCTTTGCCGAGCGCCTGCGCCACAGCGTGCGGGCGAAAGGCGCGCTCGGCGCCATCACCTCGGCCGTGCTGGGCGTGATCGCGACGCTGGCGGTGCTGTTCAGCGTGAATGTCCTGTTCGACCGCCAGGCGGACGCCGCCCTGCCCTGGGGCCACAGCCTGCACCTGCCGGATCTTGCCTCGGCGAACCTGCTCGCCATGGTGATCGCCGCCGCAGCGGCCGTGGCGCTGATCCGGTACCGCGTGAATGTGGTCGCCGTGGTGCTGGCCTGCGGCGCGGCGGGACTGATCCAGCTGCTCTAGGCCGGCTCGGCCCGTTTGAACGGCTTTTCTGCGCCGTCGCGGCGCTCGATCACCTTGAAAATTCCGGTGCCGCGCATCAGCAGCTTGTCGCCAGTCCAGATCTTGCCCTCGACGGTGAAGATGTCGTCCTGCCGGCCGATCACCTGTCCGCGGCCCTCGATGAAGCTATGCAGCGGCGCGCCGGAGAGGAAATCGCACATCAGGCGGACGGTGACCCACCAGGTGTCGTCATCCTTTTCCACCGCGGAACCCCAGGCCATGTCCGCAAAGGTCATCAGCATGCCGCCATGGGCGTTCATCATGCCGTTGGTGTGGTGTTCCTCGACGCGGAAAGCCCGGGTAAGGCCGTTTTCGTCGCGCTTCTCGAAGAGCGGCCCCACCTGGCGCCCGAAGCCGCGATGCCAGGGCAGCATCTGATAGCCGGGGGGCAGGTCGAAGGTCTGGTTTCTTGTCAGGTCATCAGTCATGCCTGCGGCTTAGCGCCAGCGCCCCGGCCTGCCAAGCCGTGAGGCCGGCCCGGCCCTTTTTTTGCCACACGCGATTGTTTGGTTGGGCCGATTCAGTGGGAGGGTCGTTCCATGATGCGGCATCTGGTTCTTGGCAGCCTTGCGGGCCTCGCCACAATGCCTGCGGGCGCCGACCCCGCCTCCCCGCTCGACTCGCCGGCCGTCGCCGCCGCCCTGAACGCCGCAAGCCTGCCGATGGATGCCTGTGGCGGGGAAGACCTGCTGGATGTCGCCGTGCCGGACGGAATCTTCCTCCAGGCCTGCAAGCTGCACGATTCCTGTTACCGGTCCGGCGCGCTGGACCAGGGCACCTGCGATACGCTGTTTCTCGACCGTATGCGCGAGGCCTGCGACGCGACATTCGACCCCTATGAAAAGCCGTTGATCCACGCCACCTGCCGGGTCGGCGCGGCGATCTATTATACGGCGGTGAATTCCCGCTTCGGCGCGATGCTGTATCCCGGCGGGCATACGGGCGGGGAGATGCTGAACAGCCTGCAGACGCGCCTTGCCGAACCGGATGGCAGCGATGAGCTCAGCGTGTGCACCGATGTGGCCAACACGTCCGACCGGCAGCTGCAGTACCTGCTCGTGCTGCACGACGCGAAGGGTCACTGGGTGGACACCGAGCCGGACCTCGGCAAGGTCGTGCTCAATCCCGGCAAGACGAAAAAGGTCTGTCTGGACACGGATCATGCGCCCTGGGCGAGCTGGGACTCGGTCGGCCCGGCCTATGCGGTGACGCTGCTGGTGGATGACCCGGACCGGCTCACCCCGTTCGGCGATCTCATCCCCCTCGACCGACTCGAATGCGACAAGGCCAGCGGCGAATGCCGCCATGCGGAGCCATGAGTTTCCGAAGCATGCGATGTTCACCCCGGCAGCAGGCGCGCAGGATCCCTCTCCCGGCGTATCAGCCGCCAATCCGGCTACTGATCGTAATGTTGCTATTGGCTGTCGCACCGGCTTGCATGAGGCAGGGCCCGGCCGCGGACATTGACCCGTCCGGGAAGGAAGTGACGCTGGTTGCGCCAGAAGAATGGCCACATCCCGAGCCTGAAATGCTGGCAGACGGACCGTCGAAGCAGCAGGTGCTTTATGGCAGGAACCTGGTGACGGAGACGTATGCCTATCTGGGTCCGGACGTTGCCGATCCTGACATGCGCTATGCGGGAAACGGACTTGCCTGCGGCTCGTGTCATCTTGATGCCGGCCGCAAGCGCTACGGACTGTCCTTCGTAGGCGTCGCCGGTGCCTATCCACGCGACATGGCCCGCGAGAACAGCGACCAGACTCTCGCACAGCGGATCAATGGCTGTTTCGAGCGCAGCATGAACGGCCGGGCCCTGCCCGAAGAATCGGCGGAGATGCAAGCGATCATCGCCTATATCGGATTTCTCAGCGAACAGGCGCCGGCTGGCCTGGATGGACGCGGCGCACCGGCGCTCGGCTTTATGGACCGGGCCGCCGATCCGGTGCGCGGCGCCGAACTCTATCTCACAAAGTGTGCCTCCTGCCATGGCGCAGACGGCCAGGGCAAACCAAAGGACGATGGCGCAGCAGGCTATGCGTATCCGCCGCTCTGGGGCCGGGACAGTTTCAATACCGGCGCCGGGATGCATCGAATTCTCAAGTCGGCCAGCTTCATTCGCGCCAACATGCCGTTTGGCGTCAGCTTTGAGGCGCCGGTCCTGACGGAAGAGGAAGCCTTTGACATCGCCGCCTTTATCAATGTCCAGTCGCGGCCTGAAATGACCGGACTTGACCGGGACTATCCCGACCGGACGCGCAAACCGGTCGATGCCCCGTTCCCGCCTTATGCTGACAATTTCTCGCAGGACCAGCACAAGTTCGGCCCATGGAAGCCAATAGACGCCGCACGGAACCGCGGCGGCGCCCAATGATCCCTGTGAAGGCACAAGACAAAGCCCGGAAGCTGCCAGGCCGCCCTCAGAGCTCGATCATGTCGAAGTCGGATTTCGGCGTGCCGCAGAGGGGGCAGATCCAGTCGGCCGGAATGTCGGCCCAGCGGGTGCCGGGGGCGAGGCCTTCGCCGGGATCGCCGTGTTCCTCTTCGTAGATGTAACCACAGGTGCGGCACTGCCAGACCTTGTAAGCCTCTGTGCTCATATCCCCCTCCTCTTCAGCTATCCGGCGACAACCGTGCCCGCAGCGACGCCACAAGTGCATCGCGGATCGCCACAACATCCGTAGCCGGATCGATCAGGTTCTGCATCCTGATTCCCATCAGCGCGCAGCCGGTCATCAGCGCGGTCGCGTCGGCGTCCACATCAGGACGGATGTCGCCGCCCGCCTGCCCGCGTTCGATGATGGCGCGGATCAGGACGCGCTCGATTTCATGCGACTCCGCGAAGGCCGCCTGCGTGTCCAGCCGGTCGGCCACGGCCGCGGCCAGTAGCATGTAATAGGCCTTGGCCTCGTCATGCTCGTCCAGCGTGTCGCAATGCAGGTGCACGAATGCGCACAGGGCAGTCAGGCCATCCATGCGGGCGATCTGGTCGCGGTCGAGCGCCTCGGCCTGCCAGTCGTGCAGATGGGCGATCAGCGCGCGGATGAGGCCGTCCTTGGAGCCGAAGCGCTGGCTGACGAGGCCGCGGGAATAGCCGGCTTCCTTGCCGATGGTTTCGAACGTGGCGGCCGAAACCCCCTGCTCCGACACGACACGCAGGGTCGCCTCCAGCAGTTCGCGTTCGGACCGGTCCCGGCGCTCGGCCTGTGTCAGGCGCGGTGAGGAAGATCGGGAGGGAGTCGCAACGTCAGCCATGGGGCGGCCTAACATATTTGTTGGCTGTATAGCAAGTATATGTTAGGCACGCACCCAAGATCCCGCCAAGCGGGCCCGCACCCGGAGGAACGCATGTCCATACCCACCCATATCGCCGAAGCCGTTGTCGACCCGAAAGCCTATGCCGACTGGGACAAGTCCCACGAAGCCTTCGCCTGGTTGCGGAAGAACGCGCCGCTCGATGTGGCCGAAGTGGAAGGCTACGACCCGTTCTGGGTGGTCTCGAAACATGCCGACATTCTCACCGTCGAGCGGCAGAACGACCTCTTCCACAATGAAGACCGCTCCGCGACGCTGACCACGATCGAGGCAGACCAGAAAGTGCGCGCGATGATGGGCGGCTCGCCCAATTTGCTGCGCTCCCTCGTGCAGATGGATAATCCGGACCATATGCAGTACCGGCGCCTGACGCAGGCCTGGTTCATGCCGCAGAACCTGCGCAAGCTGGAAGACCGGATCCGCGAGATCGCCCGCGGCTTCATCGACAAGATGGCCGACCATGGCACCGAGTGCGACTTCGCCCGCGATGTGGCGTTCCTCTATCCGCTGCACGTCATCATGGAAGTGATGGGCGTGCCGGAGGTGGACGAGCCGCGCATGCTGAAGCTGACGCAGGAACTGTTCGGCGCACAGGATCCGGAGGTGAACCGGACGGGCGAGAGCGTCGGCGACACCGATGTCGGCATCTCGAACATCATGGCGACGGTCACGGACTTCATGACCTATTTCAACGCGATGACCGAAGACCGCCGCAAGAACCCGCGCGAGGATCTTGCGAGCGTGATCGCCAATGGCGCCGTCTACGGCCAGCCGCTCGGCCATCTCGAAGCGATGTCCTATTACATCATCGCGGCGACGGCCGGGCATGACACGACGTCAAACACCACGGCCGGCGCGCTCTGGGCGCTCGCCGAGAACCCCGACCAGTTCCGCAAGGTGAAGGACGACCTGTCACTGATCCCGTCCATGGTGGAGGAATCCATCCGCTGGGAAACGCCGGTGAAGCACTTCATGCGCACCGCGACGGCCGACACGGAAGTTGCCGGCAAGCAGATAAAGAAGAACGACTGGCTGTTCCTCTCCTACCCGTCAGGTAACCGCGACGAGGACGTGTTCGACGATCCGTACACGTTCAAGGTGGACCGCTCTCCCAACAAGCATGTCGCCTTCGGCTATGGCGCGCATGTCTGCCTTGGCCAGCATCTGGGACGGATGGAAATGCGCGTGCTTTGGGAAGAGCTGCTGCCGCGGCTCCAGTCGGTGGAGCTTGCGGGCACGCCGACGCGCGTGCAGGCGAATTTCGTGAGCGGGCCGAAGTCGATCCCGATAAAATTCAAGATGAATTAAAAGCCCTCACCTCCCACCGCCTTCGGCGGCGGGCCCCTCCTCTCCCTGAAGGGAGAGGGGTCAAGGGGCGCGTGGGAGGAGAGGGCTTATCCCAGCCCTACCCTCTCCAGCGCGTCCGCCTGCCGCTTCGCCACCGCCTCCACCGAGAAGCCCTCAAGGCTCTCATTGAACAGCTTGTAGAAGTTCAGCTCCGCATGCAGGCGGAGATAGGCGGCGCCGAGGCCGATGGCGGCGCGGTCCATGAAGACGAATTCGCGGGGGACCTTCACCGGCCCCTTTTCGCGCAGCAGCTTGCGGACGGACATGGCTTCCTTGCGGCCATATTCGCCGGGCGTCACGCCGTCGGCGACGCTGCGCACGCGGTCATCCAGCAGCGGGCCATAGATGAAGCGCGCCCAGATGTTCAGCACTTCGACCAGTTCCTTCGAGAGGCCCACGAAGCCCCATTTCTCATACGCGGCAAAACTCGCATCGAAATCGTCGGCGAGGATGGCGCGGTAGAGATCCACCACGCCTTCGACAAAGCCCGGCGGGAAGATGCGGATGCAGCCGAAGTCGAGCAGGTTGAGGCCTGTCCCCTCGCCGGTGACCTGATAGTTGCCGAGATGCGGGTCGCCATGGATGACCGCGTGGGAGTTGAACGGGCCCCACCAGGTCCAGAACAGCATTTCGGCGATCCGGTTGCGGGTCTCCTGCGGGGCGTCCTCGAAGGCGGTGAGGCGCGCGCCGCTGAGCCAGCTCATGGTTAGCAGCCGGTCGGTGGAGAGGTCTTCGATCAGGTCCGGCACCTGCACGAAATCATAGCCTGACAGCATGTCCCGGTAGAGGCGCATGTGCTTGCCCTCGCGGGCATAGTCGAGTTCCTCGCGCAGGCGGTCGGCGATTTCCTCCACCATGGCGGTCGGGTCGATCGAGCCGTCCATGCGCTTGAACAGGCCGAGCACGGTCTTCAGCTGGCCGACATCGGATTCCACCGCGCTTGCCATGTCCGGATATTGCAGCTTGCAGGCGACCCTGCGCCCATCGTGAAGCGTCGCGGCATGCACCTGCCCCAGCGAGGCGGCATGGGAGGCCTCGTGACCGAATTCCGCAAACTTGCCCTGCCAGTCCGCGCCCAGCTCCGCCCGCATGCGGCGGCGGACAAAGGGCCAGCCCATCGCCGGCGCCTCGGCCTGCAGCTGGGCGAACTCGGCCGCGTATTCGGCAGGCAACAGGTCCGGCACGGTGGACAGCATCTGCGCCACCTTCATCAGCGGCCCCTTGGACTTGCCGAGCGCTGCCGCGAGCGCGCGGGCAATCTTTTCGTCCCCCTGCTCACCGCCGAACAGGCTCTGCGCCGCAAAGGTCAGGCCCGCGCCGGAGAGGTTCGCCCCTACCTTCGCCGTGCGGGCCAGCCGCCCGGTCAGCCGGTTGCGTTCGGGGTCTTGCGGGGGGAAGGACGTATCGCTCATCGCCCTTCCATATAGAGGCAGAGTCCGGTCCGCCACAGGGCATGCAGTTAACGGCCGCATGACCGCCCTGACTCAACATAGTGACAAGACTTGCCCGCGGGCGTATAGCGCGCGCCTCGAGACGAACATGACGTTCGTGTCATCAAAGGTTAACACCGCGCCCCAATCAGATCCCGGCCGCGTCCCGCAAACATCCCCTTAACCATAAGACCCGACACTGTCCGCCTTGCGAGCCCGATCCGGCGCGCGGCGGCATCCGAAAGGTTCCCCTTCCAATGTCCTACGCCACCCTGCTCACAGAATTCGACGAGGATACCGGCGTTGCCGTGATCCAGATGAACCGCCCGGACGCGCTGAATGCGCTGTGCGAGGCGATGATGAACGACCTGACCGACGCGCTCGACCGCTGCGAAGCCGATGACAAGATCGGCTGCGTGATCCTGACCGGCGGCAAGAAGGCCTTTTCCGGCGGCGCCGACGTCAAGGAAATCAGGGATAAGACCTTCCCGGAATCCTATTATGAAGACTTCATCTCCCGCAACTGGGAGCGCGCGGCCCGCCTGCGCAAGCCGATCATCGCGGCCGTTTCGGGCTATGCTGTCGGCGGCGGCTGTGAGCTCGCCCTGATGTGCGACATTATCCTGGCGGCCGACACCGCCCGCTTCGGCCAGCCGGAAGTGCGCCTTGGCGTGATGCCCGGCGCCGGCGGCACCCAGCGCCTGGCCCGCGCCATCGGCAAGTCCAAGGCCATGGAACTCTGCCTGACCGGCCGCATGATGGACGCCGTCGAGGCCGAGCGCAGCGGGCTCGTTTCCCGCGTGGTCAAGGCCGACGACCTGATGACCGAAGCCCGGGAGCTGGCCCGCACCATCGCCTCCATGCCCATGGCCGGCGCCATGATGACCAAGGAAGCGGTCAATTATGCCTTCGAAACCCCGCTGTCGCAGGGCATCCAGTTCGAACGGCGCATGTTCCAGTCCCTGTTCTCGACCGAAGACCAGAAAGAGGGCATGGCGGCCTATATCGAAAAGCGGGCCGCCCATTTCCGCGACCGTTAGGACCGGCGCGGAGCAAGGTGCATTTTTCCGGTTTCCAGCGGGACTCTCCGGTTGACGCCCCTACGGCCTTTATGTATTCCCGCGCCTTCAGCCTGAGGGGCCTCCCTCGGGCATCAGGAGTTTGACATGGCTAATACCCGTTCTGCCAAGAAGATGGTTCGCAAGATCGAGCGCCGCACCGAGGTCAACAAGGCCCGCCGGTCGCGCATGCGTACCTTCGTCCGCAAGGTCGAGGAAGCCATCGCTTCGGGCGACAAGTCGGCCGCTGCCGACGCCCTCAAGGCCGCCCAGCCGGAAATCATGCGTGCAGCCACCAAGGGCGTGATCCACAAGAACACGTCGGCCCGCAAGGTTTCGCGTCTGGCCGCCCGCGTGAAGGCGATGGCATAAGCCTCCGGCCAGCCCGGTCACAGGCACAAAATCAAAGACCCGCCCGGCCGACGCCAGGCGGGTTTTTTGATGCCCGGAAATGGCCCGTCATTGCCCCGTCAGGATGTCGCGCGACACGGCGCCGCGCGACTTTGGCCGCACGTTGACGGCGCCCAAAAAATTGTCACGCAAGCATCGCGAAAACCTCCAGAACTGCGAATCTGCAAGGCAGCGTTTTCGCTTTATGTGCGAATAGGCAGGCTGCGTGTCTTGTGGTATACACACAGTGTCGCATGGCAGGAATTTGGCCGAATTTCACAGCCAATTTCGTAGATTCCTTGTTGACAGAACAGATGTGAACATTTGTGTCGAATGACTCACTCACACCTCTTCTGCATATTTTTTTTGGCGTAGATTTCAAACGCTTACGCACCGGGCGGGCATGGTTAAGGAAGAGTCAACCGCCCATTCACGGCTGTCAGAAAAAAGATGCACTTGTGTAAAAAACACCGTCCCGGTAATTTGAACTCAGCCAAGAGATAACGTCCCTGTGCGGAGTATTTACGGGGCCAGTTCGGGTGACTGGGTGGGACGTTGCGTGCCGATTGGCTGACTGTACGACATAACAAAAAAATGGGGCTCGGCATGGACCGAAAGACACTCTTTGACACTCCAGAAACCGTAGAGTCAGGCACCAGCAAGAAGATCGCAAAGCGGCCCGGCCAGGACATCTGGACCGAGGTGCGCGGGCATCTTCAGGGCATCGTCAGCGCCGCTGACTTCGCCCGCTGGATCGAAGACCTGAAGCTGGTGGCTGAAATCGATGGCCGCATCGTCATCGCCGCGCGCGACAAGCTGTCCTATGACCGCGTCGCTGCCGACCACCGGCACGCCATCCAGCGCGTCTGGCGCGAGCATGATGATGCGCGCCGCAGCATCCAGCTCGTCTGCTGGAAGGATCGCGCCGGCGATCCGCTGCTGCGCGACCTCGACGTCGATCCGTGGTCGGAGACCGCAGAAGACGTTGCACCCGCCCCTGCAGCGGCCGGCGCCGGCGATGGCGGCAACAATAGCGGCGGCACGACGACAGGCGTCGCATCCGGCGCTCCGGAGATGAGCTTCGACACGCTGGTCACCGGCGAGTCCAACCGTATCGCCGTGACGCTCGCCAAGCGCGTCGCCGACGGCCTGCCGGTGGGCACGCAGATGCACCTGATCGCGGGCCTTCAGGGCACGGGCAAGACGCACATCCTGCATGCCCTGCGCCACCGCGCCGCGCTCAACAATTCCGGCGCCACGATCGTCTACCTGACGGCTGAGGAATTCCTCTCCGCTTATACCGACGGCGTGAAGGCGAAGGACACGAGCGCCCTGAAGCGCCGCCTGCGCGCCGCCGACATTCTGCTGATCGACGACCTGCACCGCATCGCCGGCAAGCCCGGCACGGAGACGGAGCTGTTCCAGAACATCCGCGAAGTCATCACCAAGGGCGGCAACGTTGTCCTGGCCGCCGACAAGACGCCCGGCGAACTCGCCGGCTTCTCGGCCCGGATGATGAGCGAGCTGAAAGGCGCGACCGTCGCCGAGGTGGAGCTGCCGGAGCAGGACATGCGCCGGGAAATCGTGCGCCGCCTCGCCGCGCACATCGAAGTCGACAATCCGGGCTTCGTGCTGGACGAGGCGCTGGTCGACCGCATCCAGACCGGAATCCGCGGCCCCGGCCGCGAACTGACCGGCGCCGTGTGGAACCTGTTTACCGAAGCCGGCTTCGGCGAACTCGTCCCCACGGCCGACATGGTGGACCGTGTGATCCGCCGCATGGAAGGAGAAATCCGCGTGCCTTCGATCGAACTCGTCAAGAAAGCCGCCATGAAGGTGTTTAACGTCTCCAAGGCTGACCTCGAAAGCCCGTCCAAGGCACGCGCCGTGGTCTATCCGCGCCAGATCGCCATGTATCTGTGCCGGGAACAGACCCGCAAATCCCTGCCCCAGATCGGGCGCGCCTTCGGCCGCCGCGATCACACCACGATCCTGTACGCCCACCGGAAAATCGCCCGGGAGATGCAGAAAGACGCCGAACTGGTGACGGACATCGCGAAAGTCTCCTGCGCGATCCAGGAATTGCTCGCTACGGGCAATCATTAAGGCCTGGCCAACAAGGGTCGCCGCGATCAGAGCTTGGCTTTTGCGCGCGGATGTTTAAGTGTCTGCAGCCCGCTTCCGCAAGGAAGTGGGCTGATTCTTCCGGTGGGGCCTCCATCGGGAACCAGCCGGAAACAGGACAAGATTGAGCGGCCGGGGGCATCACCGGCCGGGATGGATGGACCAGACGAAGATGAAACTGACGATTGAACGCGGCGACCTGCTCAACGCACTGTCCCATGTGCAGAACGTGGTCGAGCGGCGGAACACCATCCCGATCCTGTCAAACGTCCTGCTTCAAGCCAAAAAGGGCGAGTTGCGCCTGACCGCGACCGACCTCGACATCGAGGCCGTGGACAGCGCGGCGGCGAAAGTCTCCCGCGAAGGCGCCGTGACCGCCCCGGCGGGCACGCTGTTCGACGTGGTGCGCAAGCTCCCCGCAGGTGCCGAGGTCGAGCTGGAACTGCAGCCCGAGAACCAGCGGCTCTCCATCACCGCCGGGCGCTCGCATTTCGAACTGCCGACCCTGCCCGCGTCCGACTTCCAGACCATGGCGGTCGACGATGGCGCGACCAGCTTCACGCTCGACGCCAAGGATTTCGCACGCCTGATCGACAAGACGCGCTTTGCCATCTCGACCGAAGAGACCCGCTATTACCTGAACGGCGTCTACCTGCACGGCACGACGAATGACGACGGCAAGCCGGTGCTGCGCGCCGTCGCGACCGACGGACACCGCCTCGCCCTGGCCGAGGTGAAGGCCCCGAAAGGCGCGGAAGACCTGCCCGGCGTCATCGTGCCGCGCAAGGCTGTCGGCGAAGCCCGCCGCCTGGTCGACGGGCTGGATGGCCCGGTCGACGTGGAAGTCTCCGACACCAAGATCGTCGTGCGCGCCGGCCGCGCCACGCTGACCTCCAAGCTGATCGACGGCTCGTTCCCGGACTATGGCCGCGTCATCCCGAAAGGGAACGACAAGAAGCTGACCATCGACAACAAGGCCTTCGAGGCCGCTGTCGACCGCGTCGCCACCGTGTCGGCGGAACGTTCGCGCTCGGTGAAACTGTCGCTCGGCGAGGGCAAGCTGACGCTTGCGGTGAACCATGCCGAAACCGGCGTCGGCAATGAAGAGCTGGAGGCCGAGTATGGCGCCGACCCGATGGAGATCGGCTTCAACGCCAAATACCTGCTCGACATCGCCGCCCAGATCGAAGCGCCGGATGCGGAGTTCATGTTCAACGACCCCGCCTCCCCCGCCCTCGTGCTGGACCCGTCGGACGACTCCGCCCGCTACGTGCTGATGCCGCTCCGGGTGTAACCGAAGGCGGGGCGACCCGCAGGACGACATGACCGCGCTTACGAGACTGTCGCTCACCGACTTCCGCAATTATGCGTCGCTGGTGTTGCCGCTGGATGGCCGGCATGTCTGCCTCTATGGCGCCAATGGTGCGGGCAAGACCAATCTGCTGGAAGCCGTCAGCCAGCTCGGGCCAGGACGCGGGCTTCGCTCATCCACCCTTCCGGAAATGTCGCGCACAGGCACGAGCACAGGCTGGACGGTCGCCGCGACGCTCGCCGATGAGCGCAAGGTGGGCGTCACGCTCGACACGTCCGGCGGCAGTGCCAAGCGCGTCGTGCGCATCGACGGGGCACCGGCCACGGCGACCGACCTTGCCGATCTCATCCGCATCGTCTGGCTGACGCCGAACATGGATGGCGTGTTCCGCGGCAGCGCCAGCGACCGGCGGCGCTTCTTCGACCGGCTGGTCCTCGCCCACATCCCGTCGCACGCGACCGCCTCAAGCCGCTATGAGCGCGCGATGCGGGAACGCAATGCCCTGCTGGAGCGCGGCCATGTTGACCCGGCCTGGGCCGACTCCATCGAAGTGAAGCTCGCCGAAAGCGGCGCCGAAATCGCGATCAACCGCGCGCAGGTGATCGAGTTGCTGCAGGCGGCCATCGAGGCGCGTCCGGAAGGTCATTTTCCGAAGGCGGACGTTTCATTGGAAGGGGCTGCCGAATCTGCGGCCGTAAAGGGTGAGGATTTCCGCCATATCTTCGACCTGCTGGTCGAGACCTACCGCACCACGCGCCGGCGCGACATGGCGGCCGGGCGCACCATTGACGGGCCCCACCGCTCCGACCTTGCCGTCATCCACCGCCCGACCGGCGCGCCCGCGAAAGACGCCTCGACGGGCCAGCAGAAGGCGCTGCTGATCGGCCTCATCCTCGCGTCTGCGACAGCGCTGAAAGCCGAGCGCGACGGGCCGCCGCCCCTGCTCCTGCTGGACGAAGCCGCCGCGCATCTCGACCCCGACCGAAGGGCAGCGCTGTTCGACGAGCTGGCAGCCCTTGGCGGACAGGCCTGGCTGACGGGGACGGAGAAATTCCTGTTCGAGGCCTTCGGCGACCGGGCGCAATGCCTCAGGGTCGATGGCGGGACGATTTCGTCCGGGGACTGAGCCTTAATCCTTGATGCGAAGCAGGGAGATCCGGTGCGCGATTTCCTTATAGACGTCGAGCAGCTGGTCGCCATCCGCCGCCGCGAAGGCATGGCTCGCATCGGTCGCGCAGTATTCGAGGATGGTCCGGCCGTCGCCGGTGCGCTGCACGCTGTCCGGAACCTGGAAGCCGACCGTGTAGACCTCGACATTCGAGGGCGCCGCCTTCATCGCATCGCAGAGGTCCATGGCCTGTCCGAACGACCCCTTCAGCGCATCGGGATGGGACGAGTTGAAATCGCCATCGGTCATCAGCACGACGACCTTCATCGAGTTCGGCTCGTCATAGTTCCAGGGCGTCGAGGCTTCCGGCCAGATCGACGACCAGCTCGGCGAAATAAGGTACCAGCCCCAGGCGATGCCGAGATGACCCGCCGTCCCGCCGCTGGCAGTGAGGCTGTTCACATAGGCTTTCAGTTCGGCCTTGTTGTCCGTGAGCGGAACAGGGCTCGAAGATTCGCAGCGCGCAAAATCATTTCTGAACGCGCCCTTGGATGTGGCGTCCGCGCCGCCATAGGCGACTTCCATCCAGCCATCATACTTGTTGCGGTCGCTCGTTCCGAAATTCCAGTCCGGATTGCCCATGCCGATCCAGGCGAGAGAGCCCGGCGCCGCATCGGTCGAGGCCTGCGCGCCCGTGCGCTCATAGACGCAGGTCTGGTCGACGCTGACATCATCGAATGCGCGCCGGGCCGGATCCCAGTCCCAGTTCGAGCGGCGGTCGCAGGTGCCGCTGTCGAGGCAGGTGCCGGTCTGGTAGTAGAAGAAGCGCTCACCCGTGGCGGAGTCGTACATCCGCTTGCCATTATAGGCGTTGTAGTTGGCCTGCGCGTCCGAATTGGTCGACTCCGCCGCGAGCGTGACGGCATCGGTCACGGCATTCGTATACGGCCCGGCGTTGACGGCATTGTTGTAGGTGGTGACGGCGACGCGCAGCGCGCTGTCGATGCCCGCCTCGCCATCCGGCAGCAATTCGTCAAAGGCCGCGCCGGCCGCCGTCTTGAGGAGGCCGAGACGATTATAGGAATTCATCGATCCCGACACGTCGAACACGAACGCCACGTCCACCTTGCCGATGGAATAGGTCGAGGTCGACGCGACCGAGAACGTCAGGTCGTCATGCCCGATCAGCGAGGTGATGAAAGTCGGCTGGACGCAGCTGACCGACGCGCGGAGGTCTTCGCTCGCCTCGTCGAACTGCACGCCGATCTCGCCGCAGGCAAGGTCGCCGCCGGCCGTGTCGATCAGGGAACTCGCATAGGCGCGCACTTCCTGGATGACGGCTTCGTCGGGGCTGCCCTTCTGGCGGTCGAGCGCGCCGGCGAGCACGGCGGAGTCGAGCGCGAACTGGACCTTGTTCTTCTGGCGGATCGTGAATTCGAGATCGAGCGCGACCCCGGCAAGACCGAGCACCGCGGTCACGACAAAGGCCATCAGAACGGAAATGTTGGCGTGGGTCTGCACGCTCCAGCGCCTTGCCAGCGCCGGAACCGTCTTTGCGATTTGCCTGAACAGCGCGCGTGCCATCCGTCTAACCGGCCACCTATCCAACCCGTGCCCATTTTCCACCCTGAACATTGATGCGGCCTTCCCGGCAGGTTCGAAATTCTTACCCAGCCGGAAAGGCCGCCTTAACCAGGGGCTTCCTGCCCTGGCCTGACCGTGGGGGACGATCAGAGCTCGAGATAGATATTCTTGTTCGGACCGAAGGCGCGCACACCGGTGAACTCGCACTTCGAACGCAAATTCGAGTCGCCGCCGAAATCGACCGAGCGGGCGACGATCTGCGTGCAGCCGTCGGTCGCGTCGGACGTGCCGCGGAACTCGATGTCGGTTTCCGGGAAATACAGCGCGCCGGTCAGGGTCGAGGCGATATTGCCGGAAATTTTCATGTCGGCGAAGGGCGGCGTCGTATCGCGGTCGCCATACATGAGGATACCTGTCCAATAGCCTTCCGTCGGCGCCGACAGGTTCACCGTGCCGCCATTGGCGTTGGAAAACTCGCCGCCATTCATGAAGACCAGGGTGACATTCGTGCCGGTCAGCGAGGCGCCGCTGGAATGCAGGTCGATGTCGACCCCGTCGAAATAGTAGACGCCGCCATCGTCCAGCAGGACCGTATCGTTCATCTTGACGTCGGTGCCGCAATAGCGGCCGGCCGGCAGGCGATACGTCGTCTTGTTGATCTTCTCGGCCTTCTGGCATGGCATCGCAGAGACGTTCGCAGTGACTTCAATGTCCTCATAGGGATCGCGGATGCGTCCGTCATTCGGCACTGGCGAGGGGCACACCGTGGTGGTGATCGCGCCGAGGTCGCCAATGTCGCCGGCCGCATGCACACAGCTGGCTTCGAGCTTGCCGGAGCCGCTCACCGTGACGCTGTACGGCCCGCGCACGTTGGAGACGACGCTGCAGCCATCGGTGTTCACGTCGGCCGAGCCCGACACGCGGATGCCTTCCGGCGCCACCGGCCCGAGGGCGAGGATACAGCCATCGGTGATGGTTCCGTACACGGCCCGTGCCTCCACATGGAAGCTCATCTCCTCGACCCCCATCATGCCGGACAGGCTGGTGTCCTGCTGGCATTCATAGCGGGCGAACACGCTCGCCTTGGTGTTGGGGATCACCACGCCGTCTGCGCGGCAGGTCAGGCCCATCTGCTGGTCGTTCGTGATCTTGGTCATGACGTCCGCGACGTCCTGGATCACATCCTCGATCTTCTCGCCCTGCTGAAGCGCGCGGGCGGCTGCCAGCACGGACGCATCGAGCGCCGCCTGGACATCGTCCTTGCGGTTCTGGGTTGTCCGGAAATCCAGGGCAAATCCCGAAATCGCGAGGATCGGGAACATGGAGACCGCCGAAATGATGGTCACATTGCCCCGTTGGTTGCGAGCGAAACCGGCCTTCTGCCGGATGATCTTCTTCCTAAAGTCCGCCATAAAACGCACCACCCATTGTTGGGCCGGGTATGAACAAATCGCCCGGCGCTGGTGACATTTGCGGAGGAAATTTTTACGGCTCGTTTCAGCTTTCGATCGAGGTCGACCGAATCGGGAAATGCCGGGTTCACCAATCGGTGCCCGGATACTTAACAAGGCCCCCCGGCCCCGGCGCAGTGCGCCTGATTTTGCGTCGTTTCGATGGTAACTGAGACCTTTGCTTGGCCCCGGCCCGGCACTCTGTGGTATGAGTCCCTGACCCGAATCGAAACGTCGAGAATTTCATGAAGCAATATCTGTGCCTCTTGCAGGACGCCCTCGAAAACGGCTTCGAACGCGCCGACCGCACCGGAACGGGAACGCGCGCCGTGTTCGGAAGACAGCTCCGATTCAACCTGGAGGACGGGTTTCCGCTGGTTACGACCAAGAAGCTGCACTTAAGGTCGATTATCGTCGAATTGCTCTGGTTCCTGCGGGGCGACACCAATATCGCCTGGCTGAAAGAGCGCGGCGTTTCCATCTGGGACGAGTGGGCCGACGAGAACGGCGACCTTGGCCCGGTCTACGGCAAGCAATGGCGCAGCTGGGCCGCTCCGGACGGGCGCACGATCGACCAGATCCAGTGGGTGCTGGACGAAATCAGGACAAATCCCAATTCGCGCCGCCTGATTGTGTCGGCCTGGAACCCGGCCGACGTCAACGAGATGGCCCTGCCGCCCTGCCACTGCCTGTTCCAGTTCAATGTCATGGACGGGAAGCTGAACTGCCAGCTATACCAGCGCTCGGCCGACATCTTCCTCGGCGTGCCCTTCAACATCGCGTCCTATGCCCTGCTCACCCTGATGATGGCGCGGGCGACGGGGCTGAAGCCGGGCGAATTCGTGCACACATTCGGCGACGCGCATCTCTACCTGAACCATGTCGAGCAGGCGAAGCTGCAGCTCTCGCGCGATCCCCTGCCCCTGCCGACCATTACCCTCAACCCCGACAAGACTGACCTGTTCGGCTGGGAGTATGAGGACTTCAAGGTCGAGAACTATCAGGCCCACGCCCATATCAAGGCGCCAGTCGCTGTATAAGAAGGCGGCGGTTTAGTCCTTCAACGCCATCCAGGCCGTCCAGGCGTCTGCGGCGTACATCAGGCCCGGTCCGCCGCCCATATAGACGACCATGCCGAGCGCTTCGGCGACTTCCTCGTCCGTCGCGCCCAGCCGCTTCAGCGCCTTGGTGTGGAAGCCGATACAGGCATCGCACTGTTTCGCCGCGCCGATGGCGAGGGCGATCAGCTCCTTGGTCTTCTTCGACAGGGCCCCGTCTTCCAGCGCGCCTTTGGCCATCGCGTTGAAATTGGCGACGGTCTTGTTGACCCCCGTCTCGCAAAGGCCGTTGATGCCCTTGTTCACGTTCGAGGTGATGGCGGCGTAGTCTTTGGTACCCATGCTCATGGCGGCTCCTGTGATCTGTCTGCTGGCCGGATTGGGACCGGCCCTGCACCGCAGCAATAAGGGGTTCGCCTAGGTTTGCAGAGTCCCGTGCTTGCGGCAAAACGGGCCACCGATTGGCAGGGCGGGCGCGCCCGCCTAGTCTCCGCCCATGTGCGGACGTTTTTTCAGGGAAGAAGTCTCCTGGGCTGAATACCATGCAGCCCTGTCGACCTATATCATAGAAGGGGTCGGCCCGCCGGAGGCGGCCTATAACATCGCCCCGACCCAATATGTCCCGATCGTCAGGCTCGCGCCCGAAGGCGAGGCGGTGCCGGCCGGGACGCGGGAATTCGCCCCGGCCATGTGGGGCCTCGTGCCCAGCTGGTGGCACAAGCCGCTCAAGGAAAAGAAGTTCTCCACCTTCAACGCCCGCGCCGAGGGACTGGAGGAGTCCAACACGTTCCGCGGCGCTTTCCGCCACCGGCGCTGCCTCGTGCCGGCCAGCGGCTTCTATGAATGGACCGGCCCCGCCGGGCGCAAGACGCCCTACGCCATCGGCCTCAGAAACCGGCGCTGGTTCTGCTTTGCCGGCCTCTGGGACCGGGCGATGATCGACGGATCGGAACTGGACAGTTTCACCATCCTCACCACGAAACCGAACGACCTGATGGCCGGGCTGCACACGCGCATGCCGGTGATCCTCGACCCGAAAGACTATGACCGCTGGCTGATGGCGCCATCGAAACAGGTGCATGACCTGTTTGAGCCCTTCCCCACGGACGCGATGCACGCCTGGCCGGTCGGGCCGGCCGTGGGAAATGTCCGAAACCAGGGCCGCCAGCTCATCGAAGAGGCCTGACGGGGCTTTCACGCCGCCTTTCACCCAGACCGCGAATGCCATTGCCGCAGGGGCAGAATTCCATCACGCTCCCGTCATCAACCGGGCGCAAGATCCGGCAACCCCTATCAGGGAAGGTACATCATGAAAGTTTTTATCGCGGAATTCATCGGAACGCTGACGCTGGTCCTGTTCGGCTGCGGCTCTGCCGTGCTGGCGGGCGGGGACGTCGGCCAGCTCGGCATTTCCTTCGCTTTCGGCCTGTCCATCGTGGCCATGGCCTATGGCATCGGGCCGATTTCCGGCTGTCACATCAACCCGGCGGTCAGCTTCGGCGCCTTTGTTGCCGGACGCATGACACCAAAGGACATGCTGACCTATTGGGCGGCGCAATTCCTCGGCGCCCTCGTCGCGGCCGGCATTCTCTACTTCATCGCGTCCGGAAAAGCCGGCTATGACCTTGCCACCAACGGCCTTGGCCAGAATGGCTGGGGAGATGGCTATCTCGGCGAATACGGCCTGACCGCCGCCTTTGTGTTCGAAGTCGTGGCGACCTTCATCTTCCTCGTCGTCATCCTCGGCTCGACCTCCAAGGGCGCCCCGGCGGGCTTTGCCGGTCTCTCCATCGGCATGACGCTGGTGATGATCCACATTGTCGGCATCCAGGTGACCGGCGTGTCGGTGAACCCGGCGCGCAGCTTCGGCCCGGCCGTGTTTGTCGGCGGGCAGGCGCTTGGCCAGCTCTGGCTGTTCCTTGTCGCGCCGCTGATCGGCGCCGGTATCGCAGGCTTCCTCGCGAAGCAGGATCTGACCGTCAAGAACGACTAGGCGATCTTCAGAGCTCGGCCGGATTCGTCAGGCCGAGGTCTTCGCGTCGGCGGATGACGGCGGACACCACAAGTGCGCCGATCATCTTGCCGATGACGAACACGATCCAGTTCCACATGTGCAGCGAGTTGCCGGGATCGGCCCCGAACTCGATCTGCTTGGCGAGGTCTGCGCCATAGAGGAACACGGTCGTATCCACTGGCGCGGCAAAGGCGCTGGACAAGAGGATGCGCGTCGACAGCCGGTACTTCGTGAAGGTGAACATCAGCCAGTCGACGCCTTCGGAGATCGCGAAGGCAATACCGCTCGCCAGCGCGATCACCGGCCAGGCGTAGTAGAACGACCAGGCCACCGCGAGCGCCATCACGACCAGCACCCGGTGGTGCATTTCCCGCTGCACGAAATCGCGCACGACAAACACCATGCCCGTGACAATTGTCATCGGGTGCAGCGACACGCCATGCGAGAAGAGGCCCGGCGTGCCGGGGGCCAGCACCTCGAATTCCGGAATGACGCCGAAGCTCCAGTTGAGGAAGGGAATCAGTGCGACATAGATCAGCGCCCAGCCGCGCCCCTGCAGCATCCAGATCGCCGCGAAAGTCAGCGCCAATGCAACGAGTGCGGGCAAAATCTGTTCGGCATGGCCGTTGGTCAGCACGGAGATGAGCGTATCTATCACGGAACTTCCTGACACGGCTGCTAAAAGTGTAATGCGAGCGACTCGCAATCCTTGCATTACGGCGTGGTAAATGTCTGGATCGGGGAGACTAAAGGGCGCCGGCGCGCTCATCGCAACAGGAATTACGCAGAAGGTCCGATCCGCCATGCCAGACACCGTCAAAGTTTGCCTCATCGCCGCACGTGGCCGCAACCACGTGATCGGCCGTGAAGGCGACCTTCCCTGGCGGCTGAAGGACGATCTCGCCTTCTTCAAGAAGACGACGCTCGGCTGCCCGATCGTGATGGGCCGCAAGACCTGGGAAAGCCTGCCCTTCCGCCCGCTGAAGGGCCGCGAGAACATCGTGCTGACCCGCGACTGGACCTATGCCGCGCCGGGCGCCCGCGTCTATTCCAGCTTTGCCGCCGCCATCAACACCGCCCGCGCCATCGCCCAGCGCCAGGGCGCCGACAAGGTGTTCGTGATCGGCGGGGCGACGATCTACGATGCCGCCATGTCCTATGCCGACCGGATCTACATGACCGAAGTCGATGCCGCTCCGGAGGGCGACGTGCGTTTCCCGGAAGTCAGACCGGCGGACTGGGCCACGACCACGCTGGAAGCGCACGAAGCCGGCGATGGCAACGACCACGCCTTCACCATCGTGCAGATGGACCGGACCCCCGCCCTCACCTAGCGTGACCCCCTGCCTCTCTGTTGCAAGCCCCGGCGGCCATGCCTAGGGTGATCGCAAAAAATGGGAGGACACACATGCAATTCGAGACAGTCGCCAGCGGTCTCCGCTTTCCGGAAGGCCCCGTCGTCATGGCCGACGGCTCGGTCATCGTCGTCGAGATCGAGAAGAAATGCATCACGCGCTGCTGGGGTGACAACAAGACCGAAGTCATCGCGACGCCCGGCGGCGGCCCGAACGGCCTTGCCATCGGGCCGGACGGCGCGCTCTGGGTCTGCAACAATGGCGGCTTCCAGTATCATGAAGTCGACGGCCTGCTGATCCCCGGCAACTGCCCGGACGACTATGATGGCGGGCGCATCGAGCGGGTGGACCTCTCGACCTACAAGGTCGAGCGCGTGCTCGACACGGTGGACGGCAATCCGCTGAAAGGCCCCAACGATCTCGTCTTCGACAAGGCCGGCAACCTCTACTTCACCGACCATGGCAAGACCTATCCGCGCCAGCGCGATTTCGGCGGGCTGTATTTCCTCGCCAAAGGCTCAACCACGGCGAAGGAACTCGATTTCCATTATGCGAGCCCGAATGGCGTCGGCCTCTCGCCCGACGAGAAGACCGTCTACATGGCCGACACGATGCCGGGAAAGATGTGGGCCTTCGACCTGGAAAGCCCCGGCGTCATCAAGCCGGCAACGCCCTTCAATGGCGGGCGTGTCGTTGCCACCATGCCGGGTCTGCAATATTTCGACAGCCTCGCCATGACGGCGGCCGGGAATGTCTGTGTGGCAACCATTCTCAATGGCGGCATCACCACGATCACGCCGGAAGGCGCGCACAGCCACATCGCCTTCCCCGACCTGCTTGTCACCAATATTGCCTTCGGCGGCGACGATATGTGCGATGCCTGGGTGACGCTGTCCGGCACCGGAAATCTCGTGAAATGCCGCTGGCCGGAACCGGGCCTGAAACTCAACTTCAACGCCTGATCACCGGAGACGTCCCCCATGCGCATCCTGAAACCTGTTATCGTCCTGATCGCGATCCTGCTGCTGGGCGGCGTGATCGTCCGCACCCTGTTTGCCGAACAGATCGGCGGGGCCCTGTTCAAGGCCGCCGTGACCAAGCAGGTCGGCCGCGATGTGACCGAAGGCTTCCCTGACGGGTTGACCGTCATCCTGGTGGGCACCGGATCGCCGGTGCCCGACCCCATGCGCGCGGGACCGATGACCGTCGTGGCGGCGGGCGACCGCCTCTTCATCGTCGATGCGGGCGCAGGCAGCGGCCGTCGCTTCGGCGAGTTCGGCCTGCCCTGGGGCAAGGTGGAGGCGGCGTTCCTGACGCATTTCCATTCCGACCATATCGACGGCCTCGGCGAAGTCATGCTGCAGCACTGGGCGGCCGGAGGCGCGCAAGAGCCGCTCGCCCTTTATGGCCCGAGAGGCGTCGACCTCGTCGCGGACGGGTTCAACCAGGCCTATGCCTGGGACGCGTCCTACCGCCTCGCCCATCACGGGCCGACGGTCGTGCCGCCCGAAGGGTCCGGCGCAAAGCCCTTCTCCTTCGACACCGGCACCAGCGCCATGAAAGTCTATGAGAAGGACGGCCTCACCGTCACCGCCGTGCCGGTCAGCCATGAGCCGGTCGAGCCCGCCGTCGGCTACCGCTTCGACTATAAGGGCCGCTCCGTCACGCTGTCGGGTGATACCACAAAGGATGCCAAGCTCACGACGCTCGCTCAGGGCACGGACCTTCTCGTCCACGAAGCCCTGAACGAGGAAATGGTTGCCACGATCGGCGCACGCCTCAAGGAAATCGGCCAGCCGCGTCTCGCCCAGATCATGGACGACATCCCCTCCTATCACACGACGCCGGTCGCGGCCGCGGAAGTCGCCACGGAGTCCGGTGCGAAGATGCTGGTCTTCTCCCACCTCGTTCCTGCCGTGCCGAGCCGGGCGCTGTACCCGGTCTTCCTGAAAGGCACGGGCGCTGCCTATAAAGGCCCCATCGTGCTCGGCGAGGACGGCATGGTGTTCGAACTCCCCGCCGGCAGCGACAAGATCGACCGCACGCGGCTGGATTAGTCCGCGAACACGACTTCCGGCGGTGCCTTGGTGGCAAGCCCGTCGAGGGCCATGGCCACGCGGTGGGCCAGCTCGTGGAACACCTCGCCGACCGCCTTGTCGCTGATCGCGGCGGGCGTGCCCGCATCGCCGCCTTCGCGGATCGCCTGGATCATCGGGATCTCCGCCAGCAGCGGCAGGCCCAGCGCCTCGGCCGTGCGCTTGCCGCCGCCTTCGCCCATCAGGAAATGCTTGTTGCCGGCCGGGTCGGTGAAATAGCTCATCGTCTCGACCACGCCGATCACCGGCACCGCCGTCTTGTGGAACATGGCCGCGCCGCGGCGCACATCCGCCAGCGCCACTTCCTGCGGCGTCGTCACGATGATCGCCGCTGTCACCGGCACGCGCTGGGCGATGGTGAGCTGGGCGTCGCCCGTGCCGGGCGGCGTGTCGATGATGAGAATGTCGAGCGGGTCTTTCTCGGTGCCCCATTCGGCATCGTTCAGCAGCTGCGTGATCGCCGACATCACGATCGGCCCGCGCCAGATCATCGGCGCGTCGGGGTCAGACAGATTGCCGATGGAAACGCTCTTCAGCCCGTGCGCTTCGAGCGGCACCAGCTTGTTGCGCGGCGATGCCGCCGGCACCTGGCCCACGGTGCCCAGCATGGTGGGGATGGAGGGCCCGAAAATGTCGGCATCCATCAGGCCGACCTTCATGCCGGTCTTGGCGAGCGCCACGGCGAGATTGACCGAGACCGTGGATTTGCCGACCCCGCCCTTGCCGCTCGCCACCACCAGGATGCGGGACACACCCGGCACTTTCGGGATGCGGGCCTCCTGGCGCTGCGGCGCGCCCTGCTGCTGGGCCGCATCCGACACGCGCGGGCCGCCCTTGCCGGCAGCCCCCCGCGGCGGCGAGGGCGAGAGGCTGAGGTTGCCGCCATGGCCGTGGTCATGGCCATGCGCATGATCGTGCGCATGGGCGTGCCCGTGGGCATGGGAATGCGCATGGCCCCCGCCCTGCCCCGGCGCCCGTTCCGCGGTCAGCACGGCCGTCACCGATTTCACCCCGTCGACCAGCCCGACCTTGCCTTCCGCCGACACCCGCAGGGCCTCGGCCGCCGCCGGATCGCCCGGATCGGCGCGAATCACGAGGATCACCCGGCCATTGTCGTCCACGCTGACCGAATCGACCCAGTCCGGCGATCCGAGCGCGGCATCGACCGCTTCGGCCAGCTTCTGGCGGTTTTTCGACTTCGATCCGAACATGGGCGCGACCCTCTTTCCCTTGAAGCCCAGCAAAGGGCATGCACTTATCTAGCAGAGCACCTATATGGATGCGAACACTCGCAACAGGAGGGGCCATGCCCTGGGATGACAAGACAAAAGGTAGCGGCCCTTGGGGCGGCGGAGGCGGCGGCGACGGAAACGGGGACGGAAATTCGCCCTGGAAACGCCCGTCCGGCGGCAGCAATGCCGGAAAAGACCTCGAAGAACAGATGAAACGCATGCAGGAGCGCTTTCGCCAGCGCTCGGGCGGCGGTGGCGGCAATGGCCGGCGCCGCGGCGGCGGCAGCCCGAATTTTGGCCCGTTGGGCATTTTCGTGCTGGGCGGCATCGCCCTGCTCGCCTGGCTGGCGACCGGTGTCGTGGTCGTTGACGAAGGCTCGCGCGCCGCTGTGTTCCGCTTCGGCCAGTGGCAGACCAATTTCACGCCCGGCCTGCATTTCCACCTGCCCGCCCCGATCGAGACGCATGTCGTCATGCCGTCCGAGAAGCAGCAACAGACCGAAATCGGCGGCGGGTCCGGCGACGGCCTCATGCTGACCGGCGACGAGAACATCGTCGATGTCCGCTTCCGGGTCTTCTGGTTCTACGATCCGTCCAATCCGGAAAACTTCATCCTCAACGTGGATGACGGCGCCGAACTGCTGAAGGCCTCGTCCGAGAGCGTGATGCGCGAAGTGGTCGGCAAGTCGAAGCTCGACGATGTCATCACCACGGGACGGGGCACGATCGCCGACCAGGTGAAGACCCAGCTGCAGGCCCTGATGGCGGACTATCGCGCCGGCATCCAGGTGCAGAACGTGGAGATCCAGGAAGCGGCGGCCCCGGCGCAGGTGCGCCAGGCCTTTATCGACGTGGTCAATGCCGGCCAGGACGCCGAAAAGACCATCCAGGAAGCCAACAAGTACGCGAACGACATCATCCCGCGTGCCGAAGGCCAGGCCCAGCAGGTGATCCAAAACGCGGAAGCCTACCGGGAACAGGTGGTTGCGAACGCAACCGGTGAAGCCTCGCGCTTCAACGCCATTCTCGACGAATACCGCAAGGCCCCGCAGGTGACGCGTGAGCGGATGTATCTCGAAACGATGCAGAAAGTGCTCGGCAGCACCGACAAGATCGTGCTGGATTCCAATTCCGGCGCGGTGCCTTACCTGCCGCTCGACACCCAGCGCAGCACCACCAGACAACAGGGACAATGACCATGAAGGGATTAGGAGTCTTTGGCCTGATCGTGGTGGCCGCGCTGGTTATCACAGGCATGCAGAGCTTTTTCATCGTCAACCAGACCGAACAGGCGCTTGTCCTGCAGGTCGGTGCGGCGAAGGAAGCCTATAACGAACCCGGCACCAATGAGGCCGGCCTGAAGATGAAGCTGCCCTTCGTGCAGAACGTCATCAAGTATGACCGGCGGAATATCGGTCTCGACATTCCGAACATCGAAGTGCTGGCCTCGAACCAGGAACAGCTGATCGTGGACGCCTTCGTGCGCTACCAGATCTCCGATCCGCTGGCCTTCTACCAGCGCCTGCAGACGCAGCGCACGGCAGAGAACCAGCTCTCGCAGTTCACCAACACGGCGATCCGGAACGCGCTCGCCAACAAGCTGCCCGAAGAGATCATCTCCGGCCAGCGGGCGGTGCTGATGGATACGATCCGCGAGAACCTGTCGGAATCCATTGCTGGACGCGGCATCGACATCATCGATGTGCGCATCCGCCGGGCCGACCTGCCGCAGGACGTGTCGGAGCGGGTGTTCCGCCGCATGGAAGCGGCCCGGAACCAGGAAGCCGAGCTGATCCGCGCCAATGGTGACAAGCAGGCCCAGGCCATCCGCGCCAAGGCCGACCGCGACCGCACCGTGATCCTCGCTGAGGCGAACCAGAAATCGGAGGAAATCCGGGGTGAAGGCGATGCCAAGCGCAACGAGATCTACGCGGCGGCTTATGGCCGGGATCCGGAATTCTTCCGCTTCCAGCGCGCCCTGATCGCCTGCGAAGGCTCGCTGTCGACGAAGACGCAGATCGTGGTCAGCCCGAGCCAGCTGGGCCTTTGCGACGAGTTCATCGACGCGGCCAAGACCAGTGGCAGGTAAGACAGGCCGCCGGCCATGAGCCTCGGCCTTATCCTGCTTGCCGGTCTCGGCATGTGGCTTTTGATAGAGGGGGCGGTCTACGCGATCGCCCCCGATGCCATGCGCCGCATGGCGGCGCTGCTGACCCAGATGTCGACCCGCGAGCTGACCATGGCGGGCCTGATCGGCGCGGCGGTCGGTCTTGGTATCCTGTGGCTTGCAGTTCAGCTTGCCTGAAGCAGTTGCGCCCTGCCTGCAAAGCGCCTTAGTTTGTTACGAAACTGAAGCCATTGTCCGCCCGCAGAGGAAGTGCGTCCCCATGCGTTTTACGGCTCTTGCCGCCCTTATTCTGGCCCTGACCGCTCCGGCCCTGCCGGCCGCCGCCCAGCAGAGCCTGTCGCGCCCGGTCGAGGGGATCGACCAGAAAGCCCAGCCGCAGAGCTTCCGGGATCTTTCCAAGCGCCTGATGCCGGCCGTGGTGAACATTTCCACCTCGCACACGATCGCCCCCGACGGCATGCCGACCTTCCCCGAAGGCTCGCCCATGGAGCGCTTCAACGATTTCTTCGGCCGCGACGATGACGGCTTCCGCCGCGAGGGCTCGCTCGGCTCCGGCTTCGTCATCAGTTCCGACGGCTACATCGTCACCAACAATCACGTGATCGAGGATGCCGACGAGATCGAGGTCAACTTCTCCGACGGGCGCGTGCTGGACGCCGTGCTGGTCGGGCGCGACCGCGACACCGACCTGGCCGTCCTGAAGGTCAAATCGCCCAACGCCCTGCCCTTTGTCAGCTTCGCGGACAGCGACCGGGCCGAGGTTGGCGACTGGGTCATCGCCATCGGCAACCCGTTCGGCTTCGGCGGATCGGTCTCGGCCGGCATCATCTCGGCCCGGAACAGAGACCTCAATGCCGGGCGCTCCGACGATTTCATCCAGACCGACGCCGCCATCAACCGCGGCAATTCCGGCGGCCCGCTGTTCAATCTCGGCGGCGAAGTCGTCGGCGTGAACACCGCCATCATCTCGCCCACCGGCGGTTCGGTCGGAATCGGCTTTTCGGTGCCGTCGAACCTGGTCCGCCGCATCTCGGGTGAACTGATCAAGTCCGGCCGCATCCGCCGCTCATGGTTCGGCGTCAACGTTCAGGATGCGGACGAAAACCTCGTCAAGGCTTATGGCGGGCGCGCCAAGGGCGGTGTCATCATCACCCGCATCACCGATGACGGCCCGGCCGACAAGGCGAAGCTGGAAGTCGGCGACCTCGTCCTTTCCTTCGACGGCAAGGCCGTGACCAGCGTGCGCGAGCTGACCCATGTCATCACCGACACGCCCATCGGCAAGCAGGTGCCGGTCAGCCTCATCCGCGACGGCAAGACGCGCACCTTCACCGTCACCATGGGCGAACTGAAGGAAGACGAGGGCGGCGATGCCGCCTCCAGCCTGCCGGACCTGCCGTCCACGAACAATGACCTCGGCGCCGACCTTTCCGGCCTCGACGATGACCTGCGCCGCCGTTACGGCGTGCCGAAGGATGTCTCGGGCGTGGTCGTCACGTCCGTCTCGGCCCGGGGGCCGGGCTTCGGCGTCCTGCAGCGCGGCGACGTGATCGTGGAGGTCAATTTCGAACAGGTCTCGACCGTCACCGAAACGCTGGACCTCGTCAAAGCCGCCCGCGCCAATCCCGGCCAGCCCGCCCTCCTGCGCGTCAAGCGCCGCGGCGAAAGCGGCTGGTTCGACCAGTTCCTCAGTATCGACCTGAAATAGGCCCTACTGGGCGAGGCGCAGGTTCGTCAGCTGGCTGGCGATGTCGGCATAGGCCTGCTTCAGCTCGTCGCCATCGGCCGCATCGAAGAAGCGCGTGTCGTCATTGCCGGTGCAGTCCTTCAGCACGGCCTTGGCGGAGCCCGGCGCCTGGAAGGCCACCGCATACACGGCCACGCCCTCATCGCGCATCTTGCGGCACATTTTCTTCGCCTGCGTCGCGGAATTACCCTGCGCATTCTCATACTGGATGTTGAACTGGCCGTCGGTCATCAGGATCACGGCCTTGATGCCTTCCGGTTCGTCATAGGCCATCGGCTTCGAGGCGGCCGGCCAGATCGCGTCCCATTCCGGCGCGATGAGGTACCACGCCCAGGCGACGCCCAGATGGCCCGCCGTCGAGCCGCCCGCGACGAGGCTGTCGATACCCGACTTGAACGTGGCCTTGTCGGCGGTCAGCGGCAGGATGGAGCTTGCCGGGCAGGCCGAGGCGTCATGGCCGAGCCACCGGCCGGGCGCGGGCGCCTTGTCCTTGAACGCGGCCGCGCCGGTGCGTTCCGACACGCACGTCTGGCCCGGCACATAGGACGGCCCTTTGACGGCTGCGGCATAGGGGCCGGCATTGACCGAGGTGGAATAGGTGTTGAACGCCATGCGCACGCGCCCGCCGCTGGACGGCGTGATCAGGATGTCGGCGGCGTCCTTGGCGGCCGATTTGAGAGCGGCAAGCTTCGCCCCGCCCATCGAGCCCGAGACGTCCAGCATCAGCGACACGTCGAGACGGGTCATGTTGGCCAGCGCGCCGGAGCTTGCGCCCAGCGTCACCTCTTCAGTGCCGATCAGTGCGGCGAAATTCGTCGGCAGGTCACAGCTCGCCGTCACGTCCACGCGATAGGTCGTGCGGTTCACGTTCACGGCCGGGGCCGCGCAGGACAGGTCCGGCTGGGCGCCGGCAAGGTTCTCGGCGAACAGGGCCGAGGCCGCCGCGATGATCTCGGCGTCGCTGTTGCCGGCGTCTTCCATCATCTTCGCGCCCAGCAGCGCGGCGCTGTCGAGCGCATTGCGCAGCGCCTGGCGCTCGGTGACCGAGCGGGAAAAGTCGAGTGTCATGCCCACCAGGGCGAACAGGGCAACAATGGCAACCGCGTAAATCGCCGCGACCGCGCCGGTTTCGTCATTCGACCATGCTTTCTGCGGGGTTTCCCGGAACGCGCGAATTTTCGACATCTGTTTCACCTTGCGACATACAAAATGCGTGCGGCGCACGCCTCGGAGGCGAAATTGCAATTAAGACGCCATTAACCACTTTCCCTCAGGGCCGGAACAAAACGGGGCCGCGGGGAGTTGTTGGCGTTTGCCCCTCACGCGGTTAGGCTGGCTGCGAGACCTGAGACCCGGAGGGTGGATCCCATGTTCCCGCGCGCCCTGGCCTGCCTGATCCTTGCCGCCTGCCTCAGCCTGATGGCGCGGGCGCAGGAGCGCTATGCCCTGCTGATCGGGAATGAGGACTATCCACCGGAAGTCGGCCCCCTCGCCTTGCCGCATGAGGATGTCCAGAACATGCGCGACGGCCTGGTGCAGGCCGGCTTCGCACCCGAACATATCCGCGTCGTGCTCGATGCGACCCAGACGGACATCAATCTCGCCGTCGCCAGGCTCGCCTCGGACCTGCGCGCCGCGGGCCCGGAAGCCGTCGGCTTCTTCTATTATTCCGGCCATGGCGGATCGGCGGAATCGTCCGGCCAGCGCGCGAATTACCTCATCCCCGCGAAAACGCCTGTAACCGGCGCGGAACAGCTGCCCATCCTCGGCGTGCCGGTGAATGCCGTCGTCGACGCGCTCGCCGCCAGCGATGCGAAAGCCGTGTTCATCGTGTCGGACGCCTGCCGCAACACGCTGCCCTTCACCTCGTCAAAGGGCGGCAGCGCAGACAAGGGCATGGTGCGCATCCCCCGCAAGCGCGGCCTCTACATCGCCTTTGCCACGGCCGATGGCGCGACGACGCCCGATGACGGCCTGTTCTCGCGGGCGCTGTCGAAACGGCTCGGCCAGAAAGGCCTCTCGGCAGACCGCGCGTTTACCCTTGCCTTGCGCGAAGTGTCAGCGGCCCGGCCCGGCAACGCCCTGCCCTTCACGGCCGACGGCCTGACAGAAGACATCTGCTTTGCCGGCTGCGATGCCCCGCCCGCCAGCGGCCCGTCCCTGCCCAGCGAAGACGCCGATTATCTCAGAACCTCGCGCCTCAACACGGTCGATGCCTATCTCGAATTCATCGAGACCTATCCGGACAGCAGTTTCGTGCCGGCATCGCAGGAAGCGATCGTCAAACTCTTCTACGCGGACGACAAGACCGCGAAAAAATACATGAACCAGGATATGCTCGTGGGTCCGCCGGCGCTTCTGGACGCCATCTTCCATGCCGCTGAAACGGCTGAGCGGCGCGACGAGAGCGATTCAGCAACCCTGCTCTATTTCATGACCTGCACATCCGGCCTCGGCAAAGCCTGCCCGCGCGCGGGCGATCTGATCCGGCGGGGCCATGGTGACGACGATTTCAAGAAGGCTGACGGCAGCGATGATATCGAAGGTCGCAATGAGGCGGTGATGTCCATGTATCAGGTTGGCTGCTTCTTTCAGAATGGCGAGTCCTGCGACTGGCTGCGCGCTCGCGGCCACCCTCTGCCGGGCGGCTGCGAGCCGGAAGCGGATGGGCCGCTTGTCGAGTTCTGCGAGATCCTCAAGGAAGTTGGTATCCCGATCCCGGAGCCGGAAGCAGTGATTGAGCCCTGAGTGTGGAGGGCTAAATCGCTTGGCAGTCCAGCCAGGCTAGACTTTCGGTCGCGATTACAGCCACGGCCCACACACGCATGTCTCACCATCCTCACGCGAACAATTAGTGCCGGGCAAAGCGGAATGCTCCTTTGAACTTTCGCCGATCCAAAACAAGGCAGGACAGGATACCCCCAAAAGGCGCCAAAGCGAGATTGGCCTCGTACCTAGCATACCCAGCGTCGTAGAGCGCATCTCTGACCCGAATGATTGCGCCTGTCTTCACCTTCGGGTCGGCTTCAATGTAAATCGGCAGGTCGGCATTCTCTGTCCGGATCATTCCGAAGGACGTCTTGAGCGACTTCGAGTCAACGCGCACTCCATTCATCGAAATTTCGTCGCCCTGACTAATTCTCACGGTAATCCGCTCACAAGTCGTACCCCACAAGCATTCCGTCATATCTGCTTCGAGACCGATTACCTGTTCTCGTGGTGCGAAAGACCACGAACACAGCAAGATAATCGCCAGAATGAACAGAACATCGAGCACGGGCGTCAGCGGTAAATATGCTGATCAAGCTGCTCGACGAACCCTGCCTCGCATCGCCCCAACCTATGCTAATGTGTAACTGGAAGATGCCACCGACAGCACCCGGCATCAACTCAGGCGGGTTGAATAACCCGGCGCACCTACCCCATTTTTCCCACAATTTCGCTGGCCGGAGCCTTCCCGTAGCCTCTGCGTAGGATTTTCCGGAGCGCGAGCGCCGGACTTATCCTACAAATTCGTCCGCTCTGTACCCCTGGAAAAAGAGGGCTGCACGCAGGTCTGTATGGTCGATGGCGGCATGCGCCTCGGCGGCAACGATCGGCTTGGCACGATAGGCAATGCCGAGCCCTGCCGCCGTGATCATGGCCAGGTCGTTCGCCCCGTCGCCCATCGCAATCGCGTCGGCCCGCGTCAGGCCCGCGGCGGCGGCGAACTCGTCCAGCGCGGCGAGTTTCGCTTCCCGGCCAAGGATCGGCCGGCCGACCTCGCCCGTCAGCGCTGCGCCGTCGTCGATCAGCGTGTTGCCGCGATGCGCGGCAAAGCCTGCAGCCGCAGCAACTCTGGACGTGAAGAAGGTAAACCCGCCCGAAACGAGAACCGTCTCGGCGCCCCCCGCTTTCATGGTCTCGACCAGCGTTCTTGCGCCCGGCGTCAGCGTGATCCGTTCCTGATAGGCTTTTTCCAGCGCATCGAGGCCGAGGCCTTTCAGCATGCCGACCCGCGTCGTCAACGCGCCCTCGAAATCGAGTTCGCCGCGCATGGCGCGCTCGGTAATGGCGGAAACCTCGGCCTTCAGGCCCGCAAAATCGGCAAGTTCGTCAAGGCATTCCTGCCCGATAATGGTGGAATCCATGTCGGAGATCAGGAGGCGCTTCTTGCCTGCCGAAAGCGGCAGGACGGCGACATCCGCCGCGACGCCCTTGCGCGCAATCCCGGCCCGGATGCGGGCAGCCGTTTCCGCATTGCCCGGCAGCGTCCATTCGAGCGCGACAAGGCCATCGACCGAGCCCAGCCCCTGTGCCGGCGGAACCTGTCCCAGTTCCGGCGCCAGCGCGCCTTCCAGTTTTCCGGCATCCATCGCGGCGACGGCGACAATCCTGAGGCTCATCTCGGCTTTCCCATGGTTTCACGCCTCTTCACGGGTTTCCGTTTGCCTGACAAGCCCTTACGTCTAGGGGAATGCACCCAGCGATCCTGATTCACGGGCCCACAGCCAGCGGCAAGACCGCCCTCGCCATTGCCGTTGCCAAGCGCGTCGGCGGCGAGGTCATCAATGCCGACTCCATGCAGGTCTATCGTGACCTCGCCGTGATTTCGGCCCGTCCCTCGGAAGAAGAGATGAGCGGCGTGCCGCATCACCTGTTCGGCCATGTCGACGCCGCCGAGCGCTATTCCACCGGCCAGTGGCTGGAAGAAGCGCGCAGCCGCATCCGCGCCCTGCAGAAGAAGAACAAGCCGGCGGTCCTTGTCGGCGGCACGGGGCTCTACCTGCTGGCGCTGACGCAGGGCCTTTCGTCCATCCCGCCGATCCCCGAGGACATCCGCGCCGAGGTCCGTGACCTCACCGATGCCGAAGGCGCAGAGGGCCTGCGCGCGCGGCTGGAACCGGTCGATCCGGAAACCGCCGAGCGCCTCGGCACCGGCGACAAGCAACGCCTCGCGCGCGCTTACGAGGTCTGGCTGACCACCGGGCGCTCGATTTCGGACTTCCAGACCGAGCGCCAACCGCCGGTCCTCCTCGACAAGGAATGGATGGGCTTTGCCCTCACCCCGCCGCGGGCGAAGCTCTATTCCAAGATCGACCGGCGCTTTGAAGGCATGCTGATGCAGGGCGCCATGGCCGAGGCGCGGGCCCTGATCGAGCGCGACCTCGACCCCGAACTGCCCGCCATGAAGGCACACGGAATGCCCTGGCTTGCTGCGTTTGCCCGCGGCGAAATCAGCGCCGAGCTGGCCGCGGAAAACGCCAAACGCGACACCAGAAGGTATGCCAAACGCCAATTCACCTGGATCGGGAGACAATTTCCCTTCTGGCCCCGGATTCCGGGAACAGAATTGCCCGATCGTCTCAGGGTGATTCTTGCCCTCTACAAGGAGATTGACAGGGAGATGGAGGCAGATTATTCCTGATCCTTGTCGTTGGAGGAAACGCGCGTGCGCATGCCAGAGGTACTTGTAACAAGACACTCGTAGCCGGAAGCACCAGGGCCGGTTACGGGTGTGCGCACAGAAGGGTCTCTCCGGAGACCCTTTTTCTTTTCCAGCAATACGCCGACAATAGACTGAAACACGCCAGAGCAAGACAGATGACCGTCAAGACCAAAGCGAAGACCCAGACCCGCACGATGACCGGCGCCGAAATGGTGATCGAAGCCCTCCGGGAACAGGGCGTCGACGTACTCTTCGGCTATCCCGGCGGGGCGGTCCTGCCGATCTATGACGCCCTGCACGGCGCGCCCGAGCTGCAGCACGTGCTGGTGCGCCACGAACAGGGCGCAGGCCATGCAGCGGAGGGATATGCCCGCTCCACGGGCAAATGCGGCGTCGCCCTCGTCACGTCCGGTCCCGGCGCGACCAATATGGTCACCCCGATCACTGACGCGCTGATGGATTCCATCCCCATAGTCGTCATCACCGGCCAGGTGCCGACGCACCTGATCGGCACCGACGCCTTCCAGGAAGCCGACACGACCGGCATTACCCGCAGCTGCGCCAAGCACAACTACCTCGTGACGGATGTGAACCAGCTCGCCCGCACCATCCATGAGGCCTTCCACATCGCGACGTCCGGCCGCCCCGGCCCGGTCGTGATCGACATTCCGAAAGACGTCCAGTTCGCCACCGGCACCTATGTCGGCAAGGACGGCGTCCACAAGCCGACCTATTCGCCCCGCATCCAGCCCCAGCCCGAAGCCATCGCAGCCGCGGCGGACCTCATCTCCAAGGCGAAGCGCCCGGTGCTCTACACCGGCGGCGGGGTCGTCAATTCCGGCCCGCGCGCCTCGGAACTGCTGCGCAAGCTGCAGGCCGAGACCGGCATCCCGGTCACCTCGACCCTGATGGGTCTCGGCGCCTTCCCTGCCTCCCACAGGGACTGGTTGGGCATGGTGGGCATGCATGGGAGCTTCGAAGCCAACAATGCGATGCATGATTGCGACCTGATGATCTGCGTCGGCGCGCGCTTCGACGACCGGGTGACAGGCCGCGTCGATGCCTTCTCGCCGGTGTCGAAGAAGATCCACATCGACATCGACCCCTCCTCGATCAACAAGATCGTGCGCGTCGATGTGCCGATCGTTGCCGACTGCGCCGCCGCGCTCGACGCCCTTCTGGTGGCACTGAAGACCCGCGCCGCGAAGAAGCCCGACCTCAAGGCCTGGAAGGCCGAGATCGACGGCTGGCGGGCGCGCAACTGCTTTGGCTATGAGGCTTCGGACGAGGTCATCAAGCCGCAATACGCCATCGAGCGCCTGTATGAGCTGACGAAGGATCGCGAGGTCTTCATCACGACGGAAGTCGGCCAGCACCAGATGTGGGCGGCCCAGTTCTTCCATTTCGACCAGCCGAACCACTGGATGACGTCCGGCGGGCTCGGCACCATGGGCTATGGCCTGCCGGCCGCGGTCGGCGTGCAGTGCGCCCATCCGGACGCGCTCGTCATCGACATCGCCGGCGAAGCCTCGATCCAGATGATGCTGCAGGAGCTCTCGACCGCGGTGCAGCACCGCCTGCCGGTCAAGGTCTTGATCCTCAACAATGAATGGATGGGCATGGTCCGCCAGTGGCAGGAATTGCTGCATGGCGAGCGCTATTCCCACTCCTATTCGGCCAGCCTGCCGGATTTCGTGAAGCTCGCCGAGGCCATGGGCGGCCACGGCATCCGCTGCGACGATCCGAAGGAACTCGACGCGAAGATCCTTGAAATGATTGATCATGACGGGCCGGTCCTGTTCGACTGCCGGGTCGAGCGGACCGAGAACTGCCTGCCTATGATTCCGTCGGGCTCTGCGCATAACGAGATGATCCTCGGCCGGATAACTGGTAACGAGATCGGAGAGAGCGGCCGTAAGCTGGTCTGACGACCGGCGGACAGGCCAGCGAGGTACGGGAAGATGGGGAGCGGCATGTCCGGCAACGGCCTTGTCCAGCTTGCGATAGAGAACGTCGGGACGATCATTGCCGTCCTGTCGGCGATCGCGGCCGTCATCGGCGCTTTCGTGACCAGTGCGGAAACGAAGAAGCAGCGCCAGCTGCGCACCGAACAGCTGCGCCAGAGCATCGATGCGGCCAGCCTTGACTGGGGCGCTTCGGCCATCGAGGTGTTGGCGCGCGCTGCGATGCTGGCCCGCACACGCCACCTGCACGGCAATGAAGGCTCCTTCCAGACCGCCCGGGCCGGGACGCTGATCGCGCTGACCACGCTGATCGACCGGGGCCGCATGTTCTTCCCCAATGTCGACGAGACCAAGAAAGGCCTCGAAAAGGACGGCGCCTATCGCGGCTCGCGCCCGCCCATCCTCGACGCGATGGTCTGGGTCCATTGCGAAATCAACGCTCTGACCCGCGATGGCGGGCCGACAGGCGAGAACAGCGCCGCCTTCATCGACGACTGCCGCCGCCTGATCGTGTCCGAACTGCAGGCGCATCTCGATCCACGGCGCCTGAACCAGGTTGTCGGGCGCTATACCGGGCAGACGCGCACCCATCAGAGCCAGGCCCGCCAGCGCTCCGGCGAGCTTCGCCAGCAACTCTTGACTCGCCGTCCCGGCATCTCCATCGAGAACCACACCCCTTACGAGGAACGAACGGAAACTGCATCATGAGCGACGGTTCGGCCCCTTCCGCACCCGCCGGCCCGAAGTCGGCCTACTTCCTCTCCCATCAGGATGAGGAGGTTGAGCGCCGCACGCTGGCCGTGCTGGTCGACAACGAGCCGGGCGTTCTGGCGCGCGTGGTCGGCCTGTTTTCCGGCCGCGGCTACAATATCGACAGCCTGACCGTCGCCGAGGTGGATTCCAGCTCGCACCAGTCGCGCATCACCATCGTCACACAGGGCACGCCGCACATCCTGGAGCAGATCGAGGCCCAGCTGCTGCGCCTCGTGCCCGTCGGCGAAGTCATCGACATCACCAATTCCAAGCGCGGCATCGAGCGTGAGCTTGCCCTGGTGAAAGTGGCCGGCAGCGGCGAGAAGCGCGTCGAGGCGCTGCGCATCGCCCAGATATTCCGGGCGAATGTGATCGACACGACGAATGAGAGCTTCATCTTCGAGCTCACCGGTGCTTCCGACAAGATCAGCCAGTTCGTCGAGCTGATGCGCCCCCTCGGACTGGTCGAAGTCAGCCGGACGGGCGTATTGTCGATCAAGCGTGGAAAGGAAAAGGGATGAGGCATCTCGTTCTCCTGACAGGTCTGGCGGCCCTGCTCGCCCTTCCGGCGGCGGCCCAGGAAATTCCGGACAGCTGCAAGCCGAAGATTGCCGGCGTGGCACTTGCCCTCGCGGATGAAGCCGACAGTGCGCAGCTGCAGTGCGACATCGACCGGGCGGCGATCTACGCAAACCGGTCGCAGGCGCTGTTCAACTTCAATGACGAGCCGCTCGTGCGCATCGTCGACACAGGCGTATCGCTGAGCGGTGCGGTCTATGTCTATGATGTCACCGAAACCGATGGCGTCATGATGCTGGACGCGCGCTCGGTGCCTGCCGACATGGCCAGCGCGAACCGCGTGCCGGTCTGCCGCCTGCGCATAATGCTGTCCGATCAGGTAACAAGCCGCATTTCGATCGCCCTGCTCGAAGCCGCCTCGCCCGACGTGCCGGGCTATGCCGAGCGCGTCGAAGTGGTGGTCAATCCCGACGGATCGCGCCGCTCCGTGCTGCTGATCGATTCCCACGACGTCGTCACGACGGTCCAGACTGCGGACGGCGAACGCGCCTTCTCCCGCAATGCGGCCCAGACCGACCGGATCGGGACGCTGAACCAGACGATTATCGGCGTGGCCAATATCAGCGACGGCTGGTCCTGCCTCTCCGACTGATCCCTCCTTTTCCCGCTACAACCAACATTTGCCGGAGCCGAAAGAAGCCCATGAAAGTCTACTACGAACAGGACGCAGATCTTTCCCTTATCCAGAAGAAGAAAGTCGCAGTTGTCGGCTATGGCAGCCAGGGCCACGCCCATGTGCTGAACATGCGCGACAGCGGCGTGAAGAACGTGAAGGTCGCCCTGCAGGAAGGCTCGTCCAGCCGCAAGAAAGCCGAAGCCCAGGGCCTTGAAGTCGTAACGCCGGCCGAAGCCGCCAAATGGGCCGACGTGCTGATGATCCTCGTCCCGGACGAGAAGCAGGCCGTGCTGTACGCCAACGAAATCGAGCCGCACCTGCGTGCCGGCCAGCACATCATGTTCGGCCACGGCTTCAACATCCATTACAGCCTCATCCGTCCGCGCGCGGATGTCGACGTGTCGCTGTCCGCCCCGAAAGGCCCTGGCCACACGCTGCGCGCGCAATACCAGATGGGCTTCGGCCTGCCGGGCCTCGTTGCCATCCACCAGGACGCCACCGGCACTGCGCGCGATGTCGCCCTCTCCTACTCCAAGGCCATCGGCAACACGCGCGCCGGCGTCATCGAGACCAGCTTCCGTGAAGAGACCGAGACCGACCTGTTCGGCGAACAGGCCGTCCTGTGCGGCGGCATCGTCGAGCTGATCAAGGCAGGCTTCGAGACCCTCGTCGAGGCCGGCTACGCGCCGGAAATGGCCTATTTCGAATGCCTGCACGAGACCAAGCTGATCGTCGACCTCATCTATGAGGGCGGCATCGCCAACATGAACTACTCGATTTCCAACACCGCCGAGTACGGCGAATACGTCACCGGCCCCCGCGTCGTAAACAGCGCCACGAAAGCGGAAATGAAGAAGGTTCTGGAAGACATCCAGAACGGCACCTTCGCGCGCAACTGGGTTCTCGAGAACCAGGCCGGCGCACCGGGCTTCCACGCCATGCGCCAGCGCATGAACAATCACCCGATCGAAGAAGTCGGTGAGAAGCTGCGCGGCATGATGCACTGGGCGCAGAACGACCGTCTGGTCGACAAGTCGCGCAACTAGGAACAGCGGAGGGTCAGGCGCGCTTCTGCCTGACCACCCATTCTTCCCCTTCAGCCAATCTGGCGTGGCTGAGCTGGACTGCCGCAGGCATCCAGCCGGACACGCACAATTTGTTGCGGCCCGATGCCTTGGCAGCATAAAGGGCTGCATCCGCCGCCTTGTAATAGGACGGGAACCCTGCGGGGTTTTCAGGCTGGATCCGGATCAGTCCGATCGACACCGTAATCTGGCCGACTTCGGCGAAGTCGTGGGCCGCGACGCAGGTGCGCAGGCCATCGGCGACCTGGCGCGCAGCCTCGATCGAGCGGGCTTCGATCAGCATGCAGAACTCTTCCCCGCCGAAACGGGACACGGTCTGACGGCTGCCGCGACAGGCCTGCAGCACGCCCGCCAGTTCGACCAGCACGCGGTCGCCTACTGCATGGCCATGGGTGTCGTTGACGCTCTTGAAGAAATCCACGTCGATGACAAGCAGGTAGAGCCCTTGCTCCTTGCCGAGACTGACAGCGGCGGCCTGGGCAAAATGCTCCTCGAATGCGCGGCGGTTGAGCAGGCCGGTCAGGGAGTCGGTGGTGGCGAGTTCGCGCAGCATGACCTGGTCGGCCAGCGCCCTGTCCTTCTCCCGCCAGAGCATCCGCACCCGGATTGTCACCAGGATCGCTGTCAACGCCACATCTATCATGATGGAGGGGAAAAAGCCGGTGTCGAAGAATTCCATATTGCCGATGAGACCAAGCCCGCGCGCGATGCGCCCGGCGATCACGATGAAGGCGGGCGTCCAGCCGATCAGCTGCGCCAGCGCAAACCGGCTGCCCCGCAGCGAGGCCGTCAACAGGGCGCCGATCATGGACAGGAACGGCAGGATGAAGACGCCGTGATAGATGTAGGACGCTGTAAACGGCCAGCGCGGCGCCATCGCCATGAAGAAGACGCCAAGGCAGAACGGGATTGCGCCGGATATGATGAGGGCCGTGCGCCAGCGCGGGCCCAGCTTTTCCGGCTCGCAGAGATCCCTGACCAGCAGGCAGGCCGAGAAGACGATCCCACCCAGCAACAGATGGTCGACGACCGAGCGCGTGAGGATGCCGAAGCCCGGCATCATCATAAACACAAGCCCCGACCAGAGGACGGAATAGACCAGCAGCATGGCGATCATGCCGATATAATACAGGATGAATTTGCGCCGCAGGAACGTGTAGAAAAACACGTTGAGGATCAGCGGCGCAAACAAGAGGCCGCAGAAAAAGGCCGCCAACACCACGGCATGAGTATGCCGGGCCTGGTCAACAGAGGAATCGAGGACTGCAATGTCGGTGAAATTCAGCAGGTCCCATGGCGCGTCGATGCCAATCACGACCTTCACCGGCCGCGCGGAACCACGCTCGTCAATCGGGAACGCAACGCTGGAGGGCGCTCGCCAGTATTGCGTGATGTCCTGCCCGCTGTAGGTGTGGGTGCGTGTCGTGCCGTCTTCCAGCACCACATGGATCGTGATGTCGCCATGATGGCCAAGGCGCGTGCGCAGGACCGGCTTCGACATCGCGCCTGTCAGATCCGATATGTCCGCGATCAGCCAGATATGATCCGATCCCTGACGGAAGGCTTCATCGCCGCACCGGAAGCTGCCGGACAGGCCAAGCACCTCCTCAGGCGCGAGGTCGCCGCGCCCGCTCAGTTCGCACAGGCGCGGGCCGATCTGGAACGGGTCATTGTCCTTCGCGGCGGCCGGCAAAGCCACCCCGACAATCCCCAAGAGGATTGCCAGCGCCATCCGGCGCCATTTCTGGACGTCCCACCACCCAATCATGACAGCCACTCTGGCACATATGGTTTTCCATTCCTTTAGAGCGATCGGTGAGATTTTGCCGACTGCCCCAATTTTCGTTTCAGGGAACGGGCACGAGATTGAGGTCTACGGGGCCTTCTATTCCGGCCACCCTTCCCTTCATCGAATACTGCCAGATCAAGACGCCCTCTTCCGGCGGCCCGGACAGGCTGCGCATCCAGACCGGGTAGTCCGCAAACGCCCCGGCCAGCCAGTCGGCATGGAAATCCGGCGTGGTGTAGAGCACGGGGCGCTGCCCGTATTCCGCTTCCAGCCGGGCCAGGAAGACCCGCAATTCCGCCCGCGCCGCATCTTTGGAGCCTGAAGGCGCGCAGTTGTGAGCGTATTCGAGATCGACTGCCGGAGGCAGCGTGCCATCGCGCACCTCGACCGACTGGATGAAATTCGCCGCCTGCGTCTCGCCGTCCCGGCAAAGGAGGTAGAAATGATAAGCGCCCGCCAGCCAGCCGCGGCCGGTGGCTTGCCGCCAGTTCTGCTGGAAGTCCGGATCCTTCCAGTCGCCGCCTTCGGTCGCTTTCAGGTAAATGAAGTCGATGGGGGCCGTATCCAGCAGATCCCAGTCGATCCGGCCATTGTGATGGGAAATATCGATGCCTTCGGCGCCCGGCTCCAGCAGGCTGGCGACCGCCTCGCTTTCCGGTGCCGGCGCGCCGCAAGCGGCGGCGAGCGCAAGGCAGGCGGCAAGGATCGGGGCGCGATGTCTCATTCCCCGACCTTGCCAATCGCTGGCGGCAGGCTTGCGGCCAGTGTCCGGCGGAACCGGGGCAGGCATGTCTTGCTCGTCCGAATTCACCACGCGCTCTTCCCCGGGCATGATCCCTGCATTAGTCTGCCAGAAAAACAGCCAAAGGGCAGTGAGGGCGATGGGTAACACTGACAAGGGGCGCTCCGGCGCCGTTCGCGCAGCGTCAGGGGACGCTGCGAACCTGATCCTCAAAGGCACACACCTCGACGGGAAGCTGAACTTTGCGGCGCAGACCGTCGTTTCCGGCCGTATCTCGGGGGAGATTACCTGCCAGAATACCCTGTTCATCGAGCTTGGTGGCCGTGTGGAAGGCCGCGTGCAGGCGCCGACGATCGTGGTTTATGGCGAACTCGACGGCACCATCCTCGCGACGGAGTTCCTTGAAATCTGCACCGGCGCCGTGGTGGCCGGCGCCGTCAAGGCGCGGTCGGTCCGGGTTGACCAGGGTGCGAAGCTGACCGCGGACCTGTCGATCTCCGCTGACCTGCCTGCAAGCCTCGACCCTGCACAGGCCGCGCCGGCACCGGCCCAGCCTGCTCCGGTCGCCGGCTGATCAGCGGTCGCGAAGCCGCATCATCTGTTCCGAAAACGGGACATTCGGATCGAACCCGCCGAGTTCCTGAAGCCGCGTGCAGGCCCATTTGTAGCCCTGGACGCAGGACTGGCGCAGCGCTTCGCCGCCCTCGGCCGTATTTTTCGGACCGCCCGTGCCGGTAAACACCATGTTGCCATAGCCCGCACAGCCGCTTGTCTCGCCGTAGTCGCAGGACAGTTTGTAAAGCCGGCGTGCTTCGGTCTGGTTGGTTTCGACCCCGCGCCCGAGTGACGTGAGATAGGCAAGCGAGGCGCAGCCTTCGCCATTCCCGCCCGCACAGGCGCGATTGTAGGCCTTCGCAGCAAGGTCATAGTCCTGCACGCCGCCCTCGCCCTTCCGGTAAAGGTCGCCCTGGCTGACGCAGGCCTCATAATCCTTTGCCGCGCAGGCCGTCGCCGCCGCTTTCCGGGCATCCCGCTTTGCCGCGAAATTCACTTCGGCTTTTTCAAACGCGATTTCCGCCTGAGAGCGCTCGACGCGCGAGGATTGCGCTGCTGCCGGCAGGATGGCCGCAACGGCAGCAACAGCAAGGGAAACAAGGATCTGGCGGCGCATGGGAGGGCTCCTTCGATCAGTCAGGTCTTGAGCCGATATAAGACCCGGCACGCCCAGCGTCCATGCAGGCGCCTGCTTAAGCTTTCTTAACCTGCCTTGCCGCCCCCACCGGGCCGGGGCAGTATCCCCACCAATCGAAAGACAGCCGGAGGACAGGACACATGGCAGCAACAGACCAGGTTCCGATAGGCTCAGGCTTTCACGGAAAGTCCACGGCGGCCGAAATCGTCGCCGGCACGGACCTTTCCGGCAAGAATGCCATTGTCACCGGTGGATATTCCGGCATCGGACTCGAAACCGTCCGGGCGCTGGCAGGTGCCGGCGCGCGCGTCACGGTTCCGGCCCGCCGCCCCGACATGGCCGCAGAAGCACTGGCCGCAGTGGCCGGCGACATCGAAGTCGCCGCAATGGACCTTGCCGACCTTCGCAGCGTCGAAAAATTCACGCGCGAATACGACGAGACCGGCCGCGGCCTCGACATTCTCATCAACAATGCGGGCATCATGGCCTGCCCGCTTGCCCGTGTCGGTCCCGGCTGGGAAAGCCAGTTCGGCATCAATCACCTTGGCCATATGGCAATGAGCCTTGCGCTGGCGCCGGCCATGCAGCGCACCGACGGCGCCCGCCTCGTCGCGCTCTCCTCCATTGGCCATGCACGCTCCGACATCATCTGGGATGACCCGAATTTCAACACGCGCCCCTATGACAAATGGGAAGCCTATGGACAGGCAAAGACCGCGGACGCCCTGTTTGCGCTGGGCGTCGACCGGCGCGGGCGCGACATCGGCATCCGCGCTTACTCCGTACACCCCGGCGGCATCTTCACACCGCTGCAACGGCACCTGACCGACGAGGAAATGGCGGCGCTCGGCTGGAAAAACCCGGACGGCACCATCCCGCCGCAGGTTCAGGCCATGTTCAAGACGCCCGAACAGGGCGCCTCGACCTCGGTCTGGTGCGCGACCGATCCCCGCCTTGCCGATCGCGGCGGGGTGTACTGCGAGGATTGCGACATCGCGCCGCTGGCGACGGATGCCAGCCAGCGCTGGGAACATGTGCGCGCCTGGGCGTGCGACGATGAGCGGGCCGAACGGCTCTGGGAAATCAGCGAGAAGCTGCTCGCAGACGCCTGAGCGCGCTGCCATGATCGGAAGGAATGACGAGATGAAACCCTATTTTGGACTTGCACTGGCAGGCATGCTGCTCGCAGCCTGCACCACCCCTGCCCCGGCCTCTTCAATGTCGGAGCCCCCTTCCGCCAAGGTCGCCCCCGGCGGGTTCGACTATGAATCCGTGTTCGGACTGGATGACCGGCCCGAGCAGGACTATGAGATGTACCCCGCCCGCAAGTCCGCCGAAGTACTGGCCTTCACCGGGATCATGCCGGGCATGACCGTGGTGGAGATGGAAGCGGGAAATGGTTTCTATACGGAGCTATTCTCGAAAGTCGCCGGACCCGAAGGCACGGTCTACATGCAGAACCCGGCTTCGTTTGCGGCCTTCCTCGGAGATTCGGTGTCGAAACGCGTCGATGGTCGCCTTGCGAACGTGCAGACGGTCGAGAGCGGTTTCGACAACCTCTCCGAAATCGGCGTTGAAGAGGCCGATCTGGTCACATGGTTCCTGGGGCCCCATGAACTCTGGTACACGCCCGAGGGCGCCGAAGCCTTCAGCCTCGGCGATCCGGACCGGACGTTCCCCGAAATCGCCCGCGTGCTGAAGCCCGGCGGCTCATTCGTCGTCCTGGACCATATGGCACCCGCCGGCTCTCCCGCCACGACGGGCGGTGACACACACCGGATCGACAAGGCCATCATCATCGACATGGCTGAGAAAGCCGGCCTCACCCTGGTCGCCGAAAGCGACATCCTCGCCAATCCGGAAGACGACCTGGCAGTTAACGTGTTCGACCCGTCGGTGCGGCGGAAGACAGACCGCTTCCTGCTCAAATTCACCAAATAGGGCGCACTGGCACGCGACATGCATCCTCAGGGGCGAGTATCTCATCGCACCTGAGGGTTCCATGTCTGCCATCCGTCACACCTGCCTTGCCCTGATCGCCCTTGCCGCACCGTCTGTCGCCTTCGCTCAGGCGGCTCCGGAGTTGCGCGGCGCGGTATCCGATCCCCTGCCGGGCAACTTCAGCGACGAACTGGCTGGCGGCGCCGTCGATATCGTCGAGGCGGAAGCGATGCCCGCTCCGCTTCAGATGGAGCCCGTTATCGTGAAAACTGCCGGTCCGGTGCTCCGCTATGACACAGCCCCCCCGGTGCCGGTGCGCCTCGCGGCAGAAACCGCCGTCCAGGATCCGCTCCGCTTTAAAGCATCCGCGACCGTCGGAACATCCGCCCGTCAGGGTCTCCTGACCTGGGAAGGCCGCAACAACTGGTAAGCGGTCAGGCCGACACGGAATCCGTCAGCAGCAATTCGCGCTGGGCAGCGGCCGTGCGCAACGCCTGAGCCGGCAGCCAGCAGGTCACTTCCAGACCGCCGCCCTCGACCGGCTTCATGCCGACCGTGCCGCCATGCAGGTCGACGAAGTGCTTGACGAGCGCGAGGCCGAGCCCGGCACCGCGCTGGTCGCCCGAGACGAAACTGTCGAAGCTGGTCGCACGCTTTTCCGCTTCCAGGCCCCGGCCATTGTCGCGCACCGAGAAGGTGACCATGTCGCCCATGCGCTGGGCCGACACGACGATTTCGCCGCCCGCATCGGTGAAGCGGAGCGAGTTGGACACGAGATTGAACAGGATCTGGCGGATGCGGCGTTCGTCAGCGCGGATCATGCCGAGCTTGCCCTCGATCTCGGCGCGTACCGAGATCTCCGTGTCCTCCGCCTTGGTGACGACCATCTCGATGCTTTCCTCGATCACCTTGGCAAGGTCGACGTCTTCGAGGTCCAGATCCATGCGACCCGCCTCGATCATGGCGAGGTCGAGAATGTTCTCGATCAGCTTCGAGAGGTGGTCCGATGCCGAGAGGATCGAGCCGACATAGTCCTGCTGGCGCTCCGTCAGCTGACCATTCTTCTGCGTTTCCAGCAGCTCGGCATAACCGAAGATGACGGTGAGTGGCGAGCGCAGCTGGTAGGAAACGTTGCGCACAAATTCCGTCTTCAGGCGGTCGGCTGCCTCGAAAGCTTCGGCGCGTTCACGCAGGGCCGATTCCACGCGACGCGTCGCAGTGACGTCGGCAAAGGCAATCAGCGTGTTTCCATCAGGCAGCGGCTGGGTCACATAGGTCAGGATCGAGCCGTCGGAGCGGCGCATCTCGCCGGTCGTCGACTGGCGCGCCTTCGCGGACGGGTCGGTGATGTGGCCCTTGATCGCGTCCCAGATCTCGGCGTCGTGGAACAGCGGGATGCACTCGGCCGCAACGGCGTCGTAATCCGGATGATCGCGAAGCTTCTCATCCGACAGATTCCAGAGCCGCTCGAATGCGCTGTTGTGGAGTTTCAGGCGGCCATCGCCGCCGAACACGACCACGCCTTCATGCAGATTGTCGAGCGTCGAGCCCTGCGTCTTCATGATGGCGTTGAACTTGGTCTGCAGTTCCAGCTCGCCGGTAATGTCCTTGAACAGAAGAAGCAGGCCGCCCATCGGGTGGCGCTGGCGCGTGACCGACAGGGTCGAGCCATCCGGCAGCGACCAGGTGTCTTCCTTCACTCCGTCGATATCGAGATAATAGGAAAGCTCTTCCGCGCGCCATTCTGCGTAGTTCGCGCGCGCCGGAAGCTTGCGGCGCTCGCGCAGCCGGTCGAGCAGCTGGCCATGGCCCGGCCGGTCGAGCAGGAAGCTCCTCATCGAGATCCCACATATCGCGGAAGGCCTTGTTGTAGAAGGTCAGCTTTCGATCGGAGCCGAAAATCGCGACGGCGTCGGCGACATGGTTCAGCGTCTCGTCATGGGCGCGGACATGGCGGTTCAGTTCTTCGCGCGCATCTTCCTGCGCCGTCACATCAAGCGCCATCGCCCTGCCCGCCGGACAGCGGGAAGGTCGGCCAGCACACGCATCGCCCGGCGCTGGCCATTGATGACCATGTGGCGCGTCTCGTCGATGTCGACGCCTTCGGTGATCGTCTTGCGGGCCTGTTCGGCCGTCGCCTGGTCCAGCATCAGCTGGCGGTCGAGCACGCGGTCGAGATTGGTGCCGTCGACAGCCTCGATATAGGCCGGGTTGACCCATTGCAGCTTGCCCATGCCCGACATGCGCCAGGCCGGGAACGGCGCCTTGCCCAGCATGTCAAGGAAAGCCGTCGGGTCGCGCGCAATAACCTGCCGCGCCTCTTCCAGCTTGCCGCGGGCGGAGCTTTCCTCGAGGCCCTTGATGGTCGCATCGGTGATCCAGACGACCGCGCGGGCGCCGGCGGTGCGGCCATCTGCTTCAAGGAAGCGGCCGGAGGGTCCGATAATGGTGAGCGAGAAGGCCTGGCCGGTCTCACGCAGTTCGCGCAGGCGGATGCGCAGTGTCGTATCGACGCCGGAACTGTCGCGCGCTTCAAGGTCGGCGAGGCCTTCCACGATGCGCACGGCCGGGTCCGGAGAGATAGCATCGTCGGTAAAACTGAGCAATCCAGCGAGGGCAACGGGTGAACCGTGCAACTCCGGAGCAATAATTTCGTCGCCTTCGGCCTCCAGTGCGTCGCCCTGCCAGACGAGGATCACGCCCGGATGGGCGCCGAGGATGGAGCGGATGCCGGCAATGTCGGTTTCAAGCTCGGAAGAACGGTCCCGGTACTTGCGGGCCGCGCCCCTTGCGCCATCGGAAACCCGCAATGCCCACAGCAGCGCGGCGAGGCCCAGGGCCGTCGCACCGGCCGACATGATGATTGGGACCTGATCCGCAGTAAGTGCCATAGCGTGTCATCCAAAAGCCCGAATCGGCCGCCAACAGGGCAGCAGAAACGGTTAACGAAATGCGCCCTCAGCGTTAAGGGCGCGTTAACAGAGTGCTAAGACCGCCGGAGTCCGCAGGCAAGGTAACTGAAACGTTATGTTGCAAAAAGACCACACCCGCCTAGTCTGCCCTGCCTGAACTGGAGTTTTCCGATGCGTTTTCGCCTTCTTGCCCTGGTTTCCCTTGCCTGTGCCGCAGTCAGCGTGCCCGCCACCGCCCAGGAAACCGGCGACGAGCTGGTGCGCCTGCCGGGACAGGGCCTGACCAAGCCGGAAGCCAGGAAGCTGCGGGGCACGCCCGAGCGGCTGGTGCCGGGTGGTGGCCTGTTCCTCAGCTTCGACACCAATGAAGACGGCCGGATCACGGCGGAAGAGATCGAAACAGGCGTGCGGGCCGCGTTCCTTGAGGCGGATGCCAATGAAGATGGCAGCCTGACGGCCTTCGAACAGATGGGCTGGGCCGAAAGCCTGCCGACCCGCGACGACACGCTGGCAAACCCGGTTCGCTTCGACCCGAACCTGGACCGCACAGTGACCCCGGAAGAGTTCGAGGCGGTGGTCGCCGAACTCGCCGCGCACTATGCCGATCCGGCGAGCGGCGACATCCTCGTCGCCGACCTCAGGGCAAAGGCGCCGAAGCGGGAGCTGAAGGAACGGCCAGAATTCGCGCGCGCCCGGGCAGACCGTCCCGTCGGCGGCGGCTTATAGCAGGACGTCGTAAAGGTCCGTCCGCCGGTCACGGAAGAAGCCCCAGGCGGCCCGGTCCCGTTCGATGACATCGAGATCGAAGCTGGCCACCAGCACGCCCTCTTCCGTGCGTCCGAAATCGGTAACGACCTCGCCGACATGGTCGGTGATGAAGCTGGTGCCGTAGAAGACCTGTCCTTCTTCGTCGCCCACCCGGTTCGCCGCGACGACCGGCATGACATTCGCCACGGAATGCCCCTGCATCACCCGGCGCCAGCGTGCCGCCGTGTCGAGGCTCGCATCGTGCGGCTCTGCGCCAATGGCCGTCGGATAGAGCAGCACGTCCGCCCCCATCAGGGCCATGGCGCGGGCCGCTTCCGGAAACCACTGGTCCCAGCAGATGCCGACGCCGATATTGCCCTTCATCGTCTGCCAGACGCGGAATCCGGTATCGCCGGGGCGGAAATAATACTTTTCCTGATAGCCCGGCCCGTCGGGAATGTGGCTCTTGCGATAGACGCCGAGCGGCGCACCGTCCGCATCCAGCATGACAAGCGAATTGTAATAGTGCGGGCCGTCTTTCTCATAGATCGAGACCGGGATGACGACGCCCAGCTCCGCGGCGAGCGCCGACATCTGCTCAACGGCCGGGTGCTCCGTCCACGGAATGGCGCGGGAAAAATGGTGCTCTTCCTGCGTCTTGCAGAAATAATAGCCGCAGAAGAGTTCCGGCGGCAGGATGACTTCCGCGCCCTGCCCTGCCGCGTCGCGCACATGGGCGCTCACGCGGTCGATATTGTCCTGCATGTCGTCGCTCGGCGTGAACTGGATGCCGGCAAGGGTCAGGGTTCGGCTCATCTCTCGACCTCCTTGGGGTCAGGCGGGGGGATCAGGCGGGAATTTCGCGGGTCATGCAATGGAAACTGCCGCCCCCGGCCAGGATGTGTCCTGCCGGAAGACCAATCACGGTGCGCCCCGGAAACAGGACGCGCAGTTCGGCAAGCGCCACAAGGCTGAAATGATCTTCATATACCGGCACCAGCACAGCGCCGTTGGTGATCGTGAAATTCATGTGGCTTGCCGGCACCGGCTCACCGTCAGCGTCGCGTACAAGACCCGGCGAAGGGATCGTCGTGACCTGCAGCCCGGCGCGGCGTAGCGTGTCCTCAATATCCATCAGCACCTGCGCATTCGGATCGTCATTGCCGGACGGATGCTGGCAGAGCGCATGCCCCGGTGCGATGAACCGCGCGATATTGTCGACATGCCCGTCAGTGTGGTCGTTGGCGAGGCCGTCACCGAGCCAGATCATCTCGTCGATCCCGAGCGCCGACTTGATCCGCGCTTCGATCTCATCACCCGTCAGGTCAGGATTGCGGTTCGGGTTCAGCAGGCACTGGCGCGTGGTCAGCAGCCGGCCCTCACCGTCGACGTCGATCGCGCCGCCCTCAAGGATCAGCTGGTGCTGTTCGGCCGCGAGGCCCTCCCTGGCCGCGATGGCATTGGCGGTCTCGGTGTCGCCCGGCATCAGGTATTTGCCGCCCCATCCATTGAAGCGGAATGCCTGGGCAACGCGCGTCGTGCCCTGACCGGTCACGATGGGGCCCGTATCCCGCAACCAGATATCGCCGGTCGGGACCTCGACGATCTCGGCGACATCGCCGACCGCTGCCACGGCCGTGTCCCGCGCCTCGTCCGAGCCTGCGGCGACTTTGACCGGCACATGCTGAGCCGCCGCCCGGATGAAGCCGGCAATCTGATCGCGCGGTCCAGCAAGGCTGCCGCCCCATTCTTCGACAAGACGCGGCCAGCCGCACCAGAGGGCGGAATGCGGGGCCCATTCGGGGGCGAGGAAGGGTTTGGAGAGAGGCATCGGCGCGCCATGCCACAGCTTGGCCCAAAGGAAAAGGCCGGCCCCGCAAGAGGCCGGGCGGATGCCGCAAGCAAAAGGGGCCGCGTCAAAAACGCGGCCCCTTCCATTCAGATCAGATCAAAGATCCAACTGCCTCAGAACGTGGTTGCGAGCGAGACCGAAATGGTCCGCGGCGCGCCGTAGTAGTAGGAGTTGGTGCCGTTGATGTTGTTCAGGTACTCTTCGTCGAACAGGTTCTGCACGTTCAGGCGAAGCTTGGCCGATTTGGCAGACTCCAGGAAGTTGCCGAGGTCGTAGCCAGCGTCGAAGTTGAACACCGTGTAGGCAGGTGCATCGAACTGGTTCGCATCGTCAGACCAACGCTCGCCGACGCGGCGGCCCTGGAGGCCGAACTCGTACGGACCGACTTCATAGTCGATACGGGCTGCAAGCGTCATGTCCGGCGTTTTGACCAGCTCAAGACCGGTGTTCTTCACTTCGCTGTCCGTGAAGGAAGCCGAGGAGAAGAAGGTCAGGCCTTCGAGGATTTCCATGCCGAACGTGGCTTCGAAGCCCTTCAGGTCCACATCGCCGACGTTACGCGACAGGAAGACCGACGGATCGAGCGGATCGGGAGCGCGTTCGATGCGGTTCGAGAACTGGTTGAACCAGACGGTCGCAGACGCTTCGATCCGGTCGCCGCGATAGCGGTAGCCGAGGTCGTAGGCTTTGGAGTTTTCCGGCTGAACCGTGTCCAGCTGCTTCACGAGGATACCTGCGTACAGATCATCGGTCCGCGGTGCAGAGATCGTTTCAGCGAAGCTCACGAAGAACTGGTGCGCGTCCGAAGGACGGAAGGTGACACCGACGTTCGGCAGCACGTCGTCATACTTGACGTCGGCCTGGAACGGCGGAGCGTATTCCTGCGTGCCCGTGCCGAAGGTCACGAAGCCGGTCGGCTGGTTGTTGGTGCCGATCACCGGGATCGGGGTTTCCAGCGTGCAGTACTGCGTGGAAGAACCGTTGCCCTTACGCGCGTAGCAGCGCTGGTCGAGCTCGCGCTCGAAGTACGGAATACGCAGGCCGGCGGTCAGGCCGAGCTTGTCATCCATGAAGTCGCCGCGATATTCGAGCGACAGCTGGTTCAGGCGGGCGATCGAGAGGCGGTTACGCTTCTGGAACTTGTCGCCATTCGACAGGTAGATGGCCGGGCCGTAGTCGTCGACACCACCAAAGACGTTGAACGGCGAACCGTCCGTGTCGAGGAAGGAGTAGTCGCCGGTCTGACGGTGACGGCCCTGGTCGAAGGTGTAGGCAATACGGAAGCGCTGGTTGTCGGTCATGTTGTAGATGAGCGAGCTGACCAGAGCGTAGCGGATCGTGTTGGTGTTCGACGGCGAGTAGAGTCTCACGGAGTCGTCCGTGTCATTGTCGCCATTGAGATCCACGCCGATGGTGCCGAAACGGACATCCGTCTCGGACGTGTTGGACGAACCACCGCCGTTCGCGCGGACATACTGGACCGACGGGTCAACCGTGAGGACCAGTTTCGGGCTGAGCGTGAACTTGCCCTGCATCCGGATGTTGCCGGTGTCGGACGGGTTGATGGCGTAGTTCAGCGTGTACTGGTCGATCGAGTCGCGGAACCCGGCATCGAACTCAGCTTCCGAAACCGTGTAGAAATAGGTGAAGTTGTTACGGTTCTGGTTGTAGTGAGCCATCAGGCGGACATAGTCGCCATTGTCGCCGATCGGCTGGAAGATCTGAGCGTTGAACTGCTCCTTGTCGATCTTCGACTTGCCTTCGATGAAGTAGTTGTAGCCGGTGTTCGAGTAGGTCACGAACGCTTTGGTGCCGTAGGGGCCGATTTCGCCGCTGTCGAGGCGGACATAGTAACGGCGGTAGTCGTCATCACCGAACGAGAAGACGGACGAAACGCTCATTTCGTCTTCCGGGGATTTGGTCACATAGTTGACCGTACCGCCGGTTGCCGAAGCCGTCGGGCTGTCGACGTCCGTTGCACCGAAGTTGACGGTCGCGCGGGTGATCAGCTCGGGGTCGAGCATCTGGTTGGTGTAGAGGGCGTAGTTGCCGGTGTCGTTCAGCGGGATACCGTCGAACGTGGCAGAGATACGGCTGCCGTCGAAGCCGCGGATGTTCAGGTCACCGCCGGAAGAGCCGTAGGCGTCGTTGTTGGAGAAAGTCACACCCGGAAGCAGGTTCAGCGATTCAAAAACCGTCTGACCTGGCTGCTGGGTTTCAATGTAGGCTTCGGTGATGGAAGCGCGGGCTTTTGCGGCTTCATCGAGCGAGAGAACATCGGTCTCCTCAGCCACGCCGGAAACCACGACGGTCGACATGACCATCGGATCTTCGAAGGCCTGGGTACCGGAAGACTGCGCGAATGCCGTGCCCGCAGTGGACAGGCAGACGGCCGTCAGGCTCGTGGTGTAAAGTAAAGAACGGATATTCATGTGTCGTTATCCTCAAGATGAACTGAGACGCGATCTACGCTGCGGGCTACGACCGGAACACTTTTTGCCGCCCCGGTTTGAAAGCCGCATAACGAGTCCATGTGACAGATAAAAGACAGGAATCCGAAGGTTTGACACATGGCACCCGGAATCCTGCTGAAGCTTTTGCTGCGATGCAAAAATGACACGGTTGCAAGAAACGAAGTTTCCGAAACCGTGCATTTCGAGGTGTATTCTTGCGGGCCGCCATCGCATAAACAGGCCCGGTTTCACAAAGAGGTCGGATGAGATGGCAGCGACGCCGCCCGATTCGCAGCCGGACTGGCAACGCATCACCTTCATGCTCCTGGCGATCCTGCTTGCGGCAAGGGTTCTCCTGTTGGTGGTGACGCCGCTCAATCTCTATGCGGATGAAGCGCAATACTGGCGCTGGGGCGAGCATCTGGCCTGGGGCTACTACTCCAAACCGCCGATGATCGCCTGGCTGATCCATGCCGTCACCGGCCTCTTCGGAAATGCCGAATGGGCGATCCGCCTGCCCGCCCCTTTCCTGCACACGGCAGGAGCCATGCTGCTGTTCCTGCTGGGCCGCGACATGTATGGCGGCCGGGTGGGCATGCTGGCGGCGCTCGGCTATGCGCTGATGCCGGCGGTGATCCTGTCATCTGCCGTGATTTCTACAGATGGCGTCCTAATGCCGTTCTGGTGCCTGGCGCTCTACGCCTTCTGGCGGCTGCGCAGCGGTACAGGCGCCTGGGCCAGCGCCTTTGCCCTCGGCCTCGGCATCGGCTGCGGCCTCCTGTCGAAATACGCCATGATGTATTTCCTCATCGGCATCGCGCTGACACTCGTGTTGGATCGCGACAGCCGCAAGGCGCTGATTTCGCCGAAAGGGCTGGCCGCGCTCGCCATTGCGGCCCTGATCTTCGCGCCGCACGTGGTCTGGAATGCGGCCAATGATTTCAAGACTGTCAGCCACACGGTGGACAATGCAAACCTTGGCGGAAAGCTGTTCAATCCGGAAAACGCGCTGACCTTCTTCGTCGACCAGCTGGGCGTTTTCGGGCCGGTCACGTTCCTGGCGCTCGTCTTCGGCCTCTTCGTCGTGCGCTCGCAGGACCATGGCCTCATGGGCCGCGACCGCTGGCTGCTCTGCTTCATCCTGCCGGTGCTGGGCTTCATCCTGTTCCAGGCCGTGCTGTCGCGTGCCAATGCGAACTGGACCGCAACCGCCTACCCGGCCGCCAGCGTTCTGGTCGCCGCCTGGCTGACGCGCGCGCGGCGGAACCGGAACCTCTGGTATGCGGTGGCTGGCTTCACCTTCCTTGCCCTGCAATTCGTGCCGGATGTGCCGGTCTGGGGGAAGCTTGTCGGGGGCGCTGTGGTTGCTGGCTTGCTGCTTGCCTGGGCGTTACGGATGAAGTTCCGCCCGTCGGGCCTCCTCTGGTTCAGCATCGGCCTGCACGGCGTTCTGGCCCTCAGCTTCGCGATCCTGTCGCTGTTGCCGCTGCAGACCACGACGGCGCTCGGCATCGACAATGCCCTGAAGCGCACGCGCGGCTGGGACCAGGCGGCCAAGGAAGTCTTCTCGATTGCAGAAGCGGCCGGCGCGACCGCCGTCCTGGTGGACGAGCGCGAGGCCTGGCACGGGCTCGACTATTATGGCGACGGACGCGCCATTCCCCTGATTTCCTGGCGCCGCTACGGCGTGCCGAAGAGCTTTTCCGAAACGCAGCCGCTGGAAGCGCCGCAGGACACCCGCGTCCTGGTCGCCTCGATCCATCCCGGCATGCGCCCGCGGATGCGTAGCGAATTCGACCAGTTCGAACCGGCAGGTGAAGTGTCCATTCCGCTGGGCCGCCGCCCGAACGGCTGTCCGATCAGCCGCACCTTCCAGCTTTACATCGCATCGGGCTTCCATCCCGAACCGCACACGGCGGAATGGGAAGCCCGCTTCGAAGGACAAAAGGAATTCGCGCCGGCGCCCTGCCCTGCGCGGGACTGAGTGATGAGGCCTAGTGGCCGGCCGCTTCGGCGCCCCACAGGCTCTTCACCCGAGCGTCCCGGCCGCAGGCCGAGCGGTAGTAGCGGTATTTCAGCGGGTTCTTCTTGTAATAGTCCTGATGGTAGGTCTCAGCGGGCCAGAACGTGGCCGCGTCGGCGATGCTGGTAACGACCGGCTGGCCAAGGGCCTCCGCCGCATCGGCCGCTTCGGCTTCGGCGATGTCGCGTTCCGTGTCGCCCGACACGAACACCGCTGTGCGATAGCTTTCGCCTCGGTCGCAGAACTGCCCGTCCGCGTCGGTCGGATCGACGTGGCGGAAGTAATAATGGACGAGTTCCTCATACGAGACCTTGTCCGGGTCATAGGTGACTTTCACTGCCTCATAGTGGCCGGTGTCTTCGTGCGAGACCTGCTTGTAGGTCGGATTGTCGATCCGCCCGCCGGTATAGCCGGAAATCGTCGAGACGACGCCGTCCACCTTGTCGAAATCACTCTCCACGCACCAGAAACAGCCGCCGGCAAAAACAGCCGTCGACAGGCGCTTGGCATCAGGGGTTGTCACCTGATCCTGCGCGCCGGCGCTGGACACAAATCCGATCGCCATGGAGGCCAGGCCGGCGATAAGGGCGATCGACTGGGGAGAACGGGTACGCATTTTCACAACTCGTCGAAGGGCGGGACATACACTTTCCGTGGACACCGGTGATATGGGAAAGACCCGCCCCAGGGAAAGACCGTAAACACACCCCTAACGGCTTTGTGTTGAGCCCGTGTTGTTGCACGGCGGCGGAAATGTGGCAGTGCCGCGGTTTTAGGCAGGCCCTGTAATCACCCGTACACGAACACGGCTGGACCGGCCCTCGGGATCGACGGCTGTAACCGTATAAAATCCTGGCTGTTCCGGCTGCCAGACGGGGGCGCCGGCATCGTCGAGATCGCAGGCCCGCCCATCCACATACCAGCTGAGATTTCCGTCCCCGCGCCCTGAGAAAACAAACGGACGCGGCGCCCGTCCGTTCACGGACCCCGCCCAGAGTTCCGCATCGCGCGGCGGGAACAGGATCTGTGGCGGCCCGGCCTCCGCCAGCGAGCGGAGCGCCCCATGCGAACGCAGGCGCCGCTCGGAGGTCAGCCGCATCGTCGCCTCGCCCTCGTCGCGCAGATGATGGGCCGTGCGGTCGGCAATCTCGAACAGGATCGGCAGCGCCGCCTCGCGTCCGGTGACGCCCGGCCGCGGCGCACCATCCGCCCGGCCGACCCAGACAATGATCGCATGCTGGCCCGACACGGCCGCCGCCCAGGAATCCCGGAAGCCATAGGAGGTGCCCGTCTTGAACGCGATCTGCGGTGCGTTGGCTGTAAGCGAGCCGGGCATCCTTCCTTCCGGCGTCGGCGCCCGGCGCAGGATATCGAGGATTTCGGCCGAGCTTTCGGCGCTGACGAGCCGGTTGCCGGCACTCTCGAAGCTCGCGCCCTCCTCATCCGCGCGCCAGATGAGCGGCTTGGCCACGCCGCCATCGCCCAGCGCCGCATAGAGCACCGCCAGTTCCCGCGCTGTGAGGCCCGCGCCGCCAAGCGCGATGGCAAGGCCTGCGTCATGATCGGCCCCGCCGCTGATGCGCGGGCGCGCGCCGGCCAGTGCCAGCTGCGCCGCGAACCGTTCCGGCCCGACCTTGTCGAGCATCAGCACGGCGGGAATGTTCAGCGAGTGCTGCAACGCATCGGAGACCCGCACATCGCCCCGGAACATGCGGTCGAAATTTTCCGGCTGGTAGGACGCAAACCGTGTCGGCAGGTCAGCCACACGCGTGTCGGGCGCCGCTGCGCCATCGTCAAATGCCATGGCATAGATAAACGGCTTCAGCGTCGAGCCGGGCGAGCGGGCCTGCGCCGTCAAGTCCAGCCAGCCGCCGGGCCGGTCACGCGAGGCGGAGCCTGCAATCGCCCGCACCGCCCGTGTCGGGATATGGACGACCAGCGCGGCGACCTGCACCTCCGCCCCTTCGTCCTCGGCGCGTTCGGCCGCGATACGCTCCACTTCGGCCTGCAGCGCGGCGTCGAGCGTCGACACCACATCTTCACGCGGGCCTTCTGCGAGGGCTTTTTCCGCGCCATGCCATGCACGATCGGGGAAGTCGCGGCGCCGTCCGGGGACGGAGGAAGCGGCGACTTCGGCCGCATCTTCTGCAGAGAAAGCGCCGTACCGGCGCAGCTTTTCGGCCACCCAGTCGCGCGCACGGGCCGCCGCGGCGGGATGCCTGTCCGGCCGGCGCGCTTCCGGCGATTGCGGCAAGGCGATCAGCAGCGCGATTTCATCCTGCGACAGCCGGTCGGCCTCATGCCCGAAATAGGACCAGCTGGCCGCACGGACCCCTTCGAGATTGCCGCCATAAGGCGTCAGCGAGAGGTAGAGTGCGAGGATTTCGTCTTTCGACAGACGCCGCTCCAGCTGCCAGGCCCGGAAGATCTCGACCAGCTTGGAGCCTGCATTGCGGTCACGCGGCTCCAGCATCCGCGCCGTCTGCATCGTGATCGTCGAACCGCCTGACACCACCCGCCCGGCTGCCGCCGAGTCGACGAGCGCCCGCATCAGCCCGGTCCAGTCCGTTCCGCGATGATCGTAGAAGCGCTTGTCTTCAACGCGCAGCAGTGCCTCGACGAATTCAGGATCGATCTTGTCGAGGTCGCCGGAAAATCGCCAGCGGCCATCCGGCGTCGCGAACGCGCGCAGTGGCTTCCCGTGCCGGTCGGTGACGAGGGCCGAAAGCCCCCCCGCCCTGTCGAGGGGCGGAGGGAAGACATGGTCGACTATGACCACCGCCAGGAAGAGCGCGAAAAATCCCGCGACCAGCCGGCGTGGTGTGAGCATTGCCTCAGCGGCCTCCTTCGGCCGTTGACAGGGCCGGCGTGACGGTCACACGGCCGGCACGCGACCGGGCGAAGACCTGCGGCCGGTACATGTCCTCGGCAACGACGCCGGGGATGGCGAAGTCGCCCGGCGTGACGGCCCGCACGACATAGGCCAGCGTGATCGATTTTCCGTACACGTCGATGGCGGCGACGAAACGGTCGTCCTGTGCCTGCGTCGTCTGGGCCTCATCAATCTGGCCGAGGAAGGCGAAGGCACCCGATGTGCTGTACTCGTTGCGGCCGTCGGACGGACGCAGCACAGTCTCGATCTCGAAGCCCGCCGGCAGAAGGTCTGCGACGATCACCGGATTGAGCCGGCGCTCTTCCGGCGAGACGGTCAGCTTGACGACAAGCCGGTCGCCTTGTGCGACGCGGGCAAGATCCACCCGTCCGCCGGTCAGCGTGTAGAAGGACTTGTCGGCCTTCAGCTTCGAGGCAGCCGGCGGCGGCGGCGCCGTCGGAGAGCCGCTGACCAGCACCGTGCGGAACATTGGCGCCTTACCACCCAGCTTGAAGGTGACACCGTCCGTGGCCTGATCTTCGCTGAGCGCATATTGCCGGTCATTTTCATTACCGGCGCCAAGGCCCTGGACATCGACGCGGAAACCGTCACCGCCCTTGTTGAGGTCGTTCACGGCCAGCAGCAGGAACGACTTTTCCTGGGTCGTCAGGGCACTCGGGTCCGGCGATTCCTTGCCGAGACGTTCGGCGAGGCGTTCCAGCGTCCCCGCCTGGTCAGCTTCGGCGGCGAGTGCTATGATAGCGGCCTCATCGCGCAGCGGCGTCTGATAATAGTCGCCGGTGTTGTTGTAGCCGAGCTTTTCCTCCGCCGCCTTGAAGGCCGAGTTCGCACGGGCCTGGTCGCCCATCAGGGCGAGGGCCGCCCCGATATGCGCGCGGGCGAGCGGGCTGTCGATGGAACCGAGTTCGCGGTCATGCAGGTAACGCAGGCGGGAAATGTCCGCCTTGCCAGCCTTGGCCAGCACATAGAGTGCATAGGCTGCCGACCGCTTCATCAGCTGGTCCTGCGTGTCGTTCGAATAGCGGCTCTCATACACATCCGTCGAGTAGCCGTAGACCCGCCAGGCATCGCCGGTGGACACGCTGCGCAGGGCGCCGAAGGCCCGGTCGAGCGCTTCGTCCGGCACGGAATAGCCGGCTTCCTTCGCGCGATAGATGAAGTCGGTCGCATAGGCGCCGAGCCAGGGCGAGGCATAGCCATCCCCTTCCCGCCACAGGCCGAAGGCACCATCGCCGCCCTGACGGTTCAGCAATGTGTTCACCGCCACCTGTATGCGCATTTTCGGATCGTCATTCGCGCCCTTGGCGCCCATGGCGATCAGCTGTTCGGAGTAGAGCAGCGGCAGCGCGCGGCTGGTCGTCTGCTCGGTGCAGCCATACGGGTAGCGGTCGAGCGAGGCGTAGAGCGTGCCGGCATCCACCGGAATGCTCGAGAAACCGACCGACACCGCGCCCGACCCCGGCACGAGGTCTGCCAGAAGGTCTTTCGTGATCTGGAAAGACTCGCCCGGCTGCATCAGCTTGGTGGTCGCGCGCGTCACCGGCAGGTAAGGCGAGCGGGTCTGGATCGGATAGGACCGGTCGACCGCATAGCGCTCCGGGCCTTCCACACTCATCCGCACACGGGAGATCCCTTCCTCGCCCGCCTCGATGCGGACCGGCAGGTCAGCGCGCTGGCCCTTTTGCAGGGTCTTTGTCAGCTTGCCATCTGCCACGGACACGCCGTCCGTTCCGCTGATGAGCGTCGAGAACTCACCATTGCCCAGTTCGACATTGTCGATGCTGGCGGTCAGCACGGCTTCGTCGCCCGGCGCCAGGAAGCGCGGCATGATCAGGTCAGCCGGGGCCTGGTCCCGCACCACCATTTTCGACTCGGCCGACCCGACGCCCGACTTCGACCAGGCAACCGCCATCAGCCGCAACTCGCCATTGAACTGCGGCAGGTCGAACCGGATCTTGGCCTTGCCGGACCGGCCGACATCGACCATTCCGGAGAACAGGGCGACCGATTCCACGGGCACCACGGTCAGGCCTTCGCCTCCGAGCTGGTCACCACCGGTGCGGACTTCCGCCGGCAGGCCCATGTTCGGATCGAGCAGGCGGCCATAGTCGTCATAGAGTTCCACGCCGAGGGCCTTCTTGCCGTAATAATACGACACCGGGTCCGGGCTCTTGAACTTGGTGAGACGCAGGATGCCTTCGTCCACGGCCGCCAGCGTCAGATAGACCGGCTCTTTCGGGCCGTTCGAGATGTCGACCTCGATCACCTGTTCCCCACGCGGACGGGCGACTGTCGGCGCGCTGATGGCGACGTCGAAGGTGCGGGCGTCCATGTTGACCGGCACATAGGTGACACCGACAGCGCGCCGCGGCTTCGCCCGCAGCACGGGGTCACGCTCGGTATAGACCGTGACCATGACATAGGCACCTTCGCCCCATTCGTCGTTCACTGGCAGGGTCACGCGCGTGCCACCTTCGGTCACGGCGATGTTCTGCACCGAGAGCACCTTGTCCGTTGCCACAACAAGCTGGGCCTGGCCGTCATAGGGCGGCACAATGGTGATTTCCGCAGTCTGGCCGCTTTCCGGCGACTTGACCGGGCCCGTCACCTTCACACGGTCCGGCGCTTCAGTGCCGTCATCGGAGACGTAGCCGCCCCAGCCGACATAGAAATCGTCGCTGGCCGCCGCGCTCGAGTCGCCGCCCGTGCCCTCGACAACCAGCTCATGGCTGCCCCAGTCGAGGCCGGACACCCGGATCTCGCCTGCGCCATTTGCCGGTGTCGTCAGGACACCTTCGTTTACCTTGGTGACCGTGCGCGACCGGCGCCAGCGCCAGGAATCGCCGTCATTGTACCAGTCATAATGCCAGTCGATCGCCAACATCTTCCACTTGAGCGGACGCGAAATGGCCTTGCCGTCATCGCTCATGGCGACAACTTCGAACACGGCATCGCCCCCCTGCTCCACCGAATAGTCGAAGCCCGGCTTCAGGCCGATATAGAGCGGCTCCGGCCGGTAGGGCACCCGCACGCTTTCAGCGACGGCGCGGCCGCCCGGTTCCAGCACGCTGACCACCGTATTGAGGCGCAGCGGCAGGCCGGCATTGCTGCCCGCATTGCCCGGTTCCAGCCGCACGACCGCATTGCCGGCGCCATCCGTCGTGACGTCGGCGAATTCGAGGATGCGCTGCTGGAAAGTCGTGTCGTGGCGTCCGAAGCGGAAACCCTGATAGTCCGGAAACGGATTGGGTTCCGGCTCGACGCGCGCCTCGGTCTTCACCGTCAGGCCCGCACCCGGCGCGCCGTAGAGGAAGCGCGAGGCGATTTCGACCTCCCGCGTTCCACCCAGCTTGACCGGCGTGGCCTCATCCGTCTTCAGGTCCACAGCGATACGCTGCGGCACAAAATCCTCGACCGCGAACCGCACCGTGCCGGACGAGCCCGACAGGCCGTCCATCTCGGCCTGTACGCGCCATTCGCCACGTGAGGCGCCTTTCGGCAGCAGGAAAGTATGCTGTACAGCGGCCGATTCCGGATCCTCGAACCGCACCTTTTCGGCAACCAGACCATTCGGACGATACAGAACGAGATTGCCCGAACGCCCGTCGATGGCTTCGCCGGTCCGGTCGCGCAGCATGGCGGTCAGCCGCACGCTTTCGCCGGGCCGGTAGATACCCCGGTCGGTGTAGAGATAGGCGTCAATCAGTTCAGGCGTGTCGCGCCCGCCAACTTCCTCGTCGGACAGGTCCACCGGCGCACGGGTGAGGTCCAGTGCAGCGAGTTCACCCTTGGCGCTGACCGCAAGGATCAGCTTTGGCGCAAGGTTTCCCTGCCCCTTGGTGAGTTCCACCGGAAACACGACCCGTCCCTGCTGGTCGGATTTTCCTTCCGACAGGACGTCATTGTTGCGCGCGATCAGCTGGACCGCCGTATCCGAGATCGGTTTGCCATCCTTCAGGGAACGGAGCGTTACATCGAGGCCGTTCTCGCCTTCATAGGCCGTGATGGCGAGATCGGTCAGCATGATCCAGCGGCTCGACGAGGCCGGCGGGCCGACAGACGCGTCGAGGTCCGCCGCATCCTTCACCGTCACGAAATAGGCGCCGGGCTTCAGCGTGCCGATGGCTGCTTCGAGCGGGAAAACCGACACAACCGGCGCATTCTGCTGACGCGCAATATCGATCGTGCCCTTGAACAATTCTTCCTTCACATCGTCCGGGTCGTCCTCGCCCCAGGTCCAGGAATAGCGGCCCTGCGCGGTCGTCTCGCCTTCGCCGACGCGCTTGAACACGAGCGCCCGGTCATTGATGCGCGAAACGGTGATCTCGACCTTGTCGACATTGACCGTCTCAATCGGCAGACCGTCAGCGTCTTCCCGCGGCAGGATGACGCCTGTGCCCTTGAAGCCGACATAAGGCGGCCGGTCAGCGAAATCGATCGGCACTTCTTCGGTGTTCTTCAGCGTGCGCCCGTCCGCCGATGGCAGGCCGGACAGCAGCGTCGCCGTGCGTTCGGACCCGAAACTGAGGCCGCCGACGCACAGTTCGCGGCCCTCAACGCTCAGCGCCGGCTTGAAGGCCGGGCGGAATTCCACATAAGGAGAGTAGTCCTCTTCCGGATCGAGAGCGGCGGAAAACACAAAACAGGCGAGCGGGTCGTCGCCCTTGGTGTCGATCCGGTAGCGGAAATAGGTGAACTCCTGTTCCCGTGCCTCGATGGCCGCCTGGCGCCGCTTTTCGCGCTGCTTGGCGGCCACGCTGTCTGCGGGAGAGAGTTGGACGACGGCGCCGGCTTCACTGCCTTCGCCGCCCTTCTCCTTCTTGCCGCCTCCGCCGCATGCCGCGAGCAGACCCACGAGTAGTGCCGCGGCAACGGCCTTCGCATATCCCCTCCGGCCCGGATTGAAGTGCGTCATAAACCCTCTCCTTCAGACATCATGAACACTCTTACACATCTTCGCGTAGGCACGAACAGGGCGCGAATTGGACAATTCGGACATTATTCAACGATTTTCGCGATTGCCCGCGTCACTCGCCATGCTTGCCAGCGGCACCCGGCCGGGCCACATGCTGTCTCATGTGGAGCTGGCGCATCCTTGGAGCAGTCGCTTTCGCCTTTGGCGCGATCGGCCTGTTCATTCCCATCTGGCCTACCACCGTGTTCTGGATCGTCGCCGCGCTGGCCTTCGCCCGCTCGAACCCGGCCTGGGCGGAATGGATCTACACCCGCCCAAAGATCGGCCCGCCGATCCGCACCTTTGTCGAGACAGGCGCGCTCAGCCGCGCCGCCAAGACCGCCGCGCTGGGCGGCATGGGGCTTGCGGCCCTCATCCTTGGCGGCCTGTTCTGGAAACGGCCCCTGCCCCTCGGCATCGGTCTGTCGATCATAGGCGCCGGGGCCCTGTTCGTCACCACACGCCCGCGCGGGGATTGAGGACTAGTCCACCGGCGGCGGGTCAGCCGGCCGCTGCTCGGCCTGCGCCGTATAGTCGTGCACCCGCTCTGACAGTTTTGCGTCCTGGCGCTCACGCAGTTCGTCGGAGAACGCGCTGGCGAAAACGCCGGCCGGCAAGGCCACAACACCGATCCCCGCAATCGCGATGACCGAAGCAAACACCCGCCCGAGCGGCGTGACCGGATAGACATCGCCATAGCCGACCGTGGTCAGTGTCGCGATCGCCCACCAGATCGCCCGCGGGATGGAGGCAAAACTCTCCTGGTGCTCACCGCCGACGCCTTCAATGAAATAGAGCGCAACGGCTGACACATAGACCAGCACCAGCGCCATCGCGAGCGCGGTGAGGAGCTGCGTCCCCGCCCGGCGCACCGCTGCCCCGAAAATATTGAAGGCCGGCACAAAGCGCGCAATCTTGATCAGCCGGAACAGGCGCAGCACCCGCAAACCGATCAGCGGCACGCCAAGACCCAGCGACATCACGACCAGTTCCGGAAAAAATGCGAGCAGGTCCGCGATCGAATAGAACCGCGTCATGTATTTGAGGCGCCCGACAAGGCCGCGATATTCCGGGTCCAGCCCGGCGATAAAGACGCGCAGCACGTATTCCACGGCGAATGCCGCAACGACGAAGACGTTGAAGATGGCGAAGGCCTGCTGCCAGCCGGGCTGGGTGTTCAGGGTCGGCTCGGTTTCCAGCGCCAGGAAGAGGAAGCTCAGCAGGACCAGCCCGACGACCAGAAGGTTCGTCGCCGAAATGCCCCGGAAGCGCGCTTCCGGCACCAGCTGCATGTAGAGTCTGTAGCGCAGTCCCTGCTGCACCATCAGCTGCTGGACCGCCATCCTTCCCTCACCCGCGCTTGCCTGATTATCCCCTTAGCACGCCGCCGGACCCTTTGGCGACGGCCGCAACGATGCGGTCCATCAGGGCCTGGATGTCCTCATCCTTCAGCTTTTCCTTCGGCTGGATCGTCACCTCGAAGGCGACCGACTTCTTGCCTTCCGGAACGCCCGTGCCCTGGTAGACATCGAACACGTCGACTGAGTGGATCAGCTGCTTGTCGGCGCCCTGAGCGTGGCGCACCATCTCGCCTGCGGAAACGGCATCATCGACCAGGAAAGCAAGGTCGCGGCGGATCGGCGTCAGGTCCGACCGTTCCAGTACCGGCTTGGTCTTCGTCGCCTTCATCTTCATCACCGGCAAGGCGTTGAGGTTCAGTTCGAAGCCGAAGGCCGGGCCTTCTACGTCGAGCTGTTTCAGCACGCCGGGGTGCAGCGCCCCGAAATGCGCAACCGTCACTTTCGGGCCGAGCCGGAGGCTCGCCGCCTGGCCCGGATGCCAGTGCGGCTGGGTCGGCGCGGCGACCTGGAACCGGTCGGCCGGCTGGCCCAGCGCGTCGAGCACGGCCAGCAGGTCCGCTTTGGCGGCGTAGGAGTCATAAGCCTGAGGCGCCCCCTGCCAGTGCCGCACCGCAGCCGGACGCACGAGCGCCGCCACCATGGTCCGCTGGTCATCCGGGCCATCGCCGAGATAGACCGGGCCCGCTTCGAAAAAGCGCATGCCGGGCTCGCCGCGATTGGCTGCGCGTTGCGCAGCGACGGCCAGATTTGCGAGGATCGAGGGGCGCATCTGGTTGAGCTCGCTCGCCACCGGGTTCGCGACCGTCAGGCTATCCGGCGTCTTGCCGAACAGGCGCGCATGCTCCTTCGACATGAAGCTCCAGGTGACGGCCTCAAGGAAGCCGCGCGCCGCCAGTACGCGCCGCGCCGTGCGCACCCGCTGCTGCAGCGGCGTCGTGATGGCACGCACACCGCCAGCCGGCTCCGGCAGCGACGTCGTCGGCAACTGGTCGTAGCCGATGAGGCGCGCGATCTCTTCCACGATGTCGGCCGACTGTTCCATGTCGAACCGGTGGCTCGGCGGCATCAGGTACCAGGCATCGCCCGCATCCTCGATGCCGAACCCCAGATCCTTCAGGATACGGCGCATTTCCGTGCTTTTGACGACGAGTCCAGTGAGGCGTTCGACATCCGCCGGGTAGAAAGTCACCTTCTCGATCCGCGCCGCGATGGAGCCTGCAATATTGGCTTTGGAGGCCGTGCCGCCGCCATATTCAAGGATCAGTCCGAGGGCGAGATTGAGCCCGTCGACACAGCTCTGCGGATCGACCCCGCGTTCGAACCGGTAGCGGGCATCAGAATGGATGCCGGTGGCGCGGCCGGTGCGGGCCGTGCGCAGCGGGTCGAACCAGGCGCTTTCGATGAAGACATCGACCGTTTCGTCCGAAACCGCCGTGGACTGTCCGCCCATCACGCCGCCGAGGCCGATGGCGCCGCTGTCATCGGCAATCACGCACATGTCTTCGCCGATCTGATACGTCTTGCCGTCGAGCGCTTCGAGCTTTTCGCCCTTGCGGCCAAGACGCGCCACGACGGCGCCCCGCAGCTTTGCCGCATCATAGACGTGCAGCGGCCGCGCACGGTCGAGCGAAATATAGTTGGTCACATCGACCAGAAGGGATTTCGGCTGCAGGCCGACCGCTTTCAGGCGCTGCTGCATCCAGTCCGGAGACGGACCGTTCTTCACCCCGCGCACCAGAGCGCCGGCAAACATCGGGCACGCCTCTTTCGCCTCGAGCCTGATTTCGACCGGGCAGTCGAAGCTGCCGGAGACCTTTTTCACGTCTGCCTGGATGAAGCGCCCCGCCCCGCCGGCGGCGAGGTCACGCGCAATGCCCTGCACGCCCAGCCAGTCCGGCCGGTTCGGCGTCACTTCGAAATCGATTACCGGATCGGCAAGTCCGAGGGCCTCGGCCGCCGGCGTGCCCAGCGGGATCGACGCGTCGAGATCGGCGATCCCGTCATGGTCGTCGCCCGCCTCGAGTTCCTTGGTGGAACACATCATGCCATGGCTCTCGACGCCGCGAATGGCGCGAGGCTTCTTGTCCAGCGCGAAATCCAGCCCCGGAATGAAGGCGCCAAGCGGCGCATAGATCGCGGTCATGCCGGCGCGCGCATTCGGCGCGCCACATACGATCTGCTTCAGGCCATCGACCGTCTCGACTTTGCACACGCGCAGCTTGTCCGCATCCGGATGAGGTTCCGCCTCGATCACCTTGCAGACGGTAAACGCCTTCAGCGCGTCGCGCGGATCGTGGACCTCCTCGACTTCGAGACCGGCCTTCAGCATATGGCCGAGAATCTCGTCAAGCGTCGCCTTGGTGACGAGGTGGTCGTTCAGCCAGGACAGGGTGAACTTCATGGTGTGTCCCCTTCGGGCATCTCAGGTTCAGGCAGCCGCGGCGCAGTCCGCAGCTCTTCGAAAATGTCGGTCGTGCCGCGCTCGCAGCGCGGGACACGTTCGGCGCGCGCCGTTCCGAGATCCCGGGCGCGCCAGCAACGATCGAACACGGAGCAATAGCAGATCTCCATGACCAGCCCGCCCCATTCTTCAGCGACGGCTGCAAGCTGCGCCGAGGTGATGTCTTCGCGCTTCCAGGAAATATCGATGGGCGTGATTTCGTCGCCGGGCGCCAGCGCGCGTCCGGTCAGGCCGGCCCAGGACAGGTCATAATTCGCCGGCAGCTGATCCCGGTAGGTCGACAGCCCCTCGACGGCCTTGCCGTCCTTCAGCATCCGGACCGACTCGATAATGGCCGGGCCGACACCGCTATTGCTGATCCGGATGCCGAGCGAAGCGCGGTCCACCGATGTCGAAACGAAGCCGTCCATCTGGATCACCGGATACACGGCGCCATGCTGCTGGGCGCGCATCACGCGGCCCTGGTCCCAGGCGACGAACAGCGCGATCACGCTGGTCATCACCGCGCAGACCGCAATCAGCATTTCGGCCTTGTTGCCATTGCCCATCGCTGCGTCCTCAGCTCAGTCCGCCGCTGACGCTCGGCGTCGACCACGGTGCAAAGCCATAATGGCGTGTCCATTGCGGATCGGCCTCGAAATAGGGTCGCAGGTCCGGCATGCCGTATTTCAGCATGGCGAGGCGGTCGACGCCCATGCCGAAGGCAAAGCCCTGATGCTCGGCCGGATCGATCCCGCAATTGCGCAGCACATTCGGATGCACCATGCCGCAACCGAGAATCTCCATCCATCTGTCGCCGGCGCCGATCTCGATCGCTTCGCCCTTGCGGGTGTACTTGACGTCCATCTCGGCCGAAGGCTCCGTGAACGGAAAGAAGTGCGGGCGGAAGCGCGCTTCCACATTATCCACCTCGAAAAACGCTTTCACGAAATCGATGAGGCAGCCCTTCAGGTGCCCCATATGGATGCCCTTCTCGATGACGAGGCCTTCGACCTGGTGGAACATTGGCGTGTGCGTTGCGTCCCAGTCGTTGCGGTAGACCCGGCCCGGCACCAGAATGCGGATCGGCGGTTTCTGCTTCATCATGGTGCGGATCTGCACGGGCGAGGTGTGGGTGCGCAGAACCTTGGGCGTGTCGCCTTCCTGCGCCTTCATGAAGAAGGTGTCGTGCGTCTCGCGCGCCGGGTGGCCTTCCGGGAAGTTCAGCGCGGTGAAATTGTGCCAGTCGTCTTCCACGTCCGGGCCTTCGGCCACGGTGAAGCCCATGTCGCCGAAGATTGCCGCGACTTCCTCGAACACCTGCATCACCGGATGCAGCGCGCCGGCCTTCGGGCCGGGCGCCGCCGGGAGGGTCAGGTCCAGCTTTTCGCTGGCCAGCTGTCTCTCCAGCGCGGCGGCCTCAAGCTCGGTCTTGCGGGCGCGGATCGCCTCGTCGACGAGGTTCTTCAGCGCGTTCAGCTTCGGGCCGTTCTCCTTGCGCTCTTCCGGGCTCATCTTGCCAAGGGCACCCATCAGGCCGGAAATCCGCCCCTTCTTGCCCAGTTCGGCAACCCGCACAGCGTCCAGCGCCTCAAGGTCAGCAGCTCCGGCCACGGCGGCGAGGGCTTCAGCTTCTATCTGCTTGATATCGGACAAGGTCTTGCCTCACTCTGGAATCCAAGGCGGCTCTTTAGCTCCGTCTGTGGCGCCCGCCAACCCGATGAGTGATAACGCCGTCTTTGCCGCCTGCCTGCTGGCTAGTCCCACCAGAAGAACCAGACCTTCGCGCCAAGCATCGTTGCGGCAAGCGAATCGATTGTTCCTGTGCCCTGGTCGACGATGTCCGGGCAATACGCATAAAATTGCTTTGCCAGTTCCATTGCCTCCTCGCGGGTGCTGACAGGCCGGTCTACCTTGAACTCAACTGTGTCGAAGTGCGCCGTAACGATCCGGGCTCCGAACCTTTCGTGCCAGTCTTTTGCAAGGGCGACGTGGATGGCCGGTTCCGGGCATTCGTTCCACGCACCGAAGCACAAATGCGCGAACACCTCCCAAGGGCGGGTCTGAGCAACCGGAATGTGAGCCAGGGCGCATTCGCGAAACGGCTGGCCGGTAAGAATGTCGAGAAAACCACCGGGTTCGGTCTGTTTGCTGCCGGCATCCTCAGGCCAGGGACCGCGTGGAAGGCCGTCAACAAACTGTATGCCATCCACCCCGAAGCGGGCATTCACTCGCGCTTCCATGATGACGCCTTCCGGGCCGGCCTCTGTATGAACAGACGTGGGGCCGGCGGGGGGCTCACTTTCGGCATTCTGCTCAGCCAGCTCTGCCAGCCTTTCAGCAAGGAAGCCATCCACTGAAACCCGGGCAGCGCGTTCAAGTATGATCTCGGGCGACCACCGCGGGGCGCCGTCTTCGAATTCTTCCGCCAATCGGCTCACACTGAACTCGTTTCCGAGGATGACCGGGCAGGAATTCGGGAACCGGGCAAGGCTGGCCGACATGGCCGGCAGGATGGACGCTCCCGGAAGGACTTCCACCGGAAACGGGAACAGGTCCAGCAACGACTCCTCAATTGGCGGATCGTCGTCGCTCATGGTCATCCCCTGCTCCGCAATGCACACACCACGCTTGGTTCAATCGAGTGACCAAAAAAGAAAGCCCGGCGCAAGCGCCGGGCTCTCAACATTTGCGATAAGCGCAGAATTACTTGCCGGCAGCCTTCTTGCGGGCGGTACGCGCACGCTTGGTGTTGCCAAACACGCGGACTTTCGCGCGCTTGCCGAGATTGGCCTTCCAGGTCGCGTTGCGGCGCTTGACGCGCGGCTTCTTGGCCGGGTGCAGGACGGAGTTCGGGGACTTCGACATCGGATCGTTCCTGTCTGGTCTTTAGGGCTTAGGCGAGCGCGGCTTTGGCCTGGGCGACGAGCGCGCCGAAGGCTGCCGGATCTTTGATCGCGATGTCGGACATGACTTTCCGGTCGACTTCGATGCCGGCCTTGGTCAGGCCGTTGATGAAGGTCGAGTAGTTCATGTTCTCGTCGTGGATGCGGACAGCGGCGTTGATGCGCTGGATCCAGAGCGAGCGGAATTTCCGCTTCTTCACCTTACGGCCGACATAGGCGTACTGGCCGGCTTCCCAGACGGACTGGTGCGCGATGCGGAAGGTATTCTTGCGGCGGTTGCGGAAGCCTTTGGCCTGCTTCAGGATTTTCTTGTGGCGGGCGTGGGCGGGTACTTTAGCGCGGGAACGGGGCATCTGAGCCTCCTTGTTTCAAGATCGTTGAGTGCAGCGGCGACGGCTCAGAGGCCGTACGGCAGGTACTTTTTCACGCGGGCTTCATCAGCCTTGGCGCCGACGGACGTGCCGCGGTTCTGGCGGATGTACTTCGCGTTGTGGCTGATCAGGCGGTGACGCTTGCCGGCGACGCCGTGCTTCAGCTTGCCTGTTGCGGTGATCTTGAAGCGCTTTGCAGCGGCCTTCTTGGTCTTCATCTTCGGCATTTCATTCTCCTTTTGGGTGGAGCTCGCACCCTTTCGGGCGGCCCGGTCATTATGAGCAGAGGGGCATGCCGTTCGCCCGCATCGCTCGGAAGTGGCGGCTTATGACGGATTGCGGAAGCGGAATCAAGGGGGCGAAGCTGCTGGAAATGCAGGTAATTCAGCCCGCTTGCCGTCGTTGGCGGATATCCTCACAGGACGCCCTGATCAGCGCCTCCAGCGCCCAGTTTAGAAGGAAAAGCGCGTCTATCGCCCTACTCTCCCGCCTTCTCCTGGTGCGCTGCCTCGCGTTCAGCGACATAGCGCTCCACTTCCGGCACCAGCGGCGCCATCGCGGGGTCGATATCCGTGGCGCCGGCGGCAAGTTCGGCGCCCTTGAAATCCATCGACATGGTGACGCGGTCGCGGCCGGTCGGATGGTCGTGGAAAACGAAGCGTTCGACCGGGCCGGGATCCAGCTTGCGATAGGCGCCCAGCTTCATCGACACAGCGGCAAACCCGTCCGGCTCCCGCGCGAGGGCGAGGCCATAGGCATCCGCCTCGGTCTCATTGGTGCGGATCATCGTATTGGTGACCGGCGTCATGAAGAACATGAAGACGCTGAACAGCGCAAACAGGAGCGGCATCCCGCCGACATCGCCAATGTCGCCGACGCCCCAGCGTTCCCCGCCCCAGCGGGCGACAACCCCGAACATGCCGTTCACGAAGGCAAAGCCGAGCGCGATGATCACCGCCATCGCCAACAGCATCTCATAGACGTGATTGAGCACATAGTGCCCGATCTCGTGGGCCATCACCGCCCTCACCTCGGCCGGGGTCGCATCCTTGATCAGGGTGTCGCCGAGGCTGATCCGGGTCGTGCCGAAGATGCCGGACACATTGGCGCTGATCGTGTTGGTCTGGCGCGAACGGTCATAGACGTAGACATCGTCCGCCGGCACGCCCGCGGCCTGCGCCAGCGTCAGGATGTCCTGCTTGAGCGCCCCCTGCTCCATCGGCGTGTAGTCGTTGAACAGCGGCGAAATGAAAACCGGCCCGAGCAGCATCATCAGCGCCATCATCGCAGTCATCAGCCCGGCACCCCAGAGCCACCAGGTGCGCTTGAGGGCGCGGATGACGAGATACAGCAGCGTCACCAGAATGCCGCCGATCACGAGGCCGATGCCCATGCTCATCAGGTATTCGCCGAACCAGGCCCCGAAACTCTGGGTCGAGTTGCCGAATTTCACTTCGCGGAAATGGCCGGTCCAGACGTCGAGCGGAAAAGTAATGATCGCCGTCGCCAGCGAATAGACCGCAAAGAACGGGAACACCGCCGCCCAGCGCGGCAGGCGCTTCTCCGCGCCGTCGCGCACGCGGCGGAAGAAGCCGGTCTGGTAAAGGCCGACGGTGACGGCGAGGCTGACGAAGAAGGCGACAATGCCCCACAGCGCCTCGCCCTCATCATAGGCGTCCGAGCGCGCGCGGACGGCACCGGACACCGCGCCCAGATAGGCATCGATCGCCTGCTGGACATCGAAATGGGGAAAAATCTCGTTCATGCTGCGCCCTCTGAGTCCTTATTGAAATTCAACAAGACCCGTAGGACATCAAACGCAAGGAAAATTTCCGGCGGCTCAGCCGCACTTCAGGCCGATGATGATGCCATCGTCATTGGTCAGCACGTTCAGCCGGTCGGGCGCATAGTCCATCGTCGCCTGGGAATCCGGGCTGAGAATGCGGTCCCGCGCCTTCAGCGTGCCTTCGGGCAGGTCGCCCGAAGGCTTGCCGAGCCAGGGCTTAAGCGCCTCAAGACCGCAGGTATCGTCGACGCGGTCCAGCACATCCCATTCAGGCTGTGCGACCCTGTCGCCGCCACCGGCCGGGGCCTGAGCCTCGGCATCCGGTCCGGGCGTCACATCGTTCGCAGGGGCGGCACAGGCCGCCAGTAAGGCCAGACCGGCCAGGATGGCGGCCCCTCTGATCACCGCGGCGCCAACACCATGGTCATCTGGCGGCCTTCGAGCTTCGGCTCGAGCTCCACTTTGGTGCTCTCCTCGAAATCCACCTTCACCCGCTCAAGCAGTTGCATGCCGAGATGCTGGTGCGCCATTTCGCGGCCGCGGAAGCGCAGGGTGACCTTCACCTTGTCGCCATCCTCGAAGAAGCGCTGCATGGCCCGTTTCTTCACCTCATAGTCATGGGTGTCGATGTTCGGGCGCATCTTGATTTCTTTGAGTTCGGAAGACTTCTGCTTCTTCTTCGCAGCGGCTTTCTTCTTCCGCTCTTCGAAGCGCAGCTTGCCATAGTCCAGAATCTTGACGACGGGGACTTCCTGGTTCGGCGAGACCTCGACAAGGTCCATGCCCGCTTCACGGGCAGCGTCGAGCGCGGCAGCCAGCGGCATCACGCCCTGCTTCTCGCCGCTCTCATCGATCAACAAGACCTTTGCGGCCCGGATGTCCTCATTGGTGCGCGGCCCCTTGTCTTTCTGGGGTGCGTCTGTTTCTGGTCTGCGAGCTATGGCCGATCTCCTTCGTGGCTGTTTGCAGGATGGCTGAATATGCCCGTAGTTGCGGGCTTCTTCAAGGCACGGCGCAGTGGGCAAATTTTCATTCCCGGTCAAGCCGGAAGCACACCCAGCGCCAGGACGGAACGCCACACCGTGTCAACTTCGAGCTCGGCCAGCGTCGGGGCCGAATTGATGATCACCGGGCTCGGGCCGCGCGGGGCGGCATGGTCGGGATTGCTCTCATTGGTGGCAAACAGGGCAACGCCCGGCGCGCCGGCAATCGCGGCCATGTGCATCGGGCCGGTATCGTTGCCCACCACGAAGGCCGCCTTCTCCGCCAGTGTGACGATCTGGAACAGGTCCGTCCGGGTCACGAGGCTTTTGACCCGCTTCTCCCGCTTCATGATCTCCAGCGCCAGCTGGCCTTCGGCTTTCGAGCCGATGATCGCCGGCGTCGCGCCCGCATCGGCGATCCGGCGGGCCAGTTCGGCATAATTCTCGACCGGCCAGCGCTTGGCTTCACGGTGTTCCGACGCGCCGGGGATCAGGAGCATATAGGGCTCTTCCAACCCGAAATAGGCCGGCTGCAGGCGCGGCGCATTGCGCAGCTTCGGCCGCACCCAGCTAAGATCCGGCTTCGGGAAATTGACGACGTTCCAGCGCCCGTCCGGCGCTACCCCGGCCACGGCCAGCTGTTCGGCCAGCCGGTCGATGGAGTGCATCGTGCCCCGGTCCGGATTGTCGTGGAAGAAGGCCGCCTTCTCATGATGGCCGGACCAGAGCGGCCCCTTCCCCGTCTTGCTGAGCGCCGTGAAGTAGTTTTTCGTGCGGCCGCTGGTCTGGAAATCGTAGACGATGTCGTAATTCGCCTTGCGCAGGCGCGAGAGCAGCGCCGTCGTCGCCTTCATGGTCGCCGGGCGGCCATCGGTCTCGACCCGGTCGAAATACGGGCAATGGCTGGCAAAGTCTTCGAAGGGCGGCGTCGTCAGCAGGGTGATACGGGCGGACGGATGGAACTCGCGCACGGCTTTCATCGCTCCGAGCGCCAGCACGAAGTCGCCGAGCGCGCTCAGCTTGATGACAAGAACTTCCTTCGCGCTGGCGCCGGGATTAACCGGGCTCGCCAGCTTTGCGGGTTTCGCCATGCCTACCTCTTCAGAACCCCTAAGCGATCAGGCGCTTATAGACGCCGAGCGTCGCGGCCTGAAGCCCCCGCTTGGAGAAATGCTCACGCACATGCGCCTGCCCGGCCTTGCCCATCCCCGCCCGGGCGCTCTGCCCGATGGTCATGAGGGCCCGGATCGCCCCGGCCAGCGCCTGCGGATCGCCCGGCTCGACCCGGGTTCCGGTGACGCCCTCGATCACGGTTTCGCGGCCCCCGCCATGATCGGTCACGATCACCGGCCGCCCCATGGCCGAGGCTTCGGCCGCGACCCGGCCGAACGCTTCCGGGCGGGATGACGGCGCCAGCACGATTTCCGAGGCGAGGAATGCCGCCGGCATATCGGCCTCGTGCGGGGCGATGATGACCTGGCCGTCGAGATGCCCCGCGACGACCGCATCCTCGATCTTCGTCTGGTAGGCATCGCGCCCCTGCGCATCGCCCATCAGCACCAGAACCAGCCCGGCCCGCTCCTCGGGCGCCAGCAAGCCCATCGCCTCGACCGCCACCAGCTGCCCTTTCCATTCGGTCAGCCGGCCCGGCAGCAGCAGGACCAGCCGGGGATCGCTCTTCAGGCCCCAGCGTTCCTTCACCTTGTCGATGCGGGAGGGCTGGATCATCACCGGATCGAAGACTTTGAGGTCCACGCCGCGCGGGATCGTCACGATCCGGTCCCACGGAACACCATGGACCTTGTGCACATGGTCGGCGATCCACTGCGAATTGGCGATCACGAGATCGCCCTTCACCATCACCGAATTGTATTTCAGTTTCAGGCCCGTCGTGCCCGAATAGGCGCCGTGATAGGTCGTGACAAAGGGAATGCCTGCCGCTTTCGCCGCCGCCCAGGCGCTCCAGGCCGGCGCACGGGACCGGGCATGGACAAGGCTCACGCGTTCGTCCGCAATGATCCGCTTCAGCTTGCCTTCATTGGCCTTGAGCACCAGCGGGTTCTTGGATTTCGCATCCATGCGGAACAGCTCGCCGCCGAGGCGCTTGAACTCCGCCTCCAGCCGCCCCCCCTTGCTGGCCAGCAGCGCCCGGCCGCCGGCCTCGACGATCGCCTCGGTGACTTCCAGCACCGTGCGCTCGACCCCGCCCGCAGACAGTTCCGGGGCGACCTGCAGGATCGTGTGCCCGCTCAGATCAGGGAAAGGTTCCAAGGCGCTTCGCCACCCGCTCGCTTGACAGGGGAAACAGATGACGGAACGGAAAGGGAATGACAACCGAGCATTTCACATCTCCCGGCGGAAGGCGCCTTGCCCATCGCCGCTTCGCTCCGTCGCGGTCCGACCTGACCTTTGTCTGGCTGTGCGGCTTCAAGTCCGACATTTCCGGCACCAAGGTGCTGCGCCTCGAATCCTGGGCGAAGGAGGAAGGCCACGGCTTCCTCGCCTTCGACTATTCCGGCCATGGCGACTCTTCCGGCGCCTTCGAGGACGGCACGATTTCCGAATGGCGGCAGGACGCGCTGGACGCCATCGACGCGCTGACTGACGGCCCGCTCGTGCTGGTCGGCTCCAGCATGGGCGGCTGGATGGCCCTGCTCGCCGGCCTCGCCCGGCGCGAGCGGATCGCCGGCATGGTGCTGATTGCGCCCGCGCCGGACTTCACCGAAAAACTCATGTGGCCGGAATTCACGCCCCGCCAGCAGGAAGAGATACTTTCCACCGGTAAGACTCTCCGCCCCTCCGACTATGGCGACCCCTACCCCATCACACGCGCCCTGATCGAGGATGGGCGCAGCTGGCAGCTGCTCGACGCCCCGATCGACCTTGAATGCCCCGTCCGCATCCTTCAGGGCGCGGAGGATCCGGACGTGCCATGGGCCCACGCCTTCCGCCTTGTCGACGCGATGAGCACGAAAGACCTCGTCTTCACCCTCATCAAGGATGGCGACCATCGCCTCTCCCGCGATCAGGACATCGACCGCCTGCTGGCGACCTGCGCCGAACTGGCGGCCAGCGCCGCCTAGCCGCCGGCCTGTTCGTGCTGCTCATGCGCCAGCCGCACAAGGCGTTGCAGCATGCTGCGCGCGGCGATGGCCGGCGCGGTCGTGCGCACTTCGTCCGTCAGCGCGCGGTCGCGATAGCGCGTGGTCAGCAGGTGTCCGTCCGCGCTCCAGGTGCCGGCATAGGTCTTGCCATCAAGCTCGATCTCGACTGGGGTTGGCGTCGACATGGGAATTCCTCCATTTGACTGCGCCACCGCCCCTGCGGTGCCGGCAGATTTCTTTTTATGGCTGGCAGTCTAACATGGCGGCCGCCATGACCAAATTATTGATCGTTTATCATTCCCGCACCGGCGGCACGCGACAGATGGCCGAGGCCGCCTTCGACGCCGCGCAGGCGGAAACCGAGACCGTTCTCAAACGCGCCGCCGAGGCGACGCCGGACGATCTGCTCGCCGCCTCGGGCTATCTTTTCGCCGGCCCGGAAAACCTCGCCGCCCTCTCCGGCGAGATGAAGGAATTTTTCGACCGCTGCTATTATCCCGTCCTCGGACGGATCGAGGGACGCCCCTACGCCCTGATGATCTCAGCCGGCAGCGACGGCACCGGCGCCGCCCGCCAGGCCGCCCGCATCGCCACCGGCTGGCGCCTCCGCGAAGTCCAGCCACCCCTGATCGTCAACACAGACGCTCAGACCCCGGAGGACATCCTCGCGGAAAAGACCATTCCGGAAGCAGAGCTTGAGAAATGCCGGGAGTTGGGCGCCGCACTGGGGGCGGGGCTGAAGATGGGAGTGTTTTGATAGGGCAAGGAGGGCGCCGACGTGGACTGGACTGAAATCGCAGGCTTCGTCACCGGCGCCGTCTGCGTCTGGCTCGTCGTGAAGCGGAATATCTGAAACTTCCCGGTCGGCATCGCGAACTACGCGTTCTTCTTTGTACTGTTCATCGGCTCGGGCCTTTATGCCGATGCCGGGCTGCAGGTGGTGTATACGGGCCTTGCGCTCTATGGCTGGTATTCCTGGCTCTACGGGGCGGAGGACCATACGGCCCTCAAGGTGCATAACCCCACCGCGCCGCAGCTCGCCGCCTGCCTTGCCGCCGTGGTCGTCATCGCCCTCGCCATCCAGTACGGCCTCCACCGGTTCACCGGCTCCACCGTGGCCGGATGGGACGCGATCACCACGGCGCTCAGCCTCGTCGCGCAGTTCATGCTGTCGCGCAAATGGATCGCCAACTGGTGGCTGTGGATCGCGGCGGACCTGATCTACATCCCGCTCTATGCGGTGAAGGGCCTGTGGCTCACGTCCGGCCTCTACGCCATTTTCCTCGCCATGTGCCTTGCCGGCCTCATGGAGTGGCGCGCGGCGCAACGCGCAGCCAGCCCTCAAACGCCGCCTCTCCCGGCTTCGTGAAGGCGATGATGCGCGTGCCGGGGCGCCGGCGGGCCCAGCCGAGGTCGATGATCCGTGTCAGGATGGCCGCGCCCGCCCGACCGGCCAGGTGATGGCGCCGCATGCTCCAGTCCAGGCACGCCCGGCACATGGGCCGGCGCGATTTCGCCAGCCCGTCCGCCCGGACCCCCGCCTGTTCCAGAAAGGCCCAGCCCGCCGGCGTCAGCGCGACCTGCCCGTCCATCTCCGACAGGCAGCCGCCCTGCTTCATCGTGTCGAACAGGTGCACGCCCAGTTCGCCGGCCAGATGGTCATAACAGACGCGCGCCTTGCGCAGCGCCGGATCGGCCGGCCCCGTCCGCGTGCGCTTGCCCGGGCCGCGTTCGGCCACATGCAGCAGGGCCTCGATGGCGTGGGCCACATCGCCGTCGCGCAGCCGGTAATAATGATGCCGGCCCTGAACCTCCCGCGCCAGCAGCCCGCCTTCCGTCAGGCGGGAAAGATGCGAACTCGCCGTCTGCTTGGTGATGCCGCCGGCCTCGGCCAGTTCGCTCGCCGTCAGGGCGCGCCCGTCCATCAGGCTCAGCAGCATGTTGCTGCGGGCCGGGTCTCCGATCAGGGCGGCAATGCGGGAAATGTCGGGGCCGTCTTTCATGGTTCGACAGTAACCGAACCATTCACGCCGCACAATCGGCTATCAGGCAGGCAAATGAAAGGAGCCCCCATGATCACCTGCTTCATCCGCTACGAGATAGACCCGTTCCGCAAAGACGCCTTCGAACATTATGCCCGCCAGTGGGGCCAGGCCATTCCACGCTGCGGCGCAGACCTGATCGGCTATTTCGCCCCGCACGAAGGCTCGGCCACCACGGCCTATGGCGTCTACACCCTGCCCTCGCTGGCCGCCTATGAAGCCTACAAGCAGCGACTCGCCGCAGACCCTATCGGCCGCGAGAATTATGAATTCGCGCGGGCCGAGCGGTTCATTCATCGCGAGGACCGGATCTTCCTGAAGCTCGCCTCGGCGCCGCATGCGGCACTGGTGCAGCCATGATCGCCGTCCTGTTCGAGCTTGAGCCCCTGCCCGGCAAGGCGGACGCCTATTTCGAGACGGCCGCTGCCCTTCGGCCCTTGCTGGACGGTATCGATGGCTTTGTGTCGATCGAGCGGTTTGAAAGCCTCTCCACGCCGGGGAAATACCTCTCGCTGTCCTTCTGGCGCGATGAGGCCGCCGTGCGGGCCTGGCGCAATCTCGGCCCCCACCGCAATGCGCAGGCGCGGGGCCGGGCGGGCCTGTTCCGCGATTATCGCCTGCGCGTGGTTGAAGTGGTGCGCGATTATGGCCTGACGGACCGTGCCGGGGCCCCGGACGACAGCCGGGAGGTTCACGGCTGATCCGTCAGGTCCCTGCCGCCCGCTCGGCGGCCAGGATTGCGGTCAGGCCCTCCCGATACGTCCGGTACTTCGGCCGCCAGCCCAGCGCCGCCTTGGCGCGGGCATTGGAGACGCGCTTGCACTCGGCGTAGAAGCTCGCCGCCATCGGGCTGAGGCCTGCCTCCCCGATCGCCACTTCCGGCGGCGGATCGAGGCCGAGCAGCGTGGCGGCATAGGCCGTCACATCCTGCGGCGGGGCCGGTTCATCATCACACAGATGGAACACGCCTGATGCGCCCGGCCGGTGCATCAGGGCGCCGAGGCCACTCGCAATATCTTCCACATGCACGCGGGAGAAGACCTGTCCCGGCTTCACCACACGCTGCGCCGTGCCGTCCCTCAGCCGGTCGAAGGGCGAACGGCCCGGCCCGTAAATGCCCGGCAGGCGCACGATGCTGAGCCGGCCGCCGGCCCGCTCCCGCCACTGCGTCTCGGCCAGCACCCGCGCCCTCGCCCGGCCCGAGGCCGGCGCCAGGGCAGAGTCCTCGAATGCCCAGCCACCTTTGAGGTCTCCATAGACACCCGTCGTCGACAGGTAAGTCACCGCTGTCACCCCCGGCGGCAACACTTCGGTCGCGGAAAAGACGGGGCAACCGGCCTCATTTGGGGGGATAGTGACCAGCACTGTCCCCACCTCCGGCAGCTCCAGCGGTGCCTTGCCGTCCCACACGTGCGCGTCGATGCCCTCGGCCCGCAGCGCTCCGGCCTTCGCCGCGCTGCGCACCGTTCCGGCCACAGGCCCCGGCCAGGCCCGCGCCAGCTGCAGCGCGCTGTAGCCAAGGCCCGCCACAAAAAGCAGAGATGGCTGAACTGTCATTTGCCTGCGACCGCTCTCATCTATCAATTGGTCCCGTTACAGGTTCCGGAGCCCCCGATCCATGCCCATTATCGCTGCCGCCGTCTCGCTCGTCCTGCTGCAGAGCGCCGGAGAAAAGCTCGCTGCGGCCGAACAGGATCGCCTCGACGCCTGCGTCTCCCGCATCGAGTCGGAGCCGGAGGAAGCCTATGAGGACGGCCTCGCCTGGACCTTCGAAGGCAACCGGCCGGGTGCACGCCAGTGCACGGCCCTCGCCCTGATTGCCCTCGGCCATATCGAGGAAGGCGCAAGCCGCCTCGTCAGCCTCGCAAACGCCGCAGATGGCGGCACGCTGGAACAGCGCGCGGCCTATCTCTCGCAGGCCGGCAACGCCTTCATCGAAGCCGGTGCAGCAGATGACGCTCTGGCAGCGTTCGACGGCGCCCTGAAAATAGCCCCCGACGCGCCGGAACTTCTGGTCGACCGGGCGAGTGCCCATTTCCTGCTCGCCAACTACGACAAGGCGATTGCCGATCTCGACGACGCCCTCTCCCGCATGCCGGACATGGGCGATGCCTACCAGCTGCGTGGCCAGGCCTGGCTCGCCAAGGGCGAGCCCGACAAGGCCATGGCCGACGTCACCGCGGCGATGGCCGCCGACCCGGAGAACATCGACGTTCTGGTCCTGCGCGGTCAGGTCCGCGAAGCCCAGCGCATCGAGGCCGAATCTGGCGGCCCGCTGGAGCGCATCAGCGGCAACTAGGCCTCAGCCATAGCGCGCCTGGAGCATGTGCCAGACAGCGCGCAGGCCACAGGCGGCGGCGCCTTCCGGCCGGCCATACTTGCCCTTCCGCCAGGCCCAGACATCGAAATGGGCCCAGCTTTTCGCATCAACAAACTGTTTCAGGAACACCGCCGCCGTGATCGAGCCGGCAAACGCGCTGCCGGAGTTGACAAGGTCCGCGATCGGGCTTTTCAGCTCGGAGAGGTACGGATCCCAGAGCGGCATGCGCCAGACCGGGTCGCCCGACGCTGCTGCGCCTGCCAGCACATCCGCCGCCAATTGTTCGTCATCGGAATAGACGGGCGCCAGATCAGCGCCCAGCGCGACCCGGGCCGCGCCGGTCAGCGTGGCAAAGTCCAGCAGCAGATCCGGCTCGAACTCGCACGCCCGCGCCAGCGCGTCGGCCAGGATCAGCCGGCCTTCTGCATCGGTATTGTCGATTTCCACCGTAAGGCCTTTGCGCGACGACAGAATGTCTCCCGGCCGGAAGGAATCCCCGCTGATCGCGTTTTCCACTGTCGGTACATACAGCTTCAGATGCACCGGCAGACCGGATGCCATCACAAGGCGCGACAGGGCGATAACGTGCGCCGAGCCGCCCATGTCCTTCTTCATGATCCGCATGCCGCTTGAAGGCTTGATGTCCAGCCCGCCGGAATCGAAGGTCACACCCTTGCCGACCAACGCCAGTTTCGGATGCTTGGGATTGCCCCATTCCAGCTCGACGAAGCGCGGCTTTGCCTTCGCCGCCCGGCCGACGGCGTGGATCATCGGGTAGTTCTGGTCGATGAGATCGTCGCCAACCACAACGCTGACAGTGGCGCCGAATTCCTCCGCGAGGTCCGATATCACGGCATGAACGGCCGCCGGCGTGAGATCGCCAGCCGGTGTGTTGACCAGGTCGCGGAGCAGGGCGATGGCGTCCGCCTCGCGGGACAGCGCCTCTCCTGCCTTGCCTCCTGGAATTACGAGCTTTGGCGGCTTTGCCTTGTCCTTGAGGTAGCGGTCGAACCGATAGGCGCCATCGGCCCATCCGGCAGCGACAGAGGCCGGCGAAAGGCCCCCTTCCTCGACGACCTTGTAGGCGCCTGCAGGCAGTTTCGCCGAGAGTGCGGCGACTGCCAGCGCATCATCTCCCTTGCCAAGGCCGAACAACACGTTCGCCAGCGCGCCGTCCTCGCCATGGGCAAGCAGCACCTGCCCTGCCGCGCCGGTGAAGTCCTGCGCCTCTGCCAGGGCCCGCGCCTTCGGGAAAGGATCGACCTTCAGCGCCTTGAACGCCTGCGATGTGTAAAGCCAGACTTGGACTGGCGCATCTGCGCGGGCGGTGAAACTCTTGTGCATGAAATCAGCCTCTTGGCGGCAAAAGTTAATGGAGCCGGCACAGGCGTTAACTGATCCTTGACGCACTGCGGTCCAGACTCACCGGAACTGGCCTGATTCAAACGCGGAGCGCCCCCATGTCCAGAGCCAAAACGTCACTGGCAGCACTGGCTATTGCAGCGACCCTCGTTCCCGGCTGCGCCAGCACGCCAGATCCACAGGCAGAGGCCAACGCCGAACTGGCCCGGGCCGTGGAAGACGCCATGAAGCCGGCCAGCCAGGAAGAGATCGACGCCGCGAACAATGCCGACCCGCTGACCCGCGCGAATTTCTGGGCCAAGGAACATGCCAAAGATCCGGAAAATCTGGAAAATGCCCTCACCTTCGCCGAAGCGTTGCGCAATATCGGCTCGAACGACCGCGCGATCGAAGTGCTGTCGCAGGTTCTGGTTGTCCACCCCCACGAACCGCGCGTCCTGATGACGCTTGGCCGTGCGCTGGCCGCGCATGGCAACCCGATGGGCGCCGCGCGCGCCTTCGAACAGGCCACGGTGATCGATCCCGGCAGCGCCGAGGCATGGGCCGCACTCGGCACGGCGCTCGACAAGCTCGACAATTCGGTCGCGGCGCAGAATGCGTATGCCAAGGCCCTGACCATCGAACCGGAACGTGCCTCGACGCTCGCCAATTTCGGCCTGTCGCTGGCGCTTGCCGGTGACCTGACCGGCGCGGAGGAAAAGCTGCGCAAGGCCAGCACGATCGCCCCGACCGACATCCGCATACGCGAGAACCTCGCCCTCGTGCTCGGCCTGCAGGGCCGCTTCGACGAAATGAAATCCCTGTCCGGCGCCTATGCCCCGGAAAAGGTGATCGAGCAGAACATCGAACTGCTGCAGGAGATGATTCATCCCGTGCGCAGCTGGGACGCGCTGGCCGCCTCATCCGAGATCGGCCGCGATCCTTCCGCACCCGCCCAGGCCGCCCTTCCCACCCCGGAAGAAAAGCCGGTCCCGTCGGCCAGCACGCCGGTCGAGGATGAGCCCATGCCGATCGCTGACGCCGAAACGGCCCAGGACGTCGACGCGGGAACGGGCCTGCGCCTGCGCCGGTCCGGCACCTGATCCTTAAAGATCGAAGCTGACGCCCTGGGCCAGCGGCAGGTCGCGGGAATAATTCACCGTGTTCGTTGCCCGGCGCATATAGGCCTTCCAGGCATCGGAGCCGGATTCCCGCCCGCCGCCGGTCTCCTTCTCCCCGCCAAACGCCCCGCCGATTTCTGCGCCGGACGTGCCGATGTTCACATTGGCGATGCCGCAATCGCTGCCGGTGGCTGACAGGAATGTTTCTGCCTCGCGCAGGTCGGTGGTGAAGATCGAGGAAGACAGGCCCGCGCTGGCGGCATTGTTGAGGGCAATCGCCTCTTCAAGCGTCGTGTAGCGCAGCGCATACAGGATGGGCGCGAATGTCTCGCGCAGCATCGGGCCTTCCTGCGCCGGCATCTTCACGATGGCCGGGCGGACATAGAAGGCGTCCGGGGCGCCGGTGTCGACGCGTTCGCCCCCGATAACCTCTGCCGCCAGCGTGCCGGCCTCATGGATCGCCGCTTCCATTGCCTCATGCGCACGGCAATCAATCAGGGGTCCGACCAGGACAGCGCCGTCCAGCGGATTGCCCACTTTCACAGACTGCCACACAGCCTCCAGCCGGGGCATCAGCGTGTCCCACAGGCTTTCATGCACGAACAGGCGCCGCAGCGTGGTGCAGCGCTGTCCTGCCGTGCCCATGGCGGAAAACGCAATGGCGCGCACCGCGAGGTCGAGATCCGCCGACGGACAGACAATCGCGGCATTGTTGCCACCGAGTTCCAGGATCGACTTGCCGAAGCGCGCCGCCACAACCGGGCCGACTGCACGTCCCATTCGGGTGGATCCTGTTGCGGACGCGACCGCCACACGCGGATCGCGCGCCAGCGCTTCGCCCACATCCGCCCCCCCGATGAGGCAGGCGGCGAGCCCGTCCGGCGCATCGCCGAAGCGGGCCAGCGCGCGGCGAAAGATGGCCATGGTCGCGAGCGCCGTCAGCGGCGTCTTCTCCGACGGTTTCCACACCACCGGATCGCCGCACACCAGCGCCAGCGCGGCATTCCAAGACCAGACCGCGACGGGAAAGTTGAAGGCCGAAATCACGCCAACCACCCCTGCCGGATGCCACGTCTCCATCATCCGATGGCCGGGGCGTTCCGACATGATCGTCAGGCCGTGCAGCTGGCGCGACAGTCCGACGGCGAAGTCGCAGATGTCGATCATCTCCTGCACTTCGCCCTCCCCTTCGGAGGGAATCTTGCCGGCCTCCAGCGTGACGAGCCCGGCGAGCGCCGACTTGCTGGTCCGCAGCTCCTCGCCGAACAGGCGCACGAGTTCGCCGCGTCGCGGCGCTGGCACGCTGCGCCAGGCGCGGAAGGCGTCGCTGGCCTCCTGCAGGGTACGGTCGACATCCGCTGCACTGGACGTGTGAACCTGCGCGATCACCTCGCCGGTGAGCGGCGTGCAAACCGGCAAATCGCCGCCTCCAAGCGCGGTTGCAGGAATGCCGAGCTCACCGAGCAGGGCGCGTGCAGTATCGGAAAGGGTCTGTGTCATGCGGGCCGGTCTAGCCTGACCGCCGCCCGGGCGGAACCCACCGTATTACATGCCGGCGGAGTCCGGACGATCAGGCGTTACGGCGGTCGATGATCTCGACGGGGATGAGGAGGTCGAGATCCGCACGGCGGCCCTCTTCCTGGCCTTCCTTGATGTCCGGCGCGGACTCGTTCTTCTGCTGCATCCGCTGGTACTTGATATAAGCCGGGCCGAGCACAACCAGGAACAACACGGGCAGGAAGAACAGGATCATCGGCACCGTCAGCTTGGCCGGCAGAGCGGCTGCCTTCTTCTCGGCCTCGGCCATCCGCATGTCGCGGTTTTCCTTGGCCATCACGCGCAGCGCATAGCCCAGCGGCGTACCGTATTTCTCGGCCTGGCCGAGGGCCATACAGACTGCCTTGACGCCTTCATGGCCCGTCCGCTTGGCAAGGTTCTCATAGGCCATCCGGCGGTCTGGCAGGTAAGCGAGTTCGGCAACCGTCAGGCCGAATTCCTCGGCGAGTTCCGGCGACGCAGAACCGACTTCCTGGCTGACCTTATGGAAGCCGAGTTCGATCGACATGCCGGATTCGACGCAGATCAGCAGCATGTCGAGCGCGTCGGGGAAGGCCCGCATGATCGACTTCTGCCGCTTGGCGGCAAGGTTCGAGACATAGATGTTTGGCGCATAAAAGCCGGCCGCAGCCCCGAACAGCAGCGAGCCGTACTTCATCATCGTGTTCATGCCGTGATCGTTGATCAAGAACACATAGATGAAGGTCAGAAAGATCCCGGCGAAAGGCATCGTCATGCGTGCGAAATAGAACGCAGAAACCGGGCCGGGACCGCGCAGGCCGGCTTTGGCCATGTTCTGCTGAACGTTCGGGTCTTCCAGCATCTTCTGCAGATTCAGCTTTGAGCTGATCTCGCCGATGGCAGAATCGTCCTTGCGGCGCAGGCCCGGCGCCTTGGCTTCGAGCGCCGCGCGGCTCTGCTTGCGCAGTTTTTCACGCTGGGTCGAAACGGCTTTGAGGCGCGTTTCCAGCTTGTCGCCCTGAAGATAGGGCATGAACACGGTCACGGCCGTGCCGAAAACAGCCAGCGCCACCATAAGCGAGGCCAGCGTGTCGGGCTTGGTCAGGGCAAGAAGGATCTCGTACATCTCACCGCACCTACATGTCGAAATTGATCATTTTGCGCATCGTCAGGATGCCGGTTGTCATCAGCAGCGCCCCTGAGGCCAGACAGACATGCCCCGTCTCCGTGATGAAGAGTTCCATGATGTAGCCGGGCGTCGACAGGAAGACGAGGAGGCCGACCACGAAGGGCAGCGAGCCGATGATGCCTGCCGAGGCCTTGGCCTCCGACGACATCGCCTTGATCTTTTCACGCATCATTTTCCGTGAGCGGATGACGCTCGACAGGTTTCCAAGCGCTTCGGAAAGGTTGCCGCCTGCCTTGGACTGGATCAGCAGCACGATGACGAAGAAGTTGACTTCCTGCAGCGGGATCCGCTTGTAAAAGCTGTTCAGCGAACGCTCTGTGCCTGCACCCATGGAGAGGTTGTCCGCCAGCGTCGCGAATTCCGACCGCAGCGGCTCCGGGCTTTCCTTGGAAATGATGCGGATACATTCGTTCAGCGACAGACCGGATTTCACACCGCGCACGATGATGTCGAGGCCGTCGGCAAACTGGTTCAGCATCTTCTTGTGCCGGCCCTTGATGCGCGAATTCAGCAGGAAGCGCGGAAGGCCGAAAGCGCCTGCCGCAAACGCGCCGAGTACCAGCAGCGGGCGGCTCTTGAGCGACATACCGGCAACAACAAGGCCGTCCGCCCCCGACATGAAAACGACCGCGCCAATCACGACGCCGAGAATCAGCGAAAAAATCCAGAAGGTCGACACCGGCACGTTCATCCCGGCCTGGGTGAGTTTCGCCTTGATCGTCTGCGCCGAGTCGATCTTCTTGCGTTCCTTGCCCTGCTTGCGCAGCGAATCCAGCATTTCCTGGGTCTTCGCCCGGCGCTTGGCGGCGTCGTCCATGACCTTGGCATTGCGGCCTTTGCCCGACAGAGTCGCGCCGGCACCAATCGCGCGCGCGCGCTTCTTGGCTGCCTCCCCTTCCCCGCCGGCCAGCGCGAAACCGACGCCGACGACGGCGAGGAATGCAAGGCCTGCAATCAGGAATGTGGTCAGGTCTGCGCCCATGCCTCAAGCTCCCAGGGCGTCGAGCGCGGCGGCAAGCTCGCGCTCCAAGTTGTAATAGGAGGCGCGTTCCCAGAAGCGGGGGCGGCCGACACCGGTGCCGCGATGCGTGCCGACAACCTTGCCGTTCGCATCTTCACCTTCGATTTCGTACTTCAGAACGTCCTGAAGCACGATCGTATCGCCTTCCAGGCCCAAAACTTCGGTCACGTTCATGATGCGGCGCGAACCGTCGCGGAGGCGGGACGCCTGGACCACGACATCGATCGAACCGACAATCATTTCACGGATGGTTTTTGCCGGCAGGGAAAAGCCGCCCATGGTGATCATGGATTCGACACGCGAGAGCGCTTCGCGCGGGCTGTTGGCGTGCAGCGTACCCATCGAGCCATCGTGACCGGTGTTCATGGCCTGCAGAAGGTCGAAAGCTTCCGGTCCGCGAACCTCGCCGACAATGATCCGTTCCGGACGCATACGCAGACAGTTCTTGACCAGTTCGCGCATCGTCACTTCGCCCGAGCCTTCGATGTTCGGCGGGCGCGTTTCGAGACGCACGACGTGCGGCTGCTGCAGCTGGAGTTCGGCGGAGTCTTCGCAGGTGATGACGCGCTCGCCGGGATCGATAAAGCCGGTGAGACAGTTGAGCAGCGTCGTCTTGCCCGAACCCGTACCCCCGGAGATCAGGACGTTGCAGCGGGACCGGCCGATGATACGCAGGAGTTCGGCGCCCGGCTCGCTGATCGAGCCGAAATTTACCAGATCCTGAAGCTTCAGCTTGTCCTTCTTGAACTTACGAATGGTCAGCGTCGGCCCGTCGATCGCCAGCGGCGGCGCGATGACGTTCACACGGGAGCCGTCCAGGAGGCGTGCGTCACAGATCGGCGAGCTTTCGTCGACCCGGCGGCCGACCTGGCTCACGATCCGCTGACAGATGTTCATGAGCTGGGCATTGTCGCGGAAGCGGATATTGGTCCGCTCGATCTTGCCATTGACTTCGATATAGGTTGTGTCCGCGCCGTTCACCATGATGTCGGCGATGTCGTCGCGGGCAAGCAGGGGCTCCAGCGGGCCATAACCCAGAACGTCGTTACAGATATCGTCGAGCAGCTGTTCCTGCTCGGAAATCGACATCACGACATTTTTGATGCTGATGATTTCCACGACAATGTCGCGGATCTCTTCGCGGGCGCTTTCCGAATCGAGCTGGGCGAGCTGCGACAGGTCGATCGTGTCGATCAGCGCGTTGAAGATCGTCGTCTTGGTCTGGTAATACTGCTCAGACTGCTGATTGATCTGGCGGATTGGCTCCGGCTTGGCAACGGCCTGTGGCTTGGGGTCCGGCTTCGGCGCGGGTTTGGGCGCGCCTTTGACAGCGACAGGTTCGGGCATCGTCGGGCGCTGGGCCTGCGGACGCGGCTGAGCGACCGGAGCCGCAGCCGCTGCTGCGGGCGCCGGGGCTGCTGGGGCTGCCGAAGGAGACCTTTTTCCGAATGCCATCTACTCGCTCGCGCCCTGTGTCCTACTTGCCGAGAATTTTCTTCAGCAGGGATTTCTGCTGAATGGCGACCGCCCGGCCCGTAAGGGTCGAGGCCAGGTGATCAATCGCCTGCGACGACTTTGCCGCCGCATCGGTTTCCGAAATCATCTGCCCGTTATTGGCTGCCGTACCGAACAGTTCGGGTTCGAACGGAAGGACGATTTCCGGCTCAAGGCCGATTGCCGCGCCGAAATCCTTGACCGGAATTTCCGGACGCTTCGGCACACCCGTCATGTTGATGATCAGGCGCGGCGGATTGTCGTTCGGGCGCGCCGATTTCAGCTGGTCGATGAAGTTCTTGCCGTTGCGCAGCGAAGCGAGGTCCGGCTGGCAAACGATGATCACTTCATCCGAAGCGATCAGTGTGCGCTGCACCCAGCGGCTCCACACATGCGGCATGTCCAGCACGAGGTACGGCACGTTGCGACGCACACCCTCGATCACGGTCGCATAGGACTCGTCCGGAATGTCCATGATCTGGTTGATCGTTGCCGGGGCCGTGAACAGCGACAGGCGGTCGGTTGCCTTTGCCAGCAGCCGCTCGATCACCGCGTCATCCGCGCGCTCCGGCTGCAGCAGCGCATCCGCGACGGTCTGGGACGGCTCCTGGTTGAAGTCGAGCGCCGTCGTACCGAAGGACAGATCGAGGTCGACCAGCGTGGTCGAGACCTTCACATTCTCGGCGAGCGCCCAGGCGAGGTTGTGCGCGATGGTCGAGGCCCCTACCCCGCCCTTGGCGCCGACAATCGCAATCTGCTTGCCAACAAAAGGAGCATCCGGATCGACGAAAAGTGCGGAGATGGACCGCATCACCTGAACCGGCTGGAACGGCGGCACGATATATTCGCTCACGCCCCGCGCCACCAGCTGGCGGTACAGCATGATGTCGTTGACCGCACCAACCACCATGACCTTGACGTTCTCGTCGCAATACTCGGCCAGCATGTCGATTTCGTTCAGCATCTGCGCGGAACGGGCCGTCGATTCGATCAGGAGAAGGTTCGGCGTCGGGTTCTGGCGCATGAAATCGATTGCGGCCGGAATACCGCCCGGCACCATGTCGATCGTGGCGCGGCCCATGCGGCGATCCTTCGCGCAGACTTCCATGAGAAGCCGCGTTTCCTCGCGCTCATAGAACAGCTTGATCGAAATCGCCGGCAGGATGGCGTCGCCGCCCCCGGACTCAGGCATGGTGAAGATCGGCTGTTCGTATTCGACCGCGCGCTGGGGCACGTCGAGATCCACCATGACCTCGGTTTCTGTCGCCGGCGCGAACGGATCCTGCTCGACTGCCGATTTCGGCGTCAGGCTCTCCATCAGCGGATCGTCAGCAAAGACATCTTCGAAGTCAGACTCAAGATCGTCTTCAAAAAGAGCATTCTCTTTAGACATCGCTCGCTTGTCCCTCTTCGTTCAACTCTACTCTTTCACCGCTTCGGAAATCGCGCCGGACTCTTCAGCCGACCGCGACGACCCGGTGGATTCACCTTCACGGAATTTCTGCAGGATCACGCCGCGGCGCACCGCATCCCCTTCTTCCAGCGGACGCGTCCCGAGGAGGTCTGCCGCATCCGCAATCATTGCCGCCTGGTTCGCGCGGACAGCGCAGCCCAGCGTCGGCAGTTCATTGTTCGAACTCATGTCGGAGAAGTCGACGGTCGCCTGCGATGCACAGTCAGGTGCAATGGCATCATAAGTCTGGAATGCCAGGATCATCGGTTCGGACTTGCCGGAGCGCGCGCCGTGGTTGCCTCCGGCGATCTCGTCATACTGCACACCGTTTTCATAGGCGATCGCGCGCGCCTCAGCGACGGCTTCGACCGCGAGCTGCGGGTTCGATGACGATGCCGGCAGGGACATGATCAGCGGCCCGTGGCCATGGTCGCGATAGGCCGCGACGAACCCCGCGATACGGGATCTGTCGGCATTGCTGAGTTCGCTTGCCTCGGGATGGATGCCAACCTCAAGGAATTCGGTCCGCTTCTGTACACGGATCGGGTGCCGGTCAAGGACCGTGCCCTCAAGATAGCTCTTCGGAACCGATGTCGGCGCGACACTGCTGCAGCCCGAAAGAACGGTCAGGCCGAGGCCGGCGGCAAGCAACGATGCAGCAGGTTTCAGAATCTTGGTCACCTTCTGGTCCCCTATTCCTCGATGAAGCCCACAGGGGCGCGATACTCGGCAGCATCGACGGGTTCGCCGTCACGGCCGTATTGTTCATTCAGTTTGCCGAAGAAGATGGTCTTCGCATCCGATGCGTTGGCATAGCCGTCAGCGGGCGTGCGAAGCTGGTTCTTCTGGGTCGGATCGACCAGGTAAGGCGTCACGATGACGACCAGTTCGGTCTCTTCCTCGACGAAATCGCGGGACTGGAACAGCGCGCCGAGGATCGGCAACTTCTTAAGGCCCGGGATCTGGTCGATGTTCTGACGCGACTTCGACTGGATGAGACCCGCCATCATCATCGAGCCGCCGGAAGGCAGTTCGATCACGGATTCAGCGCGACGCACGGTCAATGCCGGCAGCGTGATACCTTCGATGGAGATGATGTTGCCTTCGCTGTCGACGCCGGTGCGAGCCTGGCCCTGAAAGGCGCCCTGAGAGGTCAGCTCGGAAACCTCGGTAGACACTTTCAGCGAGATCCGCCCTTCCGAGAGCACGACCGGGGTGAAGCCGAGGCCGACACCGTAAGGCTTGAACTCGACCGTTATACGGCCGTTCTGGTCCTGCCCGACCGGGACAGGAAACTCGCCACCGGCGAGGAACTTCGCGCTTTCGCCCGACATGGCAACAATGTTCGGCTCTGCCAGCGTGCGCACGATACCGATGCGCTCCAGAGCGTTCAGCGTGAAGCCGACAGAGGACTGCAGGTCGGTGCCGACATAGTTGGTGTACCCCATGCTCGCGCCGAGGCCGCCCAGGGTGCGCCCCTGGATCGGAAAGCCGTTGGCAACTTCAAATCCGCCGGAAATATCAAACGGCAGACCAGGTTCCCGGGTGAGGATATCCTGGGCCAGTGGCGGATTGCCTGCGAACAGCTGGCGCTCGACGAGATTGCCGAGATCGCCGAAGCTCGGCTGGCCGGTCAGCTTGATGCCCAGCTGCTTGATCGCGTTGCGCTGCATCTCGACGATGCGAACTTCCAGCATCACCTGGTCTTTGGCAGCGATGTTGATCATGTTGACGATCTGCATGTCTTCGCCGGCGCCCATATAGGCTGCGACGAGGCGCTGGACCGCATCCGACTCTGCGAGGCTGTCGACCGTGCCTGTGACCACAACATTGCCGTTGAGGCCTTCAATCTTCACGCGTGCATTCGGAACATGGCGCGAAATCAGCTGCTGCAGGCTCGCCATGTCCATTTCGACGCCGATTTCGAGGTTCAGCAACTGGTTGCCGTCCTTGTCGAACACGAACGCATTGGTCTGGCCATAATTCACGCCGCGGAAAATGATCCGCTTCGAGGTCTGCACGACGGCATCGGCGATTTCGGGATTGGTGATCACGACATCGGCAGCGGCCGTATCAAGTTCGACCACCATCGACTTGTTGAGGCCGAGCGTCACGTGCCGGCTATAGTCGGCGTCACCTGGTGCGGTGATCCGCGTCCCCATGTCATTGGGTCCGGCGAAGGCCGCCGGACCAATCAGGGCTGACAGTGCGAGAACGGCAGCCGTTCGTGCGGTCAGGATGGGTTTCATGTCTCAGCTACCCCCAATACCGGCCGATGCCTGGCCGTTGCGGAATACGGTGACCCCGTTGCCGCCGCCATTGCCGCCGACCAGAAGATCCGTGCGCGCACCGCGCGAACCGGTGTCAAGCGCGTCGGCCCAGGGACGCAGCGAAAGCGAAAGTGTGCCGAGGCGCTGGGCATGCGCGATCAGTTCTGCCTCGGACGGATTGACTTCCAGCGTCGCGGTATTGCCGATCTGTGACGGCGAGCCGCTTTCGCCCTGGGCGAACACCTGGTCGATGGCCAGCACACGGACATTCTGCAGGATCGTCTCGGTGACGGGACGCTCCATGATCGATTCCGATGTCTGCACCTGAACGTCATAGGTCAGGATGACGTCCACCCGGTCATCCGGAAGGATGAAGCCACCGGATGCGGATTCCGTGGAGATCTCGACGGAGATGGCGCGCATGCCAGGCTTCAGCAGAGCGGCCATGAAGCCGGTCTCGCCCTTCATGACGAGCTTCTGCGGGAGGATCGGCTCGTCTTCGTAGATCTGGATCCTCACGACACTGCCGGACAGCTCGTCAATGGCCTGCGGGCTGTCTTCTTCGGTGCGATAGCCCGGCACGATGCTCTTTTCCGGCCAGGGCGACCATTTGAAATCATCGGGTGAGAGCAAGTCGCCAACGACAAGATCGCGCTTGGCAACGAGGACATGCGTTTCGGAGACTTCCTGTGTCTCCACAACGGTCTGCGACTCGACGACGGTCTGCGTTACCGTCTGGGGCTTCGAGATGCCCCGCACGAGGAACGCCGCTGCAATCGCCGCAGCCGCGGCGCCGAGCAGAATGATGAGTCGCATGGGTGACATGGAAGATTGCTCCCCTCAGAAACGATACGCAGATACAGGAAATCGCCGTGAGCTGTTCCCATCCAGCGCGGAGATTCCCACAGCTCGCCTAAAGCAACGTTAACCGAAAATGCCGAATGTTCTTAAGACTTGGGAAAGAATTGGAGACACCGGACCGGCGATAAAGACGCCGGCGGTGATCGCAACGCCGTAAGGAACACCCGCCTTCTCCTCAAACGGCGCCCGGATGGCGCCCGGCACCATGACCGCAGGCACGGTCTTGCGCACCATAAGGACAATCAGTGCAAGGATACCGCCGGAAATCGCCATGCCCATCACGAACTCGACCCAGGCGGCCGGGCCGACCCAGAGCATGACCGCCGGGATCATCTTGGCGTCCCCTCCCCCGAAAATATTGAAGGCAAACAGGCCGAAGGCGACGAGGAATGCGGCAAGTCCGACCAGAAGGTGTCCACCGAGAACTTCCAGCGGCAGGCCGGAAACGACCGCAGCGGGGATAAACAGGCCCGCAAGGGTCAGGTTCAGCCAGTTCGGAATCTTCAGGCTATGTATATCGTGAAGGGCTGCGAAGACGCAGAGCGCTAGGAACACGACGCCGAGCAAGGTCAAAATCATTGTACGATCCCGGAACAACAAATCCGGACCGACCCTGACCGACAATCCCTAAGGAAACCTGATCGCCGCGGCAATTGCGGCGCTGCGCAGAATCAAAAAGGCCGCCGGAACCATTCCGGCGGCCTTCCGAAGTCTACTGACTAAGCTCGATTAGGCGAGCTTACCAGCAACGTAGTTGAACTTCGCGTTCGTTGCGTTACCAACAGCGGTCACACCGCCGATGATAGCAACTGCGATCAGAGCAGCGATCAGGCCGTATTCGATAGCCGTAGCGCCCGACTCGTCTTTCAGGAAACGTGCAAACATTGGAAACTCCCATCATGCATTTGTTCGCGCCCCGGTCTCTTTATCTGCCGGAACACGATGCACACTACACGAGTACCCTTCACACCCGGTTTATCGAATCAGAAAATCCATGAAGCGGAATCAGCAATTTGTTTACCCGCTCAAACGCCCATTTCACGGGGGTTTCCGAAGATCCTGTCCCTCCTGATACAGAAGTCACGCCAGCCTGTAAGAGATTAGGACTCGCTCAACCTTCTTCGACGACATTGAGGAAAATCCGAACCGGAGTTTTCGGCCATGAAATTTTCTGCCCGCACCTGCGCACTTGCCCTGATGGGCCTGTCTGCGGTCCTGCCCGCTATGGCCGGCCCTCTTACGGTCGAAGCCAACAAGACCGTTCCGGTGAAGCTCAAGGGCGCCGCCGCCAGCGTCGTCCTCGGTAACCGGAACATCGCCGATGTCGCCGTTCATAACGATCACCTTATCTTTGTCACCGGCAAGACGTTCGGCACGACCAACCTCATGGTGTTCGACCGGGCCGGGAACCAGATCTATTCCAGCGACGTTGTTGTTACGGTGAATTCCAGCAACCTCGTCACGGTGAACCGTTCGGGTTCGAACTTTACCTATGACTGTGCACCGAACTGCCGCTCCGTCCTCAGCAATGGCGACGACATGGAATATTTCGACTCGCTGATGAAACAGCAGCGCGACACCCAGTCGCTGACCGAAGGCGAATAGCCCGGCGCACGATTCCTTATACACAATGCTCAGGGGCGCCCGTTTCAGACTGGCGCCCTTGTTGTTTACCGCGGCCCTGCCAGATCGATCAAATTTTACAGGTCGGCTAAACGGGGTACCAACCCAAGCCTGCTATTTGGAATGCTGAACCTGTCTCGGAAGGGGATCGGCATGTTTTCAAATGCTCCGGGCATTCTTGTTCCGCGCCTGCGCCAGAAGTTTCTCGCCTGGGCGGAGGAGCGTCGCGGCGCAGTTGCGGTGGAATTCGCACTGATCGCCATTCCATTCTTCTTCATCGTGTTCGGCCTGCTGGAGGTTTGCCTCCTGTTCATTATGTCGACTGTGCTCGAACATTCGATTTCCGAGGCCTCCCGCGAAATCCGCACCGGCCAGGCACAGGAAGCCGGCTTCTCGGAATCGGATTTCCGCGATGCCATCTGTTCCGAGCTTTTCGGCCTCCTGGACTGCGGCAGCAACCTCCACATCGACGTGCGCAAGCTGTCCGGTTTCGGCTCGGCCTCGTCCGATTTGCCGCTGGATGGCGATGGCAATTTCGACGATGCCGGCTTCGGCTTCGATCCGGGCGGCGCCAATGACGTTGTCGCGGTGCGCGTCTTCTACGAATGGACGCTGCTGACCCCGATCATGTCGGCCCCGCTCGCCAACATGAACGGCTCCAAGCACCTGATCCAGGCCAATGCCGTTTTCCGCAACGAACCTTTCGGAGACTGATACGATGGCCCGCCGTTCGATCCTGTCCCGCCTCAATCCCCGCCTGAAATGGCGCGGTGTCCGCGGCATCCGCTATAATGAAGACGGTGTGTCGGCGCTTGAATTCGCGCTGATCGCCCCGGTCCTCATCCTGATTTATCTTGGTGCCGTCGAGCTCAGCCTGCTGATGCGCGTCGACCGCCGCGTCACCTCGACCTCCGCCAGCCTCGGCGACCTGACCGCGCGTCTCGCGACTGTCACCGACAATGACATGGGCGAGATGTTCCAGGCGGCCGAAGTGATGATGCAGCCCTACAATGCGGGGGATGCCCGCATGCGCATCACCAGCATCGTCGACGATGGCGACGGCAATCCCAAGGTCGACTGGTCGGATGCCTACAACATGGATGCCTATACGCCCGGCGCCACGGTCGTTGTGCCGGCGGGGATCATCCCCTCCCCCGGCTCGATCGTGATGGCCGAGGTCGAGTACGATTATGACAGCTCGTTCGGCTATGTGATCCAGACGTCCAAGACGATCAGCGATAAGTTCTACCTGCGCCCGCGCCGTGTGGACAAGATTACGCGCGTCTCGACGGCAGACGATGGCGACACGCCCTTCGGCCCGACGAGCTGATTCCCCTCTCTCCCTCCCAGGAGCATTTCGGAAAGGCCGGTGTCCTCAGGATGCCGGCCTTTTTTCATGTCCGGTCAAGCCGCGTGCTCACGCTTGGGCGCGTGCACACGCCACAGGATGATCAGGCCGATCAGGAACATGACGCCGATACCGCTCATGCCTATGCGCTGGTTGCCCGTCATCCAGGTCAGCAGGCTGACAACCCCCGGCCCCATCCACACCGTCACCGTGCCGGCGATGGCATAAAGCCCGAAGAATTCCCCGATCCGCTCACGCGGCGCGATGTGCACCAGCATGTACCGGCTGGACGATATGGACGCCACGACCACGATCGCCATGGGTATGATGAACAGGAAATAGGTGATGTCCGACAGGGTGTCGAAGAACGGGCTGTCCCACACAGGGGTTGCGGCGGGGATGAGCCCGAAGAGCAGCGCATCGGGCGTGATCGACAGCTGGGCAAACAGCAGCGCGACCAGTATGCCAACCTCCCAGCACAGCGCCAGTTTCGGGCCAAGAAGCCGGTCGAGGAACCCGCCGACAAATCCGCCGACTGCCCCGAACAAAACGCCGGTGATCCCGAAGAAAAGGATCTCCACCCCGCTCCAGCCAAGGAAGGTGCCGGCGAACACGGCACCGAGTGTCAGCAGGGCCGACATCGCATCGGCATAGATCGTGCGGGCGATGAGAAACCGCATGGTCTGCGGATGCTCACGAAACAGGCCCTTCAGGTATCCCTTGAGAACGCGCACCCGCTCGGCGAAGCTCTGCGCCTTGCCTTCATGGCGGTCTTCTCCCCGGAACACGTCAGCTGCGGCCTGCTTCCAAGACAGCCCGCCCTTCACGCCATCCGGCATGAACAGGAAAAACGGGATCAACAGAACCGACATCCAGACCGCGACGAACGGGCCGGAGAACCGTTCGGGCTCATGCGAGGCGCGGTCCAGCGGAATGATCTGGTGCTCCGGCGCGAGCGGGAAGCCTGATCCCGGCAGCAGCAGGCCGAACAGAAAGAAAATCAGGATCCCGACGCTCAGAATGTTGCCCATCGAAAGGCCCAGGCCGGAGATGTAGGGCAGCGCGCTCGGGCGCCCGGCGCTCGGCAGCATCGCATTGTGCAGCACTTCGGAATAACCGTAGCAGCAATAGGCGACCGCCAGGACCAGCATGGTCGGCCACATGGTCAGCGGCCCTTCCGGCCGCGCCCACCACAGGCTGAGGGAACACATCACCATCAGGGCCATGAAGAAGGCGATGGGCGGCTTGCGGCGCCCGGCCTTGTCCGCGATCACGCCCAGGAAGGGCGCCGTCAGCGCGGTGGCGATGCCGGCGACCGTGATGGTCAGCCCGGACAGGCTGAGCCCGTTCCCCCCGCCCCCGGCCAGTTCCTTGGCGAAATAGGGCGCGAAAATGTAGATGACGATGAGATTGTAATAGGGGTTGCGCGCGCCTTCGAAAATGGCCCAGGCGAGCCCCTTGATCCCGAACGGGCCACCCTCGGCGTGAACACTGGATTCTGGTGCCGCGACGGCGGGTCCGACGACCTGAGTGTCACTCATACGCGCATTACTCCCTGAGGCATGCGGCATCTCTGCCGGATGCCTTTCGGGCAACCTGCGCCAACTCGGGCCGGAGGGGAAGGCAGAAGCTGCGGCGCCTGCCGCGGGGTCATGCGCCGGAGGCGAGTTTCCCGGCGAGGTCCGCAGCATATTTCGTGATGTCGCCGGCGCCGAGGCAGACGACCATTCCGCCGGGCCGGATTCGCGCCCGGATTGCAGCCGGAAGCGTCTCCAGCGTGTCCAGTGCCATGACCGAACGGTGACCGTGGCGGCGGATAGAATTGACCAGAGCCTCGTTATTTATGCCTTCGATTGGCGTTTCGCCCGCCTCATAGACCGGCGCGATGATGACCTCGTCAGCCTGGTCGAAACAGCGGGAGAATTCCTCGAAGAGGTCGCGCAGGCGCGTGTAGCGGTGCGGCTGGCAGACGGCGATCAGCTGTTCCTGCCCCTGCATGGCGCGGGCGGCCTTCAGCACGGCGGCGATCTCCACCGGGTGGTGGCCGTAATCGTCGATGATGCGCACCGGCGGCTTGCCCTGTTCCGGCAGCCATTCACCGACCGGCGTGAAGCGGCGCTTGACCCCGCCGAACCCAGCGAGCGACGAGCGGATCTGATCGTCGGTCGCGCCGAGTTCCAGCGCCACCGCAATGGCGGCCAGCGAGTTCTGCACATTGTGCTCGCCCGCCATGGGCAGGGTCAGGTCTTCGATCATGCGCGGCTGGGCCGAGCCCGGCCGGCGCAGGGCCACGCCATAATGTGCGCCATTGAGATCGGTCCTGAGGTTCACCGCCCGCACATCGGCCTGGCGGTTGAAACCATAGGTGATGCGGCGCCGGTCCGTCACGCGGGCGGCCAGCGCCTGCACTTCCGGATGGTCCGTGCACAGAACCGCAAAGCCATAGAAGGGCAGGTTCTCGACGAAGGTGTCGAACGCCTCGCGCAGTTTCTCCATGGTGCCGTAATGGTCCATGTGCTCGGGGTCGATATTGGTGACGATGGCGCAGGTCGGGTGGAGCTTGGCGAAGGTGCCGTCGCTCTCGTCGCTTTCCACCACCATCCAGTCGCTCTCGCCCGCCTTGTAGTTCGAGCCATAGGCATGGATGATGCCGCCATTGATGACGGTCGGGTCGATCCCGGCCCCGTCAAGCAGCGCCGCGACCATGGAGGTCGTCGTCGTCTTGCCATGCGTCCCGGCAACGCAGACCGTGTATTTGAGGCGCGTGATCTCAGCCAGCATGTTGGCACGGCGGACAACCGGGATGCCGGCAGCGCGGGCGGCGGCAACCTCCGGATTGTCGCCCTTGATGGCTGAGGAAATGATCACCGTCCCGGCACCTTTGACGTTATCCGGCTTGTGGCCGATGAACACTTTGACGCCGCGCTGGCGCAGGCGTTCGAGATTGTCGGAATCCCGGATGTCAGACCCCTGAACATCATAGCCCATGGTCAGCATCACATCGGCGATGCCGGACATGCCGATGCCGCCAATGCCGACAATATGGGCCGGGCCAAGATCGAAAGGTGTGGGGGCAGTCATGGGGGATCGCTCCGGAAATCTGGAAATCTAATTCATCGCCGCTTCGGCGAGGTCTGCAAGGTCGCGGGCTGCGTTTATCCGCGCCGAGGCCTTGGCGGCCGCCGCCCGCAGGCGCAGGCCCGGCGCATCGTTGAGGCGCGCCGCGATCAGCTCGCCCAGAAGGTTCGGATAAAGGTTTGCTTCGAGGATCATGTCGGCGGCACCCACATCCGTCAGCGCCTCGGCATTCGCGGCCTGGTGGTCGTCCATGGCGATGGCCAGCGGAATGAGGATGGACGGGCGGCCGACGGCGGCAATCTCGCTGACCGTCCCTGCCCCGCTGCGCGCGATGACGAGATGCGCTTCGGCGAGCCGCTTCGGCATGTCGGAAAAGAAGGTCGACACTTCTGCTTCGACATTGGCATTGCGATAGATCGCCTGCACCTTGTCGACCTGGTTGGTGCGCACCTGCATGACGACTTTCAGCCGCGCCCGCAGCGACGCCGGCAGGTGGTTCGCAATCGCCAGCGGCACCATGTCGCCGATCAGCATGGAGCCCTGGCTGCCGCCGGTGACGAGGATATTGAGCGGTCCGTCTGTTGACGGATAGTCGAGATCGCGCATGGCAAGGATGGGCGCGCGCACAGGATTGCCCACCGGCCGGTGGTCGCACCCCGCCGGCAGGCGGTCCAGCCGGTCAAAACCTGAGGCGACGAATTTCGCATGTTTCGCCATGCTGCGATTGACCCGGCCAAGGACCGAGTTCTGCTCATGGATGATGATCGGCACTTTCAGCCGGCGCGCAGCCGCCAGCGCCGGGTAGGCCGGATAGCCGCCAAAGCCCGCCACCAGGGCCGGCCGGGTGCGCTGCATCATCTTGCGCGCCTCGCCGATGCCGGCCTGGATCTTCAGGAAGGCACCCGGCAGCGTCCATGGCTTGCGGAAAGTCGGAGAGGCCGCATTGACCTCATGCTTCCAGCTGCTCGGGAAATCGCTGGCATAGGGCAGGCCGCGCTTGTCGGACATCAGGCCGACCGTCCAGCCGCGCGAGATCATTTCATCGGCAAAGGCCCGGGCCGGGAACATGTGCCCGCCGGTCCCCCCGGCTGCGATGATGACGAGCTTGCCTGTTGTGCCTTCAGCCATACCGGCCCCTTGTGCGCGTGCCTTGCCCGCGCACAAGTGCCAGTGCGAGGCCCAGTGTCAATCCCGTGCCCAGCATGGACGAACCGCCATAGGACACAAATGGCAGGGTCATCCCCTTGGGCGGGATCAGGGCCAGATTAACAGCCAGGTTTATGGCCGCCTGAAGACCAAAAAGCGTGAAGAGTCCGGCGCTTGCAGCCCTGGCGTAGCCATCGTGGACATGTGCCGCCGCACGGAACCCCCTCAGCACCAGCAGCGCGAACGCGGCCAGCAGCATGATCGCGGCGATCAGGCCGAACTCCTCCGCCATCACCGCGAAAATGAAATCCGTATGCGCATCGGGCAGGCGCGCCTTGACGAGCCCCTCACCCGGCCCGGTGCCGAACAGGCCGCCGCGCGCGATGGCTTCCGCGGCGCGGTCGATCTGCGAATGGTCGCCTTCCTGCATCGCGACGAAGCCGTTGATGCGCGCGCGCACATGCGGCAGCAGCGCATAGAGCAGGCCCGCAAGCGCCGTGCCGCCGCCAGCAAAGGCCGCGGCCCATCTCCACGGCAGGCCGCTGACGAAGAAGGTGACGACAAAGGCCACCGTCAGCAGGAAGGACTGGCCGACATCCGGCTGCAGCAGCATCAGGCCGACCGTCACGGCGTAGAAGATGAAGGCGACCGCTTCCCAGATCCGGTTCGGATAGTCTTCGCGCTGCGCCAGCAGCCAGCCGGACATGACGATCACGGCGGGCTTAACCGCCTCGCTCGGCTGCAGGGAAAAGCCTGCAATCCGGATCCAGCGTTGCGCGCCCTTTGCCTCATGCCCGCCGCCGACAAGGATGTAGACCATCAGCGCAAGGCTCAGCACCATGACAAAGGCGGCGACGCGCCGGGCCCAGGTCTTGTCCAGCATGCTGGCGCCCAGCATCAGCACAACAGCCGCCCCGGCAAACAGGGTCTGGCGCATGGGGAAGAAATAGGGATTGTCGTAGCCATAGCGCATCGCCGCCGAAGGGCCGGCAGCAAGCGACATCAGAAGACCGATGGCGATCAGGAAGAAGGCCCCGCCAAGCAGGCCCCAATCCACCGTTCGCCGCCATTCCATGAACCAGGATGTATCCGACCTGGCAAGAAGTGGCGCTGTGGCAGTGTAGCTCAAGCCATTTCCCTCAGCTCTGTGGGCATCATCGCCTCCACGATCGACCGGAACGCATCGCCCCGGTGCTCAAAATCGCGGAACTGGTCAAAGCTCGCACAGGCTGGTGAAAGAAGGATGACCGGATTGTCGCTTCCGGAATTTCTTGCATCGCGGAACGCCGCCTCGACGGCCTTGTCCAGCGTGCCGCAGGTCTGGCTGGCGACCTTGCCCTTGAGGGTGGCGGCGAAGGCCTCTTCGGCATCGCCGATCAGGTAGGCCTTGGTGATGCGCGGGAAGTAGGGCGCCAGCGGCACGATGCCTTCGGCTTTCGGCACGCCGCCCGCGATCCAGTAGATGTTGTCGTAGGATTTCAGCGCCTGTTCGGCCGCCTGCGCATTGGTCGCCTTGGAATCGTTCACGAACCGCACGCCGTCGATTTCGCCGACCCGTTCCATGCGGTGCGCGAGGCCAGGGAAGGTGCGCAGCCCCTCCATGATAACCTGCGGTTCGAGGCCGAGGGCACGACAGGCCGCATAGGCGGCAGCGGCGTTCTGGTGGTTGTGCTTGCCCGGCAGCGCGACGCAGTCCGCCAGCTTGCCGACCAGCGTGGCATTGCCGGACAGGCTGTCATACAGCTTGCCGTCGGCAGAGCTGACACCGCGACCGAGCGTGTAGCTGGACGAAACCTGCATCACCCGCGCAGGGCCCCGCGCCGAGAGGCCGATGGCGATGGACTGCGTAATGACATCGTCGAACCCGATGACCGCGGTGTCCTTCTCCGTCTGGTTCAGGAAGATCCGCATCTTGGCGGCCTGGTAGCCGTCCATGCCGCCATGCCGGTCGAGATGGTCCGGGCTCATGTTCAGCAGCACGGCGACATCGCAGTGCAGGCTCTTCACGAGGTCGAGCTGGTAGGAGGACAGCTCAAGCACGAAGATCGCATTGGCGTGCAGCGCAGCAAGGTCCAGCACGCCGGTGCCGATATTGCCGCCGATGCGCGCATCACGCCCGGCCTGCTTCAGGATGTGGCCGATCAGGGCGGTCGTCGTCGACTTGCCATTGGTGCCGGTGATGCCGACGATCTTCGGACGGCCGCGCTCCGGCAGCGCCTGCACGGCGCGCGCGAAGAGTTCCATGTCGCCGACGACCGGCACACCGGTCATCTCGGCCATGCGCACGATGCGGTGCGGCTGCGGGAATTTGTACGGAATGCCCGGCGACAGGACCAGCGCGGCAAAGGTCTGCCAGTCGCGCTTGTTGATGTCGGAAAGCGTCAGCCCCGCGGCCTCGGCCTTTTTCCGGGTTTCCTCATTGTCATCCCAGGCATGGACACGCGCGCGCCGGCCTTCAGGGCCCGGGCAGCGGAAAGGCCGGTGCGGCCGAGGCCGAACACCGCAACATCCCTTCCTGCGTATTCCGTAATCGGGATCATGGCCTCACATCACCTCAGCTTCAGGGTGGCAAGGCCCGCAAGGGCGAACAGGACGGAGAGGATCCAGAAGCGGACCACGACGCGGGTTTCCGGCCAGTTCTGCTTCTGGAAGTGATGGTGCAGCGGCGCCATCAGGAAGATGCGCTTGCCCTCGCCGGTCAGCTTGCGGGTCAGCTTGAACCAGCTGACCTGCAGGATCACCGACAGGGCTTCGATCACGAACAGGCCGCCGATGACGACCAGCGCAAACTCATGCTTGGTGGAAACAGCCACCACACCCAGCATGCCGCCAAGGCCGAGCGAGCCGGTGTCGCCCATGAACACCTTGGCCGGGTAGGCATTGTACCAGAGGAAGCCCATGCCCGCGCCGATCATGGCGCCCAGCAGCACGGTCAGCTCCCCTGCCCCCGGCGCGAACTGGATGCCGAGATAATCTGCGAAGACGAAGTTGCCGGTGAGGTAGGCGATGAGGCCGTAGGCAGCGGCGGCAAAGGTCATCGGCACGATGGCAAGGCCGTCGAGCCCGTCAGTGAAGTTCACCGCATTGGCGCTGCCGACGACGACGATCATGCCGAACAGGATGAAGAACATGCCGAGCGGGAAGAAATAGTCGTTCACGAACGGAACTGCGACGCCACCCGAGAAGGCCGGGTCCGCCGGTGTGACGCTTGTGCGCGGCGCCAGCGCGGCGATCTGTTCGGCCAGCGGGTTCAGCGCGCCCCATTCGGCATGACCGGCCGGCGTGTGCGCGCCGTGCAGGCCCATGATGAAGGCACAGGCGAGCGCCGCGATGCCGAAGCCGGCAAACAGGCGGATGCCGGCCGACACGCCCGCATCGGTCTGCTTCGTGACTTTTGCGTAATCGTCGAAGAAGCCGAGCAGCGCATAGGAGAGCGTCACGAACAGCGTGACCCAGATGTAAGGATTCTTCAGGTCACCCCAGAGCAGCACACCGGCCAGCAGGCCCAGCCAGATGAGGAAGCCGCCCATCGTAGGCGTGCCGCGCTTTTGCAGCTGCTGCTCCAGCGACAGGTCGCGGATCGGCTGGCCCTTGCCCTGACGGGCACGGAGCAAATTAATGATGTGATCTCCGAACAACACTGTCACGAGAAATGCCGTGACGACCGCCGCACCGGTGCGGAAGGTAATGTAGTTCAGAAGATTGAAGATGCCGCGATCCGCGGCAAGCCATTCGTACAGCATCAGCCAACCCCTGCAGCGCCTTCTGCACTGCGAACCATCTTGCCCATATTTGCCGGCGCGCTCCATTGGCGCAGCCGGTCAGCGAGTTTTCCCATCCCGGAGGCATTCGAGCCTTTGATCAAGAGCACGTCACCATCGCGCAATGCGTTTTCCACCGCTTCGAACAGGCCATCTGCTCTCGGGGCCCAGACTTTCTGGAACTCGGGCGGCAGCGCCTCGGCGAGGTGAGTCATTTTGTCACCCGCAAGGAAGGCCCCGGCGGCCCCTGACTCTACGACAGGCACAGCCAGCCCGGAATGTTCCGCATCCGACGTATCGCCGATCTCCAGCATCTCGCCGAGGGCGACGAGACGGCGCCCGGAGCCGCGCTGTTTCAGGGCGGCGAGCGCCGCGCGCATGCTGGCAGGATTGGCATTGTAGGCGTCGTCGATCAGGGTGAATTCGCCGCCGCCCGGCAGGGCCAGCGTCTCGCTGGTGCCGCGGCCCGGCGGCGGGGCATAGCCGTTCAGCGCCTCGGCACAGTCCTCGACCGACGCACCCGACAGGCTCGCCGCGAGCAATGCGGCCGCGACGTTCTGCGCCCAGTGTTCGCCGACTGCCTTGATGACCACCAGCACCGGCTTGCCGACCACATCCACCTGGATGCGGCTGACCATGCCGTCGGTCTCATAGCCGACGATGCGGGCCGTTGCCTCGGGCGAGCGGCCGAAGGATTCAAGATTGCCGGTCGGGCAATAGGCCCGTGCCCGGTCGGCCAGGAGGTCGAAGAAATCGTCATCGGCCGGCAGGATGAAGGTGCCGCCCGCTTCCAGCCCGGCAAAGATGTCGGCCTTTTCCCGCGCCACCGCTTCGAGGCTGCCGAGGCCTTCAAGGTGCGCGCCGGCGATGCGCGTGATGATGCCCGTATGCGGGCGGACCATGTGGCTGCGCGGGGCGATTTCGCCCGGGGTCGACATGCCGATCTCGAACACCGCGCGTTCGGTGTCTTCCGGCATCCGCGCCAGCGTCAGCGGCACGCCCCAGTGATTGTTAAAGCTCTTCTGGCTCCAGTGCGCCGGGCCGAGGGCGCGATAGATCCGCGCCAGCATTTCCTTGACGCTGGTCTTGCCGACAGAGCCGGTGATCGCGGTCCGATGGGCCCCGCAGCGGGCGCGGGCGGCGATGCCCAGCTGTTCCAGCGCCGTCAGCACATCCTCGACGACCAGTTGCGGCCCGTCGCCCACCTTGCGGGAGACGAGCGCCCCGGCCGCGCCGGCCTTGAACGCCGCCTCGGCAAAGTCATGCCCGTCGCGCACATCCTTCAGGGCGACGAACAGGTCGCCCTCTTCCAGCGTGCGCGTGTCGATGGACACCGTGCCCGTCACCGTGAACGGCGCCGTCGCGGTCCCGCCGGTGGCGAGTTCCATGTCGTCGGAGGTCCACAGCGGGCGGGTCATGCGGGCGTCCCCTCCAGTGCCGCCAGCGCAGCGTCCTGGTCGGAGAAGGGATGCACCTCCTTGCCGATGATCTGGCCGGTCTCGTGGCCCTTGCCGGCGATGACCAGCGTGTCGCCCTTTTTCAGCTCCGCGATGACCGTGCGGATCGCTTCGCCGCGATCGCCGATCTCGCGCGCGCCGGGGCAACCGGCCAGCACCTGCTTGCGGATGGATGCAGCGTCTTCCGTGCGCGGATTATCGTCGGTGACGATGATGTCGTCGGCCTGGCGCGCGGCGATCTCGCCCATGATCGGGCGCTTGCGCGCATCGCGGTCGCCGCCGCAGCCAAAGATGACTTTCAGCCGCCCGGCCGTGTGCGGACGCACAGCGCGCAGCAGCACGTCGAGCCCGTCCGGCGTGTGAGCATAGTCGACGAACACCGCGCCACCCTCGGCCGACTTGCCGATGAATTCCATCCGGCCCTTGACCGGCTGGAGATGGGCAAGCCCCTCGGCCACGGCCGGGAACTCCATGCCCAGCGACAGGCAGATCGCGGCGGCGGCCAGCGCATTCAGGGCCTGGAACTCGCCGATCAGCGGCAGCTCGATCGGCTTCTGTTCGACGTCGCGCCAGTAGAGGTTCAGCACCTGCCCGGTCGCACGCGGCATGATCTCGTCGATCCACAGGTCTTCGCCGCGCCAGCCGAAGGAGACAATCGGCATCTGCTTGCCGAGGGCGGCGGCTTCGAAATCGTCGCGCTGGTCGCTGTCGGCATTGACGATAGCCGGCATGCCCTGATAGCCGAGATCGCGGAACAGGCGGAGCTTGGCGGCGAGGTAGTCCTCCATCGTCGAGTGGTAATCGAGATGGTCCTGCGTGAAGTTCAGGAAGGCGACGGCCGAGAGGTCGACACCGTCAAGGCGGTGCTGTTCGAGGCCATGGCTGGAGGCCTCCATCGCGCAATGCGTGACGCCCTGGGCGGCGAGTTCCGCCAGCGTCTCATGGATGGTCACCGGGTCCGGCGTCGTATGGCCCACATCGATCTTGCCCTTCGGCCCGATGGCGCCGAGCGTGCCCATGGACGCGGAAGTGAGGCCTGCCCGCGCCCAGATCTGACGACAGAAATCGACGGTCGAGGATTTGCCATTGGTGCCGGTCACGGCCACGACGGTTGCCGGCTGGGAATCATAGAAATGCTTGGCGGCGAGCGCGAGCGCCCTGCGCGGCTCCTCGGCGACAACATGCGGTATCCCGACATCCGTGACGCTCGCATCGGAGAGGATCGCGGCGGCGCCCTTTTCGATGGCATCGGCAACGAACTTGCCGCCATCCGTCACCGTGCCCTTGAGGGCCGCGAACAGATAGCCCGGCTTTACCTTGCGGCTGTCGGCCGTCATGCCGGTGATGACCGTGTCGCCGTTTTCGCAGCCGGGAAACAGGTCGTTGAGCGTATGGGTCACAGCGATGTCCTCTCATCCGATGGTGAGCGGTACCGGTCGCCGGCAGGGCGGAAATCCTCAAAGCGTGGGGCGAGGCCGAGCAGCGGCGCAACACGTTCTATGATACGACCTGCGGTCGGTGCCGCATTCTGGGAAGCGACCGAGCCTCCCTCCCCGGCTTTCGGATCATCCAGTGTCACAATCAAGGCATATTGCGGGCTGTCATAGGGAAAAATCGCCGCGAAACTGGAGATGTTGGCGCCGTCGTCATAGCCGCCCGGAACGGGCTTCTCGGCGGTGCCGGTCTTGCCCGCGACGCGATAGCCGGCGACCTCGGCATTGCGGCCCGTCCCGCGCAGCACCGCCTCGCGCATCATGGCATTGACCATGTTTGCCGTCAGCGCCGACATCAGCCGGACCGGCTGCGGCTTGCGGGTCTCGTCGAAGATCAGCGTCGGCGGCACGCGCTCGCCGCCATTGGCGAAGGCGGCAAAGGCCGATGCGAAGGCCATCGGGCTGACGGCGATGCCATGGCCATAGGAGGCGGTGGCGGAGGTCAGGTCGTCGAAGCGCTCGGGCAGGATCGGCGCGGCGCTGCCGGCAAGCTCCACCGGCGCCCGATCCATCAGGCCGGCCAGCTCCAGAAATGCCTTCTGCCGCCGGGGGCCCAGCTTCTCATTAATGTGCACGGTGCCGATGTTCGAGCTTTCCGTGATGATCTTCGTGACGTCGGCCGTCAGGCCGATCGAATGGAGGTCGGAAATGCTATAGCCGCGCAGCTCGATCGGATCGTGGACATTGAACACGTCGCCCGGCGCGATCGCGCCGGCTTCCAGCGCAGCGGCGACGGTCAGCGGCTTGAACACAGAGCCCAGTTCGTATACGGCGCCCGTCGCCCGGTTGAGGCGCGAGGGGTCGTCCATCGGCGTTTCGGAAGACCGGTTCGGATCGAAGGGCGGCCAGCTGGCCAGCGCCCGCACTTCGCCGGTGCGGGCTTCGACGAGGATCACGGCCGCGCCATTGAACCCGTCCGCCGCAGCCGAAGAGGCAAGCTCCGCCTCGACCGCCGACTGGACGCCATTGTCGATGGTCAGGCGCAGCGGCTCGCCGCCGTTTTCCAGCCGGTCGTTCAGGCTGTACTCGATGCCGCCCGCGCCCTTGCCGTCGACATTCGTGAAGCCAAGCACATGGCCTGCCAGCGTGCCGCGCGGATAAGACCGCGACTGCTCTTCCTCGAAGCGCAGGCCTTCCAGGCCGAGATTGAACACGGCTTCGCGCTGGCGCGGCGTCAGGCTGCGCTTCACCCAGACGAATTCCCGGTTCTGGTCCGACAGGCGCGCCGTCAGCTCCGCCACGTCGATGTCCGGCAGCACGCCGGCAATGCGGGTCGCGATTTCGCGTGGATCCCAGATCTGTTTCGGATTGGCGACCAGGGAATAGACGGTAACCGAGGTCGCGAGCAGCTCGCCATTGCGGTCGACAATGTCGGCGCGCACATGCTGGCTCGCGTCGCCCGCAAACCGGTGCGCCACCGCCCGTTCCGGCGACAGGGCGAGATAGCCCGCCTTGCCCGCCAGCACGACGAACAGCGCGCTGAGGCCGAGGCCGACCAGACGGGTCCGGTTGCGCGAGGCTTCCGTCATTCAGGCGCCCCCTTCTGGGAAACGTCCTGCACATCTTCCGCAACCGGATCGACCGGCACGCCGACCAGCGCGTCGAGATCGTGCTCGTTCGCCATCTGCTCGGGCTGCGGCGGGGCCATGCCCAGCTCGTTGCGGGCATATTCCTCGATCCATTCGCGCCGGCTCATGTGCGACAGCTCGGTTTCGAGCGTCGCCTTCTCGCGTTTGGCGTCCTCGATCTGCGCCTCCACCGACATCAGTTCGGCGGCGGTGTCCTTGGCGCCGTATTTGGCGCGGTACAGGCTGAAAACCAGCAGCCCGACAATGACGAGTCCCAGGATGAATGCGCGGCGGCTCATGATGCCTCCTCCAGTTTCGAGAGGGGCGGCAGGTTCATGCCGTCGTCCGCCTCTCCGGTCCGTGCGGGGGCGTCCGTCCGGACGGCCGCCCGCAACTTCGCAGAGCGTGCACGCGGATTACCTTCCACTTCCTTATCCTGTGGAAGGACCGCCTTCTGCGGTGTCAGTTCAAACGTCGGATCGGCGCCCTTGCCCATCATCGGCAAGTGGCGCGATCCGCCGGTATTGCGCCCGGCCCGGTCGCGCAGCCATTGCTTCACGATCCGGTCTTCCAGCGAGTGGAAGGTGACGAGGACGAGACGGCCGCCGGGCCGCAGCAGTTTCTCTGCCGCCTCCAGCGCCCGGGCGAGCTCGCCCAGCTCGTCGTTCACATACATGCGGATGGCCTGGAAGGTCAGCGTCGCCGGGTGGATGCGCGATCCCTTGCGTCCGCCGACCGCCGCCTCGACCGTATCGGCAAGGTCCAGCGTGGTGCGGAAGGGCCGTTCCTTGCGGCGCTGCACGATCTGGCGGGCGATGCGGCGAGCCTGCTTTTCCTCGCCGAGGCGGAAGATGACATTGGCGAGGTCGCCCTCATCCATCTGGTTGACGACATCCGCCGCGGTCGGCCCGGCCGCGCCCATGCGCATGTCCAGCGGGCCGTCCTTGGCAAAGGAAAAGCCGCGATGGCCCTCGTCGATCTGGAAGGAGGACACGCCGATATCCAGCACGACGCCGTCGACCTTGGGGCATCCCGCTGCTTCCAGCAGTTCGTCCATCTCGCCGAACCGGCCAAGCAGCGGCGTCAGCCGGTTGGTCTGGGCGGCCAGTTCCTCGGCGCGGACGATGGCGTCGAGATCGCGGTCGATGGCGAAGACCGAACACTTCGCATCCGTCAGGATCGCCCGGGTATAGCCCCCGCCGCCGAAGGTACCGTCGACAATGATGTCGCCCTCCTTCGGGGCGAGGTATTGGAGCACCTCGTCGAGCATCACCGGCTTGTGGCCCGCCGGGCCCGGAGAGATCAGGGGTTTCGTCGGCATCAGCCCTCCCCTCCCTCGACCAGTTTCAGCGGTGCCATGACGCCGCGCTCCTGCTGGCGCAGCACTTCCCCATAGGCCTCGCCCAGCGCATCGAGCGTTTCAGGCTCGGCCGCGGTCTTTTCCATTTCGGCATTGAACGTGGCATGGCGTTCCGGATTCCAGATCTGGAAACTGTCCATATTGCCGGCAAAGGTGATCCGGTCGGTCAGGCCCGCGGCCTTGCACAGCTCCTCGGGCAGCTTGATACGGCCGGTATCGTCCATCTTGAGATCGGCAGCGCCGGCGATGATGCGGGTGACGAGCGCCTTGCGAACCTTCGACTGCGGGGGGAGCCGGGTCAGCATGGCGCGGTAAAGGGCCATGAGCGCTTCGCCGCCGCCTTCAAGGCAGCCGGAGCCGTCCAGGGCCGGCCACAGGAAGATGCGCGTACCGCCACCCAACGCCGCGCGGAAGGGCGCAGGGATGGACACCCGCCCTTTTGCGTCAATAGCGCTCTCATAGGTGGAAACAAACACCCGCCAGCCCGTTCTTCTTGCCTAAACCCCGCATGGGTAAACCATGTATTAACGTGGATTATCATGGGAGAGCATGGGCCTCAATGGGCCGCTTGCGGGAATCGAAATATCCACAACAGGCCCATACAGGAACATCTTATGGACAGGCAGGGAACAAACCGGAACACACTGCTGGGCCAGCATGGGATGGCCTGATTTTTCTGTTTTGAATCAGTTTGCTGGGATGTGCCACAAATTCATCCACAGACTCGTGGAAGATGACTGTCTTTTAACAGTACGTGTCCAGACATCGCGCAGCCTCACTTTCTGCGCCCCGGCGAGTCCTGCGATTCGTCTGGCGGAGTCCTTCACGAACACTTGGCGAAGGCTGAAGCAAAAGGCCCCTTCGCACGAAGGTGACCCGGCAGGCGTCTGGCTCATAAGGGGACGGTGCCTTGCGTCTGCTGTGGGGGAGAGACGCAATCTTCGGCCTGCCGGGCCAATTCGTGCCGCTTGGCCAGGGCACCCTGATGGGTGGGGAGGAGGTGCCCTCAGCCCGGCGGCTCTACTGTACTATCCGCAACACCCCGGAAGGGTTCCGCAGATTCTGCAGCGGCCGGTTTTGCCGCTGACAATCCTTGAATCCCACGCCTGCGACCAAAAGGAAAATTGATAATTGGAGCAAAAGATATAGATAAATCCTATGATCTTGCCGACGCTCCGCCAGCTGCAATTCCTTGTCGCCCTTGGCGAGACCGGCTCGTTCTCGCGGGCGGCCGAGGCCTGCCACGTCACCCAGCCGACCCTGTCGGCCGGGATCAAGGAACTCGAAGACCTGCTCGGCATCAAACTGGCCGAACGTGAAGCCCGCGGCGCCCGGCTCACCCATGCCGGCGAACTCGCGATGCAGCGCGCGAGCGCCCTGCTGAACGATGCCCACGCCTTGGTCCAGACAGTGCAGAGCGCCGGCGCCCTGCTGACCGGTCCGTTCCATCTTGGCGCCATCCCGACGATCGCGCCCTTCGTGCTGCCCCAGACGGTGCGTGCGCTGCACGCGACCTATCCGGAGCTGAAACTCTACCTGCACGAAGACAGGACAGGGCGCCTGATCGACCAGTTGCGCTCACGCACGCTGGACGCGGCCCTTATCGCCCTGCCCTGGGATGCGCCGGGCATCGAGACGCTGGCCCTCTATGACGATGAATTCCTGTTCGCCGCCCCACCGGCCCACCCGCTGGCAAAGAAGAACGGGCTCGCGCCGGAAGACCTGAAGGACGAAGACCTCCTGCTGCTGGAAGACGGCCACTGCCTGCGCGACCATGCCCTGTCGATCTGCCGCATGCGGACGGGCGACGGCAAGGACCAGGTCGCCGCCACATCGCTCGGCACGCTGGTCAACATGGTTGCCGGCGGCCTCGGCGTGTCGCTGCTGCCGAAGCTGGCCGTCGACCACGGCCTGTTCGTCGGCAGCGATGTCGCGGTGCGCGAATTCGTGCGCCCCGTCATCGGCCGCCAGATCGGCATGGCCTGGCGCGCCGGCAGCCCCCGCGAGGCCGACGCCCGCAAGATCGCGGAAGTCGTGAAAGCCCAGCTCGCCACCGCGCCACACTGATCTTCCAGAACCGGAAAATCCCTCTACCCGGCGCCCCGCATCCGGAGTAAGGCGGAATCGTTCCCCAGATTGAGTCCACGGATTCCCGCAGATGCTGTCCGGCCCGTCCTTCCGCTGCAGGCCTGACGCATGGGCCTGAACGATTCCTGGCGCGCCTCTATCGCGGCAGGGGCCGTCAACCTCGTGGTCGGCGCGAACCTGCCCTACCTGCCGGTCTGGATGGATAAGGTCGGCGGCATGTCCGGCGCGGAGATTGCCGGCGCGGGCACGCTGGCCGCGCTGATCCGCATCGTCGCCGGGCCACTCGCCGCTGGCCGCGCGCAAAGCCATGGCCTTCGCGCCACGCTTGCGGGCGTGATGGCGGTCTGCCTTGCGGGCTATGCCCTCCTCTTCCCTCAGCTGCCGCACGCCGCCGCCTTCCTCGTCTGCGTCACGATCTACAGCGCCGCGAATGTGGCCGGCCCCCTTTTCGAAGCGGTGCTGGTCTATGGCACGCGCGCCACCCGCCCGGACTATGGCCAGGGCCGGGCCCTCGCCTCCGCCGCGTTCGTCACTGCGAACCTTGCCGGCGGCGCCATCCTGTCCGCATACGGGCCGGATGGTGCGCTGGGTTTTCTCGCAGTGTCCGCCGCGCTTGCGACGCTCGCGCCGCTGTTCACGAGGCAAGGCGCGCGTCAGGTGCTGCCGAAACGCACGGTGCTCAGCACGTTCCGCGAAGGCTTCTCACTTTACCGCATCCCGTCCGTCTTTGCCTTCATCCTCGCCGCCGCCCTCATCCAGGCAAGTCATGGCGCCTACTACTCATTTTCCTCCGTGATCTGGGTATCACAGGGCATATCCGGCTCCGGCATCGGCGCGCTCTGGGCCATCGGCGTCGTGGCAGAAATCATACTGCTGGTCTTCTCGGCCCGCCTGCTCGGCCGCGTCGGTCCGGTCACCCTGCTCTGGCTCGGCGGCGTCGGTGCGATCATTCGCTGGACGGCAGCCGGCTTCGCCCTGCCACTGGCCGCCATCGCCCTCTTCCAGCCGCTGCACGCCGCGTCCTTCGCACTCACCCATCTCGGCACGATGCGCTTCCTGCAGGCCGCCCTGCCGGACGAGCGCCTGCCGCTCGCCTATGCCGTCAACGGCGCGCTGGTCTTCGGCCCGATCCTCGCTTTGTCGAGTTTCCTTGCGGGCCTTGCCTATGACGCGCTCTCGCCGGGCGGCGTGGAAGCACAGGCGCGGATCTACTGGATGATGGTGCTGGCCGCGGCGGCCGGCCTTGCGGTAATGGCGCTCAAACGGCCGAGCCCGGACGCGGCCTGACCGCCTATTCCGGGTCGTCCTCGTCCAGGAACTCCGCCAGCCGGTCGAACCGGTCTTCCCACACCCGCTTGCGCTCCTCGATCCACTGGCGGGCCAGCGACAGGCCTTCCGGATCGATCTGGCAGGTCCTCGTGCGGCCCACCTTCTCTGTACGGACGAGCCGGCTGCGTTCCAGCACCTGAACATGCTGGCCGATGGCCGCCAGCGACATGTCGAACGGCACGGCGAGGTCGGACACCGTCGCCGGTCTCCGGCTCAGCCGCTCAAGAATGGCGCGCCGGGTCGGATCCCCCAGCGCGTGGAAGACCAGATCGACATCCGGCATCGCCTGTTGCGCCTGCATGGGGCTACCCTTCTATTCGCCGAGTTCGGCGGCCAGCTGGCCCAGCAATTCCCGCGTGCCCTGCTCGCGCATTTCAACCCCGTCCCCGCCTTCGAAAAAGGCCGCCTGTTCGGTGAAGACCAGCCGCGTGCCCTCCCCTTCCGGCAGGAATTCCATGGTCGCCAGTGAGGCGGAAAACGGCGCGCCGCCGAAGCTCATGGAATAGGCAATCACGATCCGCTTCCCGGGAATGATGTCCATATAGACCGTGTCGTTATGGCAGGGCGTGCCCTCCTCGATCGGCTTTTCGCCAACAAATCGGAAGCGGGATTTCTCTTCCCCGCCGACCCGGAAATCCATGTCGAAAGAGTCGAGATGGAAGCCCGGCCCTTCGGCAAACCAGCGGCGCTTCTTTGCGGGATCCGAAAAGGCATCGAACACTCTGGCGGGCGAGGACCGGAACACCCGGTCGATCGAAAAGCTGCCATGCGTGACGGTCCGGGGTGCAAGTGTGTGGGCGGCCATCGCGAAATCCTCCATTACTAAAGTTTTTGCTTTATTATTTGCTCGCACGAAACAGTCAAGTAAAAACTTTAGCTTTTATGCCTGAGTACTGGTCCGCCTTGGTGCTGGATTTCCGCTTGTCCCCCCGTCCGCCATAATTTACATAACGCGTTATATAGTGCGTTATATATGAGGCCCCAATGCGTGAGGACGTTCTGAGTGATGTCGGCTATCTGGGCCTCGCCAGCCGGCTGAAGCGGCTCGCCGACCGGCTACAGGCCGATGCGGTCGCGGCATTCGACACGCGTGCCTATCCGATCCAGACGACGCATTTCCCGTTGATCGCCGCCCTTGCCGCCAATGGGCCGATGGCCGTCGGCGCAGCGGCGACGGCCGTGGGCGTCAGCCAGCCCGCCATCACGCGCATCCATAATGCCCTGCAGAAAATGGGACTGACCGGCACACGGACCATCGAAGGCGACAATCGCCACCGCGAGATCTATTTCACGCCGGCCGGCGAGGCCCTGGTCGCCGACATGCGCGCGCATTTCTGGCCGGATGTGCGCGCGGCGGCTGAAGCGCTCTGCGCCAGTCCGGACGGCGACCTGCTCGGCCTTGTCGCCATGGTCGAAGGGCGCCTCGATGAGCGCCCGCTTCACCAGCGGATTGAAGACGCCTCGGATGCCGCCCGTCTCCGCATCGTCGAGTTCACCGACGCGCTCGCCCCGCACTTCGACCGGATCAGCCGCGAATGGGTGGAAGACATGTTCCGCCTCGAACCCGAAGACGTGGACATCATCGAGAATCCCCGCCGCCGCATCATCGACAAGGGCGGCATCATCCTCTTCGTCGAACACGAAACCCGCGGCATCGTCGGCACCTGCGCCCTGATGCCGATGGGCGGGGGCAGCTATGAACTCACCAAGATGGGCGTCATGAAAGCCGCCCGGGGCCTGAATGCCGGGAACTTCCTGATGAAGAAGATCCTGCAACGTGCCCGCCGCATGAAGATGACGGAACTCTTCCTGCTGACGAATACGAAATGCAAGGCCGCCATCCACCTCTATGAAAAAGTGGGCTTCCGGCACGACCCGGACATCATGGCCCGCCATGGCCACCGCTACCAGCGCTGCGACGTCACCATGTCCTACGCCCTGCCGGCGCCCGGCTGAAACCAAAAGGCCCCCCGGCGCTCGCGCACCGGGAGGCCTTCCCGTTCCCCCCCAGAAACGTGTCGGCGATCAGCTCGCTTCGCGCTCGCCGGTTTCGAGATCGTATTCCCGCACCTTGCGATACAGCGTCGAGCGGCCGATGCCGAGACGGCGGGATACTTCGCTCATATGGCCGCTATAGAATTCAATCGCATACTGAAGGATGTCGCGTTCGATATCCTGCAGCGCCCGCAACTCGCCATCGGCATCCTTGATCGCCACCGGCACGTCGGCGGAGACCGGGGCCGTGTCATTGGCGGCCGACGCAGCGGCCGGGGCCGCGATGCGCGGCGCGGACGGCAGGGCGTCGAGGTCCGGCATCTGGCCGGAAATCTGCGGGAAATCCTGCGGCTGCAGCGTGTCGCCTTCACACAGGACAACGGCGCGGAAGACCGCATTCTCCAGCTGGCGCACGTTGCCTGGCCAGTCGAAGGCATACAGCATCTTCATCGTGTCGTCGGCGACGGCGGTGATCTTCGTGCCTTCGCTTGCATTGAAGCGGCCGATGAAATGGTCGACCAGGGCCGGAATGTCCTCGCGGCGTTCGCGCAGGCTCGGCATGTCGATCGGGAACACGTTGAGGCGATAGAACAGGTCTTCGCGGAACGTGCCTTCGGCAACTTGCTGGGCAAGGTCGCGGTTGGTTGCGGAGATGATCCGTACATCCACCTTGGTCGGACGGCGGGAGCCGACGGCATCCACCTCCCCTTCCTGCAGGGCACGGAGCAGTTTGACCTGTGCGTCGAGCGGCAGTTCGCCGACTTCGTCGAGGAACAGCGTGCCGCCATCGGCCTCGACAAACTTGCCGAGCGATTTCGTCACGGCGCCGGTGAAGGCGCCCTTCTCATGGCCGAACAGGATCGACTCGACGAGGTTTTCCGGAATAGCACCGCAGTTCACGGTGACGAACGGCTTGCCGGCGCGGGCCGAGGCACCCTGGATACAACGGGCAACAACTTCCTTACCCACACCACTCTCGCCGAGGATCAGGACCGGGATGTCAGACACGGCGCCGCGCTCGGCAAGGCGCACGACCTGGCGCATCGGCGCGGCCGAGGCGATCATGTCGTCAAAGCTCATACCACCTTCGGCCTTGCGGGCGAGGCGCTTCACTTCGCCGCTCAGCGATTGCATCTTGAGGGCATTCCGTATGGAGACGACCACGCGCTCCGGATTGGCAGGCTTGACGATGAAGTCGACCGCGCCGCCGCGCATGGATTGCACGATCGTGTCGATGCCACTGGTTGCCGTCAGCATGATCACCGGCAGGTCCGGACGCTTCGCAGCAAGGCGCTCCAGCGTCTCCATGCCGGACAGGCCCGGCATCGTGAGGTCCAGCAGCACCACATCGATCCCATCCTTCGGATCGGCGGCGAGCGCGAGGCCCGCTTCGCCATCCGGCGCGGTGCGGCAGGCAAAGCCGGCCTTTTCCACGGCGGCCTGCAACAGGCGGCGCTGTGTCGGATCGTCGTCAATCACCAGAACGGTCTTGGCCATTAAATCTATCACCCATGCTGTGCCGGGGGATCTTCTCGCCCGCCCTGGCGCTTGAAACTGGAGCAATGCGGGACAGCGACGTCCCACATCGTTACGCGCCGTTTTGACACAAGCGGGTGGAATTACGGTTGAAGGAATGCGTGAAATTTCAAGGAACGGTATTTTGGCAGGGGTGAAACCGGCTTCCAAAAAAATTGAATAGCTCCCCGGCGCCGTTAACGCTCTGTATGCAATTCTCCTACAAGGTGAATTTTCAACGATAACAAAGGCGGTTGCGCAGCAGGACGAAGCGCAGACACGCCTGCAAGATGGAGCGGCCAGATCATGACGGCCCCAATTTCCCCGGTTTCGGGCGCTGACCTCGCCAGCCTGCTCGAAACCAACCTGCCGGCCCTGCGTGCCTATGCCCGCGGCCTGTGCGGCAATATCAGCTGCGCTGACGACCTGGTTCAGGACACGTTCCTGCGCGCCCTCGAGAATCTCCACACCTTCGACACGTCGCGGCCGATCCGGCCCTGGCTGTTCCGTATCCTGCGCAATGAATTCCTGCGCGGCGCCCGGCGCAACTGGCGGCGCATGGATCTGACCGACGCGATCTGCGACCGCGAACTGAACACAGACGAATCTCACGGCACGCGCGCCGATGCACGCCTGATGCTGGGCCTTCTCCGCGAGCTGCCGGAAGACCTGCGCGATGCGGTCTCGCTGGTGCTTGGCCTCGGCTTTACCTATGATGAAGCCGCCGAAGTCTGCGGCGTGCCGGCTGGCACCATCAAGAGCCGCGCGTCCCGCGGGCGCGCTTCCCTGGTTGCCGCATTCGACAGCCGGGCCGATTGCAAGGCCAGCACGAACACTGCCCGATTTGCCATGGACGGGTTCCGGCTCTCCGCCTGATCCGGTCTGACTTCAATCGATATACTTCCCCGGTGCGTTGCCAGCTTTACGCACCGGTAGGGAATTGTTAGCGGAACCCCACATAAATTCGCTTGTCCCGGACCATCCGAATCAGGACTGGTCCCCGACAGAAATGCGTTCGCCTCGAGGGGAAAGGCCGGATAATTGTTGTTGCCGCTGCATCAGATCAGATTGTCCCGATGCGCCTCATGTGTCCGAACCGGATCATGCGGAATCTGAAAAAAGGCATCATGGCACACGACGACGACATGCCCGGCGATGATCAGACGCCGGATGGCCTGCCCGGTATCCATCGGGACGGAACGTCGCTGGCGCTGAGCCAGGCATTGCAGAAAGCCTATGAATCCATGCTGACCGAGCCGGTTCCGGAACGGCTGGAACAGCTGATCGCGCAGATCCGCGAAGCCGAGCTGAAGCGCAAAGGCTGAGCCGCAGAAATTCCGTGAAATTTCAAATATCGGCTACACCGCATCAAAATATGTTAGCGGTATAAAGCTCATGAATGGCGATGGGCGCACCGTATTGTCCGGCAGCGCCAGCCAGATTGGAGTCTCCCGCCGGTGCTTTCCCTCATTGGCCGCCTGAAGCGCGACACCAGCGCCAATATCGCCCTCACCACAGGTCTGGCGATCCTCCCGATTATCGTCGTCGTCGGCATGGCCTTCGACATGTCGATGATCGAAAACCGCAAGCGCGACCTCCAGGACGCACTCGACTTCACCCTCCTCTCCGCTGCGCCCGGCGACCTTCCCGGCTTTTCTGCGCGTGCGGATGATTATTTCGAAACCAACACCTACGATCTCGACAGCGTCAGACCGACCGTCAACGTCTCGTACGACGACAGCGGCACGCGCATCCTCTATAATGGGCAGGCCAGCGCGACCGTGCCCACGACCTTTCAGGGCCTGATAGGCCGGCCATCGGTCACCGTGACGGTGTCATCCCAGGTGTCGGCCGCGAAGGGCGATGCATCACAGGGGTGTATCTGGCTGACCTCCTCGAACAAGAGCCAGGCGCTGCTGCTCAACAACGGCGCCGACATTGTCGCAGCGGGCTGCAAGATCAATGTGGCGTCCACGGCCTCGAACGCCGCGGTCTTCAACTCCGGCATCACGCTTGACACGGACACGATCTGCGTTGCCAGCAACAGTGTGCTGAACAATTACGGCCCGATCGACCAGTTGGAGACCGGCTGCGCGGCCGAGCCGGAGCCCTTTGGCGCAACCATCCCCCAGCCCACCTCCAACACCTGCACTTACAGCAACATCAATATCAGCGGCTCGACGACCCTGAACCCGGGCACCTATTGCGGCTGGGTGAACTTCAACACCAATTCCACGAACACCATCACATTCAATCCCGGCCTCTACATCATCAAGAATGGCGGCTGGAACGTGAATGGCGGCAAGTGGCGCGGTACGGGCGTCAGCTTCTACTATGCCGACACGTCGAAGATCCAGTTCAACTCGGCCGTCGATTTCAACGTCGATCCGCCGACGAGCGGCACCTACAAGGATCTCATCTTCTTCGAGAAGAAGGGCCTTTCAAATTCGCAGTTCGTGCTCGACGACAGCAAGGGCTTCAAGACCAAGGGCCTGATCTGGCTGCCCAGCCGCGGCACGACCTGGAACTCCGGCGCGCAGCTCACATCAAACGCCATCAGCATGGTGTTCAACTCACTGATCCTGAACAATGTGAACTGGGAACTTGAACCAGGCGTCGATGCCGGCGGATCGGGTTCGGGCACATCCATCGAGTCTGCCGGGCTGCGGATCGAGCGCTGAGCCGCAGGTCGCGGTCAGCCGGCAAGGACGAGCTGCCTTGTGACCTCAGGACGGGTCCGGCGCCGGCCCCGCGCAATTCTTGGTGCCATCGCAGAAGGCGACGATCCGGCTCAGCACGTCAAACGGCAGAGGGCTCAGGAATTTCGCGCCGACGACATTGTTCATCATCCAGCGGCGCTCACAGGCGATGCGGGACGAGTTGAGCCCCTCCGGAAGCGACAGGACGATATCGAACTTCTTTGAGCGATCGGGCCAGTTCTCGAACTGCAGCCGCGCGCCGCCCTGCGACAGGTCCAGCACCTTCACCTTCTGCGCCATCGAGCTGTCGCCGGGCATAAACCAGGCGCAAAATTCCGTCTCGACACGGGAATCGCTGCGAAGTTCATAATTCTGGTTCGTCGCCGCAGTCATGGCCGTTCCTGCCTTGCATCTATTCGCCTTATACGCGAACCGGCAGTTTCGTTCCCGGGAAATTCTACTTTTCTGAGAAAGGTCGCCCAATTTTTTGTAACACACGGATTCGTCGGGATTTTTTTCCGACGTCCCGATGCCCGGCGTCAGCGCAGGACGAGGAGGCCGACGACCCCGGCCGCGATCAGCACCGCCCCGGCGATCTCCCGCAGGTTCAGCCGCTCACGGAAGAACAGGATCGCTGCCATCAGTGTGAAGATCACCTCGACCTGGCCGAGGGCCCGCACATAGGCGGCCCGCTCCAGCGTGAAGGCCGTGAACCAGCCGAATGATCCGAGCACGCCGGCGATCCCGACCCAGATGGCAACTTTCCACGCGACAAGGACGCGCGTCGCCTCGCCCCGCTCCTTCACCGTCAGCCAGGCGAGCATCGCCACAGCCTGGAACACGGTGACGAAGGCCAGCGTCGCGCTCGACCGCAAGAGGACATCCTCGCCCGGCAGCGACAGCGAGGCCGAGCGATAGGCAATCGCCGACAGGCCGAACAGGCCACCCGAAACCACGCCCCGCCACACGCTGACATTCATCTGCCTGAGCGACCGGACATTCAGTCCGGGCACGGAAATCAGGATCACGCCAACCAGGCTGACGAGGATGCCGGCGACGGCGCCCGCCGACACATGCTCGCCCAGCAGGACAAACCCGAAAACGGCCGTCTGCAGGGGCTCGGTCCTGGTGAAGGCGGTGGCGACCGCGAAATTGGTGCGGGAAAACAGGCTGATCAGAAGTGCGGTCGCAAGGATCTGCGCAAGGCCGCCCGCCATGCCATAGAGGAAGAATTCCGCGGGCGCCGCCGGCACCCCTCCCCTGTCAGCTGCAATGCCTGTGAACAGGAGCACCGCAAACGGCGCGGCATAAATGAACCGTGTCGCCGTCGCGCCCCATGTGCTGAGCCGCCCCTTGAGAGATTTCTGCAGCATGCTGCGCAGATTCTGCAGGAAAGCCGCGGCGATCGTGACCGGTATCCAGAGTTCCATGGAAGGCGCCCGCGATGGAGTTCAGCGCGCGCGAACGGCGCCGGCGCGCAAACGCCGGCACCTGTCCGCACAGGGAGTGATCAGGCCGCCTTGCTCTTGGACTTGCGGATTTCGAGCTTGTTGACCGCGTGCAGGTACGCCTTGGCGCTGGCGACCAGCGTGTCGGGGTCGGAGGCCCGGCCCGTCGCCATGAAGCCGTCGGCATCGTTGAGGCGCACCGACACGGTCGCCTGCGCATCCGTTCCGCCGGTTACGGCGTGAACCTGGTAGAGGTCCAGACGGCCGGCATGCGGGATGAGTTCCTTGATCGCGTTAAAGACCGCGTCGACCGGGCCGTTGCCGCGGGCGATGGCGAACTTGTCTTCCCCGCCGATGATCAGGTCGATCTCGGCCGTCTGCGGGCCTTCGGTGCCGGCGACGACCCGCAGGCGCTTGAACACGACCCGCTCGCCTTCCTCCGCCAGCTGATCGTCGACCAGCGCCACGATGTCATCGTCGAAGACATGCTTCTTCTTGTCGGCCAGCGCCTTGAAGCGCTTGAAGGCATCGTTCAGCGCGTCCTGCTCCAGCACGTAACCCAGCGATTCCAGCTTGTCGCGGAAGGCATGGCGGCCGGACAGCTTGCCCATGACCAGCGAGGTCTTGGCGACGCCGACATCTTCCGGCTTCATGATCTCATAGGTTTCAGAGTTCTTCAGCATGCCGTCCTGGTGGATGCCGCTTTCATGCGCAAAGGCGTTCTTGCCGACGATGGCCTTGTTGTACTGCACCGGGAAGCCGGTGATGCGGCTCACCATGGCGGAAGCGCGGGCGAGGTATTCGCTGCGCACGCCGGTTTCATAAGGCAGCGTGTCGTTGCGCACGCGCATCGCCATCACGACCTCTTCCAGCGCCGCGTTGCCGGCCCGCTCGCCGAGGCCGTTGATCGCGCACTCTACCTGGCGCGCGCCATTGGCGACCGCGCTGATGGAGTTGGCGACCGCGAGGCCGAGATCGTTATGGCAGTGCGCCGACCAGATCACCTTGTCGGAATTCGCGACATTCTCGATCAGGCGCTTGAACAGGCGGCCATATTCGTCCGGATGCGAATAGCCGACCGTGTCCGGAATATTGATCGTGGTCGCCCCGCTCTGGATCGCGACGTCGATACACTTGCACAGGAAGTCGAACTCCGTGCGTGTCGCATCCTCGGCGCTCCACTCGACATCGTCGACCAGGTTGCGCGCCTGCGCCACCGAGCGGCCGACAGCCTCCAGTACAGCGTTCGGGCCCATTTGCAGCTTGTGCTTCATGTGCACGGGGCTGGTGGAAATGAACGTGTGGATGCGCGGGCGCGCGGCATTGCGCACGGCGGCGGCGCAGCGCTCGATATCGTTCGGCGTCGAGCGCGAGAGGCCGCAGATGATGGCCTCCTTCGAATTCTTCGCGATCTCGCTGACGGCGGCGAAGTCGCCTTCGGAGGCGGCGGGGAAGCCGGCCTCGATGACGTCGACGCCCATATGTTCCATCAGGGCGGCAAGCTCGAGCTTCTCGCCATGGGTCATGGAAGCTCCGGGCGATTGCTCGCCGTCACGCAAAGTGGTGTCGAAGATACGGATGTGTTCGGGTTTGGTCATGGCAGGCGGCCTGGAAAGTCAGAGTTTGGGGGCAAGGCTTGGTTTTACCCCTGACCGCGCGCCTGCCCTTCAGATACGGGCAGCCGACACCGGCCAGGGGCCGGTAAGAAGCAGGCATAGGGGCAAATTCTTGCGCATGGCGCGTTTAATCGGTCGAACCGTCCGAATTGTCAACCGGATCTTCGCCAATCAACGCAACAGATTGCCTCCTGCTCCGGTCCCTCCGGCGCATCCACCAGGCGACGCCCACATAGATGCCGACCGACGCCAGCGACAGGACGATCGCCGTCACCATGTTGCCCTGCAGCGCCGCCATCAGGCCGCGGCCCGCAAACGCGACCAGGATGATCTTGGGCAGCGCCCCGACGGCCATGCCGGCGAGATAGGGCCAGAAGCCCGCCCGGCTGACCCCGAACGCCATATTCACCAGCAGGAACGGCCCCGTCGGCACATTGCGCACCACGGCGCTCGCCACGAAGGCATTGCGCCCGATGAAGCCCGCGATCCGGTTCGCCGACTTGCCGGCATAGCGGCGGAACATCTCTTCGCCCGCAAACCGGCCGGTATAGAAGGTCAGCGCGCCCGAGACGAGCGTCGCGACCCAGGAATAGGCCGCACCCGTCCACGGCCCGAACACCGCTACGGCCAGCGCGATCAGCGCGAATTGCGGCATGCCGATAAAGGCAGCGACGCAGAAGATCAGGATCAGCGCCGGCAGGCCCCACGGGCTGCCGCCCATGCCGTCCATCCAGGCATTCAGCGCCTGCCCGCTCGGCAACACGCCCAGCTTGCCCAGCGCGAACACGACCAGCACCAGCGCCAGCAGCGCCCCGCCCATCAGCATGGCACGGCGCGCCGGCTGTCCGGCAGGCTGGGAAGTCAGGGGCTCACTCATACGCCAAGCGTTTGATCCTGCAGGCACCCATCGTCAAGCAGTCTGACGCCGCGCAACTGGTGTCGAATTCATGACATGCCGGGGCGCCGCGGCCCGGGGGGGGCCGATGCGGCATAGGACCCGAACGCCCGGCTAGTCGGGTTCGAAATCGAAGAGGTCGCCGGGCTTGCACTCCAGAACGGCGCAGATCCGGTTGATCGTGTCGAGCTTGATGCCCTTCACATTGCCCGACTTCAGCTTCGACAGGTTGGCTTCCGTGATGCCGATGGCGGCGGCGAGATCCTTCGATTTCATCTTCCGCCGCGCGAGCATGACGTCGAGAGTTACGATGATCGCCATGGCTCAGACATACTCTTCCAGCTCACGCCGGCAGGCGTAGCCCTCTTCGATCAGATGCGTCGCCACATAAACGACCATTGCCCCGAACAGAACCGACAGGTGCACAACCGAAAAGCCGAGATGCGTCCAGAGCAGCGCATCGTCGAACATGCCCATCGCCCAGCGCATGACGCCGCTCAGCAGGAACGCGGAAACGACGGTACAGATGGAAAGGGCGGCAAAGGCGCGAAGATTGCGCACCGTTGCGGGGCCGAGAACGGACGTGTCGGTCTCACGGAAAATCTGGAACAGCCGCCACAGGGCAATCAGCATGAACACGGTCGGGACCAAGGCAGCGGCGAGGCCCGCCATCCGGCGCTCCGGCACCGGCGCCGGGTCCGCAAGCACGATGAAATTGTTGCCCAGCACGGCAATCCCCATGCCCCAATACAGCGTAACTGCCGAGACGATGAGCAGGCAAAGCACCGGGATCGCAATGAGGAATCCAGTGCGCGCAACGGCAAGCCAGGGTCTGGACATGAGAAAAACTTTCTTTTGAAGTTGATAAATTATCTTTTCACGATAATTTCTTGCCAACTATAGTCTTAGCAGCGGCGCCGTTCAATCGCCGATGACGCTTCACAGCCGAGGAGATTCCAATGAACGCCGTCCAGAGCCTCCTTGCGTGGGATCTTGTCTTTCTCGCGCTGTGCGCCGGTGCGGGGCTTGCCGCGCGCCGCCGCTTCCGCTGGCACTGGGCATTGGCCGGGTTCGCGCTGTTCAATCTGAATGTCGCGCTGGTGCTCAACCTCTTTCACCTGAACGCACCCGCCTACCGGCTGGCGGGCGATCCGGAGGTGATGTTCAACTGGGCCGGCAAGCTGATCGCCCTGGCGGCATCGCTGGCCGTTTTGTTCCTGGGCCCGTTTCAGCGCGATGAGGTCGGCTTCACCCTGAAGCAGGCAAAGGGGGCGTGGATAGGCTGGAGCGTCGTCGGCGTCCTTTGCGCCGTCGGGGTTGGCCTCGCGATCAGCATGCCGGACGAGACGCATACGGCCGAGACGATTGCCTACCAGCTCACCATGCCGAGCCTTGAGGAAGAGCTCTTTTTCCGCGGCCTGCTCCTCTGCTGCCTGATCCGGGCATTCGGACCGGGGCCGCGGTTCGCCGCCGCCAATTTCGGACTGGCCGCCTTCACGTCTACCGCCATGTTCGCCCTCATCCACGCGCTCAGCTGGACCAGCGAAGGACCGGTCCTGTCGGTCGAGGCCCTGGTCTTTGCAGGTGTGTTCGGCTGGCTTCTCTGCTGGCTGCGGCTGAATACCGGAAGCCTCGTAGCCCCGATCCTCATGCACAGCGCCATCAACACGATCTGGCGGATTTTCTGATGCCCGGACCGGGCGCCCCCGATCGGCCGGACCGCCGGGCTGGCGCAACAGGTCCGCGGCCAGGAAACCTCCGTCACCGAACACTCAGCAGGCCGGCTGACCAAAAAGGACGCCGCTCCATGGTTCCGAAGAGTCCGTCCCCTGCCATCTGGGCCTGTGCCGGCCTGCTGGCCGCATCCTGCATCCAGGCACCCGCCGAAGTGGCCAGGCCGTCTCCGGACGTCACCCGTTTCAGCGGCGCGGTGGTCTTTGACGGGGACACCTTCACCAGCCGTGCGATCTGCACGAAGGGCGCGCAGATCATCACCCATTTGCCATGCTATCAGGATTCCAGCAGCGATCCGGAATGGCGCCTCCCGCGGCGATGACTGCCTCAGTCTGCCGTGCTGGTCTGCTGGCGGTAGCGCACCGTCAGCTCGATAATGAGGGCCGCGAGGCCATGGCCCGCCGCGCCGACGGTCACCCAGATCATCGGCCACAGCATCACATTCGATCCGGTGCCGATATTGATCCCGGCGAACACGATCAGCGCGAGGGCGCAGCCGCCAAGGGAGATGAAGAGCCCGAGGCGCGTACCGGCGATCAGCTTTGCATCCTTCCGCCTCACGATCTCCTCGGCCTCAACCTCCGGATCGACCGCCAGCGCCATCACGTCGACATTGAAGGCCGCGGCCAGCGCCGTCATGGTCTCACGTGAGGCAGGCTCGCCCTTCTCGATCCGCTGCACGGTGCGCAGGCCGATTCCAGCAAGGTCCGCCAGGTGCTCCTGGGACCAGTGACGCTCTTCGCGCCAGCGTTTGATCCTGGCGGCGTCGGCAGTGAAATGCATGTCTGTCTCCTTTCGATGTGGCAGCTTAATGCCTCCAAAGGAAAAGGGAAATTTCGTCCTCCCGCCACGCCACGGGGCCGCCACGAGCCCGCCAGCACCCCGCCAGAGTCTCGCCAGACGGGCTTATCCGGCTGCCGCCGCCGCGCTCGCCCAGGCCCATTGGAAATTGTAGCCGCCCAGCCAGCCCGTGACGTCGACGCATTCGCCGATGAAGTGCAGGCCCGGCACGTGCCGGCTCTCCATCGTCTTCGAGGACAGCCCCGCCGTGTCGACGCCGCCCGCCGTCACCTCAGCCGTGCGATAGCCTTCCGTGCCCGCCGGGCGCACGCGCCAGTCCGTCAGCTGCGCCGCCAGCCCGTCCAGCGTCGCGTGCGAAAGGTCCGCGAGCCGCGCGCCAGCCTCGAGGCCCGCCCGCCGCAGGATGAGGTCTGCCAGCCGCTTCGCGAACAGCCCCTCAAGGGCCGTCCCCAGGGCATGCATCGGCCGGTCCTTCTTCGCTGCCTTCAGCGTCTCCGCAATGTCCGTTTCCGGCAGCAGCGTCAGCGTCAGCGCCTCGCCCGGCTGCCAGTAGGACGAGACCTGCAGGATCGCCGGGCCGGAAAGGCCGCGATGGGTGAACAGCATCGCCTCCTCGAAGGCCGCCCCGCCTGCCGCCGCGCGCACATCGCAGGCAACGCCGGAGATCGACGCGAAGTCTTCATGGTCCGCCCCGGTGAACACGAACGGCACCAGCGCCGCCCGCGTCGGCACGATGGCATGCCCGAACTGGCGCGCGATGTCATAGGCAAGCCCCGTCGCGCCCATTTTCGGAATGGAAAGCCCGCCCGTCGCCACCACCAGTTTCGGCGCGGCAAACGCGCCCTCGGAGGTTGCCACCGTGAACACGCCATCCGCATGGCTGACGCCCTCCACCGCCACGCCGAGGCGCAACGCCCCCTGCCCGGCCGCCAGCTCGTCCAGCAGCATCTGGATGATCGCGCCGGATTTCTGGTCGCAGAACAGCTGGCCCAGCGTCTTTTCATGCCAGGTCAGGCCATGCCGGCCCATCAGGTCGATGAAGTCCCACGGCGTGTAGCGCGCGAGGGCCGATTTGGCGAAATGCGGGTTCGCGGAGATGAACCGGTCGGCTTTCGTCTCCAGGTTTGTGAAGTTGCACCGCCCCCCGCCGGAGATGCGCACCTTCTCCGCCGGCTTCTCCGCATGGTCGATCACCACCACGCGCTTGCCCGCCTGTCCCATGCGGGCCGCACAGAAAAGCCCGGCCGCCCCGGCGCCCAGAACGATGACATCCTTGTCGGAAGAAGACTGTGCGCTCATGACGGGCCTATGCCGGAACCAGGCGTCTGCGCGCAAGCTTGATCCTGCGCGCCGGGGCCGCTAGCAAACGCACACCGTTTGCCCCCACCTGCAAGGACCTGCGCGCATGACCGATCTTTCCGCCCGCCACGATTGGACCCGCGACGAGATCGCCGCGCTCTACACCCTGCCCCTCGACACACTGATGGCGAAAGCCCTCACCGTAAAACAGGCGAACTGGCCGGACGGGAAAATCCAGAAGTCGCAGCTTCTCTCCATCAAGACAGGCGGCTGCGCCGAGGATTGCGGCTATTGCAGCCAGTCGGCGCATTTCGACACCGGCCTCGACGCCGGCAAGCTGATGCCGCTGGACGAGGTGGTCACCGCCGCCCGCCGCGCCAAGGAAAACGGCGCTGACCGGTTCTGCATGGGCGCCGCCTGGCGTTCGCTGAAAGACCGCGACCTGCCCAAGGTCGCCGCGATGATCACGGCCGTGAAGGCCGAAGGCCTCGAAACCTGCGTCACGCTCGGCATGCTGGAAGAAGGCCAGGCCGAAGCCCTGAAAGAGGCCGGCCTCGACTATTACAATCACAACCTCGACACCTCGCCGGAATATTACGGCACCGTCGTCTCGACCCGCACCTATGACGACCGCCTCGAAACCCTCGGCCGGGCGCGCCATGCCGGCATCAAGCTCTGCTGCGGCGGCATCCTCGGCATGGGCGAGAGCCGGGAAGACCGTATCGGCCTCATCCACGAACTCTCGAAACTGACGCCGCATCCGGAAAGCGTGCCGGTGAACATGCTCGTCCCCATCGAAGGCACGCCGCTCGGCACCAGCGCGCCGATTTCCGTCATCGAAATGGCCCGCGCCATCGCCGTCTGCCGCATCGTCTTCCCGCAAAGCTGGGTGCGCCTCAGCGCCGGACGCGAAGGCATGACCGAGGAAGGCCAGGCGCTCTGCCTGCTGGCCGGCGCCAACTCGATCTTCGTCGGCGACCGCCTTCTGACCACGGACAATCCCGACGTGGACGAAGACGCCGCCCTGATGCAGGACATGGGCCTTGAAGCGGCCTCGCACCAGGACATGGAACGCGCCCGCGGCAGGGCCACCCTGATCGGCTGACCCGCAACCCGATTTGAGACGAATGAGGATCTGAATTGAAGCCAAATAGCCTATGAAAACGACTTGTCTGACGATTCCTCACCCGAGTGTTGATCGACAATTTCAAGCGCAAATGTCCTAGCGATCGGATCCCTAAAGCGGAACCGATCTTCCGAATCGCCACTCTTTCCCGCCACTTTGGTTAGGAGCGATGCATCGTGAACCAACCGGTAAAGAAAGTTGTCGATCTTAGCCATCGGTATTCGGCGCTCCGATCTGATCAACTCTTTGCTGATTTCTGTATCCGTCAGCGGCTTCCTTGCTTTAGCCAAAACCCTGATAATTTCTCTCGGGCCAGCGACTTCGAGTTCGGTAAAATCAATCCGTTTCTCCAAAGACTGCTGGTAGACACCCCTGACTGCATCCAGAGCCAAGCGGAATTCTGCCCGACCGAGTCTCGCTGTGAAATCTTCTCCCGGATCGTGATTACGGACGACACTCAGTACCGATTGATAGCCAAGATTTTGTGCGAACCATGGAAACCCGGCGCATACTGTCTTTGCGCGCGCCAGATATTCACTTGTAAATGTAATTCGGCGGTTTGAGCGCTCCGATGCGTGATCGAAAATTTCGCCGATCTGATTGGAGTTCAATCCTTCAAGCTCAACCAGACCGCCGATCAGCTTTCTACCTGCAGAAGCATGGTCCTGAATAATATCGCCAACAGTGTCGCCAATTCCAACAACGACAAAATTCGCAACATCAATCCGTTTCATGAGCTGACCCAATCCATCAGTATTATCAATCTCGTCGGCCTCATCGATGAAGACGACCAAACTGGACCTCGGATTAGCGTTCTTTATTTCGTGCAAAATCTCTTTGAAAATGGTGAACAACAGATCGTCACCGACATTCTTGAAACCGATGTCGTGCAGAGAAACACCGTACCGCTTTTGAATGCTGTCATAAAGCCCCCAATCCTGGAAGCGTTGCCCGTACCTTGCGTGAAGGGAGTACTCGCTCGTTTTCTCGCTCAATATGTTCGCAATGACACTTGAAATCGATTTTGGTTTATTGGCAGGCGAAGGGAAGATGCACTCATATCTTTTTTCTCTACCCACACGCTGAAGCTTTGACCGCTTAAAGACACTATTGGAATCATCCAGAATGGAAGCCAATTGCCAAGCGAAGGACGATTTCCCGATTCCCCGCTCACCATAGATCGCGACAGCTGCCTCATCGTTGCCTAAATGGTCGAGCGCCTGACCAAAAGCAGATTCTCGACCGAAGAAGTGGGAGGCCTCGTCGGACTTTAATATCTTTGGGAAAAACAGGTGTCGAGGTTCTACTCCGGGCACAAGATGACCTCCTAGATTCCATTAAAGCATGGAAAGAGGAGGTTCGCGACCCTCATACCCAATCAATTGGAACCACTCCGCGTAGGTCAGGAGCATGGTGCGCGGGTAATTCCCGAGTCTGTGGGGGGGGCGTTTGAACCTATTTTCATAGGCAGTTATATTGAGGCCTCGGGCTGTTCGTTCTGAAACACCGCCACACAATTCCCTGAGCGCAATAAGGGCGAGCGGTTTGGTGACTGCCAAACGCCATGCATACTGATCGCCTTCAGAAAACCCGAACTCTTCTTGGAGATCGCGCACTGTTGCCGGCTTCGGCGTCTTTGAATCCAAGTCAAGTCGAAACGAGCGTTTCAGGGCCTTCTTGTAGTTACTTTGCCTGATTGAAGGCACTACTGGACGGTCTCCCCGCAGAAGGGGAGCAATATAATCTTCAATATAATTCATCCCGCCTGGCTACCTTAGGTGTTTAATATATGTACACCACATGGATATGCATGTACGCTATCTGGGTCAACGTCACGTTGCGCTTTTATTGACGCATTCGTCATTCACGAATTTTCCCAGACATAGCTCAGAGCGATACGAAACGTTGCTTGGAAAATATCAAGAGTTGGAAGCAGAAGAACCGTGAAGCCCGCAGCATAAAGGAAAGACACCGCTGTTCTCGCCCAACGTCGGTTCCAATTTTCCAAGCAATAGAGCGTATCAAAAAGTGTTACGCGTTGTGACCGCAAGCTGTTCGATATGGCTTTTTGAAAAATCGCCGGAGAGCCCAGATGCTCATCTGTAAGATTTAATTCAGACAGCAAAGTCGCGACGCGGCTTTGCGCACTTGCGTGGTTCAAGTTGCGATGTGTACGGATCGCTTCGCCAGCGACCAAAACCCTAGAGTCGCTAAGATCTGCCAGTTGCTCCTGCGTGAAATCAGAAGCGTTGCTGGCAGACTTAATAATTCCCGGACAATAGATCTGATACACCGCCGTGCCGAGCCCCAACAGCACAAGCGCGTAATAAATCAAAATCAGCCTCAGCTGTCCGTTCAGATAGGTCAAGGGCTTACTGTTTGCGGTGCTCGTGTCCAAATCTGGAATAAGAGACAGCCATTGCCCGATCTGTGCGTTGAACACGATGAGGTAGCCCACAAACGGCATCAAGACGGTAGCACGAACGATCGGCGTCGCGCCGACGTGACGCAGCATTGCCCATGACACAAACATCGGTTTCCTCTTCGATAAGGCCGCAAGGCCGTGGGGTTCCTTTAGGCTGAAGTTGCCTACGCAGTATTTGAAAAGCTTAGCCCGAAGAACGTGTGACAGAATAGCATCGTCAACGTTGTTTGCGGCCATTCTGCGCCCGGAACTTCTCATGGACAGTGAGACGGGCGCAGATCTGCAGACACTCGGGCAAAATTCTAGGGCACAGCCCCCACCACCATATCCGTAACCTCCCGTATTGCGACTCTGGCGAAGCAGGCAGAGTGATGGCACGTTAGCCACGAAATGAGGGAGGCTATTCATGGGAAATCTGCATTTTGACGCGCTCGCAATCGGTGCGCTGGTCGGCTTCGGCAGCCTGATCCTGATCATGGTCGGCATTACGGCCTGGGTGGTTCAGAAAGCGATGACCGCGCCGCCATCCGACCAGGTCGAGTCCAAGGACTGACGCGGAAGGCCGCGCCATGACAGATGTGGTCCGCCGCACCGGCGAGGAACGCCGTGCGTCGATCGAAGAAAATGCCGAAGCGCTCGGCATCGACGAGGCGTTCATCAGCACGCTCGTCGACACCTTCTATGGCAAGGTGCGCGGGGATGCACTGATCGGCCCGGTGTTCGAGGGCGCGATCGGCGAGTCCTGGGACGCGCACCTGCCAAAGATGAAGTCCTTTTGGTCGTCCATGGCGCTCGGCACGAAGACCTATAATGGCCGGCCCCTGCCGCCGCACATGCGCCTTCCGGGCCTCAGCGAAGCGCACTTCACGCGCTGGCTGACCCTGTTCAACGCGACGCTGGACGAGATCGCCCCCAACCCGGCCGCGCATGACTTTTTCCTGGAACGCGCGGCCCGTATCGCCAAGAGCTTCCAGTTCATGATTTTCCAAGCTAACCTTTGAGTTTCGTGAAGGTATTGTGACAATTGCACAAAACGGGCGATTTCGGCATTCCGTCGTCTTGAAAAAAGCCGCCGCTTGCGGCTGATGCGTCCTCGAGACCAGCGAGGGGGCTCCCAATGGCCGACGTCAAGGATCCGACGCTTCGCAAGGCGACGCTCGACAAGGATCTGGTCAAGGTTGCCAAAGCTGAAGCCGCCGTTGCCAGCGCGGCGCGGGGCATCGTCGCTCCCGGTCTCGGCTTCCTTTTTCTCGCCGCCATCGTCATCATCGGCGGCACCCTGCTCAGCGGCCAGGACAATGGCATCCTGATCACCGCGGCGGCCGCCATCGGCGGCTACATGGCCCTCAATATCGGCGCCAATGACGTTGCCAACAATGTCGGCCCGGCCGTCGGCTCCAAGGCGCTCACCATTGTCGGCGCCCTCATCATTGCCGCGGTGTGCGAAAGCGCGGGCGCCCTGCTCGCCGGCGGCGACGTCGTCTCCACCATTTCCAAGGGCATCATCGACGCCTCCACCGTGCCGAGCGCCGACACCTTCATCTGGCTGATGATGGCGGCGCTGATTTCCTCGGCCCTGTGGGTCAACCTCGCGACCATTCTCAACGCGCCGGTCTCGACCACGCACTCCGTCGTCGGCGGCGTCATGGGTGCCGGCATCGCGGCGGCGGGCATCAACGCCGTCAACTGGCCGACCATGGGCAACATCGTCGCCAGCTGGATCGTCTCGCCCATTCTCGGCGGCATCATCGCAGCCATCGTGCTCGCCTTCATCAAGACCGTCATCATCTACCGCAGCGACAAGATCGCCGCCGCGCGCACCTGGGTGCCGGTGCTGATCGGCCTGATGGCTGCCGCCTTCGGTGCCTACATGTCGCTGAAGGGCATCAGCAAGCTGGTGAAGATCGACCTCGTCCACGCCCTGCTGATCGGCCTGTTCATCGGCCTCGCCGCCTGGGCGCTCACCCTGCCGATCATCCGCCGCCAGTCACGCGGCATGGAAAACCGCAACCAGTCGCTGCGCCAGCTGTTCGTGTGGCCGCTGATCTTCTCTGCCGCGCTCCTCTCCTTCGCGCACGGCGCCAATGACGTCGCCAACGCCATCGGCCCGCTGGCTGCCATCGTGCACACGGTCGAGGCCGGCGAGATCGCCTCCAAGGTCCACATTCCCTTCTGGGTCATGCTGATCGGCGCCTCCGGCATTTCCTTCGGCCTCGTCCTCTTCGGGCCGAAGCTGATCCGCACCGTCGGCGAGTCGATCACCAAGCTGAACCCGATGCGCGCCTACTGCGTCGCCCTCGCCGCCGCGATCACCGTGATCATCGCCAGCTGGCTCGGCCTGCCGGTCTCGTCCACGCACATCGCCGTCGGCGCAGTGTTCGGCGTCGGCTTCTTCCGCGAGTGGTACACCGCCAACTCGCGCAAGCGCCTCGCTTACATCCACGGCAAGTCGCCGAAGCACCCGGAAAGCAAGTCCGCCGGCGTCACCAACAAGCGCTCCAGCCACAAGCTCGTGCGCCGCATGCATGTCCTGCAGATCGCCGCGGCCTGGGTCATCACGGTGCCGGCCTCCGCCCTGCTCAGCGCCGGCATCTTCTTCGCCCTGGAAAACCTGTTCGGCGTCGTCTGAGGCCGCGCACGGCGCCCTACTCAACGCGCCGCTCAGCCACCCAGATCATCAGGAAGTCGCGCCCGTGCGACAGGGTCTGCCCTTCGATACGGCCGTCCGCCGCCAGCCGCCCGGAATGGCTGTAGGGCGCGGAGGCGTCCGACGTCACCGCGCCGAAGGCCAGCACCTCGCCGCGCAGCGACCAGCGCCCCTCCTCGAACCCGGACCCATAGAAACTGCCCGCCAGCGCGCCATCACCGCCCGCCTCCAGCACCATCACGGTCGAGCTGGGCGGCTGGTCGGCGGCGTAGAACATCGAGACATCCCAGGTTCCGTTCAGGTCGCCCGGCTCCGGCGCAGCCGCCGGTTCGGGCGGCACGGTCGTGCAGGCACCCAGCAGCACGGCCGCCGCAATCGTGCCTGCGACAGGTCGGATTTTCATGGCTGCATCTCCTCCTTGGATGAGGAGGAGCTAGTCCGCCCGCGTCTTCAGGCAAGCGTCTGGACGACGTCCCCGAGGCCCAGCGCGCGCAGCACCATGCCCTGGTCGAAATAGGGCCGCTCGCAGATGATGCGGTCGCTGCCCGGCGCGAACTCGAACGTCGCCGCCATCCGTACCCGGAAGCTCTTGCCCGTCGGCGGGATGGTCGTGTCCCCCACTGTCAGCGGCCCGGTATGCGTGCCGGTCAGCCAGAACTCGACCAGCAGCTTGTCGGTCGCCTCGTCCACGGCGATGGAGATGATCTCATTGTCCTGGTCCGGAAAGGGCGTGCGCGACAGCTCGAAATAGCGCCGCACCGCCGCCTCCCCGTCAAACACCTGCCCGCCGCCATGCATCTCGTAGCGCGGATGCTCAAACGTCGCGATCACCGCATCCCAATCATGCGTGACCTCCAGCGCCATATGATTACGGACATTGGCAATGCGAGCTTCGGTGAGGGTGGTCATCGAGTTCTTCTTATACTGACAGGCTAACCTGTTTTCGAGGCGAAAAGCTGATCAGAAGAAAACTTTGCTCGAATAGCACTTAGGGCGAAGGGGCCGCTCTTCGGTTTAGTGCCGCCAGCGTATTGCTGAGCGATTTCGCAAAGCTGAGCTTTGGTCGCAACGCCCTTTGTCTCCAAGAGCTTCATTATCTTCTCAAATTTCTCTCGGCTTCCAGCAGCATCTTGCAGTCCCGCAATGAAAGCCTCTACCAAATCAAAGCCTCCAATCGCCCGCGCAACTTCGGGCGCTGATGCGTCCACCGGAATAACATCTATAAGATCTGACAGCTGTGTAATGCTTTTCTTGGAGGCTCCAGATGCCTTCTGCAGCCCCATGATAGATCGCAAAAGATCACCAAGAGTATGGTTGTCGTTTGATGCGCTTCCCATCGGCACTTGCCACATTGAAAAAAAAACAAAGAGGTTGAGCGAAGACCTTTTGTTCAGTTCGGTTGCCAATTCCTTAATACGTTCAACCGCCTGCTGATTTTCGCCCCAACCCAACAATTGAGTTGTTGGATCAAGCAATTGGACTAGTCGAGAAGCTTTCATGCTATTTGATCCATTCTCAGATCTGCGACGATGGCGTCGAATATGGGCCTAATCTCTGGGCTTTGAACATAAGCGATACCTCGACCGGCTGCAGAGGCAAATGCTGCTTTTCTTGGAATCCAGGTGCTCGCCATCAACTGCTCTCCTGAATATCTTACACGTAGCTGATCAATACGCGCCATTAGATCGCGTCGAGCTTGTTCTTCAGTCTTGGAAAGGCTCGGCTGCCTCATTGTTAAACTACCAACAATGCCAGCGATCCTCATATTCGGATTATATCGCGTAGCAAAACGATCCGCAGTCTGTACAAACGCGGCCGCTGCTTCAGCGGACGTATCATCAAGAACAGTCGGAATTACCAAATGAGTTCCACAACTCAGTGCATTCACAAGACCGGCCGTTAAGCGCGGTGGTGTGTCGATCAATATTACATCAAAGCGATCTTTCACCTCAGGGGTCCAGAGCGCGTTAGCCAGCAAATAATGCGCGTCGAATTCGTAGTCATTACGAATCCAGTTTACGAGAATTTGGTTCTCCACATCGCTAAATGGCTTGTACGTTGTTATGTACCAAATATTGTTAGGGATGCGTCCGCCCGTTCTGAGATTTCCCACAACAACCAATCCATTCGCAAGCGGATCAAGGATGCGATTGATGTCGGACGACGCGTTATCCGCGTCGCTCAGGTTGTTGAACACATTTGCCAGCGAACCCTGCCAATCCAAATCTAGGACCAAAACCCGCTTCTTTCTCGCAGCATAGTAAGCCGCAAGATTTGCGGTAATGGTGGTCTTGCCGACGCCGCCCTTTAAGTTGCTCACAACAATGGTCGGAAGAGAAAATTGTTCTCTCCGTATGTCGTAATCCCTGAACCGGTTTACGGCATCCCTTAGCCAGAAATCAGCACCTTGTTCAAACGCGTCCTTGAGGGCCGCCGTCTCAGTCAAAACGGAATCTTTGAGTTTTGTGTTCTCTTGTTGAAGTCGATTGATATGGCCTCTGCTAGAGAAACGGCCCGCTGCAAATCCGACCGAAAAAATTCCCGTGACAGTCAGGAAGACGCCACCGACATCTTTGAAATCCTCCAGAAAGCTCCCCATCCCCATCCCCGTTCTACTTGTTTGAGAAATCATTAACCATACGATTTCGAACCACTCAATACCCGAACACAACAAGAACACCCTAGACACGGCCCCCACCCCGTTCCATATCTCGGGGCATGGCGCGATCACCCGGAAAAGGCATGTCGGAGGCGCCCGCGGGGTTTGGCGGGGCGGGGTTTGCGCTGGATGCGGCGGGGGCGCTGCCGTCTGACAACTGGACGCCCCACCGGCCGGACCGCAACTGGGTCAAGCTGGAAGGCGGCAAGCGCTTCCGTGTCCATTCCGAATATGAGCCGGCCGGCGACCAGGTCACCGCCATTCCCGAGCTGGTCGACGGCATCACCAGCGGCGAGCGCGACCAGGTCCTCCTCGGCGCCACCGGCACGGGCAAGACCTTCACCATGGCCAAGATCATCGAGGCGACCCAGCGCCCGGCCCTGATCCTCGCCCCCAACAAGACGCTCGCCGCGCAGCTCTATGGCGAGTTCAAATCCTTCTTCCCGGACAATTCGGTCGAGTATTTCGTCTCCTATTACGACTACTACCAGCCCGAAGCCTATGTGCCGCGGTCGGACCTCTATATCGAGAAGGATCCTCCATCAACGAGGCGATCGACCGGATGCGCCACTCGGCCACCCGCGCCATCCTGGAGCGCGACGACGTGATCATCGTCGCCTCGGTGTCGTGCATCTACGGCATCGGCTCGGTCGAGACCTACACCTCGATGACCTTCAAGCTGGAGCAAGGCCAGCGCATCGACCCGCGCGCCGTCACCGAGCGCCTCGTCGCCAACCAGTACACCCGCAACGACCTGGCCTTCACCCGCGGCACGTTCCGCGTGAAGGGCGACATCATCGACATCTTCCCCGCCCACTATGAGGACCGCGCCTGGAAGCTCTCCTTCTTCGGCGACGAGCTGGAGAGCATCACCGAGTTCGACCCCTCACCGGCCGGACTCAACAAAAACTGCCCGCCATCAAGATCTACGCCAACAGCCACTACGTCACGCCCCGCCCGACGCTCAACCAGGCCATCGAGCAGATCAAGGCGGAGCTGAAATCCACCGTCGCGCATTTCGAGAAGAACGGGAAACTGCTGGAGGCCCAGCGCATCCAGCAGCGCTGCCAGTACGACATCGAAATGCTGGCCGCCACCGGCTCCTGCAACGGCATCGAGAACTATTCGCGCTACCTCACCGGCCGCAAGCCGGGCGAGCCGCCGCCGACCATGTTCGAATACCTGCCCGACAACGCCCTCGTCTTCGCCGACGAGAGCCACCAGACCATCCCCCAGCTCGGCGCCATGTACCGGGGCGACTTCGCGCGCAAGTCCACCCTCGCCGAATACGGCTTCCGCCTGCCCTCCTGCATGGACAACCGGCCGCTGAAGTTCGAGGAGTGGGACGCCATGCGCCCGCAGACCATCCACGTCTCCGCCACGCCCGGCCCGTGGGAGATGGAGCGCACCGGCGGCGTGTTCACCGAGCAGGTCATCCGCCCCACCGGCCTCATCGACCCGCCGGTCGAGGTCCGCCCCGTCTCAACCGGCGGCGCCAACCAGGTCGACGATGTCATGGCCGAGGTGAAGGCGGCGGCGGCGAAGGGCATGCGCTCGCTCATCACGACGCTGACCAAGAAGATGGCGGAAGACCTCACCGAATTCCTGCACGAGCATGGCGTGCGCGTGCGCTACATGCACTCCGACGTCGACACGATCGAGCGGATCGAGATCATCCGTGACCTGAGGCTGGGCGTGTTCGACGTGCTGGTGGGCATCAACCTGCTGCGCGAGGGCTCGACATTCCGGAGTGCGGCTTTGTCGGCATTCTCGATGCGGACAAGGAGGGCTTCCTGCGCAGTGAGACCAGCCTCGTGCAGACCATCGGCCGCGCCGCGCGCAATGCCGATGCGCGGGTCGTGCTCTATGCCGACAAGGTCACCGGCTCGATGCAGCGCGCCATGGACGAGACCGAGCGCCGCCGCGCCAAGCAGCAGGCCTATAATGAGGAACACGGCATCACGCCGACCACGATCAAGCGCGCCGTTGCCGACATCCTCGGCGAGCTCGGCGAGAAGAAGGACACCGCCGCCAAAGGCAGGGGCCGCACCCGCGGCAAGGACGGCAAGTCCCGCGCCCGCGGCATGGCGGAAGAAAAAGCCCTTCCACTTTCCGGCGAAAGCGGCCACAATCTCAAGGCCGTCATCGCCGACCTCGAAAAGCAGATGAGAGAAGCCGCCGCGAACCTGGAGTTCGAAGAGGCCGCGCGTTTGAGAGACGAGGTGAAGCGACTACGGGAGGAGGAACTGGGGCTATGAAAATTTGCCACCACTTTATCCGCCTGTTTTACAGGTAGTGCTTTTCCAAACGAGCCCGAACACGTTCCGGAAAGATAGCGTTGATCAGCGCCTTCGGGTTTTCAACTTCAAACGCCCCACCAGATTCACTTGGGATGAACTTCATCCCTGGGTAGGATTGAAATATTTCTGCAAGGCCTTCGTTAGTTATTTTCACAAACGACGCCCAATTGTCGCCTGACAAAAACCACGGGTACCTGATAATTTCCTCAAGAGGCACAACATTAGTTCCGTGATCTGCCATTTTTTGCTTCTGCAGATTCAGAATGATCTGAGCGAATACCCAAACAAAACTATCCCGCTTCGTCCTAAGGAGTTTTTGCCGATCCTGCCCCTCAACGGCACGAACTTCGTAGCTCGCCCCCTTCGGTAATAGCTTCAATAACGTCAGACTTTTTAGTAGATCTTTGAACGAAGCGTAGCCTCGGCGCCTCGCAAACTCACTCGAAGTCATACCAGTAAGGTGTTTCACTTCAGGATAAAACAGAGACGCATCTATCCCCTGCTTGGCGCCAGACCGCTCTGATACAAAACAAAGCGCCCAATGCTCAAAACCCTCGTTGATGTTCGGCTCTACCGATCTCACTCCCTTTGCGGCGCTGTCTTTCGGTCGCTTCTTTTCAATATTGTCAGCTATTTCAGAGAAGGCTTCCCCCAGCTTTCTATAGCGATCGAACAGAAAATCCTCGACGTCGGACACCGTCTGTGTCCAGAGCTTCCTCAACGGCTGAACTACGTCTGCCGATACTTTGACAAAACCCGCCATCGCTCTAAATGCGTCTGGTAGGGAAACCATTCGCTTCGACAGCGTCTGCAACCAACGTACAACAACTAGCGTTTGCTTAACTTCCGATCGGGCAAGCTTGTTTACGTTGTCCGCGTCCTTAAGAGATCTTATTAGGCTAGCACCCGCTTCAGAATCATTCTTAACAGCACTGCTCAGCAACGCTTCATGTTCGGAAATAAATTTTCCAACCGAGACACTTTCACCAATGACTTCAGCCTTTGAAACTGCGGTCGAGTCAAATTCCTGGTCCACAGATATTGATTCAGCGGATTGAGCAGAGGCTAGACGGCGATATTCATCTAATGCCGTCGTTATCGCCGCAATCAACGACTGAAATGCCAAATCTATTGTCATTCCACGCATCAGCGGCGGCGGCTCATCGCCGGTTAGTTCATCGTGAACTCGATCTTCTTCTCGAAAAATGAATTGACGGCGTATAGCTGGCAGTCTGCTCCGGGCGTACTCTAATGGGACTCGACACCCTTCCGCAGTACCAAACTGGAGGCCCTCCAGACCGACGCACAAATCAAACACAGCTTCGCGGGGAAATGCTTTAGGAATCCCATTTGCCGACTTTATAGCAACGATCAAGCTGCTACTATAAGTAGCTACTTCTTGGAGTTCTTCCAAAAGAGACTCTGGCGGTATCGCGCTATCAAGTTTCATAATTCCTGCATATCGCCCCGATCCCAAGTTGCAACTTGAAATGCTATTTTCGTGACATTCGGGCACGCTCGCAAAACGGGCTTCGAAAGCTATTGGTGAATACGCGTAGAGAGGGGCAAGAAAGCGTAGGGTGGGTTGAGCGGAGCGATACCCACCATGCGGACGCGCGTCGGTTTGGTGGGTATCGGCGGGACCTCACCCCACCCTACGCACCACCCCCGCATCGCGGCAGCACCGGCGGCGGCAGGGGCTTCGGTTCCAGCGTGTAACGGTCCAGCACCTTCAGGACGATGTCCACCATCTCGTGCGTGGCCGCGTCGCCGTCCACCGCGAATTTCGCGGTGCCATAGCGCCGCTTCACAGAGGCCGGCGCTGTCCTGAGCGCCACATAGAGGCTGGTCCGCAACTCGTCCATGCGCAGACAATAGGATAAAATTCCTTTTGCCGGAAGGCACGCGCGGCGCGCATTCACAGGAAACCCTCCTCCCCCTCCTCCCCCCAATCCGCCGCCGCCATCCGCGCTTTCGCCGCGTCCAGCCAGGGGCGTTTCTGGTCGTCTGTGAGGTCGGCGAAGCGGGCGAGGCCGGCGCGCAGGGCGGGCGCGAACAGCGGGCCGGGCGCCGGGCCGTCGTCTTCCATCACCGCCCGGAACCAGAGGCCGAAGGCGAGGCCGTGCACATCATCGTCCACCTTCCTCAGGGCGCGGGCGATCTCGCGCGCGGCGGGGCCGGCAAAGGCGGCGAGGCGCGCGAGGCGGCGCACGCCCGCCATTTCGTCCTCGGCCGCCTCGATCAGCCCCTTCTCGACCAGCGCGCCGGCGCGGGCCCGCGCGAGGTCCACCTGTTTTTCCACCGCGGTGCGGAAGCCTTCGGGGGCGACCTCGGCCCAGGCGTCCTCCGCCTGCTGACGGATCGCCTCGGCCTCGTCGGCAAGGCGCCGGGCCTCGGCATTGGCGGCCGCGCGGGCGGCGATGTCCTTCGTGCGGAAGCCGTCGGCAAGGGCCCAGTCATTGAGCGTGCTTTCCGGCAGGCGCAGGCGCGCGCGGATGCTGGCAAGGCTTTCGCCCGCTTCGGCCGCCTCCCGCGCGATGAGGCGCAGCGCCTCCAGCTGGTGGCGGGGCCTGCGAACGGCGTGCTTCGGTTTGGGCGGCTGGGCAGTCATGGCGGGGAAGATAGGCCGGCCCGCCGCCTGCCGGATTGAGCGCCGCGGCGCCGGGGCGATCCTGTTGCGGCGCCGGGCATCCGCCGCGCGGCCGGCGGGGAGAGCGGGCCCGCCCCTCCCCCCATTCCCGCGAGCGGAGCCTTGCCGGAGCCTCAGCGGAGGATTGGCCGGAGCGTTCCGGTGCCCGCCGTCACCTTGCGGCGCAACAAATTCACAGGCTTTGCGAAGCTGTGGATAAACTCGCTTCTGTGACGTTTTTTTATCGACAGGGACTCGACTCAGGCGAGTGTTTTTGAGATCGTTTCGTTAAGCCAACGAAATCCGCGCGGGAGCAGACCCGGATAAGGAGCGATGGCTGAGTACGCCGCCCCCGGAGGGTGGCCAGGCCAGGGGCAAGGCTGTGAGAGCAGCGGCGCGAAGGGCCAGGCAGGAGACCGGGACAAAGCAGGTGGCGTCCACGCGACGGGGAGCTAGACCCCAGGCGATGGTGCTGTAGGCCGTGACCGGAGCGCAGTCCGAAACACGGCACCAAAGGGCGCGGCAACGCGGCCAGCGGTTGGGCCACAGCCTTGAATCTTCGGATGAAACGGTGTGGTCAAGGGTGAAGGCCCGGGCGCTCGTCAGATCGCAAGAGAAGACGGGGCGACCGGCCGGACCCAAGGGCCTGGAAGAAGGATCCGTTACCGCGGAAACCCTGTCCAAGGCCGGGTGTCACCGATGACAGGCATCGAGTGCTAGCACAGTGTCTCGGTAGTTTGATTCGAAACACCAAGGAAGGCGCTCTCCGCAAGGGGGGCGCCTTTTTTGGTGGGCCGGCGAGGCGGGGCGGCTGGCCCCTGTGGGCGGCTTATGGTTAAGTCGCGGTCAGGAGGACCACCCGCCATGAACGCCCGTATCCCGCTGATCCTTGCCCTGTGCGCGCTGCTGCTGCTGCCGGCCTGTACGACGCGGCCCGACGGGAGCAAGAAATTCGACCCCTTCGGCGCAATTCAGCAGGTTTTTCAAGGCCCTCCCCCGCCGCCACCTCCGCCGCCTCCCCCGCCTCCCCCACCACCTCCTCCTCCGCCACCACCGCCTCCGCCGCTCAAACAGGTGCCGGACGTGCCAGATGAATATTGGGAAGATCGCGACGCCGACGGCGTGCCCGATGACATAGACGAGGATCCCTCCGCCTACGCTGGCGGCGGCACCGGCCAGGGCACCATCGGCTGGGGCACCCCCGGCACTATCGGCCACGGCGGCGTCAGTCGCGGCGAGCCGGACTCCGGCTATGACTATTACGGCGACCGAAGCAGCGGCATGCTGACCGAGGACGATCTTGCCTTTCTCGAAGACTACGAACTCGAACCCGAACCCGCTGCCGGCACGAGCTACATCAAGCGTTGCGAAGCCAATCTCGATGGCACGGACAATATTTCCGTGTACTGTATAGAGAACTTTGGCGGCGGGCCCGGCGGCGACATCAGCAAAACGTCCGTACCCGTCGAAGGCAGTCTTGACGAAACGCTCCAGAAACTCGCCATCTCGCTCGGCGGCGGCCTTGAAAGGATCAATGCCGGGGCGCCCGACGCAGTCCTGTGCCTGTGGGGCCATGAGATGCAGGCCCCCGGCGAGCTCGGATACATGCTCTCTCCATGCCCTGACTGGCGGGGGCCGCCGCTGAAAGACCAGGTAGCATCCGGCGCCGGCACCTTCGACTCCGGCCGTGTGGCCCACCATGCACCGTCAGAAATGGTAGTCCAGCAGCCGTACATTCTAGAGCTCGGCATCCAGCCGGTAACAGCATCCCTCGACGCGGACGCCGCCGATGCCCGCTTGCGCGGCATAATGGGTACCGGCCTTGCACCCGGCAGTACCGAGACACCGTTCGCGCTAGACTTTGAGACGGTGAAGGCCTCGTCCCTGATGGCCGCAGAGCTGATCGCGGATGGGTTCAGCGTGACACCGATTACCGCTGAAGAACAGGCCGTGCGCGCCGATGCGCCGACCGTATGGAAATGGATGGTCCGCCCGGAACAGCCGGGCTCGCGCCTCATCGCCTTCAACTTATCACAGCGGCTTCAGGAAAACGGCAGCACGTATGACCGCGCCGTCTCGTCTACGCCGCTCTTCGTCACGGTACGCACCATCGACGAACTGCTGGCTGATGACGATTCCAACGCCGATGCAAATGAGGGCGCGGGCATCAACTCCATCATGTCCGGGCGCGATGTAGCACCGAACACGCTGATGGCGAGCCCCACAAGCGGAGGTGCTTCGATCACCGGCACGGAAAGTGCGGCATCCGGCTGCAGCTGGCTTTCTGGAACCGATCCAGACCGGTTCGCACTTGTCCTGTCAAACCTGTCCTATTCCGCCCCGATTAGCCGCCTGTCGGTGACGCATGGCGATGGCGACCGCGTGGCCACCGCCCTTAACGATACGGGCTTCTCGGTCATGCGTTGCCGCGACCTTGGCCGCAGCGAAACGATCAAGGCGATGCGCGACGTCGGCCGCAAGTCGCTGGACCGCAAGCAGGCAGACCATCACCCCGTCACCTTCTTTTATTATTCCGGGCACGGCGTGAACGTGAACGATGCGAACTATGTCCTGCCGATCGACCTCACAGGCGCTAATCCGGAAGAGATCGAGGACGGGGCGGTCAGCTTCGAAAAGATCTTCAACCTCATGTCCACCACCGTTGCCTCGACCTCATTCATTGTGTTCGACGCTTGCCGCACCGTGATGGATGATGACAGCCGTGGCATCGTGCGGGCTTACAGTCCGGTGACCTGGTCGACCGGCGTATTCCAGGCCTATGCGACCCAGCCCGGCAAGACCGCTGCCGACGACGGCACTTATTCCCAGGAACTGGCCGCAATCCTGCCGACAGCGGGTCTGCCGGCGAATGTCGTCTTCAAGCGCGTACAGGACGCTGTGGCCCAAAAAACCAGTAACCGTCAGCGTCCGAACTATATGGACGACACGACCGGCGGGGAGTTCTATTTCCGCGAGCCGTAACACCGCATCCGGGCAGGATTCCCGCAAATGCCCATGCGGTGGCGCACACTCATGACGGGTCGCGCGCGGCCCTTTTAAGGGCGAAAGCTCCCAGCAGTACCGCGGCCAGGCCCGCAAATATGGCTCCGACGACAAAGGTCGCCGCCGCTCCGGCCCGGTCCCAGACCAAGCCCGCGAGAAGGCTCGACACCAGCATCGCGAGACCGGTCGCCAGGTTGAACAGGCCAAAGGCCGAGCCACGCAGCATCTCCGGTGCGCGTTCTGCGACGAGCTTGGAAAACAGTCCCTGCGTCAGCGCCAGGTGCAGACCCCAAAGCGCTATGCCGGCAAGCGCGCCCCAAACACCGGGGGCAATTGCAAGCGTCAGATCCGCGCCCATCAGAGTGCCGAGGCCGCACAAGAGAAGCGTTGACGGATGCGCACTGTCCGACCATGCCCCCGCCGGATAGGCGCCGACGGCGTAGACCACATTCATCACGACCAGCACCAGTGGCGCCAACGCCAGCGGCAGGCCCGCCTCATGCGTCTTGAGGACGAGGAACGCCTCGCTGAACCGCGCAAGGGTGAAGACGACACCGATCACGACGACGACCCAGTAAGCCCGGTCGAGACGGCGCAGATCCCTCCACCGGATCGGCGGCCTTGCCACCTCTTCATCGGTACCGGACACCCGGTCCTCAACGCCCAGCAAAACGCAAAGCACGGCTAAGGCGCCGGGAATGACGGCAAACCAGAAGACCATGCGCATATCATTTGCAAAGAGGGTCAGCAGGGCGATCGCCAGGAGCGGCCCGACAAACGCCCCAACCGTATCCATTGCCTGGCGCAGGCCGTAGGCTCGTCCACGGATCGCTTCAGGTGTTACATCCGCCACGAGGGCATCGCGCGGCGCGCCGCGCATTCCCTTGCCGATCCGATCGGCGAAGCGCGCCGTGAACACCATTGCGGGCGCGCCCGCCAGGGCGAAGAAGGGCTTGGATACCGCACCAAGCGCATAGCCGATCAGAATGAGTGGCTTTCGCCGCCCCAATCGGTCGGACAGGTAGCCGGAAAACACTTTGACGATGGCCGCGGTCGACTCGGCAACTCCCTCGATCAACCCGACCAGCGCCACGCTCGCGCCAAGACTGGCCGTGAGAAAGAGCGGCAACAGCGCATGGATCATCTCGGACGAGACGTCCATGAACAGGCTGACCAGTCCCAGCGCCCAGACCGTCCGCGGAATGCGTGGACGCTCTGTCGGCAAATCAGAAAGGCCTTTCTTCATGGCGCCGTGAATAGCGGCGAACGGGCGATCCGACAAATGCAATAATCGCCGCTCCCGCAGGCGGAAGTTACGATCGTCCGTATCCTGCACAAAAAGAAACCGCCTGAGCCCCCTCGGTCAGGCGGTTTCCCTCGTGCGACCCAGCCCCCTGGGTGGCGACACTAGTAGCGCAATGGCGACGGCTCCGGCGGCGGCGGGGTGGAAACCGGCGCTGTCGGCGAGCCCTTGATCAGCTCGTCCACCGGGGTGGGTGCCATGCTCGCATTGGCGCAGCAGCGCACCTGCATTTCCAGAACCTTGTCCTGGAAGCGGCATTGCTGGTCGTTGATTTCCCGCAGGATGGACGGGCCGCCGGCGCGATAAGTAAAGCGGGTCTGGGTGCAGCTCGTGACCGTATAGCCCGGCCGGCAGGTGCCGACATTCGACTGCTGGATGGTGCGGGTCTCGCACACGACGCTGTCGTCGCGGCTGGCTTTCGTCATGGCGGCCGAAGCGAGCTGGCGGGCCTCGTCCGCCGACGCCTGCGCGCGGGCAGCGGCGGCGCCGGCATCGTCTGCCACGGCGCGGGCCTGCGACAGGCGCATGTCGGTGTCAGCCAGAGCGACCGACTGGCCGTCGATCTCCACTTTCAGGCGGCACACGCCTTCATTCTTGTGATTGTCGGCGGCGCAGTATTCCGCGACCGTCTGCTGTTGCGGAATGGCCTGGCATCCTGCCAGCGCCAAGGCGAGCGCTGCGCCGGCGAAAAGTCTTGCGTGAGCCATGAGCGGCCTCCGTATGTCCTGCCCCGAGGCTGCATTACGGCCCTCCCCCGCAAGGGGGTCAACCATGCTCTCGTATCAGGGGAGTCCTGCTCGCTTTATGCCTTCAGCTTGTAACCGGACCGGAAAAGTGCCCAGACAGCGATCACCGAGACGAGCGAAAGCCCGCCCGTGTACAACACACCGGTCAGGATGGACGAGTTGGCGACGCCGAGGAAACCATAGCGGAACCCGTCGATCATGTAGAAGAACGGGTCGAGATGCGCCATCAACTGGAAGGGCGGTGTCATCACCTTGATGTCGTAGAATGTGCCGGACAGGAAGGTCAGCGGCACGATCACGAAATTGCTGACGGCGGAGAGATGGTCGAACTTGTCGGCCCAGATACCGCCGATGGCGCCAAGCGCACCCAGCACGATCGCCGCCGTCAGGCTGAACCAGACGATCGGCCAGACATGCGTGACCGACAGGTCCGCAAGGCCGCTCAGCTGGATGCCGATGGCGGAAATCGCCGCTACGATCAGCCCGCGCATGATCGCCCCGCCGAGGAAGCCGGCCGTCAGCTCCAGCGGTGACAGGGGCGGCATCAGGAAATCGACATAGGTGGCGTTGAACTTGGCCTGTACGAGGCTGGAACTCGTGTTCTGAAAGGCGTTCTGCAGGATCGCCATGATGATGAGGCCGGGGGCGAGGAAGTCGTTATAGCTGAGCCCCTCGAAATCGCCGGTGAGGTTGCCGCGGTCACCGAAGGCCAGTTTGAACACGGTCATGAACAGGAGCGTCGTGACGACGGGCGCAAGGACGGTCTGCATCCAGACCTTCATAAATCTGCCCACTTCGCGTTTAAATAAGGTCCACAGCCCCAGCCCGTTCATGGCGCCGTACTGGCGCACAAGGCGGCTGGCGGAGACAGACTGCGGCACGGAAGAGGCTGCGGCGGCGGTGATGGCAGGGTCGGTAGAACTCATGCGGCTCTATGTAGGGCCGATTCCAGCCTGGAGCGAGAAAAAAGGCGAGCGAGATTTTCTGAACCCAGCCCTGCAGGGTCGAATTCCACAGGTGCCGGCTTTTTAGCCACAAGATGTAGAAAGCCTGTGGAATGGCACTCCCGCATGTTGTGTTTCATTTCGCCCCTGATACGATATCTAGGTGCTGAGCGGGATGGCGTGTACCTGCCATCTCAACATATAGGGGCTGACGGGCTTGGGTAGCAGGCCTGCATCCAGCGGGAAGGTGAATACATGTCCTGGACTGAGGAACGGGTAAGTGCGCTCAAGAAACTCTGGGCTGAAGGCCATTCGGCCTCCCAGATCGCCAAGCAACTCGGCGGGGTCACCCGCAATGCCGTGATCGGCAAGGTTCACCGCCTTGGCCTGTCCGGCCGGGCGACGCCGTCGCGTCCGGTCAAGCGGCCGCCGCGCCTGGCACGGCCGAAGCCCCGGATCATGCCGGACGGGTCGGTCAAGGCACCCATGCCGGCCGCGCCGGAGCGGCCCGAAGTGCGCCTGCCGGAAGAGCGGCCCGCCGCCGCGCTGGCACCGCTGCCGCCGCTGCAGCTGGCCGATGGCGAACACGCCACCATCCTCACCCTGCGCGACTCCATGTGCAAATGGCCGATCGGCGATCCGGCCGATCCGAAATTCGCCTTCTGCGGCCGCAAGGCCGATTGCGGCCCGTACTGCGCCGAGCATGCCAAGGTTGCCTTCCAGCCGGCCCGCAAGCGCGACGCCCGCAAAGGGGAATATGACTACGTCCGCCGCATCGCCGGCTGATCCTTTCAGCCATCCGGCAGACATGAAAGCCCTCGGAGTTTCCGGGGGCTTTTGTCATGGCGCAGGCCTTGCCGCCTTTCCGCGGTCGCACTAGTTTTGCCGGATGTCGCGCTTCGATCCCTCTGCCTTTCTGGAGACCTGCGGCCTGCGGGCGACACGCCCCCGGCTGAAGATCGCCAGCATCCTGTTCGGGGATGGCAGGGACCGCCATGTCACCGCCGAATGGCTGGCGGAGGAAATCGCGAACCAGGGCGAGCCCGTGGCGCTGGCGACCGTCTACAACACGCTGCATTCGCTGGTTTCGGCAGGAGCGCTGCGGGAAGTTCGCGGTGCAAGTGCCGGCACGATCGTGTTTGACACGCACACCGCGCCGCACCATCACTTCTACGACGAGACGACTGGCGAGCTGACCGACATTGCGTCCGGCGAGCTGAGCGTCGCCGGAATTCCAGCGGCGCCCGCCGGCAAGACCATCGCCGGATGTGACATCATCATCCGCGTGCGGTGAATTGGTGCGAATTCGCATATGTGACTTTCGTCTGAAACGCAGCTCCCTTAAGAGATTATTCACTACAAGAAGCGCTCTGTTCTGTTGTAAAATTTACGGAGTGCGGATTTTGCTGGCCGATCTGATTTCCGGAGACCTGCCTTATCTTCGCCGCTACGCGCGCGCCCTTCTTGGCACGCGCAGCGCCGGAGACCTGGCGGTCGAGACGATGATAGAAACGCGCGTGCTGGCACTCCTCAACCGGGGCCAGACGCCGTCTTCAAGGCTGGAACTGTTCCGCGCGCTCGACGAAACGATCATGGAACAGCTGGGCGAAGGCACCCTGAACCAGCAGGTTCTCCGGATCATGGAGCAGATGACGACCGACGAGCGCCGCGCTGTCCTGCTCACGGCCGTCGAAGGCTTCAGCGTGTTCGAGACGGCCGACATCCTGTCGGTCTCGACCCGTTTCGTCGAGGACGCGCTGCTGTCCGCGGAATCCTCACTCAAATCCGCGCTCGCGACGTCTGTCCTGATCATCGAGGACGAATTCGTCATCGCTTCGGAACTCCGCGTGCTGGTCGAAGAAGCGGGCCACCGCGTTCTCGGGCTCGCGCCGACGCGGGATGCGGCCGTGCGCCTCGCCCGGACCGGCAAGCCGGGCCTCATCCTCTCTGACGAGGTGCTTGCAGACGGGTCGTCCGGGTCCGACGCCGTCGAGGAAATCCTCGCAATCCACGGCAGCGACATCCCGGTGATTTTCGTGACTGCCTTTGCCGAGCGCCTGTTGCAGGGCGGCGCGAAGGAGCCCGCCTATCTCATCACCAAGCCGTTCCAGCCACGCCAGGTCCGCGCCGTGGTGGAGCAAGCGGTAATCTCGTCGCTGATGCAGACGGCGCCATCCGCAGCGCTCGCCTCCTGAGGCGCTTTGCGGCCCTCGCCAGCCCGGTAAAAGCCCGCTAAGCGGGTTCATGGCCCGAAAGACGCCCGACACGCCCGAAGACATTTATGCCGCCCCGGCCGCGTGGGTCGCCTCAGGCGCCGGCGCTCAGGGCAACCTCTTCCTGACCGGCCGGGCCGGCACCGGCAAGACGACCCTGCTGCGCAAGTTCCTGAAACAGGCCGGCGACAGCGCCATCGTGCTGGCGCCCACTGGCGTTGCCGCCATGAATGCCGGCGGGCAGACGATCCATTCTTTCTTCAAATTCCCGCCACGCCTCATCGAACCGACGGACATCAAGCGCCTGCGCTCGCCCCGCCTCGTCAAGGCGATCGACACGATGATCATCGACGAAATTTCCATGGTGCGCTCCGACATGCTGGACGCGATCGACAAGTCGCTGAAGCTGAACCGGGGATCGAAGCGCCCTTTCGGCGGGATACGGATGATCCTGTCCGGGGACCTGCACCAGTTGCCGCCCGTCGTCTCCGGCGAAGAGGCGCCGATCCTGAAGGAACGCCATGGCGGCCAGTATTTTTTCAACTGCGCCGCCTTCCGCGACGCCGAGTTCGCCCTGCTCGCCCTGAAACATGTCTTCCGCCAGGAAGACCCGCGCTTCCTGGCCCTGCTCGGCGCGCTGCGCACGGGGCGTGTGACACCGTCGGACGAAGCCATCCTGCGCAGCATTGTCTCGCCGCGCTCGGCCGTCGAAGCGTCCGAAACCCATGTCGTGCTGACGCCTAACAATGCCAATGCCTTCCGCATCAACCAGGCGCGTCTCGACGGGCTGACGACACGGTCGAAGACGTATGAAGCCGAAGTCCAGGGCCAGTTCGACGAAAAGAGCTTTCCCACCGAAGCCGACCTTGAGCTGAAGGAGGGCGCCCGCGTCATGCTGATCAAGAACGATCCGGAAGGCCGCTGGGTCAACGGGTCGCTCGCCACCGTTGCCGGCTTCTCAGGCAAGGGCGTGATCGTCGCCATCGAGGACGAACTCTATGAGATCGAGCCTTCGGCCTGGGAAAAATACCGCTACGAGCTTGATCCCGAGACCAAGAAGGTGAAACGCGAAGTTGTCGGCACGTTCAAGCAGGTGCCGCTGCGCCTTGCCTATGCCGTGACCATCCACAAGGCGCAGGGCCTGACGCTGGACAAGGTCTACATCGATTTCGACCATGGAATGTTCGCACACGGACAGGCCTATGTCGCTTTCTCGCGGGCCCGCACGCTGGAGGGCCTGGAGATCAGCCGGCCCCTGCGCCCGCGCGATCTGGTTCTGGACCGGGACGCTTTCGCCTTCGGCAAGCTCGACCCGATCGAAGATACGGACGCCTATCTCCTCGCAAAGTTCGCCAAGGACGACAGCGTCCTGATCTGAGCTGCGTCAGGCAAACGCCTCGACGTAGCCGGCGGCCGATACGGCCCGCGTGCAGACCTGCGTGCTGGCGACGAAGTCATGGACGCACTTCTTGTCCTTGTTGAACGCGCCCATCATGTAACCGGCATAGAAAGGCAGCACGTTCGCCGCCGACCGGCCGAGGGTTTCGCGCAGAATGATCTGGCCCAGGCCCGGCTTGCCGCCATGCTTGTCCGTCACGATGATGCCCATCGCCATCTTGCCGAGCGTCGCCTGCAGGACGGAAGCCTGCATGGTGATCGAATAGACGAGGCTGATCACCATGAACATCAGTGTGTACATGAGGAAGTCGGCGCTGGCGGCGAGTTCTTCCATGCTGCCCTTTTCCGCTTCGATATAAGTACCGACTGTGGCAAGCGCGGCGCCGCCGCTGAACAGGATCACAAGCGCCCAGCCTGCAAGTTCGTCGATCAGTTTGGCGATGATGCGACGCCAGAACACTGGCTTGCCGCCAGAAACGCCCTGGCTCTTCGGCGCCGTATAGGAGGGCGCGGCATCGAACGGCGTGTCTGCCCTGCTGCGTTCGGAATTGAGGAAGGAAAGCGCCTGAGGCGATAGCTCCGGCTGGCGCGGCGCGTTTCCGCGCACGATGGGTGCTTTTTTCTTTCCGAATGCGGCCGGGGCCGCGGAAGTCTTTTTCCCGAACGTCGCGCTCATGCCCGTATCTCCCCGTCCACTCTGGCATGACGGGGAATAGCCCGGCGATTTAAATATCAGGTGCGCCGTGGCGGCCGAATTGGCCTTTTCGGATTAACCTTGCCTTTGACCGGACCGATCGGGCCTTACAGCTTGTCGAACCGTCCGCGCAGGATGCGGTCCTCATCGGTCAGCAGCTTTTCCAGAGCCTCCACCCGCTCGCGCAGCTGCGCGATTTCCATGTCCTGGCGCGGGTCGGCGGCCGAGACCTCGGACTTGCGCACCATGGACGCAAAGATCAGGAACAGGGCGAGCAGCGCAAAAGGATAAAGCACGGGCATGGGATCTCATCTCCTGTTCTGGTTTGGTGGGCTCGGTTCACTGGGTTGGCTCAGGCGAGCCGGGAAATCTCCTCGCGCAGGCGCTGGTCACCATCGGTGACAATCTTTTCAAGCACGCGGACACGCTCCTTCAGGCGGGCGACCTCATCGGTCATGCGCTGGAACTCCACATCCGACGCGCGGTCATTGGCCCGCATTTCCCTGAAGCGCATGTGATCGCGCCAGGCTTTGGTTCCAAAAACGATCGCCACGATGACGACAACCATCTGAAACGGATCCATTTACCCCGTCCTCCTACTCATATCGACAAACGATATATGGGAATGCCTGAACAGGCATTCAAGAAAAATCGCATGGAATCCGGAAAACGGAAAGGATCAGCGCCCGGTGGAGCCGAAGCCCCCTGCTCCGCGGGCGGTCTCGTCGAGGGCGTCGACGGCTTCCCAGGCAAGCTGCGTCACCGGGGCGAGGACCAGCTGAGCGATGCGTTCGCCACGCGCAATAGTGAAGGGCTCTTGGCCGAGATTGATCAGGATGACCTTGATCTCGCCGCGATAGTCGCTGTCGATCGTGCCCGGCGTGTTGAGGCAGGTCAGGCCGTGCTTGGCCGCAAGGCCGGAACGTGGGCGCACCTGGATCTCATAGCCCAGCGGGATCGCCACGCTGAGCCCGGTCGGCACCATCGCCCGTTCGCCCGGCGCCAGCACCATTGGCTCGCCTTCCGGAACCGCAGCACGCACATCCATGCCGGCCGAGCCCACCGTCTCATAGGCAGGCAGCTGGAGGCCCTCGAAATGGGGCAGCGGGCAGACGGCAACAGTGACGTTTTTCATCGTGCGAGCGGTTGCGGGAGTCGCCGCCCCAAGTCAAGCGGCCCTAGGCGGGACTCAGCCGCTCGCGCAGGTCGCGCTTCAGGAACTTGCCGCTGGCATTGCGGGGCAGCGGTTCGCCAAGGAACCAGATGTAGCGCGGCACCTTGTGCTTCGCCATGATGCCGAGGCAATGCGCGCGCAACGCTTCGTCGGTCAGTGTTTCGCCCGGCTTCAGCACGACGGCCGCGCCGACTTCCTCGCCAAGCCGTTCATCCGGCACGCTGAAGACACAACACTCCGCCACCGCCGGGTGGCGATAGATCGCCGCCTCGACTTCAGCGCAATACACGTTCTCTCCACCCCGCAGGACCATGTCCTTCTTGCGGTCGACGATAAAGATGAACCCGTCTTCGTCGATGCGCGCGATGTCACCGGTATGAAGCCATCCGTCCGTGATGGAGGACGCCGTTGCCTCCGGACGGTTGATGTAACCCTTGATGACCGAGGATCCCTTCACCCAGAGCTCTCCCACTTCTCCCGGCGGGACGGTATCGCCCGTCTCGTCAACGCATTTCACTTCAAAGCTCGGCATTGCGGGCCCGGCACTGTCCGGCTTGTCGACGAAGAAGTCGGCGGCGACAGACGTGATGATCCCGCAGGTCTCGGTCATGCCATAGCCGGTATTGGGCCGGGCCGTCGCGACCTTCTGGTCGATGCCATGTACCAGGTCCGGCGGCAACTGGGCCCCTCCACCACCCAGGATAAGCAGGCTGGACGTATCGGTGCTGGCAAACTCCGGATGATTGATCAGCTCCCGGGCCATGACCGGAACACCGCTCATACCGGTGATCCGATGGCGTTCGATCAGGCGCAAGGCTTCGCCGGCATCCCACCTGTACATCAGCACCAGGGCACCGCCCGCCGCTGTCGCGGCATAGGCGGCGCAATTATTGGCCGTCACATGAAACAAGGGTGTGGTGATCAGCGTCACCGGGATCGGCGGCTCGGCTGGCGGGTCCATGCCCGTGGCCCGCTGCGTCGCCAGCGCCGACGAGGCCGAAGAATACATCATGTTCCAGAGATTGGAGACACAGCCCCGGTGGGTCAGCTGTGCCCCCTTTGGAAATCCCGTCGTCCCCGACGTGTAGAAGATGCAGGCATCGGAATCCGGATCGACGGCGACGTCAGGCAAGTGACCGTCCTGTGCAATCGTGTCCCCCCACTGGATGAGCCCGGCAGGCAGGTCCGGAACCCGTATGCCGATCACTTTGATCCCGGCGGCCATATCCGGACGTTCCTGCAGGCGGGCCAGGCGTTCAGAATCGACGAACAGGATCTTCGGCTCGGAATCCTTAAGCGCGTACTCCATTTCCTCCGCGGTCCACCAGGCATTCATGCCAACCACTGTCACGCCCGAGGCAAGGCCCGCCCAGTAAATCAGCATCCATTCCGGATAGTTGCGCATGGACAGCGCGATGCGGTCGCCGGGCTTCACCCCCTGCGCGGCCATCCACGCCGCAAGTGCGTTCACCGCGCGATGAGCCTGCGCATATGTGATGCGTTCGTCTTCATAGAGCAGATAGGGCCGCTCACCGAAGGCCGCCGTCGACAGCCAGACCTCACGGACACTTGGATGGGCGTGCCGGAAGGTCCGGATCCTGTTGCCCAGCACCTCGGCCTCGACAATCTCGAACGGACCACCAGGCCTTGTCAGCTCCTCATGCGCCTTGCGCAACTCTGAATAGTGCATCCCGCTCCCCTGATCCTGTTTTGTGTATTTGCTGCCGATCATGCACACAAACCGACCGGAAGGAACGCATCGCGCCGGGGCAAGGTGCGGCGACACCCCCGTTCCCCGGAGGGCGGCCGCCCCAGATGAACGCAAGTTGAATTGCGGGTTGCGCCTCTGTTCAGGTTCCACGCCCCTTATCACGCACACCAACCAATGGGGTTCCAATCTATGAATAAGTTTCTCCTCGCACTCGTGGCGTTTGGATGCGTCGCCAGCATGTCGCACGCGGAAGACGGCGCATCCGGCTGGACCGGCGAAGGCTCGCTCAGCGCCGGCTTCACAACCGGCAACACGGAGACCAAGGATCTTGGCCTCGGCCTCAAACTGAACAAGGAAGCCGGCGTCTGGACCTATGGCCTCGAAGCGGCAGCCGATTATGGCGAAATCGACGGCCTGGAATCGAAGAACCGTCTCTTCGCCGGCCTCAATGTCGACCGCGCCATCAATGACAAGCTGTTCGGCTTCGGCCGCGTCTCGCACGAGCGTGACGAATTCACCGGCTTCGAATCGCGCAGCTTCGTCGGCGGCGGCCTCGGCTATCACATCTATGACGGCGACAAGGTGAAGTGGACCGTGCGCGGCGGCCCCGGTCTCAAGATCGACGAGGTCCGCGCCTATGATACGGTTGACGTGAACAATCTGCCGGTCACCGTGCCGGCGGAAACGGTCAACTCCTTCGGCGCCGTTGCGGGCTCGGAATATTCCTACACCTTCAATGACAATGTCAGCTTTTCCAACACGACCGGCGTTCTCTACGCGAAGGAGTCGACCCAGCTGACCAACTCGGCCGCGCTGACGGCTGCGCTGACCAGCAAGATCTCGGCCCGCGTCTCGTTCGACGTGCGCCACGACACGGACCCGCCTATCGGGTTCGAATCCACAGACACGGCAACACGGGTTTCACTCGTCTACGCCTTCTGAGACCCGGAACCGGTCCGGGCCAAGGGGACGTAAGCCCGGATGGGACACTCCGGCGGGGCGGCGTGGGATGACGCCGCCCCATTTCTTTGCCGGTCATGCAATGGGTTTATTCCGCTGCTAGGCTGAGATCGCCGTCGAGGCCGGGCAGCGTGTCGGCGATTTTCTTCGCAAGCCGCCGGGCGACCTCACCCTTGTCCATGCGCGGCCAGCGTTCGGTGCCAGCCCGCGTCACAAGCGCCACTTCGTTCTCCGCTCCGCCCATCACGTCGCCGGAGACGTCATTGGCGACGATCCAGTCGCATCCCTTGCGCTTCAGCTTCGCTTCAGCGTGTTCCTCGACATCATTGGTTTCAGCCGCAAAGCCGATCACCAGCGCCGGGCGGTTCTTGCGCTTGTTCGAGACGGTCCTGAGAATATCGGGGTTCTCGGCGAGTTCCATCGCAGGCGCCGAACTGCCGGCGCCCTTGATTTTCAGCTTTTTCGTGGCCGCCCGGGCCGGGCGCCAGTCCGCGACAGCGGCAACCGACACGAAAACATCAGCCGGCAGAGCATCCTCCACCGCCTTCAGCATCTGCCGCGCGGTTTCGACCTTCACCAGCTCCACACCTAGCGGCGGCGCAATAGCCACCGGCCCAGAAACCAGCGTCACCCGCGCGCCAAGCCCCGCCAGCGCACCGGCAATGGCGTAGCCCTGCTTGCCGGAAGAATGGTTCGACAGAAAGCGCACCGGGTCGAGCGGCTCGCGCGTCGGCCCGGCCGTGACGAGGCAATGCACGCCTGCCAGCGCGCCGCTGCCCTCCCCCGCGAGGGCCCGTTCGATTTCCGCGACAATCGCCGGCACTTCGGGCAGGCGGCCGGGGCCAAACTCGCCACAGGCCATGGCGCCCTCGTCGGGTTCCATGACCGTCACGCCATCGGCGCGCAGTTGGGCGACGTTGCGCCGGGTCGCTGCGTGCTGCCACATGCGCACATTCATCGCGGGCACCATCAACACCGGTTTGTCCGTCGCAAGCAGCGTGGTGGAGGCGAGGTCATTCGCATGGCCATGCACGGCCTTGGCCATCAAATCTGCCGTCGCCGGGCAGACGACAATCAGGTCCGCAGATCGCGAAAGCTGGATATGACCCATCTCCGCCTCGTCATCGAGATCGAAGAGATCGGTAAACACTTTTTCGCCTGAGAGCGCCGAAACCGAAAGCGGAGTAACGAAGTGTGACCCGCCATCCGTCAGGATGCAGCGGCTGCCAACGCCACGCCGCCCGAGCTCGCGGATCAGCTCAAGGCTCTTATAGGCAGCGATTCCGCCGCCAATGATCAGGAGGATGCGTTTGTCGCTCATCTGTCCCGTTAAGGCTGTCTGAGCCCTTCCTTACAGCAGAATCCTTGCCATGCCCCCATGAAAACCGCGTGAAAACAGCGTTACCGTTAAGGATTGACGCGGATCGTCTTCGGCTTCGGGCGGAAGGCATCCGGCTCCACGACGACTTCGGTGCCATATCTCGTGGCCGTCGTGTTGGGGCCGGGGCCGACGCGCACCACCTTCATCTGCTGCGATGGCGCGGCCGGCAGCGGTGCGGCCGCAGGCGGCGCAACGCGCGAACGCTCGACGCTTGCCTCGCCCGACCGGATCACCCGCACGCCGGAGGCCTGTGCCGCCGCCGGGGCAGCTGTGATCGGCGCCAGCTTCACCACTTTCGTCGGGCTGGTTTCGTACCGCATGGCAGGCGCACCCGAGAGGCGCGGCACGGCCTGCGGCGAGGATTGCGGCGCAGGCGCGCGCGGAAGACGCACCGGCTCCGGCGAAGCCTGGGTCTTGCGGAGCGGCCCGGCAATCGGTGCCGGGGCGGGCTGGAGAACAGGTTTCGTCACGGGCCGGGGCGCCGGAACAGGCGCGGCTTCCGGCGGCGGAGCTGGCTGAGGCAAAGGGCGCGCGGCAGGGACAGAGACAGAAACCGGGACGGGCGCCGGGCGCGGTTGCGGCGCGGGAGCCGCAACGGGCACAGGCGCTGGGGCCGGCTGCGGTTTTGGCGCAGGCGCTGGCACGGGCTGGGGCGCAGAGCGGCTGACTGGCGCCGCAGCTGCCGGAACTGACACAGGCTTTGGCGCGGGGTCAGGGATCCCGATGCCGGCCGGCAGCGGCCTGGCCTCGGCCGGCGCATTGGCAGCCGCTACCGCCGCAGCCGCGACGGCGGCCGAAGACGTGGAAATCGGCTCGGCTGGCGGCGGGGCCATCGCCGGCACGGACACGGGCATTGGCGCGGGAACCGGCGCAGGTGCGGGTGCCGGTGCCGGTGCTGGAGACGATACGGGGATGGGTGCGGGCGCCGGCGGCTCGGGTTTTGGGACGGGTTCCACAACCGGCGCCACAACCGGGGCTACAACCGGTGCAGGCGCGCTCTTGCGGGCGGGATACCAGCTCGCTTCACCTTCGGGGCGCTGCGGATACCAGTTGGCGTCACCATCGTCTTCGGGTTCGGCGGCTTCGGCATCGCGGTCCGGATACCAGCCATTGTCAACTTCCGGGCGCTGCGAATACTCGACCGTCTGCGCCAGCGCAGCGGGCGCTGCACCGAGCGCACCGGCGGCGAGACACGCGGCAAGGAGGGCCTTCATGGGCGGTCCTTTCTTCAGGGCTGGGCCAGCCTAATGCAAACAGGCCGCCTCCATAACCCCCTACCCCTTACAGTAGCGTTCACGTCTGGCGGGACGTCATGTTCGCGAGGAAGTCGGACACTGCCTCGGTCTCGCCCCCGTCCGCTCACCCGGAATGCTCTCGCAGAATTCGACAAAGGGGATCTTCGATTCCAGGCCGTACTGGTGGCTGATGGGGGCGTCTTCAGGATGGTCGAGGCTGCCGATGGTCACATACTGCCTTGCATCGGGCAGGTCGCAGGTGAAGCCGAGCGGAGTGCCGCAGGCACTACAGAAAGCGCGCTTGGCCAAATTGGAACTCCAGAATTCCTCCGGCGGAGCCGCCGTCCAGCGGATCTGGTCCTTCTTCGCGCCGACCAGCGCAGCAAACAAGCCCCCGGTCGCCTTCTGGCACATGCGGCAATGACAGACATGGGACTGTTCCAGAACGTCCATTTCGTAGCGCACGCGGCCGCACTGGCAGCCGCCTGCGTGAGGCGTGAGAGCCCCTCCTATTTGAAGGCCCATACTGCCAGACCGGCCAGTACCGCGACGAGCCCGAACCAGCCCCACCAGGGCGCAAAACGTTCCTTCAGTGGCGGCGGGATGTCTGCCGTCTCATGCTCCATGAAGGCTTCGAACCGGTCCATGACTTCCGGCAGCCGCTTCAGCCGGTTCGTCACTTCACGGACATTGTCCGCAACCAGCTTCGCCGCCCCCTGCGGGCCGAAGCTCTTTCTGATCCAGCCTTCGACGACGGGTTCCGAGGCGTTCCAGATATTGTGCGCCGGGTCGATCGCCCGCGCGACGCCTTCCACCTGCACCATCGTCTTCTGCAACAGGACCAGCTCCGGGCGCAGCGACATGCCGAATGTGTGCGTGTAGTCGAACAGCTGCAACAGCACCCGGCCCATCGAGACGTCCTCGGCCGGCTTGCCATGGATCGGCTCGCCAATCGTGCGCAGCGCCTGTGCGAAATCCCCCACCGACTGTGTCGACGGCACATAGCCCGCCTCGAAGTGAACCTCCGCGACGCGCACATAGTCGCGCTTCAGGAAGCCCCAGAGAATTTCCGCGAGAAACCGCCGCTCGGTCATGCCGATGCGGCCAATGATGCCGAAATCGACGAGGCCAATCTTTCCCTCCGGCGTCAGGATCAGGTTGCCTTCATGCATGTCGGCATGGAAGACGCCATGCTCGATGGCATTGGTGAGGAAGCCGCGGGTGATATCGTTCGCCAGCGCCTTGCGGTCGATGCCGGGCTGGTCCAGGGCCTTCGGGTCGGTCAGCGGCGTGCCCGCGACCCAGCCGGTCGTCAGCACACGGCGCCCGGTCCGGTCCCAGTCCACTTTCGGAACCTGGAAATAGCCGTTCTTCTCGCTCAGCGCGCGCATCTCGTCGGCCCCGCCGGCTTCAAGGCGAAGATCGGTCTCGCGCATCATGGCGGTGGCGATGGTCTCGGTGAAGGCGACGGGCTTCAGGCGGCGGCTCTCTGCGGAGACCCCTTCGATGGTGCGCGCCGCGCGCTTCATCGCGGAAAGTTCCTTTGTCAGCTGCTCCTCGATCTTCGGGCGCAGGATCTTCACCGCGCGCGGGCCATCCGGCAGGTCGAGCCGGTGCACCTGCGCCAGCGAAGCTGCCGCAACCGGCTCCGAAAGGTCCGGGAACAGACGGTCTGCTTCAGCCGCGCCAAACTCCGCCGCCAGCGCCGCGCGCGCCGCCTTCATCGAGAAGGGCGGTAGCTTGTCTTTCAGGCGGTCAAGGTCGGACGTGACTTCGGAGCCGAACACGTCCGGCCGCGTCGCCAGGAACTGGCCGAGCTTGATATAGGCGGGCCCAAGGCCCTCCAGCGCGCGCGCCAGCCGCTGGCCGGGCCGTCCCCTCGCTCCACCGCCGAAGAGGCGCAGCACGCGACCCGCAATCCGCGCCGGGATCGGCAGGCGCGACTGGTAATCCGACGGCAGGATGACGTCATGCCGCGCCAGCGCCACGCCCGCGCGCATCAGGCGCCGGTAATCCCCGATCATGCCCATCCCTACACAGCCCAGCCGAAATGCAGCGCAGCAATGCCGCCGGAATAATTGGTCACCGACACATTGGAAAAGCCCGCGCCCTCGATCTCCTTCCGGAAAGTCTCCTGGTCGGGAAACTTGCGGATGGATTCGACCAGATACTGGTAGCTGTCCTTATCGCCCGCCACGAGGCTGCCGAGCTTCGGAATCACGTTGAAGGAATAGGTGTCATAGGCCTGCTGCAGCGCCGGCACGGTCATGTGACTGAATTCCAGCACCGCCAGCCGGCCGCCCGGCTTCAGCACGCGACGGAATTCCCTGAGCCCCGCGACCCGGTCGGCGAAATTGCGGATGCCGAACGACACCGTCACCGCATCGAAGCTCTTGTCCGCCCATGGCAGGTTCTGCCCGTCGGCGCACACCCAATCGAGGCGGCCCGCCCATTTCGCATTATCGGGCCGCGCCTTGCCGGCCTCCAGCATCGCATCGTTGATGTCGGAGACGATGGCCGTCGCGGGCTTGTCCACGCCGCGCCGCTTGCCGGCCTTGTCAGCCAGTTCCAGGAAGGCGCGCGCGAGCTCGCCCGTGCCGCCGGCCACGTCCAGGTGGCGCTCCCCCGGCTGCGGGTTCACGCGGTTCATCGCGTCATGCTTCCACAGGCGGTGCACGCCGGCTGACATGAGATCGTTCATCAGATCGTAGCGCGAAGCGACCGATCGGAACACGCCCTTCACGCGCGCGACCTTCTCGGCTTCCGTCACCTCTTCGAAACCGAAGGAGACCTTGCGTTCTGTTCCAGGCTCTGCAGACATGCGCGCCACCATAGTTAGCCCGATCCATATAGGCCATATGCGATAACCATGCCTGAATTGCCTGAAGTCGAGACAGTTCGCCGCGGCCTCGCGCCAGTGCTGGAGGGCCGGCGGATCGTTTCGGTGAAACAGAACCGGCCGGACCTGCGCTTCCCCTTCCCCGAGAACTTTGCCAAGCGGCTGAAGGGCCAGACCGTGATCCGGCTCGGGCGGCGGGCCAAATTCCTCGCCGCGGAGCTCTCGTCCGGTGAAGTGCTGGTGATGCACCTCGGCATGACGGGCCGGTTTACCGTGAGCGGCGGGCAGCTTGCCGCGTTCCATCACCAGACCGGCACCGACCGGGTGCATGACCATGTCGTGCTGACCACCGATGACGGCCACACCATCACCTATAACGATCCGCGCCGGTTCGGCTTCATGGAACTCTGGCCGGCGCAGTCGTTCGAGGCATATCCAAGGTTAATCGCGATGGGGCCGGAGCCCCTGAGCAATCGCTTTTCCGCCGCCTATCTGGACGAGACCCTGAAAGGCAAGAAGGCGCCGATCAAGGCGGCGCTGCTCGACCAGTCGGTCATCGCGGGCCTCGGCAACATCTATGTCTGCGAGGCCCTCTGGCGCGCGAAGATCTCGCCGAAACGCCTCTCCGCCAGCATCCCCGGCAAGCGCGCCGCACGCCTCGCCCCGGTCATCAATGAGGTGATCGCCGAAGCCATCGAGGCCGGCGGCTCCTCCATCTCGGACTTTGCCAGCGCCAGCGGGGAACTCGGCTATTTCCAGCACCGCTTCGCCGTCTATGACCGGGAGGGCGAGGCCTGCCCGGCCTGCGGCACCACGATCCGGCGCCTCGTCCAGTCCGGCCGCTCCACCTTCTACTGCCCCGACTGCCAGCGCTAGCGCGCGGGCTTCAGGCCGAGCTTTTGCAGCGGCGACCCCACCGCCCCGGACACCATCGCCGCCAGCAGTTTCGGCGCCGGCCAGACCCGGCTGAGCGGTGCGGCCGCCCTGTCGCGCAGCCAGGGCAGCACACGAGAGTCCGACTGGTAGACCGGCGTGAACATCCAGCTCATCGTCTGGAACAGGCGCACATGCAGCGCGCGCATCCGGACAAAGCTGCGCAACCGGTCATGCATGTCACCGGTCTGTGCGACGGCGCGCGACAGGGCCCAGGCGTCAAGCAAGGCCATGTTCGCCCCCTGCCCCAGCTGAGGGCTGGTCGAATGCCAGGCATCTCCGATATGCACCAGCCGGTCCTGCACCGCGGGCCAGTGCGTGCGATGGGCATAGCGCGCAAATGTCAGATCATCATGCGAGGTGACCAGTGCGAGCAGGCTTTCGGTCTCCGGCCAGAGCGCGAGCGCCTGCGCTTTCCAGTCCTCAAGCGGCAGGGCCTTCCATGCAGTGTAGTCTCCGGCGCGGATCGACCAGAAATAAGTGACCGTCTGAGGCCCCTCGGGCGTTGCCCGGCCAGACGGCATGACGCCCGCCATCTTGCGCGCGCCTTCGTAGCGCTGTTCCAGCGCATCCGGCCTGAAAGCGCCATCCTCCGGCAGCGGCAGCGTCGCCCAGAGCGCGCGGTAGGGCAGCTTGTGGCGCGGCAGGTTCGACAGCGGCGAGCGCACACCGAGCGCATCGACCACGAGGTCGAACGGGCCGAGCACCTTCCCTTCCCCGGTCGTCAGCATGCCCTGCGATGCCCCGGCATTGAGGATCCGCGTTCCCGGCACAATCGTCGCCCCCGCCGTCAGGGCCGCCTCATACACAAGGGCAAACAGGACCGGCCTCAGGATGGCAACGCCCTTGAGGCCCGGCCGCAGCGCTTCATAGCGCACATCCAGAACGGTCCGCCCGGTTCCCGCCGCCACGCCCCAGAGCCGGTGAATGTCGACCCCCAGCATTTCGGCCGCCGGGCGCAGGCCCAGCTCCGACAGCACGCAGAGCCCCGTTTCCTGCAGGATCAGGCCCGAGCCGACCGGCCCCGGCGCTTCGAACTGGTCATACACCGTGACCGCGTGTCCCTGCCGCGCAAGGAACGCTGCCGCCGCAAGGCCGCCGATCCCGGCCCCGGCAATCGCGATGTTCAGTCCGTCCGACAAAGTAAGTTCCCTTTACAAACTCACCCACCTGTTTGAGCATTGCATGGAAAGATGAAGGGAGCGGCAACAATGGCCAATAAACCGGGCGCGGCACTGATCGTAGGAGCGGGCGATGCAACGGGCGGCGCGATTGCGCGGGCCTTCGCGCGCGAGGGGCTGACCGCCTGCATCACGCGGCGGGCACGGCACCTGGATGAGCTTCAGGCCCTCGCGGCTGCCATCGAAGCGGAAGGCCACAAGGCCCGCGCCTTCGGGGTCGATGCCCGGGACGAGGCGGAAACCGTCGCCCTCTTCGACACGATCGAGAAAGAGGTCGGCCCGCTGGAGGCCTGCGTCTTCAATATCGGCGCCAATGTCCGCTTCCCGATCACCGAGATGACCGAACAGGTCTATCGCAAGGTGTGGGAAATGGCCGCCTATGCCGGCTTCCTCATGGGGCGGGAAGCGGCGCGCGTGATGAGCCCGCGCGGGCGGGGCACAATCATCTTCACCGGCGCGACAGCCGCTGTGCGCGGCGGGTCAGGCTTTGCCGCCTTTGCCGGGGCGAAACATGCCCTGCGCGCCCTCGCCCAGTCCATGGCACGGGAACTCGGGCCAAAGGGCATCCATGTCGCCCATGTCGTGATCGACGGGGCGATCGATTCAGCTTTCATCCGCGAGATGTTTCCGGATGCGGACGACCGCCGCGCGCGCGACGGCCTGCTGGTGCCCGACGAGATCGCCAAGAATTATGTCTGGCTGCACAGGCAGCACCGCTCTGCCTGGACGCACGAGCTGGACCTGCGTCCCTGGTGCGAAACCTGGTGAAGTCAGACGCCCACGGCGGGCGCATTGACCGGGGCTTTGGTGTTCATCACCAGCTGCTTGACGAATTCGACATGACTGCGCAGGCGGTAAAGGTCGTCCGTATACGACAACGGCACCTCGACCGTCCCGATCTCCTCCTGAAGGTCTTCGAGTTCCGCGAGGATCTCCTTGCGCTCCTCGGCCGTCGGCTTGGAGCGGCCGCGCTGTTCCAATTCGCGGATGTCCTTGTACCAGACATAGATCTTGCGCCGCACGCGCCAGCGATAGATCGGCGGCGCCGCCCGTACCAGCGGGAACAGAAGTGTCAGAAGCGGGATCGCCAGCACCCAGGCCCGGTCGAGGAAATTCGCCCAGCCGAACGAGAAATAACGGCGCAGGAAGCTCGGCCCGTTCTGGTAAAAGCGCCGCGCCTGGCTGGTCAGCGGCAGGTCCGTCGCGTCCGGGTCGGGCCAGCTGCCGGCCTCGGAAATCAGCGAGCCGTCGCCATGGATCGCAACGGCGGAATCGATCAGCAGCGCCTGGATCGCCGGGTGCAGATCCTTGCTCACCACCAGTTGTGCGACCGGGGCGACCAGCGGCACATCCGCAGACGGAATATCCTTGCCGATGTCCACCACGCCGCGCAGCAGCGTCACCGCCGACAGTGCCTTCTGCCGCCGGGCGAGCGCCGCGGCGCGCGGGAACGGGATCAGGCGCACATCCGCGGACCGCAACAGTTTTTCGACATAAGGCGCTTCGAGCGAAGCAGCGAACGCGGCCGCATCGACCTCGCCCGCCAGAAGCGCATCGGCGGCAGCCGTACCTGACGGCGTCATCTGCGCGCTCGCCGGCCAGCTTCCGCCGAACTCACCCTGCAATTCCAGCGTCAGCGTGCGCGTGCCCGACCCCTGCCCGCCAATCGCGAACCGCACCGTGCGCAGGTCTTCAAAAGCCTGCACCGGGCTGTCGGCGCGCACGAACACCCAGAGCGGTTCCGGAAACAGGCCGCCGAGGGATTGCAACAGCTCACGATCCCGGTCGGTCGCCAGCCCGCCCTGGATCAGGCCGACATCGGCCTCTCCATCGGCCAGCAGGCGCAAATTCTCGACCGACCCGGCCGTGTCGAGCAGCACCACTTCGACGCCCTCGTCCGCCAGCAGGCGCTGATAGCGCTCGGCATAGGCATGATAGGCCCCGCCCGGAGCTCCGGAGGCGAAGCGGATCTTCTTCGGCGGCGCCGGGTCCATGAACATGAACGCCACGATCAGGCCGATCAGGGCGACCGCGATCAGCGGCCAATAGACTTTCAGGAAATCGCGCAAACCGGCCACACAGGCCTCCCGAACCAATGGCTATGACCCACACGTCTAGGCCGGGTCTGGTGCAGGATCAACAAACTGTAAGGGTCTGCCTCCAAATCGCCCCGATCGCGCCCCCGACGCAACCCATTCCGTTTGGAGAGTGTTCATACAGGAAACACGCAACACAGGCCGGAAGGACTCCGCCATGCACACCGCCCCCGCTATCTCCCGCTGGATGTCGCTTGCGACGCTTGGAGCGATTGCGGCCCTGCTCTTCGTCCTCGCCTTCGCGCCCCAGCCTTCGCTCTATGCCGGGTGAACGCAGCGTTCACGCCTTGTGATAAGGCGTGCCGGCGAGGATAGAGACCGCCCGGTAGACCTGTTCGGCCAGCATGACGCGCACAAAGCGGTGCGGCCAGGTCTGCGGCCCGAAGGCCAGCGTGTCCGGCGCGGCCTGTTTCACCGCCTCGCCATAGCCCTCCGCCCCGCCGATCAGGAACACAAGGTCGGGCGTGCCCTGGTCGCGCCATTGGGCGAGCTTCTGCGCAAACGGCTCTGACCCCATCGCCGGGCCGAACTCATCAAGGCGCAGAATGCGCGCGCCTGCCGGGATTTTTTCGAGAATCCGGGCGGCTTCGGCGTCGAGCCCGCCGCCGCCTGCAACCTCGACCTCCTCGATGCCCCGGAATCCGAGGCTGCGCGCCACGGGCCGGGCCCGCTTCACATATTCATCGACAAGATCGCGTTCGGGGCCGGATTTCAGCTTTCCGACCACCAGGAAGATGAGGCGCATTCAGGCCTGGCTGGCTTGCGACGGGACGCGCACGGCATTCGGCGCCCAGATCTTTTCCAGATTGTAGAATTCGCGCACTTCAGGCCGGAACAGGTGAACAATCACGTCCCCGGTATCGATCAGCACCCAGTCGGCATTCGGCATGCCTTCGACGCTGGCCGGGCGACCGGTCAGCTTCTTCACTTCCTGGGCGAGATGATCGGCAAGCGACGCAACGTGTCGACCGGAGCGGCCGGACGCAATGATCATGAAATCAGCGAGCGAGGACTTGCCTTCGAGATCGATGAAAAGGAGGTCTTCGGCCTTGTCATCCTCAAGGGCCTTGGCGAGCGCTTCGGCCAGGGATCGGATGTCTTCAATACTGGCCTGCTTGGCGGGCTGGGGCCGCGGAGCACTGGAAGTCAGGGGTTCAGTTCCTTCTTTTGATGATTTGCCCATAATACCACGTCAGCCCCCCTACAACCAGAAGAAACCATCAGGACTGTCTCGCGCAGCGCCTGCAGCAGCCGGAGCGGCCTTTCCGGCATGTTTTGCCAGAATTTTGCCCTATCCTCGGGATACGAAACAGGCGATCCTGCCCGTTTCTGTTCCGGAGTACCGCCGATGACCCTGCGCCTGCCCGCCCTTCTGCTTGCCGCCCTCCTTCCCCTTTCAGGCTGCGCCGTCGCTGCTGTCGGAGCGGCCGGCGCCGTGGGCGTGACTGCGGTCCAGGACAAGACCTGGGGCGAAGCGCTCGACGACACCACCGCGAGCGCCGAGATCAAGGGCAAGCTGCTGTCCGACGATGCCGAAAAATTCGGCGAGGTGGATGTGGAGGTCGCAAACGGCCTCGTCCTCCTGTCCGGCCGGGTCAACACGCCGGAAGACCGCGTGAAAGCGGAGGGCTTCGCCTGGAGTTCGTCCCGCACCAAGGACGTCGCCAACGAAATCCGGATCGAGCCGCCCGGCGGCTTCCTCGCCAATGTCTCCGACGAGATCATTTCCGGCCGCGTGCGCGCCCGCCTCATCGGCTCCAAGACCGTCAAGAGCGTGAACTACAATGTCGAGACCTATGATGGCGTCGTTTATCTCATGGGCATCGCGCGCAGCCCCGACGAGCTGAAACATGCCGCCGAGGAAGCAAGCTATGTCCGCGGCGTCAAACAGGTCGTGTCCTATGTCCGCATCCGTGAGCCGCATGGCCCGCAACAGGCGGCACCTGCGCCCGCCGGCGACGAGGCCTCTTATCAAAACGGCCCCGATACCTCATATGGGACGGACGCAAACGCCGAACTTCTGGGCGTGAATTACTGACGGGACGCGCCCCGACGCGCTCCCAGAACGGGGAGCGCCTGAATGAGCCTGCGCGTCGCGATCCAGATGGATCCGCTTGAAAACGTCAATATCGACGGCGATACGAGCTTTGCGCTCGCCGAAACGGCGCAGGCGCGCGGCATGGAGATCTTCGTCTACGAGCCGAAGGATATGAGCCTCGAGGGCCGCCGGGTTACCGCCCGCGTCCGCCCGGCCAAGGTTCAGCGCGTCAAAGGCACGCCTGGCATTTTCGGTGAAGCGGTCACGCTGGACCTTGCGAAAGATGTCGATGTCATCCTGATGCGCCAGGATCCCCCTTTCGACCTGTCCTACATCACCGCCTGCCACCTGCTGGAACTGGTCAGCGAAGAGACGCTGGTTCTCAACGATCCGGCCGGCGTGCGCTCCAGCCCGGAAAAGATCCTGCCGCTCCTGTTCGCCGACCTGATGCCGCCGACCCTCGTCAGCCGCGATCCCCGCGCCATCGCCGCTTTCCGCGAAACGCACAAGGACATCATCGTCAAGCCGCTCTACGGCCATGGCGGGGCGGGCGTGTTCCGCCTGAAGCCCGACGATTCCAATCTCGACTCCCTGCTGGAGCTGTTCTTCTCGAAATCGCGTGAGCCGGTCATGGTGCAGGCCTTCCTCCCCGCCGTCAGCGAGGGCGATAAGCGAATCATGCTGGTCGACGGCAAGCCTGTCGGCGCCCTCAACCGGCGCCCTCAGTCCGGGCAGGTGCGCTCCAACCTGGTCGTCGGCGGCACGGCGGAGAAGACCGAACTCAGCGACGCCGACAGGCTTGTCTGCGAGACGATCGGCCCGGAACTCCGGCGCCGCGGCCTCGTGCTGGCCGGCATCGACGTGATCGGCGGGCGCCTCACCGAGATCAATGTCACGTCACCCACAGGCGTTCAGGCAATCAAGCGTCTCAGCGGCATTGATATCCCTGCCATTTTCTGGGACTCTGTGCAGGAGAAGCTTGCACAGCGCTGAGTGCAGGCACATGATCCGGGGCATGAACATGAAATTGATGACCGTTTTCGCCGTTGCGTCGCTTGCCATTGCGGGCGTTGCCTGTTCGGAGTCGAAGTCGAAGCCCGCTGCCGAGGCAGCCGATGCGATGACGGTCGAGTCCGCGGATGCGGGCGGAACGCTCAATCTCTCCATGCCGTCCTCCCTGTCGGACTCAGAGTCCACAGGTGGCACACTCAACCTCAATCTCGGCGGTTCGAATGAAGACGTCCGCCTGATCGGGTCCGGCCAGCTGGCGACCGCGGATTTCGGCGACGTGCCGGAGAGCGATTTCGGGATCGACCTTGATGACGCTCCGGTCGATCCGGATGACGAGATCATCCGCGTAGAGCCGAAATAGGCCCAAATAATTGAAATAATTGAATATTTTTTCGATCGGGCGTCATCCTGAAGGATCTTACGCGCGGCATATTGCTATCTTTAGTAGAAATACTTGGCGAATCTTCTGGTTAACAACACGTTAAAGTTGATTTTTGGCCCCTGACTTGCATGTCCCTGTCCATCTTGGATCGGAACCGGGATGGACTGACATGCCGAACACAAACCAGAATAACGGGCATGATGCTCGCAAGCCGACCGAAGCGGACCGTTTCGTCGGCCTTCAGGTGCGCCAGGCGCGCCGCGAACTGGGCCTTACGCAGGATGCGCTGGCCACGCTGCTGGGAGTGACCTTCCAGCAGATCCAGAAATATGAAGCCGGGCACAGCCGCCTGTCGGCCGGCCGCCTGCGCGACGTCGCCATCGCCCTGCGAAAACCGATCGACTATTTCTACGAGCCGTTCGAAATCGACATGCCGGTGTCACCGGACGCCGAGCGGCGCCTGCAGGTGCAGGATCTCCGCCGGGACGGCAAACGCCTGATCGACCAGATTCACGATGCCATCGACCTGAAGGCGGCGATCCACATCCTTGAAGCACTCGACAGGGCGAACTGATGTTATTCGGAATCCTTGGCCAGATCCTTCATCCGGTAGACGAGATCGAGCGCTTCTCTTGGGGTCAGGCTGTCGGGGTCTACCGCGTCCAGCAGTGACCTGACAGCATCTGCTGCCGGATCGGGGAGTCCCTGGGGGGGCGCCTCGTCCGGCAGCGGTACAGCCGCAAACAAGGGCAACGATTCCGCCGAGGACGGATCGGTTTCGAGCCGTTTGAGGATCTGCGCCGCACGCGCGACGGCCTTCTTGGGAAGGCCCGCGAGCTTCGCCACCTGCACGCCGTAAGACCGGTCGGCCGGGCCCGGCTGAACCTCGTGCAGGAAGACAAGGTCGTTCTTCCACTCCCGCGCCCTGAGCGAGGCATTGGCCGCGCCGGACAGGTCTTCCGCCAGCGTCGTCAACTCATGATAATGCGTGGCGAAGAGCGCGCGGCAGGCATTCGTGGAATGCAGGTGCTCAACCGCCGCCCAGGCAATGGCGAGCCCGTCCCAGGTCGACGTCCCGCGACCGACTTCATCGAGGATGACAAAGCTGCGTGGGCTCGCCTGCGTCAGGATCGCCGCGGTCTCCACCATCTCCACCATGAAGGTCGAGCGCCCGCGCGCAAGGTCGTCCGACGCCCCGACGCGCGAGAACACCCGGTCTGCGAGGCCAAGCCGGATGTTCCGTGCCGGAACGAACAGGCCCGCCTGCGCGAGGATCACCGCCAGTGCCGCCTGCCGCAGATAGGTCGACTTGCCTGCCATGTTCGGGCCCGTCACAAGCAACAGGCGCGGCGCCGTCTCGCCGCCCGCATCGAGCGTCAGCGCATTTGCGGTGAAGCCCTGCCCCTCCTTCTTCAGCGCCGCTTCCACGACCGGATGGCGCAGGCCTTCCGCCTCGAACACCGGTTCCGATTCGATCCGTGGACGGACGGCATCGCACTCGGCCGCCCATGCCGCGGTCGCTGCCGCAACATCGAGGCTGGCAATCGCATCGGCGCTGGCGGAGAGCGCCCTGCTCGCCGCCGAAACCCGCGCGGCGAAATCATCGAAGATCGCCAGCTCGCGTGCTTTCGCCTCTTCCTCGGCCCGCGAGATACGCCCGGCAAGATCGGCGAGTTCGCGTGTCGAGAAACGGGTGTTCCCGGCCAGTGTCTGGCGGTGGATGAAAGTCTCCGACCAGGGTGGCGCCATCAGCGTCTCGCCATGCTTGGCCGGCACGTCCACGAAATAGCCGAGGACATTGTTGAACTTGACCTTCAGCGCCGAAATGCCGGTGTCACTGGCGTAACGCGCCTGCATCCCGGCGATGATCTTGCGGCTGTCGTCGCGCAGCGCCCGCACCTCGTCGAGCGCAGTGTCCCAACCCGGCGCGACAAAGCCGCCATCGCGCGCGAGCACCGGCGGGCTTTCGGCGATCGCCCGCGAAATGTCCGCCGACAGGCCGTCGAGGTCCGGCTGGCGCGCCAGGTCCAGCTGCGCCGCCGCATCCGCGAGGCGCGCCGGCAGCGACACCGCACGGGACAATATGCCGGCCGCCTCGCTCGCCGCCTCAAGCGCTTCGGCGACGGATAACAAGTCTCTTGGGCCCCCGCGCCCGAGATTGAGCCGCGTTCGCGCCCGCTCAAGGTCCGGCGCTTTCTTCAGGCACGCTCGCACGTCTTCCAGCGCCGGCGGCTCCGACGCAAACCACGACGCCGCATCGAGCCGCGCCTCGATCTCCGCCTCGTTCAGCGATGGCCGGGCGAGCCGCGCGGCGAGCAGGCGCGCCCCCGGCGCCGTCACCGTCCGGTCGATCGTTCCGAGCAGCGAGCCCTCCCGTCCACCATTCATCGCGCGGTCGATTTCGAGGCTCGCACGGGTCGCGGGATCGATGGAGAGATGCCCGGTCGGATCCGGACGGCGCGGCTGGTCCAGCCGGATCTCGCCGCCCGCCTGGGTCAGTTTCACATAGTCGAGCAACAGGCCGATGGCGGCAAGTTCAGTGCGCGTGAAGTCACCTAAGGCATCTATTGCGGCAACACCGAAGGCGTCCTTCAGCAGGGCTTCGCCGGTCTTGTGGGTCGCGGCACGGGCCGGGCGCCAGGTCACCGGTGCGGGCGAGGCTTCGCAGGCCGCCGAGATCACCGGCTTTCCGGCATCGGCATCTGCCACCAGCAATTCCGACAGCGGCCAGGCCAGCAGCGCATCGGCAAGCGCCGCCGGGTCCAGCGCGGCGGCCTCGAACCGGCCGGTGGATACATCGCACACCGCGATCGCCCCTTCCGCGCCCCCTCCCCCGATGGCGATGGCGGCCAGCGCCTGTCCCTGCCGGGCCGGCAGCAGCGCCTCCTCGGTCAAGGTGCCGGGCGTGACGATCCGCACGATCTCCCGGTTTACAATGGCTTTTGAGCCGCGCTTCTTTGCTTCGGCCGGGCTTTCGGTCTGCTCGCATACCGCGACCCGGGCACCGGACTTGATCAGCCGGGCAAGATAGCCTTCAGCGGCGTGATAGGGCACGCCAGCCATGGGGATAGGCTGGCCGTCATGTTCTCCGCGCGAGGTCAGTGTAATGTCGAGAATGCGGGCCGCCGCCACTGCATCGTCGAAAAACAGCTCGTAGAAATCCCCCATACGGAAGAAAAGCAGTGCATCCGGCTGCTGGGCCTTGATGGACAAATATTGCGCCATAAACGGCGTCGGCTGGGACGCCTTTGCAGAATCGGGAGCGGTTGCGGTATCAGCCATGGCCGGGGACGCTAACGGTTTGCAAAGGGATTCGCAAAGCATCAGACCAGCCATTCGCTGGCGGAATGCCACAGGACGCTTTTAGCGGTTGGCAGTGCGGGCGGCGCGGCCTAGGGTCCGGCGCCTCATCACAAAATTTTGCAAGCCAGATTCTCCCCCATGACGTCCAAGCGCCCGAGCTTTACCGACCAGGAAGCCCTCGATTTCCACTCCAAGCCGAATGCCGGCAAGATTTCCATGGCGCCGACCAAGCCCATGGGCACCCAGCGCGACCTGTCGCTGGCCTACAGCCCCGGCGTCGCGGTGCCGGTGCTCGCCATCGCAGAGGATGAGGACAAGGCCTACGACTATACGTCGAAGGGCAATCTCGTTGCCGTGATTTCCAACGGCACCGCCATTCTCGGCCTCGGCAATCTCGGCCCGATGGCGTCGAAGCCGGTGATGGAAGGCAAGTCGGTCCTGTTCAAGCGCTTTGCCGACATCGACAGTTTCGATGTCGAGGTCAGCACCACCGACGCCGAAGACTTCATCCGCACCGTGCGCAACATCGGCGACACCTGGGGCGGCATCAACCTCGAAGACATTTCCGCGCCCGACTGTTTCATCATCGAAAGCCGGCTGCGCGAGGAACTCGACATCCCGGTCTTCCATGACGACCAGCACGGCACGGCCATCATCGCCACCGCCGGCCTCATCAATGCCTGCCTTATCACCGGGCGGAAGCTCTCCGACGTGAAGGTCGCCGTCTCCGGCGCCGGCGCGGCGGGCCTCTCCTGCGCGGGCCTCATCCGCCATCTCGGCGTCAAGGCCGAGAACATCCTGATGTGCGACACTGCGGGCGTCGTCTATGAAGGCCGCACCGAGAAGATGGACCAGTTCAAGTCCGCCTTCGCCGTGAAGACCAAGAAGCGGACGCTGGCGGAGGCCATGGAGGGCGCTGACGTCTTCCTCGGCCTCTCGGTCAAGGGTGCAGTGACCAAGGACATGGTCAAGTCGATGGCAAAGAACCCCATCATCTTCGCCATGGCCAATCCGGACCCGGAAATCACGCCGGAAGACATCAAGTCGGTCCGCGACGACGCCATCATCGCCACCGGCCGGTCGGACTATCCGAACCAGGTCAACAATGTCCTCGGCTTCCCCTACATCTTCCGCGGCGCCCTCGATGTACGCGCCCGCGGCATCAATGAGGAAATGAAGGTCGCCTGCGCGCAGGCCATCGCCGAACTGGCTCGCGAGGACGTGCCGGACGAAGTCGCCGCCGCCTATCACGGCTCGCGTCCTACGTTTGGCCGCGACTACATCATCCCGACGCCGTTCGATCCGCGCCTGATCAGCTTCATTCCGCCTTTCGTGGCGCAAGCCGCGATGGACACAGGCGTTGCCCGCAAGCCGATCGCCGACATGGATGCCTACCGCGCCTCGTTGAAGCGCCGGGCCGATCCGGCCGCAGCCTTCCTCGAAGGCGTGCAGGCCCGCTGCAAGGAACTCCAGCGCCGCATCGTCTTCGCCGAGGGCGAAGAGCCTTCCGTCGTGCGCGCCGCCTACAGCTTCAAGAACCAGGGCCTCGGCCATCCCATCCTGATCGGCCGCGAGGCGCAGGTCGAAGCGACGATGGAACTGATGGGCGTGCCGTCCGGCTCGCTCGAGATCATCAATGCCCGCCTGTCGGACAACAATCCGGTCTATACGGATATGCTGTACGCCCGCTTGCAGCGCGAAGGCTACCTGAAGCGCGACGTGCAGCGGCTCGTGAACCAGGACCGCAACGTCTTCGGCTGCTGCATGCTGAAAAATGGCGACGCCGACGGCATGGTCACCGGCGTCACCCGGAACTATGACGTGGCGCTCAAGGACGCACAGATGGTCTTGGACCCTATCCCCGGCCAGGCCGTGATCGGCATGTCCATGGTAATCAACCGCGGCAAGACCGTCTTCATCGCCGACACCAGCGTCACCGAACTTCCGCAGGGCGAGGAACTCGCCAGCATCGCCATCGAAGCGGCCCGCGCCGTGGCTTCGGTCGGTTTCGTGCCGCGTGTGGCGTTCCTCTCCTACTCCACTTTCGGCAATCCGATGGGCGAGCGCGGCGAGAAAGTGCGCAAAGCCGTCGCAATCCTCGACCAGATGGAAGGCATCGACTTCGAATACGAAGGCGACATGAACGCCGATGTGGCGCTCAACCCGAACCACTGGATGCTGTATCCCTTCTCCCGCCTCAAGGGCCCGGCCAATGTGCTGGTCATGCCGGCGATCCATGCCGCGTCGATCTCCACCAAACTGCTGGAATCGATGAGCCGTGCGACCGTGATCGGCCCGATGCTGCTTGGCCTCGAAAAACCGGTCCAGATTGCCTCGCTCGGCGCGACCGTCGGCGACATCGTCAATCTGGCGACGATTGCCGCCTATGACGTGGACCGTGTTCACGGCTGAGTGAAGCCCTACCTTTCCTAGCGTCAGGACTCGCAGGGCGCGGGTCGCTCCCCTATACTTGTCTGCAAAGGCAAAAACCCAAGGGAGGCCCGAGCGGCATGAAAGAATATCTCAAATTCTACATCAATGGTGAATGGGTCGACCCCGTCACGCCGCGCACGCTCGAAGTCGAGAACCCCGCGCTGGAAGAAAACTTCGCCGTCATTTCGCTCGGCTCCAAGGCCGATGTGGACAAGGCGGTTGCCGCGGCCAAGGCGGCCTTCCCCGCCTTCTCGCAGACCAGCGTGGAATACCGCGCCGAGCTGCTCGACAAGATCACCGCCGGCATCCAGAAGCGCATCCCGGAACTGGCTGAAGCCATCTCCAGCGAAATGGGCGCCCCGGCCTGGCTCGCCAATGCCGCGCAGGTGCCTGCCGGCATGGGCCATTTCGCCACCACAGCGGCGATCCTGCGGAACTACAAATGGGAAGAGCTGAAAGGCACGACCCTCCTGCGGAAAGAACCGATCGGCGTCTGCGGGTTCATCACGCCCTGGAACTGGCCGCTGAACCAGATCGCCTGCAAGGTCGCTCCGGCCCTCGCCGCCGGCTGCACCATGGTGCTGAAGCCGTCGGAAATCGCGCCGCTTGATGCCTACATCTTCGCCGAAATCCTGCATGAGGCCGGCGTCCCGAAAGGCGTGTTCAACCTCGTCAACGGTGATGGGCCCGGCGTCGGCTCCGCCCTCTCCTCGCACCCGGATGTCGACATGGTCAGCTTCACCGGCTCGACCCGTGCCGGCGTGCTGGTGGCGCAGGCCGCAGCCCCGACCGTCAAGCGCGTCGCCCAGGAACTCGGCGGCAAGAGCCCGAACATCGTCCTGCCGAATGCCGACCTGAAAAAGGCCGTCACCGGCGGCGTCATGCACATGATGAACAATACGGGCCAGTCCTGTAACGCGCCGTCGCGCATGTTCGTGCAGAAGGACCAGCAGGCCGAAGCCATCGCCATCGCCAAGGCCGCAGCAGAATCCGTGAAGGTGATGATGCCGTCGGAAGGCACGCCGGGCTCCATCGGCCCGATCTCGAACGGCACCCAGTGGCAGAAGGTCCAGGATCTGATCCAGAAGGGCATCGACGAGGGCGCAACCCTCGTTGCCGGTGGCCCCGGCCGCCCGGAAGGCTTCAACAAGGGCTACTTCACCCGTCCCACAGTGTTTGCGAATGTCACCAATGACATGACCATCGCGCGCGAGGAAATCTTCGGGCCGGTGCTCTGCATCCTGCCTTATGACGATGTCGAGGATGCCATCGCCATGGCCAACGACACGGTCTACGGCCTTGCCGGTTATGTGCAGGGTCCGGAAGAAGATGCCTACAAGGTGGCCAACCGCATCCGCGCCGGCCAGATCAATGTCAACGGCGCACCGCCGGACTTCGCCGCGCCGTTCGGCGGCTACGGCCAGTCGGGCAATGGCCGCGAATGGGGCGAGATGGGCTTTGAGGAATTCCTCGAAACCAAGGCCGTCATCGGCTACAAGGCCGCCTGATCTCTGGCACCAGACGAATGAAAAAGGGCGGCCCCGGCCGCCCTTTTTTGTGCCCCCGATCACCTATTTGTGTCCGCTCATCCCCCGGATATTCAAGTTACATTCAGACAGGTCAGCTTTATATCAGCTGATATAGGTAATCCTGTTTCAGGCTGGTCAGGGGACCGGCTCGAAGACTCGCTCCGGAGGTTTATGCCCCATGCCCAGACTCAAGATCGCCGCGGGGCTCGCTGCCCTTGCCATGCTCGGCGCCTGCGCCACTGCCACGCCTTACCAGCCGGCGATGACGTCCAGCATGGGCTATTCGGAGCTGAAGATCGAAACCAACCGGTTCCAGGTCCAGTTCGCCGGCAACAGCCTGACCGACCGCAAAACGGTCGAGACCTACCTGCTTTATCGCGCGGCGGAGCTGACGAAGCTGAACGGTTACGACCATTTCCGCGTCGTGCGCCGCGATACGGATGCCGATAGCCGGATGGTGGCGGTCGGCGGAGCCGGTTCGCCCTTCTACAACCACTTCTATCTCGACTATTACTATTTCAGCCCGCGCGCACCGATCTATCGCTCGCGCTTCTACGATCCCTTCTATGACCCGTTCTGGGGCGCGCCGACAGAATACCGGGAATCCACCCGCTATGTCGCGACCGCCGAGATCCTGATGGGCAAGGGCGAGAAGCCCGACGATGCGGCCTATTTCGACGCGGATGAAGTGATCATGAATCTCAGCGGCACCATCATGCGGCCGGACGAAGGCTGATCAGGCCCCGCCCCCTCCTCTTCAAAGCCCCGCTCCGGCGGGGCTTTTCACTTTCTGACGAAAATGCCGCTGCCGCTCTGGCCAAACCGGCCGGACCGGCCCAGATAGCCCGGCTGGACACGGTTTGATCGAAGGGGTGCACAGGGTGCCTGACATGCAGAACATGGCGCCGCACTCAGACGCACCCGGCCGGCCCATTCCGGGGCGCAGCGAACTCGTTGTGATGATCGCCGGCCTGATGGCGATGAATGCCCTCGCCATAGACATCATGCTGCCGGCGCTGAACCAGATCGCGCACGATGTGGGCCTCACCTCGGCGGGCGTCGAAAGCGACAATCGCCAGCAGCTGATCATCTTCGCCTATGTGCTGGGCTTCGGCGCGCCGCAGATCCTCTGGGGGCCGATCACCGACCGCTTCGGGCGGCGCATGCCGCTTTTCGTCAGCCTGACCGGTTATATCGTGACGGCGGTCCTCTGCATCGCGATCCGTGAATTCCACATGCTGCTGGCCGCCCGCTTCGTGCAGGGCGTCTTCGCGTCAGGCGCCCGGCTCGTCGCCACCTCAGTGGTGCGCGACCTATTCGCCGGACGCCAGATGGCGCGGTTCATGTCACTGGTCATGACGATCTTCATGATCATTCCGATCATCGCCCCGGCCATCGGCCAGATCGTCCTGTTCGTTGGCCCCTGGGAATGGATTTTCGGCGCCCTGGTGATCTTCGGCATCGTCATGCTTGGATGGACCTTTGCCCGGCTTCCGGAAACGCTGCCGGTTGCGCGGCGCCGGCCACTCAACCTCAGCAATGCGCTGGCAGCCTATAACGAAGTCATCCGCACGCCGGTCACATTCGGATACATGTGCGCCTCCGGCATCGTGTTCGGGGCGCTGTTTTCCTTCATCGCAAGCTCGGAGCAGATCTTCCGCGAAGTGTTCCACCGGCACGATGATTTCGCGCTCTGGTTCGCGGGCGTCGCGATCATGATGGCGGGCGCGAACTTCACCAATTCACGCCTTGTCGAAAAGCTTGGCATGCGGAGAATCAGCCATTCCGCGCTGATCCTGTTCACGCTCCTGTCGGCTGCGTCCGCCCTGCTGACCCTTGTTTTCGGAGAAAGCCTGGCGCGCTTCTACCCCATGTTCATTCTCACCTTCGCCTGCTTCGGTCTGATGGGATCGAACTTCTCGGCGCTGGCGATGGAGCCGCTGGGCAAGATCGCGGGCACAGCCTCGGCCGCCTACGGATTCGCGACGACGACGGTGGCCAGCCTCATCGGCATGGCCATAGGCAGCCAGTACAATGGCACGACCGTGCCCCTCATGCTCGGCTTTGTCTGTCTCGGCGTCTGCTCGCTGGCCGTCATCCTCATCACCGAAAAGGGACGCCTCTTCAGTTCACGTTGATCCGGCGGCTTGGTCGGCCCAGCGCCTCGCGGTCGCGGGACAAGGGGCGCACCTGCCGCTCGACATGCTGGATGATCAGCGCGGCGATGTCCTTGCCGGTTGCCTTTTCGATGCCTTCGAGGCCGGGCGAGGAATTCACCTCCAGCACTTTCGGACCCTCAGACGTCTGAAGAAGGTCGACACCCGCTACATTGAGGCCCAGCACCTTCGCCGCCTCCCGCGCCGTGTCGCGCTCGGCAGCGGTGAGGCGGATATTGGAGGCGGTACCACCGCGGTGCAGGTTCGAGCGGAACTCACCCTTCTGCGCCTGCCGCTTCATCGCGCCGACCACCTTGTTGCCGATGACGAAGGCGCGCACATCGGCGCCCGCCGCCTCGGCCACGAATTCCTGAACGAGGAAGTCCGCATCGAGCCCGCGGAATGCGTCGACCAGGCTCTCCGCCGCCTTGCGCGTCTCGGCCAGCACCACGCCGCGCCCCTGCGTCGAGGTCAGCAGTTTCAGGACCACCGGCGTCCCGTCGACGAGGTCGATCAGGTCTTTGGTATCCTTCGGGCTGTGGGCGAAGGCCGTCACAGGCATCGCAATGTTCGCGCGCGCCAGCAGCTGCTGGGCCAGCAGCTTGTCGCGCGACCGGCCGATCGACCCGGCGCCATTCAAGCAGAACGCCCCCGTATTCGAGAACTGCCGCAGCACGGCCATGCCATAGTCGGTGATCTTCGCCCCGATGCGGGGGATGACCGCATCGTATCGCGGCAGCGCCTTGCCGTCATAATGCACGGTTGGATAGAGCGTGCCGATCTGCATGTAACAGCGCGCCGTGTCGATCGTCTCGATGACATGCCCGCGGGCCCGCGCCGCCTCGACCAGACGGCGGGAGGAATAATTGTTCGGCTCCCGCGTCAGCAGCGCAATCCGCAGCGGCCGTTTCACCGGCGTCTTTTTCGGCAGGCCCTTATAAAGGTCGTAGGACAATTCCGGCATGCGGAAGGATTCATTTGCGTCCACCACCATGTCCGGCTGGATCGCCCCGCGCCCGAACAGCATCCGGTAGGTCATCGTCTCGCGGTTCGACAGTGTCAGCTGGATCGGGAAGCGGCGTGTGCCCATCTCGACCACAGTCTCGATGACGTAACGCAGCTCCGTCACGCCATTGGAACTCGTTACTTCCCGCCGGTCCACCACCGGGGCCGAACAGGTCACTTCCAGCGACGGATCGTTCGGGTCCGGCTGGATCAGGAACCGCACCTGCGGATTGGCAGGCGGGCCGAACGGCTCGATCACGCTGGCATGCAGCGCCGAGGTCTTCGCGCCGGTGTCGATCTTGGCCTTGATCGCCGGCAGGCCGAGGTCTGGCAGGGACAGCCATTCCTCCCAACCGAGTTCAAAAGGAGCGTTCTTCGGCATGGCCGGGTTCCTTCAAAGCGAAGGACTCGCTTAGCCGTCCTCAGCAGGCCGGGCAACTCAGCCTTTCACGAGCCAGGCCTTCTCGACAATGCCGACCACGTCGCCCATGATTTCGGTGATCCTGAAATCCTTGGGCGTATAGATGCGGGCGACGCCCATCTGGCGCAGGGCCCGTGCATCTTCCGGCGGGATAATGCCGCCGACGACGACCGGCACATGGTCGAGGCCAGCCTTGCGGAGTTCGGCGAGCGTCTCGCGCACGAGGTCCAGATGGCTGCCCGAGAGGATCGAGAGGCCGACCACATGCGCGTCGGCCGCCTTGGCCTGCGCCGCAATCTCGGCCGGGGCGAAGCGGATGCCTTCATAGACGACATCCATGCCGACTTCCCTGCCCCGCGCGGCGATCTGTTCGGCGCCGTTGGAGTGGCCGTCGAGGCCCGGCTTGCCGAGCACATAGGTGAGCCGCCGGCCAAGCGCCTTCGACACACGGTCAACATCCTTGCGCACCGCTTCGATGTCTTCCTCGCCGGAGGACGTCACAACCAGCGCGACCCCGGTTGGCCCGCGATATTCGCCGAAGACTTCGCGCATCGCCGTTCCCCATTCGCCGGTCGTCACGCCGGCCTTGGCGCAGGCGATGGACGGCTCCATGATATTGACCCCGTCCTTCGCTGCGGCCTTGAGGGCATGCAACGCCGCATTGGCGGCTTTCGTGTCGCGCGTCGCACGCCAGTTCATCAGCTCACGGACCTGCATCATCTCTTCCGCCGGATCGACCGTCTGAATGGCACCGTCGCCTGCGCCCAGCGGGCTTGCCTCACTCTCCGTGTACCGATTGACGCCGACGACGGTGAGATTGCCGGCCTCGATCGCCTTGACGCGCTCGATATGCGCGCCGACCAGGCTCTCCTTCATATAGTCGATGGAGTTTGTCGCCCCGCCGCGTTCGTCGATCTTCGCCAGTGTGGCGCGGGCAAGCTCTTTCAGCTCATCCGTCTTGCCTTCAACCACATGGCTGCCGTCGAACAGGTCTTCATATTCGAGGAGGTCTGTCTCATAGGCGAGAATCTGCTGCAGGCGGAGCGACCATTGCTGGTCCCAGGGCCGCGGCAGGCCGAGCGCCTCGTTCCAGGCCGGCAGCTGAAGCGCCCGGCAGCGGGCTTTCTTGGACAGCGTGACGGCGAGCGCCTCGATCAGGATGCGATAGACATTGTTTTCCGGCTGCGGCTCGGTCAGGCCCAGCGAGTTCACCTGCACGCCATAGCGGAAGAGCAGCGCCTTCGGATCGGTGACGCCATAGCGCTCGCGGCCGATCTCTTCCCAGAGTTCCACAAAGGCACGCATCTTGCAAAGTTCTGTTACGAAACGCACTCCCGCATTGACGAAGAAGGAGATGCGGCCGAACACGATATCAAAGTCTGATTCCGGAACTTGCCCGCCAGCTTTGACGCGGTCCAGAACTGCAATCGCCGTCGCCAGCGCATAGGCGAGCTCCTGTTCCGGCGTCGCGCCCGCTTCCTGCAGATGGTAGGAGCAGACATTCATCGGATTCCACTTCGGCACCTCGGTATAGCACCAGGTCACCATGTCGGAGATCAGCCGCATCGACGGCTCCGGCGGGAACACATAGGTGCCGCGCGAGAGGTATTCCTTGACGATGTCGTTCTGCGTTGTGCCGAGCAGTTTCTTGCGGTCGTCGCCGCGTTCGTCGGCCAGCGCCACATACAGCGCCAGCAGCCAGGCCGCCGGCGCATTGATCGTCATGGACGTGTTCATCTGCTCCAGCGGCAGTTCGGCCATCAGCTCGCGCATGTCGCCGAGATGCTTGACCGGCACGCCAACCTTGCCGACTTCGCCCCGCGCCAGGATATGGTCGGCGTCATAGGCCGTCTGCGTCGGCAGGTCGAAGGCGATGGAGAGGCCCGTCTGACCCTTGGCGAGGTTCATCCGGTAGAGTTCGTTCGACTTCTTCGCCGTCGAATGGCCGGCATAGGTGCGGAAGATCCACGGCCGGTCAGGGGCGTGCTGAATAGGAGTGTGGCTATCGGCCATGCGGTGCGCCTCCCCGCGCAAACTTTTCTGCTGCGGCGCAACATGCCCGCCCGGCCTGCGGCTGACAAGCGGCACTATGGCCACACCTTGGTCTTGCGCCCGGCGCCTTGCAGCTGCAGGGCAGGTGGGCCACATGCAGTCCATGACGAACCTTCCGCCAGACCCGCTGTCTCCCGGCCAGATCCAGCTCGCGCTGCGCCTGCGCCTTCTGTCGCTGTTCGCGTTCCCTGCCGCCGCGGCGCTCGCCGCCGTGCTCGAACGCAGCTTCCTGGTCCTGCTCCTTCTGGCCGCGGGAATGATGCTGGTCTCGTGGATCGAGCGCACACGGTTCCTTCGCGCGGCCGGCGAGACACGCCTGCCCGATCCCGGCGCCTTCTGGCCGGGATTTGCCGTGCGAACCGGCCTGCTTCTGGGCATCTTCGTGGTTACCCTGGGCCTCCTTGCACTGTTCCGCGACACGGCCCTGGCGCGCGGTTTCGGCTGGATCGACCTTCTCCTCGCCGGGGGCACGACAGCCATCGTCTACGGCATGAACGCCTGGAGCGCGCGCCTTGCCGCGACCGAGGCGAATTTCATCGTCACCCAGCTGAAAGCGCCTTTCGCGCCCGGCCACGCGCCTGGCTCAGGCGCCGGCCCATCCCAGGGTCCGGCCAACCGCCCAGACGACATCATCGAAGGCGAGTTCCGCGACCTCGATTAGTCATGCAGTTTCGCATGTGACTCACGCTGAAACAGGCGTTTCAGCCCGCTCGCGCATGAGCTATGTTAGCGATACCGTGTTGGAGCCCTCCCCCATGACCCAATTCATCGAAGCCGTCGGAATCGTTGCTGCGCTTTTGACAACGTTGTCTTTTCTGCCGCAGGCCCTGCTCGTCCTGCGCACGCGGAACACCGACGGCATTTCCCTCGCCATGTACGCCATGTTCACCAGCGGCGTTGCCGGCTGGCTCGCCTATGGCCTGATGAGCGGCGCGATGCCGGTGATCCTAGCCAATGCCGTGACGCTTCTGCTGGCCAGCACGATCCTGGCCCTCAAGGTCCGCGCCGTTCTTGCCGCTCAGCCGAGCGCCCATGGCGCCACCTTCGCCACATCGGCTCCCATCGCCTCGTAATAGAGGCGCTGGATCCGCCGGGTCACGCGGCCCGGCCGGCCATCCCCGACGGGCCGTCCGTTCAATGCGATCACGGGTGCGATCATTGCGCCAGCCGACGAGGTGAAGGCTTCTGCCGCGCCTTGCGCCTCTTCCGGCGTGAAGGCCCGCTCGACCAGTTCGATGCCGGTGCCCTCCAGCAGCGACAAAACGCCCGCCCGCGTAATTCCCGGCAGGATGGATGGCGACAGCTCCCGCGTGATGAGCCGCCCCTCGGCATCGACGATCCACGCATTGGCCGAGGCCGCCTCCGTCACCTTTCCGCCTTCCACGAGGAAGGCCGTCTCGGCGCCTTCGCCCTTCGCGGCCCGATAGGCCAGCGCCTGGCTCAGCAGCTGGACTGTCTTCATGTCGCGCCGCTTCCAGCGCGTATCGTCCATGAAGATCGCGCGGATGCCGTCGCGCGCCACCTCGCCGATCAGCGGCTTTGAGTCCGCATAGAGAAACACGGTCGGCGCGAACGTCTCCGGCCCGGCGAAATCGCGCATCCCGTAGGCGCCGGCCGTCACTTCAAGGTAAACCAGCCCCTCTTCCAGCCCGTTCCGGTCGATCAGCTCCAGGTGCAGGTTGGCCCAGGCATCGTCCGTATAGGGATTGGGAATGTCGATCCCCGCCAGCGTGCGATCAAGGCGCGCCAGATGCCCTTCAAGGTCGATGAAGCGTCCGTCATACACCGCCGTCACTTCATAGGCGGCATGGGCGAACAGGAACCCGCGGTCGAAAGGCGAAATCGCTGCTTCGCCCGTCGGACGAAATGTCCCATTGAGGAAGACCGTCTGGCCGATTGTCATTTTGTCACGCTCCTCGCGTCATTTTGTGCACCGCAACAAAAAATCTTGCATCGGGGCAATCATGACGCCAAGGTGACGCGAGCCGGGGGCCTTGTGAAGTCACGCGAAAGACCGTGTCTCGGGGCAGCCCTTGGGAAGAAACATGAAGGAGGGCCCTTCCGAAATGAGCCGGGAAGTCAAAGACATATACGAAATGGGCGAGATTCCGCCCGAATTCCATGTCCCCAAAATGATGCACGCCTGGGCGATCCGCCGCGAGCGCCATGGCCGGCCGGGCACGGCCATGCAGGTCGAGCAGGTGCCGGTGCCGGAGATCGATTCCGACGAAGTCCTCGTCCTCGTGATGGCCGCAGGTGTCAACTATAACGGCGTCTGGGCGGCGCTCGGCGAGCCGGTCTCCCCTTTCGACGGCCACAAGCAGCCTTATCACATCGCCGGCTCCGACGCCGCCGGCATCGTCTGGGCCGTGGGCCGCAAGGTGACCCGCGTGAAGCCCGGCGATGAAGTCGTCATCCACTGCAACCAGGACGATGGCGACGACGAGGAATGCAATGGCGGCGACCCGATGTTCTCGCCCAGCCAGCGGATCTGGGGCTATGAGACGCCGGACGGCGCCTTCGCCCAGTTCACCCGCGTGCAGGCCCGCCAGTGCATGCCGCGCCCAAAGCACCTCACCTGGGAAGAAAGCGCCTGCTACACGCTGACGCTGGCCACCGCCTACCGGATGCTGTTCGGCCACCGCCCGCACATCCTGAAGCCGGCCGACAATGTGCTGGTCTGGGGCGCGTCCGGCGGCCTTGGCAGCTTCGCGGTCCAGCTCTGTGCCGTCACCGGCGCGCACGCCATCGGTGTCGTCTCTTCCGAAGACAAGCGCGACTATGTCCTCAGCCTCGGTGCCAAGGGCGTGCTGAACCGCAAGGACTTCAATTGCTGGGGCCAGCTGCCCACGGTCAACGGCCCGGAATTCGCCGACTACATGAAAGAGAGCCGCAAGTTCGGCAAGGCGATCTGGGACATCACCGGCAAGAAAGACGTCGACATGGTGTTCGAGCATCCGGGCGAGTCGACCTTTCCGGTCTCGGTCTTCGTGGTGAAGCGCGGCGGCATGGTGGTAATCTGCGCCGGCACGACGGGCTTCAACCTCACCATGGATGCCCGCTTCCTCTGGATGCGCCAGAAGCGCGTGCAGGGCAGCCACTTCGCCAACCTGAAACAGGCCTCCGCCGCCAACGAGCTCGTCATCAACCGGCGTATCGACCCCGGCATGTCGGAAGTCTTCCCCTGGGCCGACATCCCGGCCGCACATGAGAAGATGCTCGACAACAAGCACCTGCCCGGAAACATGGCCGTGCTCGTGACGGCACCGAAGCCGGGCCTGCGCACGGTGGAAGACATCCTGGAAGTCACCGGACAGGCTGGCTGATCATGCTCACCCGCGCCTTCGCGGAGGAGTTTGCAAACGACTGGCTGTCGGCATGGAACGACCGGGATATCGACCGTATCCTGTCGCACTATGCCGACGACGTCGTCTTCCACAGCCCGCGCATCTCGCTCGTGATGGGCAATGATGCCACCTGCGTCAAAGGCAAGAAGGCGCTGCAGGCCTACTGGACCACGGCGTTGGGCAGCGCGCCGCAGCTTTTCTTCGCGCTCGACGACGTACTCGTCAGCTCGGACGCTGTCACCATTCTGTACACGAACCACCGTGAGCAGCAGGTCGCCGAAACCTTCCTCTTCAACGAGGAAGGTGAGGTCTACCTGTCGGTCGCGGCCTACCGCTGAGGCTCAGCCTTCAAACGGATCGCGCATGAGGATCACATCCTCGCGTTCCGGGCTGGTCGAGACCAGTGCGCAGGGCTTGCCGACGAGTTCTTCGAGGCGCCGGACATATTTCACCGCCTCCGCCGGCAGGTCGACCCAGCTGCGCGCGCCGCGCGTCGAGCCCGTCCATCCGGGCAGCGTCTCGTACACCGGCTCCACCGCTGCCTGATCCGTCAGCCCGGCCGGGAAATAGTCGATTTCCTGCCCATTCAGGCGATAGGCGACGCACACCTTGATCTCGTCGAACCCGTCCAGCACGTCGAGCTTGGTCAGCGCGAGCCCGCTCACGCCCGAGGTTGCGCAGGCCTGCTTGACCATCACCGAGTCGAACCAGCCGCAGCGCCGCGCCCGGCCGGTATTGGTGCCGAACTCATGGCCCACCGTGCCCATGCGCTGGCCGATCTCATTGTCCTGCTCGGTCGGGAACGGCCCGGCGCCGACGCGCGTCGTGTAGGCCTTCGCAAGCCCCAGCACATAGGAAATCGCGCCGGGTCCGACGCCCGAACCCGCAGACGCATTGCCCGCCACCACATTCGACGAGGTCACGAAGGGATATGTGCCGTGGTCGACGTCCAGCATCACGCCCTGCGCACCTTCGAACAGGATGCGGCGCCCGGCGCGCACCTTCTCGTCCAGAACTTTCCAGACCGGCTGGGCATAGGCGAGGATCTGCGGTGCGATCTTCAGCAGCTCCGCCTTCAGCGCCTCGCCATCCGGCTCCGGCAGGTCCAGCCCCGCGCGCAGCGGACGGTGATGCGCCAGCAGGCGCTCGATTTTCATGTCGAGGGCGGCAGGGTCGGCCAGGTCCGCGACGCGGATCGCCCGGCGGCCAACGCGGTCTTCATAGGCCGGGCCGATGCCGCGTTTCGTCGTGCCGATCTGCGCGGCGCCGAGCGCGCCTTCACGGGCCGCATCGATGTCCTTGTGCCAGGGCAGGATCAGCGAGGCATTGTCGGCCAGAACGAGGCTCTCGGGTGAAACTTCCACCCCCTGCCCCCGGATCCCTTCGATCTCGGTCAGCATGTGCCACGGATCGACCACGACGCCATTGCCGATCACCGACAGCTTGCCGCCGCGCACGAGGCCAGACGGCAGCAGCGCCAGCTTGAACACCTTGCCGTCAATTACCAGCGTGTGGCCGGCATTGTGCCCGCCCTGGAAGCGGACCACCACGTCGGCCCGGCTCGACAGCCAGTCGACAATCTTGCCCTTGCCCTCGTCGCCCCACTGGGCGCCTACGACCACAACCCCTGCCATGTGCCGCTCCTCAATCGTTCGCGGCCCATGGGCAGGATTCACGCCGGAAAAGCAAGGGGGCTTTGGCGCGCAGGCCTAGTTGAAGCTGTAGCTGACGCGCACGCCAATATTGTCGAGGCCCTGATTGCGGCCGTCGCCCAGCACCTGGCCGTGGCTGAGATGCTCATACATCAGCTCGACGCCCCAGGTGTCGCTCAGGTCATGATGCAGGCCCAGCGTCGTGCGGAAAAGGTCGCGCGAGCCCAGCAGCACATGATCCTCGGTGAAGGCATCGCCGCGCGGATCGCCCTGCGGATACGGGCTCTCGAGCTCGCCGTCATGGATGACATAGCCGAAGCTCGGCTCGAAGTGCCACGATTTCGCGATCGGGAACGACCAGTGCAGGCCGACGCCGCCGAAATTGGTATCGCCCTGAAGATTGGCGCTGCCCATGATGTAGGGCTTCGGGCTCCAGGCGAACTTCAGGAAGCCCGGCGAATTGAACAACAGGTCGCCATTGATGCTCTGGCCCGGCTCCTTGTTGGCATTGTCGCAATCGAGGACGCAGACATTCTCTTGCATCACGCCAAGGCGCACTTCGCTGACAAGGTCGGCAGAAGCCGGACCGGCAAACGAAGCGGCGGCAAGGGCGGCGGGGACGAGATAGCGGCGCATGGAAACTCCCTGAATCATTACAGGCGAGAAAGGCGCCCGGCGCTTCCCCGTCAAGGGTCGTCCGGACACGCTGTGCCAGTTTGCCCTGTCTGGTGACTTTCGCGCCACGGGCCTGAAAACAAAGACGGGCGACCCTCGGGCCGCCCGTCTTCTCAGTCACTGCAGGCGTGTTGCCGCTATCAGAACGTCAGCACCTTGGCGTAGCGGACCTGCGGCAGGGCGCTCAGCTTGTCGATCATGCCGGCCGACGGCTCCGAATCGATCCCGACCAGCGCGATCGCCTCCTCGCCGGCTGCCGTGCGGCCGAGGTGGAAGGTCGCGATGTTGACCTTCTCCTCGCCCAGCATCTGGCCAAGCGCGCCGATAAAGCCCGGCTTGTCGAGGTTGTTGACGTAGAGCATGACCGGCGAGAAATCGCCTTCCAGCGCCATGCCCTTCACCTCGACGATGCGCGGATGGCCGGCGATGAGCGTTCCGGCGAGCGTGCGCCAGCCGCCTTCCGGCGAGTTCTTCGTCGCCTTCGTCTTCACCTTGATACGGATCAGGCTGTCATAGATCGGGCTGCCCTCGGTCTTGGTCTCGGTCAGCTTGACGCCGCTGTCGGCGAGGATCGCCGGAGCAGACACCATGTTCACATCGCCGCGCGAAGCCCGCAGCAGGCCGGCCAGCAGCGCCGCCGTCATCGGCTTGCGGTTGAGGTCGGCAACTTCGCCCTCATACTCGATCACGACTTCATCATAGCCATAGTCCGAAATCTGGCCGGCAAAGGCGCCCAGCTTTTCAGCCAGCACCGCGAACGGCTTGATGCGCGGCGCTTCCTCGGCCGTGATGGACGGCATGTTGAGCGCATTGGTGACGGCGCCGGAGAGCAGATAGTCCGACATCTGCTCGGCCACCTGAAGGGCCACATTCTCCTGCGCCTCATTGGTCGCCGCGCCAAGGTGCGGCGTCGCGACAAAGTTCTTCTTGCCGAAGAGGACGTTTTCCTTGGCCGGCTCCACCGCGAACACGTCGAATGCCGCCCCGGCGAGATGACCGCTTTCCAGCATCTCGGCCACAGCCTCTTCGTCCACCAGGCCGCCACGGGCGCAGTTGACCAGGATCAGGCCCTTCTTGGTCTTGGCGAGGTTTTCGCGGCTGAGGATATTCTTCGTCTGGTCCGTGAGCGGAACATGCAGCGTGATCACATCGGCGCGCTTCAGCAGATCGTCGAGCTCCACTTTCTCGACACCGATCTCAACTGCCCGCTCCTCGGTGAGGAAAGGGTCATAGGCGACGACTTTCATCTTCAGGCCCATGGCGCGCTCGGCGACGCGGCTGCCGATATTCCCTGCCCCGATCAGGCCGAGCGTTTTGTAGGACACCTCGATGCCCATATAGCCGGATTTCGGCCACTTGCCGGCCTGCGTCTCGTCATTCGCCGCCGGGATCTGGCGGGCGGCCGCAAACATCATCGCGATGGCGTGCTCGGCCGTGGTAATGGCGTTGCCGAACGGCGTGTTCATCACCACGACACCCTTGGCGGTCGCGGCCTTGATGTCGATATTGTCGACGCCGATACCGGCCCGGCCGATGACTTTCAGGTTCTTCGCCGCAGCGATGACCTCGGCGTTCGGCTTGCAGGCCGAGCGCACGACGAGGCCGTCATATTCCGGAATCTCCGCAATCAGCTGGGCCGTGTCGAGGCCGGTCTTGGTGACGGTTTCGATGCCGCGGGCATGGAAGATCTCCACGGCGGCGGGGGAGAGTTTGTCTCCGATAAGGACTTTGGGCATGGCTTAATGTGTCTCTTTTAGAAGTTGCTTGATTGCCGAAACAACATCGTCCGGCGTGTGTTCTGGAATTTTGAGCTGGAGTGCTTTTCTTGCGACGTCCTTGATCTGAATACGGAAGTTGTCCGCGTCCTTATCATTCGAAGAGCCGACAACGGCTTTGAGTAGGTCGCCTTGATAAAAATCGCCTGAGAGCCAGGGGTTTTGATCAAGTCGTTCCAACGCCACTGGAAGCAAATGCTTCAGATAAATCCGTTGGCCCACTAACAGCCGGATACCTTCGTCGCTGATCGAATCGAGGTCTGCACGCACGTACCTTGCGCACTTTTTTACGAGTGGCGTGGCGTCAGGTTCGGGATCTGGCCAGCGCTCTCCCGACAATTGCTCGAGAGTTGGCATTTCAGCACCTCAAAGCGCGGCCACTTCTTCTGCGAAGGCCCAGTCGAGCCAGGGCAGCAGCTTGCGGACGTCGTCGGGCTCCACCGTGGCGCCGACCCAGATGCGCAGGCCCGGAGGGGCCTTGGCATAGCCGGCGGCGTCGAAGCAGGCGTTTTCCTTTTCGAGGCGCTTCATCAGTTTCTTGACGAAGTCCCGCTGGCCGGCCTCATCCATCCCCGCAACGCGCGGGTCGGTGATCTTGAACGTGACGCCCGTGTTCGAGCGAACCTCCGCATCCGGACAAAGGAACTCCACCCAATCGGTCTTCGCCACCCAGTCGGTCAGCACGTCGAGGCTTTCGTCGGAGCGCGCCTTCAGCGCTTTCCAGCCGCCCAGTTCCTCGCACCAGTCGAGGGCCTGCAGGTAATCTTCCACGCACAGCATGGAGGGCGTGTTGATCGTCGCGCCTTCAAACAGCGCCTCGTCCAGCTTGCCGCCCTTGGTCATGCGGAACAGCTTGGGCAGCGGACGGTCCGGCGTGAACGTCTCAAGCCGCTTCACGGCGTTGGGCGAAAGGATCAGCATGCCATGGGCCGCTTCCCCGCCGAGGATTTTCTGCCAGCTATAGGTCACCACATCGAGCTTTTCCCACTCGATATCCTGCGCAAAGGCCGCCGAGGTCGCATCGCAGATCACCACGCGATCCGGGTTCGGCTTGATCCAGTCGGCATTCTTCACGCGCACGCCGGAAGTGGTGCCGTTCCAGGTGAAGATGATGTCGGCATCGTCGCGCGCCTTTTCGAAAGGCGGCAGCTCGCCATAATCGCCGACATGGGTGTTGCAGTCTTTCAGCTTCAGTTGCTTGGTCGCATCCGTCACCCAGTCCTGCCCGAAGCTTTCCCAGGCGAAGACGTCCACCGGCTTTGCGCCCAGCATGGACCACATGCACATTTCCACGGCGCCGGTATCGGACGCGGGCACGATGGCCACGCGATAACCGTCCGGCAGGCCAAGAATGGTCTTGGTGCGGTCGATCGCCTCTTTCAGCTTCTTCTTCGCATCCGAGGAACGGTGCGAGCGGCCGAGAGCGGCAGTGTTCAGTTTTTCAAGGGAAAAGCCCGGCCGCTTGGCGGTAGGTCCGGACGAGAAGTGCGGGCAATCTGGCCGCACGTTCGGCTTAGCGACAGTCGTCATCTGTTTTTACTCCTATCCTTACAGATAGGCTGGGCGCCGTTGGGGGCGCCTGGCCCACGGCGTCTGTCTCATATTTCGGGGACGCTTGCAAACGGCATTTTCGTGACGCGATAGCGCGTGACCTGATGCCGCAACCTGTTAAGCTTCCGGCAAAAGAGCGCCAGCAAGCGCCGGGAAAACGGAGGAACCCTTGAGCCTGACCATCCAGCCCCTGACCGGCACGCTCGGCGCGGAAATCTTCGGCGCCGACCTGAAGAAAGGCCTGTCGAATACCGAGTTCGACGCCATCCACCAGGCCTTCCTCGACCACAAGGTCATCGTCCTGCGCGGCCAGAACGGCATGACGCCGGACCAGCACAAGGCCTTCGCCCGCCGCTTCGGCACGCTGAACATTCACCCTTACGTCAAGGGTATGGAGGGGCATCCCGAACTCCTCGAAATCATCAAGGAGCCGGAAGAGAAAACCAATTTCGGCGGCGGCTGGCATTCCGACATGAGCTTCCTGGAGACGCCCGCCCTCGGCTCCATCCTGCATGCCATCGAAGTGCCACCCTATGGCGGCGACACGCTGTTCGCAGACCAGCAGGCGGCCTATGACCGCCTGTCCGAGGGCCTGAAGAAAACCCTGGCCGGCATGACGGCCATCCACACGGCCAGCAAGGAATATGGCGCCGACGGCTATTCCGCTGCCGTGCGCGAATCCATGGACGCGACCGCCGCGCCGGATGCCCCGGAATACGAGCATCCCGTCATCCGCACCCATCCGGAAACCGGCCGCAAGGGCCTCTTCGTCAACCCGGCCTTCACGCTGCGCTTTGCCGGCTGGAGCCGCAAGGAAAGCCGGCCGCTGCTGAATTACCTGTTCGATCTCTCAAAGGAAGAGCGCAACACCTGCCGCGTGCGCTGGCAGGCGGGCGACGTCACCATGTGGGACAATCGCTGTGTCTGGCACTATGCCCTCAACGATTATCACGGCCACCGCCGCCACATGCGCCGCGCCACGGTGGACGGCGACCGGCCCTTTTAGGCGAACGGGTGCACCGCGCCCCAGGCGATCAGCGCCTGTCCGCCGTAATACAGCCCCCAGACCAGGATTGACGGCACAACCCTCGGCGCCTCCCCTGCCGGGCGCGTGAACAGCTGCAGCGCGAGGATCATGTCGGAGGCAACGAACATCATCGCGCCCAGCGTCACAGCCAGGTATTGCGGGTCCAGCCTCAGGGCCAGAACCCCCATGCCGAGGATGATGCCCGTATAGGCAAACACGGGTATCCGCATCTCTCCCAGCGAGGGCGACAGCCAGCGCGCATAGGTGACGCCCGCCAGCGCCAGCACGACCTGCGCCACCGGCACCAGCCAGTTCCCGCCCGACACAGGCAATCCCCAGAACAGGGCGATATAGGCGACATGGGCGAGGAAAAACGCCCCCATGCCGGGCTTCAGCCATTTGTCCGCATCCCGCCCATCCAGCGCCAGGAACAAGTCGCCCGCCGACGACAGCGCCAGCCCCGCCACCAGCAGCCACGGCCCGCCGGCAAGGTAGGCAAACAGCGCGAGCAGTGCCGTCGAGCCGGTCTTCACCAGCGTCTTAAGAAGGCCGCCATCCTCGCGCCAGCACCATAGCAGCCAGTACAGCACGCCAAGAACGAGCGCGCTGGTCAGCGCGATAAGGTCGGGAGTCATGTCGGGATCAGTCCTCTTTCACCGGTTCCGGCAGGCGCAGCAGGCGCCGCGCCGCGGCCCGGTGGTGGTCCTTGATATGCATGCCGACAACGCCGATGGCGGTGGCCAGAACGGTGGCATCATCGGTAAAGCCAAGCCCGGCGATGAAGTCCGGCAACAGGTCGAGGGGCGTCACGAAATAGGCCGCGGCCGCGAACAGCACCGCCTTCGCCTTCAGCGGCGTCTTCGGGTCGATGGCGGCGAAATAGGCCGCCGCGAGGTCGTCGGCAAACGGGATCCGGCCAGCTACGCGCAACAGCTTCGGCACCAGCCCGGTGGCCGTGCGCGCATCCCGCTCGATCGACCGCGGGATATACTTCCCGTCCGCGTCCAGAACCGTATTGATAACTTCCGCTGCGTCAGACATTGCGTCCTCCTGTCAGCACTATAGATGATCTGCAAAGTTTTACGAAACAAGGGAGGGCAGCGCCCATGGAACTCAATTCTTCGATTTCGGCGGTCATCACCGGCGGGGCATCCGGCCTCGGCGCCGCCACGGCCCGCAAACTGGCGAGCTACGGCGTCAAGGTCGCCCTGTTCGACCTCAACGCCGAAAAAGGCGAAGCGCTCGCCAAGGAACTCGGCGGCGTGTTCTGCCAGGTTAACGTCACCGACGATGCCAGCGTCGACGCCGGCTTCGAAAAGGCCCGCGCCGCCATCGGCCAGGAGCGGATCCTCGTCAACTGCGCCGGCACCGGCAACGCCATCAAGACCGCCAGCCGCGACAAGAACACGGGCGAGATCAGCCACTTCCCGCTCGATAAGTTCAACCTGATCATCCAGATCAACCTCGTCGGCACCTTCCGCTGCATCGCGAAATCCGCCGCCGGCATGATGAGCCTCGACCCGTTGCCCTGCGGCGACCGCGGCGCCATCGTCAACACCGCCTCCGTCGCCGCCGAAGACGGCCAGATCGGCCAGGCCGCCTATTCCGCCTCCAAGGGCGGCGTTGTCGGCATGACCCTGCCGATCGCCCGCGACCTCAGCCGCGAATTCATCCGCGTCAACACGATCCTGCCCGGCATCTTCAACACGCCGCTGTTGCAGGGCGCGCCCGAGCCGGTGAAGCAGGCCCTCGGCGCCCAGGTGCCGCACCCGGCCCGCCTCGGCAATCCGGACGAATACGCCTCGCTCGCCGTCGAGATGTGCCGCAACGGCTACTTCAACGGCGAAGACGTCCGCCTCGACGGCGCCATCCGCATGGCGCCGCGCTGAGGCTGCCGCGCGCGCCGCGCAGCCAAAAAACCCGCTCGAAAGAGCGGGTTTTTTATTGCGCCTTCCGCATTGCCATCATTGCGCTCCAGCGCGCGCTGGCCTCGCGCGTCCAGACGGCGCGAGGGTTGGGATAGAATTCCGCGAAGACGGGCTTTCCGTCGGACAGTTCCAGCCAGGGAACCTTGCTTGACGTGAATATGTGCACGTCCGGCGCGACGGCAGACTTATCGTCCAGCGTGCCTGCCCGGATGAAAGCCGCAAGCGCTCCGGCGTTCTGATAATGGCTCCAGACCGCGACCCGGCATTCGGGGCATCGCGCGATGGGCTGGCCCTTGCCGCTTGCGCTGGGTGTCAGCACCATTTCGGGTCCGTCGCCGAGCAATTCCACTTCGCTCATCTCGATCACGGCATTTATCACGAACACCGACCCGGTTTCCCGCTGGCACCAGGTGCAATGGCAGCAATGCGTGATCATGGGCTCAACTTTCAGCCTGTATCGCACCCGCCCGCAGGCACACCCTCCGGTCAGATCACCTGACAGCGAACTCATGCGACACTCTCCCTGTGTTGCGGCCATTGCAGCACGCCCGCGCCTGCAGCCAGCGCCGCCCCATAGGCCAGCACCCGGCGCCAGGTTCCCTGTCGGATGGATGAGCGCTTGCGGCGGGTCATGCGCGGCAGATTATCCAGACCGCGGCCCAGCGTCACGTCCGGTCGGCGCGATTATGCGGCTGCGTCAGCCTGTTCGATCAGGAGGTCCGTCTCGACCTCGATCGTGTTGTTCAGGCTTTCGATTTCGCGCAGTGCGCCGGCAATCGTCCGCTGGAACACCTGTAGGTCGCTCAGCAGCTTGTCGACCCGGTCCTTCACGGCGAGGTGACGCGAACATTCCGTCTTGCCGATCACCCGCATCACTTCGAGGCCAGTGGCCAGCCGGTTAAGCTCCAGGCAGGACTGGCGGAAGCCGGCAACCTTGGCGCCGATCTCCTGCAAGCCGGCCTTGGCGCGGGCGATATAGGCCGCACGCTGACGACTCAACAGGTCCATTTCCGTGATGTTCGCGGCGGAATCGGATTCCGTAACGAAATAGTCGACCAGTTCGCGCTGCACACGCACCGTCGACACCATGAAATAGCCGACGCTGATCGCCTGTTCGACGTCCTTGGCCGACGCCACAAATGTTTCGAGAATGCCGCGCATCTCTTCGGAGAGCATGGCATAATTGTTGGAGATGACGCCGATCGCGGCGCCTTCCTGGCCGAGCTGGGAGGCAAGGATCCGGAAATTCGTCGGCACGATCTCGTTCAGCTTGTAGGCATCGATGATGCGGCCGGCCTGGATCTGCAGGTGGCGGGCAGAGTCGAGCAGCAGGTCGAAATGGCGCAGGGTCGGATCGGCCGGGTTGCCCAGCTGCGCGTCACGCGCGGCGAGTTCCTTGCCGAGCGCGGCGGTCATGAAGGCGGTATAAGTCTCGAAACCGAGCCCCTGAATCCGCTCCATCAGCAGGCCCGCGCTCTCGCCGGGTTCCAGTTTCTGCTGCCGCTCCATCGCCGAGAATTCCGGATAGAGCTGGCGCACGACCTTGAACACATCGCTCGAAGGCTTCAGGCGCACCGACAGGAAGCCGCCCTCGACCGGCGTCACGATGGCATACACCCAATAGTGGCGCCCGTCCTTCGCCCGGTTCTTCACATAGGCCCCGATCGGCCATCCACCCTTGATTGTATCCCACAAGAGATGGAACACGGCGCGCGGTGTATCCGGGTGGCGCACGATCTTGTGCGGCTTGTTCAGCAGTTCGTCCCATTCATAGATGGAGACCCGCTGGAACACGGCGTTGCCGAAGCGGATGATGCCCGCCTCGTCCGTGCGGGAGAAGAACAGCTCGTCGAAGCTGAAGGGCACTTCATTCGTATCGTGGGTCGCCTGAGCCATACTGTGTCACCGGAACAGAGAATATTGCCATGGACTCAAAGACCCACGGGATCAGCGTGCATACTGCTCAGCAGGAGTTAACCGCCCGTCAACCAGACTGGCCAACGTGCAGCAAAAAGCCCGCTCCACCTGGCAGGGAGCGGGCTTCCGGGTCCGGGCGTGTCGCGTGCAGGGGGTCACGGCGGAGGCGGCCCGGCCTCGTTCCGTGACGGGGCCTACTGCCCCTGGCGTTCCTTCACGCCTTCCTCATCGGCAAGCGCGCGGTCCTGTTCGTTGAATTCGATCTCGGCTTCCTCGCCCTTGCCATAAGCACGGGATTTCTTGGCGAGGGCCGACATCGAGTTCTGCATGCTGCCCTGCCCGACCGCCATGGTCTTGGAGGCATCCATGCCGATGCCTTCCGCATCATCGAAGCTCGCGAATTCTGCGCCGAGGAAGACGACCTCCCAGCCCTTGGCACGGGCCCGGTCGAGCGCGGCCTTTGCGCCCTCTTTCGTCAGTTCACGGGAGGAGTTTTCGAGCCCATCCGTCATGATGACGATGACGGCCTTTTCCGGCTTGTCGGCTTCGGCGAGGTTCACCATGCGCCCGATGGCATCGAACAGGGGCGTCATGCCGCGCGGATTGGCTTCATCATTGGTGACGTTCGCCCAGTTTTCGGCCTTCACGCCATCGCGCAGCACGTCGAACTGCATGCCGTCCTGATAGTCGAACACGGCAAGCGTCACATCCGTCTCAATGTCGGCGCCGTCGATCTCGCCCTCGTCCGCCTCGCCGACGCTCGCGGCATAGGCATTGACCGAGCCAAGCGCTTCGTCCCAGATGTCGGACATTGAGCCCGTCCGGTCGAGCAGGATGTAGGAATGTACCGCACCCGGATCAATCGCGACGATATCCGTCGGCGTCGCAGGCTTGGCGGAGGCCGCGCCGGCCAGCGCGATGGCGGCGGTCCCGGCGGCGAGCAATGAGATGAGCGATTTCATGGGGCGTCCCTTTCCCGGTCTTCTGTCCTTGCAGATTTCCCGAGGATTGGGGCGCGTCTGTGGCCGAACATAGCTGTTTGGAAGGAAATCGGCCCGCCGGTTCCCCGGCGGGCCGTTCTGGCTGAACGGGTGTTCAGATTCGGACTATTTCTTCGACTTGAAGAAGCCGGTGCTCTTGCGCTTCTGCACATCGGCCTCGCCTGCTTCGGCGCGGTCGGTCTCGTCGAACATGACGTTCGCTTCGGCATTCTGGTAATAGGCCTGAGACTTGCGCGCGAGTTTTTCCATGGAGCCGCGCATCATCGGCGCCGACATCGCCATGGAGCGGTGAGACGCGATGCCCACGGCGTCGGCATCCGCGAAGTTCGCAAACTCGGCGCCGAGGAAGACGACTTCCCAGCCACGTTTCTCGACGCGGTCGAGGGCCGCTTTCACGCCTTCCTTCTTCACCTCGCGGGACGCGTTCTCTTCCCCGTCCGTCATGATGACGATGACCGCCTTGTCGGGATTGTCGGCCTCGGCGAGAGCAATGATGCGGGCGATGGCGTCGAACAGGGGCGTCATGCCGCGCGGGCTCGCTTCATTGTTGGTCACGTTCTGCCAGCCGCTAGCCTTCACCGAACGGCGCAGAACGTCGAACTGCAGCCCGTCCTGGGCGTCGAAGACGGCGAGGGTAATGTCCGGCTCGATGTCGCCGGCCTGCGAGGAGATGCCCCCGGCATAGGCGTTCACCGAGCTCAGCGCCTCGACCCAGATCGAGGACATGGAGCCTGTCCGGTCGAGAAGAATATAGGAATGCGTCTTGGGTTGGGCCATGCGGAATCCTCCGTGTTTGCCCCCCGGCCGTGCGTGAGGAGATGGGGAGGAATTTGGATGGCGCAAGAAAAAACTTCCGAATCAGGAATCGCTTTTGATCAGACGGATTGTTTCCGCCCGCAAGCGCGAAGTCGCCACCCCGCCTTTAGTTCTGAGTGTACTGGGCCACGATCTTGTCCCAGCTGTCCGGCATGGGAATGGCCCCCGTCACGGCTGGAGGCGTCGGGGTTAGAGCTCGCGCATCGCCTGTCCTGCCGTTCGGGCCACGCAGACTCATGACCGGCCGGTCATTTTCGAATGTCACCACAACATCGGCCGGACAGGCGGCGCGATCAAAATAGACCAGACTGTCCGGGTCGACCGCGCCGTCGGCCAGTCTGAACAGACCCGCGCAATCATTGCCGCCCACCGTCGCGCCCAGTCCGAAATATGTGAACCCTTCAAAGGCGTGCGCCGGATCGGTGTTGTCATAGCGGACGTACATTGCGTGCCAGCTTTTTTTTTCCGGCCGGCTCTTTGACCTGCCCCACATAGGCCGTCATTGTGAACTGCGCATAACCGGCCAGAGGCGCCGGGACGCCGCCGCTTTTCAGCATGCGGTCCAATTCTGCCCTTTCCGCTTCGAGTTCAGCCTGATGCCTGGCTTCTTCCTCGGCTTTTTCCGCGGCGCGGTTGGCGGCGTAGGCTTTCCTGTAGGCTTCAAGTTCCTCCTCACGCTTCTGTGCGGCCAGACGTTCCGCTTCGGCGGCTTGCAGGCGCTGCTCCGCCAACCGCCCGGCGGGCACGAGGATGGTATGTCCAGTGGAGGCATCGAGGACTTCGATCATGGTGTCTGCGGTCAGGGGGGTGCTGGCCGCCGCGCCCTGCGCAAAAGCCAGTTCCTCAGGCAGCGTGAGGGAAGTCGGCGGGCCGATGAGGCTGGCCGTTCCGGGACCGCCGCTGCAGACCGTTTCGTAGGCACCGCTCGCACCCATGCAACTTCCAAATACGGAATCTTCCGGACGCCAGACCGGATTTGCACATAAGTTCCACTCCTGTCTGCAGACAGGCTCTGACTGGAGCTGCTTGCGGAAGGAAATGCGCCGCTCGATCTCCGGCGCAGGCGAGGCACAGGAAAAGGACGGATCGGCCCGTTCGACGTGGCAGATCAGTCCGCCATCCTGCACATCGCAATAGAAGAAGGATTCGGCGTCCGGCTTCTGCAGGCAGGCATTGCCGCGCCAGGTGACGACGCGGTCTCTCTCGCTTGGCAGGTCCGTGTGCGCAAAAAGCAGGCCGGAGCGTTCCGAATAGGCCTTGATAATCCGCCCGTCGCTGCATGTCCCTTCCGTTGCGACGATGAATTTTCGATGCGATATCCGGCTGAGCGTGTCGTTGTTGACATAATAGTCCACCGTAACCGGCTCGAATGTGCACCCCTCAATCAGGGCGTTCCAATTCGCCGTATACTCTGCATCGGTTTGTTCGTCAGAGGTCAGCTCCAGCACATCCCAGAAGGTGCGTCCGTCGATGACCGTGTCGGGTCTCTTGCCGATCCAGGGCAGCGGATGGAACTTTGTGGTATCAATGGAGCCGCGCTGCAGGTCGAGACAGGCCTGTCCAGGGCAGTAATCTGCTGGGCTCTGGAAATTGACATAGCCGCTGGCCGAACGAGTGATCGTGACGGGCGCACTGCCCGCGTGCTCGCCAGTCGCGGTGAACTGCGTTCCATCGTCCGAGCGCAGCACGAGATTGCGCGTTCCCCGGCGTCCGGAGAGTTGGTAAATTGCGTCGCCTGTAGCTGCTGTGAGCCCGTCATTGTAGTGCAGGTGCAGTTGGACAGTTTCATTGCCGCCGGGGCATTGCAGTGTGCCGGAATAGCGTTCTTCAAACCCCTGTGCCTGACTGTTCAGTGGAATGAGGAATACGCAAAGAAGTGCGATGGCAATTACGCGCAGTTGAACCATTGTCTGCCCCCGAAAATGGTCTGTCCGATTGTACAGGGCCAACCTGAGGCCAGGTCCGGCGGTTGGCGCGGTGGCCCCATCTATAGCGAACCATCCACCACCCGCAAGGCGGCGTCTGGCACGTTCCCAGCCAGCCGCAACAAAAAAGCGGTCCGAAATCAGTTCGGACCGCTTCCGATTGTTTTCCCTACAATATTCCGGATCTTATCCGCATCAAATGTCACGCGAACTGCGGTGCGATTTTCAGATTACGCACCCAGCCAATCTTCTCCATCGCGAGGAGGATAGAGCCGTTATAGTCCACGATCCGGTTCCACACGCCCTTGCGCGGGCGGTGCAGCGCGCTCACCGGCTGGTCATGGTGATGGTCGTGGAAAGCCTCCCCGCCCGTCAGCAGCCCGATCATGTGGTCAGCCCAGACCGGTGTCTTCAGATGGCCCAGCACGTTGATGCCATACACCGTCGCGTGAAACTGGATCGCCCGGCCGATCACCACGCTCGCATGGATCAGCGCCGTCAGCACCAGCGAGCCGCCCGCTGCCCACACGATCAGGTAGACGATCGCCGGAATCACGAAATGGATGACAAGGCTGATTTCATTGTAGAAACGGTCCATCCAGACAATCACGGGCTGGTTCTTCAGCCAGATCGCCAGGGGGCGCGCAGTATCTTTCTTGTCGCGCCACAGGATCCAGCCGACCCAGGCCCAGCGCTTGGATTCGAACGGGTTGTGCGGGTCGCCGGGCTTGTCCGAAAAGCGGTGGTGCTGGGAATGATAGTTCACCCAGTCCTTCACATTGCCCTGCATGGCGATCATCAGATTGACCATCGTCATGATCTGTCCCGGCACGGCCAGTTCGCCCGCCCGGTGCTGCAGGATGCGGTGCAGCGGACCGATGCCGGCATTGCACACGAAAATCGTGAACGCGACGACGCCCGCGGCAATCGCGAAATACCACCAGTGCAGCGTCAGCGCGCTCAGGAAAATGCCCAGCAGGGCCATGGTCACGAACAGCGCCACCCCCAGGACAGGATATCCGAACGCCGAAAAGAAACTGGCGAAGTTAAACGTCTTCCAGGTTTTCGGAATCGCGAGCGAGCGCGGCAGTGTCATGGTTTTCTTTCCCTCCTCGCCTCCGCGGCCGCGAAGGCTCATGCCGGCATTCTCCGGCACACCGTGTTAAGACATAATTAAGCGGTGTTTCAACGGGGTAAAGCGCAAAGCTGCGTGTACCGCAGGGGTGACGCAGGAAATCTGTTTCGGATAGACAAGGGCCAGCGGGAATGCCGGATTCAAGCGGGGGCAGTCTTCATGGCGGATGAGCGCCTTCTTCGGGAAATCGCACAGCTCGAAAAGCTCGGCATCGACTTTTCCGCGAGCCAGGACGAAACCGAAGTCCGCACGACCTGCGACCTGACGGCCGACTGCCGCGCGTCCGGCGACAACACGCTCATCCTGCATCCGCACCTCGGCACATTCTGGTGCAGCGCCTGCGAAAGCCATGGCAGTTTCGCTGACCTGATCCGCCTGAAGGAAGACGCCGCGCGCGACCGGCTCCCGGCCATTCCGGAACTCGATGCAGAGATCATTCATGAGGATGAGCCTCCTCCCGAACCGGTGACGGCAGACTTCAGCCCAGCCCCGATCCGGCCCGGCCGCGCCCTCGCGAAACAGAAACCAAAGGTCCACACGCTCGACCATTCCGACCGCATGGATGTCCGCTTTCCGCCGCCCAAGCCGAAAGAAAAGAAGCCCTTTAACGGCGAGAAGCTGATCATCGCCCTGCTTTCGCTGGTATTTCTCTGCGCGGGCCTTGCCGCAGCGGGCCTTTCGGGCTTTGCCAACTACCAGTCCTTTTCCAGTTCGGTCGCCGACCCACTGCAATCGAATGTCTGGGGCTGGACCGGCGTGATCGCGGCGGTCATCTCGTTCGGCGGCTTCACCTTCTTCTACTGGCACACGGCCAACAAGCGGATGAAGGAAGGCTGGCGCGCCCTGCTCTTCGCCCTTGCCGGCATGGCGACCTCCATCATCGGCACGGAAGCCTATATCTCCGCCAACAACCAGGCCGCCGCCGCCGAACTGACGCGCGCGGGCACCAACCGGGACATTCTCGAAGCCCAGATCACCGACTGGCGCCGCCAGCTGGAGGGCATTCCGCCCGAAACCCGCTCAGTCGAAGGGCTGGAGGCTTACATCGCGGAAGTCGAGCGGGTCGGACGGACTGAACAGAAGCCCTATCGCGACGCCCAGAACGAACTCGGCCTCGCCAAACGCCGCGACGACCTGCAGGCCCGCATCGATGCGGCCAATGCAGAACTGCTGGGTCTGGGCTCGGGCAATATCCTGACCGAGGCCCAGTCACGCACCAATTTGCCGTCCTGGTTCTTCGCCGTCATGCTGGAGCTGTTCTCGAGCCAGGGCACATCCATCGGCCTCGTCGCCCTGCTGATCCTGTTCAGCCGCCGGCCTCATACAGGCAACTGACAGGAACCCGGAACCTGAAGCTTTTTCTGCGAAATGCGGGAACTCTTTTTGCCGCTCGCGCATAGGCAGGGTGAAGCAACTGTTTTGGTGCTTCTCCATCTTAAACTGTTTGACGGGGCCGGCCCAAAAGCTGGCCCCTCTTTTTTTGGGCCATGGTCCCGTTGCGGGTAGCGGCTTGAATTCATCGCGGCGCAACGCATAGTCAGACAAGGAGGGTTGGGCCGCAGCGCCTTGTGCGTTACGGGGCGCCTTGCCGTCATGTGTTGTATCCTGTGCAGGAGTAGCCCCGGCCCCATGAACCTGTTTTTCCGGCTCCTTCGGATCCTGTTGGCTTCCTATTTCTCGAAAGAGCGCACCCATTTCATGGACGTGCACACGATCCGCTCGAAGGTCTGGATCGGCGACCATGATATGCTCGGCCATATGACCAATTCGCGCTACGCCTCGTTCACGGACCTCGGAATCATGAATTTCATGGGCCGTTCCGGCACCATGCGCGTCTTCCGCAAGCATGGCTGGGTGCCGGTTATCCAGCATGAATCGCTAACCTATTTCCGTTCGATCAGCTTCCCGCAGGCATTCGAGGTGCAGACCCAGATGGTCGGCTGGGACGGCACCTATATGTGCTTTCGCCACGCTTTCGTTTCCGGCGGGCGCACGATTGCCACGAGCCGCATGATCGCCCGACTGGTGGGGCGGAAGAAGCAGCGCGTCACCGCGGACATGGCGCTTGAGGCGCTCGGCCAGCCCATGGAGAGCCCGCCCCTCGAACAGCCCTTCCTTGAGGCCATCGCCGAACTGAGAGCGGCAAGATCCTGACCTACGCCCCCCCTCCCCTGATCATCGACTGCGACCCCGGCGTCGACGATGCCGTCATGCTGATGATGGCCCTCTTGAGCCCGCAGCTGGACGTGCGCGCGATCACAACGGTCGCCGGCAATGTTCCGCTGAGCCTCACCAGCCGAAACGCACGCATCCTGTGCCAGCTGATGGACCGGATGGACGTGCCGGTCTTTGCCGGCTGCCCCGGCCCGATGCTGCGCACGCCGGTCACGGCAGAAGACTTCCACGGCGACAGCGGCATTGCCGGGCTCGACCCGTTCGAGCCGGACCGCCCGCTGGAACCCGCACACGCCGTCAGCCACCTCATCAAGACACTGGGCGCGGCAAAGCCGCAGGAATACATCCTGGTGGTCACCGGCCCGATGACCAATATCGCGGCCGCGCTGGTGCTGGACCCGTCGATTGCCGCCAGCATCGGACGGCTTGTCCTGATGGCCGGCGCGGACAGCGAGGGCGGCAATATCACGCCGACGGCCGAGTTCAACGTCTTTGCCGATCCGCATGCCGCGGCCATCGTGTTCAATTCCGGCATTCCGGCGACGGTGATGAGCCTCGACGTGACCCATACGGTGCGCGCCGAGTTGCCGCGCATTGACCGCCTGAAAGCGCTGAAATCCGAGAAGGCCTCGATCATGGTGCGCCTGCTGGAAGCTGGAAACGCACTTGAGGGCCGCTGGAAGGAAGGGCGCAAATCACCGATGCATGACCCGTCGACGGTCGCCTGGCTGCTCGCCCCGCACATCTTCGAGACGCGCGCTGCGACGGTCAGCGTGGTGACGGACGCCGGCGACCGCTTTGGCCAGACCTGCCCGGATTTTTCTGCCGGCGGCCCGCATGACTGGGTGACCGCGGCCGATGCCGATGAATTCTTCGGCCTGATTGAACGGATACTGGAGGCCGCATGATCACTGTCGTCGGATCCATCAATCTCGACATCGTGGCGACGGGGCCGCACCTGCCCCGGCCCGGCGAAACCGTGACCAATGCCCGCCTCGCCCGCCACCCCGGCGGAAAGGGCGCGAACCAGGCACTGGCTGCAAAGCGGCTCGGCGCGGAGGTTCAGCTGGTCGGGGCGGTCGGCGCGGACGATATGGCAACCGAAGCCCTGCACCTGCTTCAGGAGGGCGCCGTCGAGCTTTCCAATGTATCCCACATCAATGGCGAGACGACCGGCGCGGCCCTGATCGCGGTTTCTGCTGATGGTGAAAACCAGATTGTCGTCTGCCCCGGTGCGAACAATTCCCTGCGTCCGGACGATGTCGATTTCCTGCCGATCGAGCACATGATGGGCGTTCTCGAAGTGCCCGTTCCGGTCCTGATCGCGGCCATGCGGCGCGCGACGGGCTTTGTCAGCCTGAACCTCGCCCCTGCCCTGCCCGTGCCGGACGAATTGCTGGCCGAGGCCGATCTCATCAGCGTCAACGAGACCGAGGCCGCCGTTTATGGCGACCGGCTGCACGCGTCCGGTGCCTTTGTCGCGGTTTCGCTGGGCGCAGAAGGCGCCGTGCTCTGGCGGGGGGGGAAAGATATCGCCCTTGCCGCCCCGCCCAAGGTGCATGTGGTCGACACGGTCGGCGCGGGCGATACGTTCACGGCGGCGCTGACGGTCGCCCTGCTGGAAGGCCGCGCACCGGACGAGGCCCTGCGTTTTGCCGTCACAGCCGGCGCTCTCTCCTGCACGCGCCCCGGCGCCCAGCCCAGCCTGCCGTCACGCCGCGAGGTCGACGCCCTCCTCGCCACCTCCTGATCCCCCTTACTCCCGGAGACCTTCCCATGCACCGCCTGATCCTCAGCCTGATCCTCGCCTGCGCCGCCGCCTCCCCCGCCTTTGCGTGGGGCAAGACGGGCCACCGCGTCGTCGCCGAAATTGCAGACCGGTATCTCACCGACGAAGCCGCCGCGGCCGTCAAAGATATTCTGGGTCCGGAAGGCATGGCCGAGGCCGCCGACTGGCCGGACTTCATGCGCTCGGACCCGTCCGATTTCTGGCGCTCGGAAGCCAATCCCTGGCACTATGTGACCGTGCCTGAAGGCCAGCACTATCACGAAGTCGGCGCTCCGCCAGAAGGCGACGCGATGACCGCGCTCGCCAAATTCCGCGCGATTGCAGCCGACCCAGCCGCCTCGCTGGAAGATCGCCAGCTGGCCCTGCGTTTCATCATCCACATCGTCGGCGACCTGCACCAGCCGCTTCACGCCGGCAATGGCAAGGACCGTGGCGGCAATTTCTTCACGTGCTATTTCTTCGACAAGCTCACCAATCTGCACGCGGTCTGGGACGAAGACCTGATCAATTATGAGGAACTGTCGTACACGGAATGGACGGACTGGCTGACAAGCAAGATCACCACGGAAGACCTGCTTGTCTGGTCTGTCGCCCAACCGGAGCAGTGGATTGATGAGAGCGCAGCACTGCGCGACACGATCTATCCGGATCACCAGATCCTGAAATGGGAATACATCTACGCCACCCGTGCCCCGCTGCGCCAGCAGCTCTCAAAAGGCGGCGTGCGACTGGCGGCCTATCTGAACGACATGTTTGCATGCGCCGAAGAAGTGGCGCCGGAGGCTGCCTGCGCTAACTAGCGCGGTTGATCCGGCGGCGCTGCACGCTGGACGGAATGTTCAGGCTTTCGCGGTATTTCGCGACCGTGCGGCGGGCGATGTCGATGCCGTAGCCGGTCAGGATTTCGACGATCTGGTCATCGGAGAGGACCTCGTCCTTATCCTCGTTTTCGATCAGATGCTTGATCCGGTGACGGACGGCTTCGGCCGAGTGGGCCTCCCCTCCCCCTGTGGCCGGAATGGCGGCGGAGAAGAAATATTTGAGCTCGAACATGCCGCGCGGGGTCGACATGTATTTGTTGGTCGTAACGCGCGAAACAGTCGACTCGTGCATCTCAATGGCGTCCGCAACCTGTTTCAGGTTCAGCGGGCGCAGGTGCGCGACGCCGTGCGCGAAGAAGGCGTCCTGCTGGCGCACGATCTCGCTTGCAACTTTCAGGATGGTGCGCGCGCGCTGGTCCAGCGATTTGATCAGCCAGGTGGCAGAGGCCGCGCATTCGGAAATGAATTCCTTTTCCTTGTCGCGCATCGGCAGGGCCGTGACTTCGGCATAATAGGCCTTGTCCATCAGCACGCGCGGCAGCGTGTCAGAATTCAGTTCCACAGCAAACATGCCATTCGGCAGCTCACGGACAAAGACATCAGGGGCGACGGCGACCGTGGTATCGCTGGAGAAGCCGGCGCCGGGCTTCGGCGAGAGCTGGCGCAGCTCCGCCATCATGTCCATCAGATCTTCCTTGCCGACACCACAAAGGTCCGACAGCGTCTTCAGGTCATGCTTGGCGACGAGGGCGAGATTCTCGATCATCGCCTCCATGGCCGGATCGTAGCGGCCGCGCTCTTTCAGCTGCAGCGCGAGACATTCCGGAATGGAGCGAGCCATCACGCCCGTCGGTTCGAACCCCTGGCACACATGAAGCACCGCCTCGACATTGGCGACATCGGCGCCGAGCGCTTCGGCAATATCCTCGAGCGGAGCACGCAGGTAGCCGGCCTCGTCCGTTTCGTCGATCAGACGCGCCGCGATCAGGCGGTCAGCATTGGAAAGGCCCGCAAGGTTCAGCTGCTCGTGCAGCGCCTCATGCAGGGTGACATCCGAGGACAGATTGGCAGCGAAATCATAATCTTCACCGCCGCCATTGCCGCCGCCGATACCCGACCAGTCGGCCTTGGCAGACGGGCCGGAGGCCCCGGCCGGCATGGCCGCATCCGATCCGGTGCCCGGCTCATAAACATCTTCACCCGGCGCATCGAGCTGGTCGCGCGCTTCTCCGAGGCCGGAAGAATCGTCCAGCGACAACTGTTCGCGGCGCTTCGGCTCCTCGCCTTCCGAAGACGGACTGTCGCTTTCCTCGCTCTTGTTCAGCAGCGGATTCCGCTCGATCTCGGCCTCGACGAATTCGGCAAGTTCCTGGTTGGAAAGCTGAAGCAGCTTGATCGCCTGCTGCAGTTGCGGCGTCATTACCAGGGACTGGCCCTGGCGCATGTCGAGTGACTGTTTCATTCCCTAGCCCGCGCCCTTCGATCAAGCGGCGAACTGTTCACCCAGATAGACCCGGCGCACGTCTTCGTTCTTCAACACGCTTTCAGGCGTGCCGTTGAAGAGGACTTCACCATCATACATCACATAGGCCCGGTCGACGATCTGAAGCGTCTCGCGCACCTGGTGGTCCGTGATCAGGACGCCCAGGCCGCGCTGCTTGAGATAGCGGACCAGTTCGGAAATGTCGGAGATGGCGAGCGGGTCGATACCGGTGAACGGTTCGTCCAGTAGCATGAAGCTCGGACGGGAAGCGAGCGCACGGGCAATTTCCACGCGGCGCCGTTCACCCCCGGAAAGGGAAGTGGCGGCTTGTCCACGCAGGTGTTCCACATGCAGTTCGCTGAGCAGGCTATCGACCTGTGCCATACGGGCGGCGCGGTCTTTTTCGACCAGTTCTGCCACCGCCATGACGTTTTCTTCCACCGTCATGCCCCGGAAAATCGAGGCCTCCTGCGGAAGATAGCCCACGCCAAGGCGTGCGCGCTGATACATCGGAAGACGGGTTACATCTTCGCCGTCGATCGAGATGGTTCCCGAATCGACACCGATCAGGCCCATGATCATGTAAAAGCAGGTCGTTTTGCCGGCCCCGTTGGGTCCAAGCAGGCCAACCACTTCTCCACGCTGCAGGGACAGAGACACATCGCGCACGACCTGTCGCTTGCCAAAGGACTTGGCAATATTCTTCGCGACAAGGCCTTCGGCCGACTCGGTCATCTCTGTTGGAATCCCTTGCATTGCGGGGAATTGTTGCCCCGGTTCCTGCTTAATCTGATATGCTTAAGATCGGTTTCACGATCCTTTTCAAATTTAATTGGTCTCGCCGCCCTGGGCATCCGGATCGATCATCATGCGGGTGCGGCCGGTGCCGCCATCGAGCGTCGTGCGCCGGTTACCGATCTCCAGTTTCAGGGTTTCACCCTCAGCAACGTCGCGGCCCCGCATCAGGGCGACCTCGCCGGTCATGGTGATCGTGTCTGCCGCAGCTTCATAGACGCCGCGGTTGCCCTTGGCTTTCAGCTCGGGGGTGACATAGAAGACCTCGCCCTCGGCGATCATCGACTGGATCTGGCCGAAACTGCCGCCGAGGCCGCTTGGGCCATTGCCGCCCTGCTTGCCCGCAAAGACCAGCGTGACCTGGTTGGCACGAAGGCGGGCGGTGCCCTGCTGGATGTCGACATTGCCGATCAGCAGCACCTTGCGCTCGCGCTCAAGGCTCTCGGTACGGTCCGAATTGATATAGATCGGCCCGCCTTCCGACGAAATCTGCGCAAAGGCCGGCGCAGCCAGAAACGCCAGCGCGGCCAGTGCCCCGAATACCTTAGTGGGAGCCATCTGTTTCACCTTCACCTGTCTGCGCCTCTTCCGCGGGCGCGGGATAGATCACTGTCCGGACATTGCCCTTGCAGACAATCCGGTTTCCGTCTTCCAGAACTTCATACGAGTCGCAACGGATATCGCCAAGGGGACCGGTGCCTTCCAATGGCGAGAGGCCTTCGACCCGCCCTTCCCCGACATGCACGCGCGCACCGGTAGTACGGAACGTATAGCCCGTATTATCGCTGATGCGCACGTCTTCATACAGTTCGAGAATGCCGGCATCGCGATTGTACATGCCCGACGGGGCCCGCACTTCGCTGCCCGTTTCATCGCGCAGGACCGGACCGACCAAGTCGACCGTCTGGTCCTCCGTGCGCCGCCGCCGCGCGGCGTCTGCCGTAATCTGGAAATATTGCCCCGCTGAATCCCGCCCCGTGAAGCGTGGATTGAGCATCGTCACCGTTTCGTCCTCCGAAACCTGAACGGGCGCCGCATCGCGGCTGAGGGCGCTCTTGATGATGTGACCGGCAAAAAACCCGATGGAAATCGCCGCGCAGGCCACAAACGCCATTCGCAGAAGGCGCACACGTTCCGACCTCCGGCGCGCCTGCGCCAGCGTGAGCTGGCGGCGGGGGGCCCAGAGGGAGACCGGGTCGTGATGCGTTGCTACATCCATGAAAAACGGCGGAACCTGTGCAAGAACTTGCAGTGTTTACCTTCGATATGTCTGCAACAAAAGCGTCGAAGGCATGACAGTTCTGTCAGCTGTGCGCGAAAATGTCCTCGCCGGCCCAGCCTTCCAGGTCGAGCCGCGCCCGCACGGGCAGGAAGTCGAAGCAGGCCTGGGCGAGCCCCATCCGGCCCTCGCGCACCAGCATGGCCTCGAGGCCCTCCTTGATCCGGTGCAGGTACAGCACATCCGAGGCCGCATACTGCATCTGGGCATCGCTCAGCTCGGCACTGCCCCAGTCGGAACTCTGCTGCGCCTTGGACAGCTCCACCCCGGCGACTTCACGGGCGACATCCTTCAGGCCATGCCGGTCGGTATAGGTGCGGGCGAGGCGCGAGGCGATCTTGGTGCACCAGATCGGCGCGCAGTCCACACCCAGCCAGCGGCGCATCATGGCCACGTCGAACCGGGCGAAATGGAACAGCTTGACGACCTTGGGATCGGTCAGCAGCGCCTTGAGGTTCGGGCAGTCATAATCGCGGCCCAGCTGCACCAGATGTGCCGTTCCGTCGCCGGACGACAATTGCACCAGGGTCAGGTGGTCGCGCTGCAGATTGAGGCCCATGGCCTCGGTGTCGATGGCGACGACGGGGCCGAAATCGAGGCCAGCCGGCAGGTCGCCCTTGTGGAGTGTGATGCCGTTCATGTCCGGCCTCTAGCACTTCAGGCGTTAAGGGCAAGTGTCCGCCCCTGCCCCGCGGTGACGGCTTGTCCCACAGCGGGGTGTGGGAAAGAGTGACGTGTTTGCAGAATTTTGCGCCGCGCCGGCACTCCGGAAAATCCTCCGCAGAGGCTCCGGCAAGGCTCCGGACACGGTGCAGCACCCCCCAAGTACCCCCAGGAATGAAACGCCATGAGCCCAGACCAGCTGTCCGCCCTCGCCGCCGCCATGCCCTTTGCCGGGGTCATCGGCCTTCAAGTCACCGGCGCCACAAAGGACCGGGTCAGCGTGACCGCCACCGTGCGAGCCGACCTCTGCACGGCCGGCGGCATCGCCCATGGCGGCTTCCTGATGACGCTGGCCGACTGTGCCGGCGCCCTCGGCGCCTTCCTCAACCTGCCTGAAGGCGCCAAAGGCACGACCACGACCGAGAGCAAGACCAATCTGATCGCCGCCGCCCCGGCAGGCACGGTCCTAACAGCGACCGCGACCCCCATCAGCACCGGCCGCCGCCTCCAGGTCTGGCAGACCCGTATCGAAACGGCGGAAGGCAAGCTGGTGGCCCTGACGACGCAGAGCCAGATGAGCCTATGATTTTCAGGTGCCCGCCGCTGACCCGGATCACCAGGTCCGGCAGACGTCCGCTTCCGGTTTCACCATCGGGTCGCCTGCCTTGCAGTTGAAGGCGGCGGCGAAGGCCGGCGAGTTTTTCATCACCATGTTGATGCCGGGCGCGCCCCACATATGGCTGTCCGAACTGGAGATAAAGCGCCAGCTTTCCTCAGAGGCCTGAATGCAGAAGGTCTGCGCGGCGGCGGTGAAGAAGCGCTGGTCGGCCGTCAGGCCATCGCGCTCGGGCAGCGGCTTGCCCGCCCTCGCCCGCTGGAAGGCGGCGTAGGCAAGGTCCAGCCCCGTCATCTGGGCGGCTTCTTCCGAGACGACGAGGGCTCCATTGACCGGGTCGCCGGACGGATAGGCATAGGTCGAGGCTTCTTCGGCGATGCACTGCATGCGGCCGTCGAAGGCCTGCCCGTCGGCTTCTGTCCACCAGTCGCGCGTGCGCCCGGCGCCGTCATACTGGCTGCCGAGCCGGTCATAGCCGTGCGACAGTTCATGCGCCACAAACACGCCGAGGCCGGCATACTCGACCGCAAGGTCGCCGGAGCCGATGTCCAGCATCAGCATCTGGGCCGCGGTGACATAGATTGCGTTGGTCTCGTTGACCTGGAACCCGCTCACATAGATCGGCGGATCGAACCAGTCATTGATGTCCATCGGGGTGCCGGCCTGGGCGAAATCCCGCAGCCGCCGGGACATTGAAAAGTCCAGGGCGGTTGCGGCCGCCGCGTCCGGAACGGCTTTCAGGGCGGGATCGTCGAGCCAGGCATCGGGGGCAACGAAGCTCGCCCGAAGCTGGCCGAGCTTTGCCAGCGCAGCGGCGCGCGTGTCGTCGCCGATCCAGTCTGCAGTGTCGATGCGGCGGTGCATTTCGTCACGGATGTCCGCAAAGACGCCGAGCGAGGCGGCCTTGCTTTCGCCGATGCCGGTGGATGCGATGAACATGCGGCTGACGGCTTCCGGCATCACCACCTTGGTCAGGCCGACGCAGGTGCGCCAGCGTGGCGGGGGTTTTTCGTGTCCCCTCACCTTCCTGCTGAAGAAATCGAAATTCCGGCTGCGGAATGTCGCGGGCATGACGGCGTTGTAGTCGACGACAAGTGCCAGCTTGAGATAGGCTTTGAGGACGTCAAGATTTTCGTCCGTCATCCAATCATTGACGACCGCAATCTGTTCGGCGTCGGCGATGAACACCGCGTCCGGCAGGGGATCGGCGCCCCGCTGCGCCAGCAGTCCGGCCCAGTCGATATTGGGATAGGCCGCCGCCACGTCTTCAAGGCTTGCGAGCCCGTCAGCGCCGGCCGCCTCATTCCTTTCCTCGGCCGCAGACTGGCCCGCAGAGGAAATCGCGGTCTCCAGTGCAAGGATCCGCTCAGCAAAGGACTGAGCCGTTGGTTCCGGATAGCCGAGATCGGTCAGTGTGCCTGCGAGGTATGCGACATAGGCAGCGCGCAGCGCGGCGGCCTCCTCGCCCGGATCGATATAGTAATCCTGTGCCGGAAATCCGATCACGTCGCCGCTGACGAAGATGCGCGTCAGCGCGCCGCCTTCCGAAGGATCGGCCCAGGGCGACAGGCGCAGCAGCGGAAACTTCGTATAGAAATCTTTTTTGAGCCGGCCGGACACCTTGCCGAGGGCCGCCCCGGCACCTGCAGCGGAGTCCAGCGCGTCGATCTCTGAAAACAGCGGCGCAAAGGGCGCAAGGCCCGCCGCCTCGATCGCCGGCTCATTCATGCAGGCCTGGAAGAATGTGGCGACGTTCCGCTCGTCCTCTCCGGCGGCGGCGCCGGACCCGGCTGCTTCGATCAGCTGGCGCACATAGTCGTCGACCTCGCGCGCATACTGCGTCCATGACCTGTAATAGCTGCCGGAATCGGCCGGCCGGGGATGGCTCGTCTCCCACCCGCCGCAGGCATATTGGTAGAAATCTGTGCAGGCGTCGGCCGATGGGTCAATCGCGGCGGCGTCATAAACCCTCGTCGGAGGAAGCGATATCTTCTGCACCGGATCGGGCGTCTGCGGCGGCGGCCTGGAACACGCCCCTGTAAAGCCCACTACGCTCACAGCAAGCGCCAGCAACCGGACCCGCATGTCTGTCATCTCCACGCCACGCCGCCGAGTTGGATGAAAATCCGAGCTCCTGTCAATGCATGGCGCAAATCGGTGGAACCAGGGGACCAACGGTGCCCTTCCCGAATTTGAGGGCCCCTTCCCCGGCGTTGCGGATTGTCACCTTACGGGTGTGGCGCAATACTCCTGAAAAAATCAGGGAGGAACATCGCCATGAATCTCGACATTGCGACAACGGCGCTGCTGGCGCAGCTGGCGGCCGCCGGCGGACCGGGACTGCACGAGATGGACCCAGTTGAAGCCCGGATGGTGGGCGGGGCCATCGCGGCGCTCTATCCCGAAGGCCCGGACATGGCCGAGGTGAGGGAAATCGACATTCCGACGAGCGACGGCGGCAGCTTCCGCGCCCGCAGCCTGAAGCCGTCGGCCCGGTCGAACGGCGTTCTGGTCTATTATCATGGCGGCGGCTGGGTGCTGTCGGACATCGACCAGTATGACACGCTGGGCCGCCAGCTGGCGGAGCGGACGAATTGCACCGTGCTGCTGGTGGATTACCGCAAGGCGCCGGAGTTCAGGTATCCGACCGCGCCCAATGATGCCTGGGATGCACTTCTCTGGGCGAAGGCGAATGTGAAGGCGCTGGCCGGGGCGGACGTGCCGCTGATGGTCGGCGGGGACAGTGCCGGGGGCAACCTTGCCGCGATCGTCTGCCAGAAGGCGAAGGCCGCGGGCGGGCCGGAGATTGCGCTGCAGCTGCTGGTTTATCCGGTGACGGACGGTGCAATGGCGACGCCCGGCTATGCCGACCCGAACAACCAGCTCTTGCTCAACACGCCGCTGATGCAATGGTTCTGGGAGCATTATGCACCGGACACGGCGGACCGGCTGAAGCCGGATGCCTCACCGCTGCGGTCGGACGATCTTGCCGGCCTGCCGCCGGCGGTGATGATCACCGCGGAATACGACGTGCTGCGCGAAGAGAGCGAGGCCTATGCGGCGAAGCTGCGCGCGGCGGGCGTACCGGTGGTGTTCAAACAGTTCGACCGGCAGATGCACAATTTCTTCGCCATGCCGGGCATGCTGCCGGCGCAGGCAAAGGCCGTCGAGTTTGCCGGAGAGCAGATCGTGCGCCACCTTGCGACGTCCTCCGAGGCCGATGCCGTGGTGGTCGGCGCGGGCTTTTCCGGCATGTACCAGCTGATCCGCCTGCGCGAGATGGGGCTCAAGGTGCGCGTGATCGAGGCGGGCGATGGCGTCGGCGGCACCTGGTACTGGAACCGCTATCCGGGCGCGCGCTGCGATATCGTCAGCATGGCCTATTCCTATGGCTTCTCGCCGGAACTGGAACAGGACTGGGTGTGGTCAGAGAAATATGCGACCCAGCCGGAGATCCTGCGCTATGCGGAACATGTCGCCGACCGGTTCGACGTGCGCAAGGACGTTACCTTCGGCACGCGCGTGACACGATCCGTATACGATGAGGAGACCGGACGCTGGACTGTCTATACCGATGGCGGCGAGGCGATTTCGGCGCAATATCTGATCATGGCGACCGGCTGCCTGTCGGTGCCGAAGGCGCCGGATATTGCGGGCGCCGACAGTTTCGCGGGCCCGACCTACATCACCGGAAAATGGCCGCATGAGGGCGTCGACTTTACCGGCAAGCGTGTGGCCGTGATCGGCACAGGCTCCTCCGCGATCCAGTCGATCCCGCTGATTGCCGAGCAGGCAAAGCAGCTGACCGTCTACCAGCGCACGCCCGCCTTCTCGCTACCTGCCGGCAACCGGCCGCTCACCAATTCGGAAATTTCCGAGATGAAGGAGCATTACCGCGAATACCGCGAGGCGCAGAAATACCATCCGGCCGGCATTCCGGACCCGCCGCGTGCAATGCTGTCGGCGCATATGGTGTCGCCGGAAGAGCGGCGGAAAACCTATGAGGCGGCGTGGGAAACGGGCATCCTGACGGCCCTGTCGGGCGCCTATACCGACACGCTGACCGACCAGCAGGCGAATGACTGGGCGTCGGATTTCATCCGTGAAAAGATCGCCGAACGGGTGAAGGATCCGGAAACGGCGAAATCCATGATGCCGGACTCGTATCCCTTCGCGACCAAGCGCGCCTGTCTCGATTCGAACTATTACGAGACCTTCAACCGAGACAATGTCTCGCTGGTCGATGTGCGCAAGCAGCCCATCGAGTGCATCACGCCGAACGGCATCCGCACGGGGGCCGGCGAGGAAGCCTTCGACGCCATCGTGTTCGCCACGGGCTTCGATGCCATGACCGGGGCGCTGATGAATGTCGACATTCGCGGCAAGGGTGGCCTCGCCCTGCGCGACAAATGGGCGAACGGTCCGCACACCTATCTGGGCATCGGCGTCGCAGGCTTCCCAAACCTGTTCACGATCACCGGCCCGTCCAGCCCGTCGGTCCTCTCCAACATGCTGGTCTCGATCGAGCAGCATGTCGACTGGGTGAGCGACTGCATCGCCTGGATGCGCAAGAACGGGCTGGCCACGATCGAGCCGACGGAAGCGGCGGAAGACGAATGGGCCGCGCACAATGAGGCGGTGGCGAACAGTACGCTCTTCCCGCAGGCGAACAGCTGGTATATCGGCGCCAACGTACCCGGAAAGCCGCGCACCTTCATGGCCTATATCGGCGGCGTCGACGTCTACCGCATACTGAGCGACCAGATCGCGGCGTCCGGCTATCACGGGTTCCGCACCAGCAAGGCAGCGCAGCCGCGCGAAGCCGTGCCAGCCTGAGATTGACAAAGTCAGCGGGTCAGGCGCCCGCCGACTTTTTCAGGGCGACCATTTCGACCTCCATCGCGTTCAGGAAGCGCGAGCGGTCCTGTTTGGAGAAAGGCGGCGCGCCACGCGGCGCGTTCTCGCCAAGCCCCGCGCGAAGATCCGCATGGATGGCGCGGACCGCGACGGCATTGCCGATGGAGGCATCCGTGAAGGGCTTGCCTGTGGGCGAGAGGACGCGGGCGCCTTTTTCGAGGGCACGCTGGGCCAGCAATATGTCGGCGGTGATGACGAGGCTTGCCGCATCGGCCCGCTCGGCAATCCAGTTGTCGGCGGCGTCGAACCCGTCGGTGACGACCTGGCGCGAAATGAGGCGATGCTCCGGAATGCGAAGATAGGCATTGGCGACGATGATGACGGGCACGCCGTGGCGGAGCGCGACGCGATAGACCTCCTCCTTGACCGGGCAGGCATCGGCATCGACGAGAACCGTCAGGCTGGTCAAATCATGCCGCCATCTGTGGGCAGGCCGAAGAGGACGCGGCCGGTGAGCTCGAGAGTCGCGGGCGCGGTGACGATATGCTGGGTCGCGGCATGAGCGTCGCGGAACTGGCGCTGGAGGGGCGAGGTTTCGAACAGGGCTGCGCCGCCGCCAAGGTCGTACAGTGTACGGCAGATATTGGCGGAGGTGCGCACCATGTGCGTGCACGCAAGGCGCAGATCGGCCCGGATTTCCATGGGGATTTCGCCCGGCTGCTGTGCGATCTCCCACACACGGTCGATCTCGGCGAAGAGATAGGCACGGGCGGCGCGCCAGCTGGCTTCCGCTTCGGCATAGGCGGCCTGGATCGTGGCGCGCTCGGCGAGGGTCTTGGCAGAGCCCTGGTTTTTCTTGGCGATGGCAAGGTCGCGGAATGTGTCGAGGCTGCCGCGCGCATTGCCGAGGGCGACCGAGGTGACGCCGAGCGAGAGCAGGCCGAAGGCCGGGAATTTGTAGAGCGGGCCCGTTTCCAGCGGCGCGCCGCCGACAAGGCGCAAGGTGCGCCCCTCCGGCACGAAGACGTCTTTCACCTCGATGTCGCCGGAGCCGGTACCTTTCAGGCCCATGACGTGCCAGGTGTCGTTGAGCGTGGCCTCGCCTGCCGGGAAGACCGCCATCAGGGTTTCCGGTGCGCCGTTGGCCATGCGGCGCATCTCGCCATTCTCCCAGACGGTGCAGCCGCCGCAGAGCCAGGTGCAGTTGGCCGAGCCCGAGCCCCATTGCCAGCGGCCGGTGACGCGATAGCCCCCCTCCTCCACCACGGCCCGGCCCATGGGCGCGAAGACGCCGCCGGTGATGGCCATCGGATCGGCATAGATTTCTTCGGCATGCTCCGGTGCCATCCAGGCCGCATTCATCGCCGTGGTCGCCGCGATCATGGCGCACCAGCCGGCGCTGGCATTCGCGGCGGCCAGAATTTCCACGGTTTCGACCAGCGTGCGGGGATCCAGTTCCAGGCCGCCAAAGCGGGCAGGTGTGACAAGGCGGAAGAGGCCGGCCTCGGCCATCTTCTGCGCAAGGTCTGCCGGCAGGCGGCGGGCGTCTTCCATCTCTGCAGCACGCGCAGCAAGTTCTGGCGCAAGGGCGCGGGCGGCGGCAAGGGGGTCAATCGGCGGGATCGTATCGGGCATGCTGCCAGCCTACGCCTTTTCTGCGTCCGCTCAAACGGTCAGTTCGCCATGATATTTCGGCGGGGCGGCATGACGCCACGACATGATGAGCGCCGATCGCAGCGTTGCCTCGTCGCACGCGGCGAGCCTGATGGTCGTCGCGCCCTTGTCCCCCCATTTGTTGGGAACCTTCGAAAAAATGGCCGGCTCTGCGCCCGTCAGCATCGCCTGCTCGTCCACGGCGAGGAAGACATTGCAGCTCTTGCCGTCACCGGCGAGCGTTACAAACATCTTTCCCTTCGGCACGTCGACGCGGAAGCCGGCCCGGTCGAAGTGCGGCTTTTCGAGCGCGTGGGGCAGCGCAAGGGCGATCTTTCGAAATTTCGCTTCCGTGATCATCGTGGCCGCCTCAGAGCGACAGGGCGCCGAGAATGACGGCCAGCAGGAGGCCGCTCATCAGGGCGCAGAAATAGACCGTATCGAGCGTCATGACCCGCAGGATCGACGTGATTGCGCCGCGTCCGTAGACGACGCGGTTCATGCGATAGAGATACCAGTTGGAATAGATGATCAGCAGGAAGATCACCCAGCCGAGCCCGATAAGCGGCGACAAGGCACCCCCCAACGCCATGGCGAAGAACAGGGCGGAGTGGAAGTGCAGCGACACGATGAGATGGTCGAAATAGAGGAACTGGCTGCGCCAGAGATAGGTCAGCGCCAGCAGGGCCGCGTAGACCGGCAACATCACGAACATGAGGCGCGGGATCCAGCGCATGGTCTGCTCGCCCAGCTCCTCGGGATTGTCGATCACTTTCTGGAGACGGGCGGCGTCCTTGTTTCCGTTGGCACTGGCTTCGCGGATGGCATCCGCCGCTTCCTTGGGGATCGGGCCTTCCCATTCGCCACCAGGCAGGGTTTCGGCCGTTTCGCCGGTTGCATCCGCTTCGCCTTCGGGCTGATCCGGCGTGACGAGCCCCGGAATGCCCTCTTTCCAGCCATCTTCCGCCGCTGCGACGGATTCGAGCGCGACTTCATACGCTTCATCCGTCATGTCGCCCGCATCATGCGCCCGCTCGATTTCGGCGCGGGCCTCATCGAAATCGGCGGTTTTCGTGCCGGTGAGGAAGGACAGGCCGTGCCCCATCAGCAGCGGCATCGCGACGAAGAAGACGAGCGAGGCAAGGACATAGAGCCGGAAAGGCGGGATGAAACGCGCGCGCTGGCCGTCGAGATAGGCGCGGGTCATCTTGCCGGGCTTCAGCAGCAGGTCCGGCAGTGTGCGGGCGATGCGCCCGTCGATCGAGAACAGGGTCTCGAGGCTTTCGGCAAACAGCGCCCAGAACGGGCGGCGCACGCTATGGGCGCTCTGGCCGCAGGCATGGCAGAACTCGCCGGCAAGTGGCTCGCCGCAATTCAGGCAGTTCGTGTCGGTGACGGGACCGCCAGGCTTGCCAGCGCCCGCAGCCGCATCGGCGCCAGCATGTTCGATGGCCGTGTCGAGGCCCGACCCGAGATCTGTGTCCATGTTTCCCTCCGCCCTACCGGAATATGCGAGGCTTGCGCTCCATGAAGCGCCGCGACGCTTCGGTGTATCGCAGGGGCATGCGGCCCGGCGCAAGGCCGTAGGTGGTTTCGCGCAGGAATACCATCAGGTTGTGCCGCTTGCCCGCCGCCGCGAGATCATCAGGCGAGAGCGTTTCGCCGATCTCAACGCGCAGGGATTTTCCCATGCGGCGCCTGACTTCGCGGAAGACGAGCGCGAGGCGCAGCTCCAGCGAGACATGGCTCGCAATCTGGAAGAGGCGTGAATTCTGGCCGTCGAAAAAGATCGGCGTGACGCTGGCATTGGCGTGGGTGATGAGCTTGGCCGTAAACGGCTTCCACTCATCGTCGACCGCCGTCGGATCGAAGGGCCGCGGCGTGGTGGCAACGCCGCCCGAGGGGAAGACGATGACACAGCCGCCCGCCTTCACATGCTCAAGCGCGGCCCGGCGCATGGCGACATTGGCGGCGACGGCCGCGCGCGTGCCGGAGAAATCCACCGGCAGGAGGAACGGCCGCGCCTCGGGCACGCCGTCGAGGGCGGAATTTGTCAGCACCCGGAAATCCGTGCGGCGCAGGCTGACGAGCCAGCAGATGACAAGGCCGTCGAGCACGCCGAAGGGATGGTTCGCCACCACGACCAGCGGGCCCTCCTTCGGGATTTCGGAGAGGCGCGAGGCAGAGAACTGCACGTCGAGATCCAGGAGGCGGATGGCCGCCTCGAAGAAAGGCACGTCGTCAGCGAGGTGCTGGCGGTAATGGGCGTAGAGCTGTTTCAGCTTGGGCTGGCCGGAGAGGCGTTCGATCGCGCGGATGAAGCGGCGCTTTACGGGATCCTCGAAATAGGAGGCGTAGGACAGCTCCGGATCGGCGGCGATCTCAGGCGCGGACTTGGGCGGCGTCACGGCGCCACCGCCTGCCGATCCACGCGCCCACCGACAGGGCGAGATTGGCCGGCACAAGGGTCATGACAAAGGCCCAGACCGGAAGAAAGGCGGCCGGCCAGAGATAATGCGCGCCGACCATGGCGATGACCGCCACGGGCGTGACCCAGCGCAAGATCCTGAACACCTGCCACACGGCGCCTGTCTCCCTTCCCGTCAGTCATGCCGTTCTGGCGGCAGGCGGGCGCGGCCGCAATCCGGAATTTCCACGAGGGCCGGATTTCTCCGTCCCTGCGCGTCAGGCGGGCGGCGCATGCCATGCTAGAGCCTCCACATCCGGGCGAGATTGTTCTTCTGCATGTCGGACGAACCGCCGACAATGGGCATGCCGAGCAGGTCACGCACATTGCGCTCAATGTCATAGGCGTCCGACAGGCCATAGGCGCCGATCACCTGCTGGCAGGCAAGCGCGATTTCGACGCCCGTATCGGCGACGAACAGCTTGGCCATGGCGGTTTCGGCGGAACAGGGCTGGTGCTGCGAGGCGAGCCAGGCGGCGTGATAGAGCATGTGGCGGCAGGCGGCGAGCTTTGTGCGGGCGGTGACGAGCTTGTGGGCGATGGCCTGGTGTTTGCCGATGGGCTTGCCGAACTGGACGCGCTCCTGCGCATAGGTCCAGGCCTCTTCGAGGGCGGCGCGGGCGATGCCATAGGCGACGGCGGTGATCTCGATCTTTTCCACGTCCAGCGCCCGTCCGGCCAGCATCTGCCAGCCCTTGTTCCAGTTGTCCGGCCCGCCGACGATGGCGGATTCCGGCAGGCGAACCTCGTCGAGGAAGACATCCATGGAGGCGGTGTAGCGAAGGTTCACATGCTCGATGGGTTGCATGCTGACGCCCGGCGCATCGGTCGGCACAAGGACGAAGGTGAGGTTGCCATGCCGGCTGTCCGCCTCCCCATCCGAGCGGCAGAGGCAGTAGATGTAATCCGACCAGTCGGCGCCGGTGCACCAGCGTTTGGCGCCGGTGATGACAAGCTCGCCACCCTCGCGGCGCACGCGCGTCTCGACGCTGGGCAGATCACCGCCGACATTCGGTTCGGAGAGGCCATAGCAGAGGAACATCTCGCCGCGCGCGAGCTTCGGCAAGAGTGCCACCTTCTGTTCCGGTGATCCGTTCTCGGAAATATTGAGGCCGCCATAGAAGGCCGCATGGATGAAGGGCCCTGCCATGCTGGGGCCACCCTGGCAGAGTTCCTCGATCACGGCGGCGGCGGCGTAGATATCCTCCCCCTGCCCGCCATAGTCTTCGGGAATCGTGAGGCCGATGAGGCCCATTTCGGCGAGTTCGCGGAAGAGGGCCCGGTCCCAGGTATGGGCCTTGTCCCATTCGCGGCGCTTCTCGCGCGGCATCTTTTCCGCCACCCAGCGGGACAGCTGGCGGCGGAGTTCGGTGACGTGATCGGGCTCAGGGGCGAAGGCATGTGTCATGGCGCGCAAATTACGCGATGCGCCAGCCCGCGCAATCCTGCCCATCAGGCACCGATGTCCGCCAGGTCATAGGGCGTCGACTGGTAGACCTGGTTCACCCAGTTGCCGAAGAGGAGGTGGGCGTGGCTGCGCCAGCGGTTGAGCGGCGGGCGTTTGGGGTCGTCGCCGGGGAAGTAATTGTGCGGGATGGCAATGTCGCTGCCCTGCGCCACATCGCGCTCATACTCTTCCTTCAGGGAAAAGCTGTCATATTCGACATGGTTGAACATGAAGAGGCTGCGGCTCGGCGCATGTTCCAGCAGGCTGGGCCCCGTCACCGGGCAATCGACCAGCAGGTCGAGTTCCGGGCGGGCGCGCACATCGTCAGCGTGCACTTCCGTCCAGCGGGACACCGGAATGAGAAAGTCATCCGAAAAGCCGTTCAGATAGGGCGAGGCGGGCGCGAGGTTGCGCTGGCGGTAGATGCCGAAGGCCTTTTGCTCCAGCTGGTATTTCGGCAGGCCGTGGAAATGCCAGGCCGCCGCCATCGCGCCCCAGCAGATAAACAGGTTCGAATGCACATTCGTCCGTGTCCAGTCGAAAATGCGGGCAAGCTCGTCCCAATAGGTGACGTCTCCGAACGGCAGCTGTTCGACCGGCGCGCCGGTGACAAGGAACCCATCGAACTTGCGGCCAGCCACTTCCTCCCAGGTCTGGTAGAAACTGATCAGGTGTTCCTGCGGCGTATTCTTCGGCAAATGGCCGCCGATGCGCACCAGCGTCAGCTCCACCTGCAGCGGCGAAGCGCCGAGCAGGCGGGCGATCTGCGTCTCGGTTCGGATCTTGTTCGGCATGAGGTTCAGCAGGCCGATCTGCAGCGGGCGGATGTCCTGTCGCGTTGCGTCGGACTCGCGCATCACCGCCACACCCTCTTTCAGGAGGGTCTCACGGGCAGGTAAAGTGTCCGGAATCTTGATCGGCACGGCTGTTACTCTCGCTTCGGCCAGCTTCAGGACAAAAACAAATCGGGAAAAAGGAACGCGGGAGACGTGTGCTCACTTCCTTCGCGCGGCCCTTTTAGCGACTTGTTTTACGTGGCTGCAAGCCGGCCGGCCAAATCACCACGAACAGCGCATGTAGCGCCGGGACGCGCCGTGGGCAAGAGGCCCCAGCCCCCGGCGCCGCCAGAGGATTAATTGCTGTCCACCTGACGCGGTCAGTTTCGGGCGCTTCCGGCCGGAATACCGGGCAAAAACCCCTTCCGTTTCATACTGTCCCCTTCCGTGGCGTCGCTGACGGGGAAAAAGTCGTCGCCAGCGACCGACTGCCGCAAAACAGTTCACGCACTTTTCATTTTGTGTGAGCCTGCTAGGCGTGCGGGGTCGACCATAAGGATTGGCGGGACCAGCCGATGCCCTCACGTACCGCATTCACCGATTGCCCCTTCCGGATCGGCAAGACACCGCTGACCCGATACGAACTGGTCCTGAACGGCCTTCGCCATGAATTGCTGGTCAAGGAAGAGCGCTGCAACGAGTTCGGCTCGGTCAAGGATCGTGTCGCCTGGCATGTCCTGTCGCAGACATTGAAGAAAACCGGCCCGGTCAAGGCCGTGGTCGATGCCTCTTCCGGCAATTATGGCTATGCGCTGGCCTCGATCTGCCAGCGGCTCGGCATCGCGGCCACCATCGTCTCGTCGCCCTCCATCAGCGGCTACAATGCTGCCGGGATCGAGCGGGCGGGCGCACGCCTGATCATTGCGGAAGGCGAGCCGGGCGAGTCCTCCAATGCGGCGCGGGTTCGCGTGGCGGGCGAAATCGCCGAAGCCGAAGACCTTGTTTTCCTTGACCAATATTCCAATCCGCTGAACCCGGCCGCGCACGAAACATGGACCGCGCCGGAAGTTTTCGCGGAAGGGCCGTTCGATGCCTGTTTCGTGACCTCCTCGTCCGGCGGCACGGCGCGCGGCTTTTCCGACTATCTGAAGGCGCATCCGGGCCTAGCAAAACTCTACCTCGTGGAGCCGGCCGCCTCCGGCGCCTTCCTCGATGCCGCCCCCGGCGCGGGCAACAAGCTGAAAATCCCCGGCTATGGCAGCCAGCGGCGCTCGTCCTTCTCAGGCATGAAGCCAGACCCGAACATGATCCGCATCGACGAGCCGTCGACGCTTGCCGCCTTTGCCCTGCTGCATGAGCACGAGCTGGCACAGGTGGGCCTTTCCAGCGTCGGCGTCATCCTCGGCGCCATCGACTGGCTGTCGCAGCAGGAGCGGCCGAGCAGCGCGGTGTGCATCTGCGCCGATGGCGACGAGCGCTATCTGGAAGAATTCGAGTCGCGCTATGTGCCGTCCGTGGCACGGGCCGACTATGACGCCGCGCGCGAGCGGCTCGGCCCGGTCATCGGCACGATGCAACGCATGGCCAATACCGCCGTGCGCGAGAAAACCGGCACCTGACCGCTACTGAAGGGGATGCACCAGCCGCGGCAGCTTGCGGCCGGGAATCGAACGCGACTCAACCTCGCCATCCGGCACGGCGCCCATCCCGGTGTAAAATGGCACGGCATTGGGATCGGACTCGATCACCAGACGCTTCGCGCCATTGTTGCGCGCAACCCGGCAGGCCCAGACATAGAGGTTGAAGCCCGTCCCCTCCCCCAGCCGCTCCGGATCGACGAAGAGCTTTTCGAGCACGGCATCGTCACCCTGCTTCGACACCTGCACCACGCCGGTGACACCGCGCTTGTCCTCTGACAGCATGACGGCATCTGTCTCCAGGTCTTTCTTCCGGATCGTCAGCTCACTGCGGAAGGCATCCATCATGGCATCGGAATAGCCCCAATGGCCTTTCGACCGGAAGCAGAGGCCGGAGAGCTTGCGCAGTTCCGACGGTTTGGGTTCGCGCAGGATCATCTTGGGTCAGTCTCCGGTGAGGTTCGGGGCGCGTTTTTCCTTGAAGGCCATCACCGCCTCGCGCCGGTCGCCAAGATAGTTCGACACACTTTCCCAGCCAATGCTCGCATCCATCAGCTGCGCCGCAAGCGCGCGCAAGGGGATGTTGGCGGTCGTCTTGGTCCAGCGCACGGCCCATTTCGGATTGGCAAGGATCTTCCCCGCAAGTTCCTCGACTTTCGCATCGAGCGCGGCGGCGGGAACGGCATAATTGATGAGGCCGAGTTGCTGGGCCTCTTTCGCAGAGAGAAGGTCGCCCGTCATCAGGAGTTCCTTGGCCTTGGCAAAGCCGATCAGCTGCGGCCAGATCAGCGCGCCGCCATCGCCCGCGACGAGGCCGACCTTGACATGCGGGTCGCCGATCTTCGCGGTCTCGTCGGCGACGATGATGTCGCACAAGAGCGCGATGGTGGCACCGAGCCCGGCAGCAGCCCCGTTCATGCGGCAGATGATGGGCTTTTCCATCTGCAGCAGCGTGACAACGATCTGCTTGGCGTCCCAGCCGATGGCGCGGAAGCGTTCCGGGCGCTCGATCTGTTCCTCGAACCAGTCGAAATCCCCCCCCGCACAGAAAGCGCGGCCCTTGGCCGAAAGGATGATGAGGTCGCTTTCGCTGTCGCGCTGCAGGCAGTTGAAGACGAGCGCCAGTTCGGTGTGCATCTGTTCGTCGACGCCGTTCACCGGATGATCCGACGTGATATATGCCGTCAGCACACGGCCTTTCCGCTCGAAGGTGAAGCGCTCCCACTTGTCCTTTGTGATGTCGTATACAGTGCTCATTATTTCCTCCCGAAAGGCAGCTCACCCTGAGCGAAGTCGAAGGGCGATCTGCCCGGCCGCGCTCGTGCTTCGACTTCGCTCAGCATGAGCGCTACTCCTAACCCACCTTCACAACCCTGCGGCCAAAATTCTCTCCCCGGAACAGGCCGCAGAAGGCCTCCGGCATGGCCGCAATGCCGTCGAACCGGTCTTCCTTCGCCTGCAATTTTCCGCTGGCCAGCATGCCGGCCATATCTGCCAGCGCGGCGGGAAAGCCTTTGATGAAATCGAACACGACGAGGCCCTGCATATTGATGCGGTGGGTGATGAACGGCGCGGTGTGCGTGATACCGGTACGTTTCTCGGGCGGGACATTGTAATCGGCCACCTGCCCTGAAATGCAGATGCGCCCGTTCATCGCCATCTGCGGCAGGACGCGGTTCACCATCGCATTGCCGACATTGTCGAACAGCACGTCGACGCCCTCGGGAAACGCGGCGTGGATCGCATCGTTCAGGTCCGGCGCCGTCTTGTAATTGATGGCGGCGTCGAAGCCGGCGGTTTCCGTCAGCCAGCGGCATTTCTCGTCGCTGCCCGCGATGCCGACGACCTGCGCGGCACCCCAGGCTTTGGCGAGCTGGCCCGCCGTTGCGCCGACCGGGCCCGCCGCGGAGGTGACCAGCACGCGGTCCCCTTCCCTGAAACGGGCGGTCTCCTTCAGGCCGAACCAGGCCGTAAGCCCCGGCACGCCGAGCACGCCGATCCACGCGGACAGCGGCACGGGCACATCCGGCACTTTTCCGATGAAGCCGCGGCCGGACTGGATCGAATGGGTGCGCCAGCCGGCGGCGCAGAAGACCTTTGTGCCATCGGGATAGTCAGGATGCCGGCTTGCCTCCACCACGCCGACGCTGAAACCGTCCACCGGCTTTCCAAGCGGCAGGGCGGCAGCATAGGAATCGCCGCCGGAGAGACGCGAACGCGTGCCGGGATCGACCGAGTTCCAGACATGGGCCAGGCGGAACTGGCCGTCTTTCGGCTCCGGCAGGGGCAGCGCCTCCAGCGCGAAATCCTCCGGCACGGGCGGGCCGTCGCAATGCCTTGCCAGCACGATCTGCTGCATCTCCGCCATGCCGGCGCCTCCCTTGCACGCTTTTGCCCCACCCTATCGCGACACGCGGGCGTGTCACTTCCCTTCCTTCGGCTGACGCCGCGCAAGGCAGGCAATTTCAGGGCGGGAAAAGCGAAGGGCGCTAGTGCTCGGAGAGGTCGAGGTCGGAGACCCAGTTGATCTCCGGATCCTGGATCGAGTGCATGCCTTTCAGCTCATAGATGTTCGTATAGCCGTAGCCATAGAGATTGATGAAGGTCGGCACGTTGAGGGCAAGCGGTGCGCTCTTCAGCATGATGGGCGCGACATTGTCCTCGAAATTATTGTTGCAGTAGATGAGGATGCGCGTCGTCCTGGATGGAATCACGGCGGCGAGCTTGTCGTCCGTGAAGTCCGAAAAGTTCACATTGATCGCGCCGTCGATATGACCCTGCGCAAAGGCGCCGGGGCTGCGGCTGTCGAGAATGATCGTGTCCGGATCGTCTTTCATCTCGTTGAAGTCGACAAGGGAAACGAGACGGCCCGCGCGATAGGCCTGAACCTCACCGCTCACGGCAAGAAAGCCGTCATAGTCGATAAAGGAGTCCCGCTCCTGCGCATTGGCCATCAGGCCGCAGCCGATAAAAGCTGCGATGGTCAGGATACCGAGGATCGTGTTCCGCTTTGCGCCCATGACGCGACTCCCTGTTGCGCTCATGTGAATCATTACGCGCGATTAAGGCAGGAAAATGGGCATGAATGGCGATTCATGGGGCGTTTGGAGGGCCTTTTCGGCGATCATGCACGCGGGTGTGCGGCCGCATGCACCTCGCGCAGCCGGCTGGAGTCGACGCCGGTATAGACCTGTGTCGTGGAGAGCGAGGCGTGGCCGAGCAGTGTCTGGATGGCGCGCAGGTCCGCCCCGGCCGCCAGAAGATGCGTTGCGAAGGCGTGGCGCAAGGCGTGCGGTGTCGCCGTTTCGGGCAGGCCGAGATATCCGCGCAGCTTCTGCACGAGCCCCTGGATGATACGCGGGCTGAGCGCGCCGCCCTTCACCCCGCGAAACAGCGGACCGGACTTTGTCAGCGCATAGGGGCAGATCGCGGCATAGGCTTCGATCGCGTCCCGCACGGCCGGGATCAGCGGCACGATGCGCACCTTGCCGCCCTTGCCCCTGACGCGCAGGCGCTCCGGCGCGGGCACGTCTGCACCTGTGAGGCTCAGCGCTTCGGAGATGCGCAGGCCCGCGCCATAGAGCAGCGACAGGACGGCGGCGTCCCGTGCATTGACCCAGGGCTCGGCGTCGGGGTCCGTTTCCGCTTCCTGGATCAGATCCTTCGCCGCCTCGATGGACACCGGGCGCGGCAAGCGCTGGGGCCGTTTCGGGCCCTGAAGGTAAGCCACTTCCGCATTGTGGATATCATAGGCCCGGCCGAGCCAGCGATAGAGCGCCTTGATGGAGGACAAGAGCCGCGCAATCGAGGCATCCGACAGCCCGTCACGGCGGCGCTGGGCGAGATGGGCGCGGATGTCGCGCGCCCGCAGGCGGCCGAGCGCCTTCAGGGTCGGTTCCTCGCCAAGGTGCAGGCGCAGGAAACCGAAGAAGCCGGCCAGATCAGAGCGGTAGGCCTCCACCGTCTTCTCCGCCATCCGGCGCTCATCGGTGAGATAGGAGGTGAAGGCGGCGAGCGTGTCCATCGCAGCAGAGTGGCATGGACAGGCTTAAGGAGAGGTTCTCTCCCGTCTGGCCATGCTTCGACTTCGCTCAGCATGAGCTGCGTTGCACGCGGCAGGAGCGGAACTCATCCTGAGCGAAGTCGAAGGATGAGTTGGCCGGGCACAAGCCTAGGGCTCATTGCCTTCCCAGTCGACGATCCAGTCTTCGGGGTCTTCATCGAAGACGGTGTCTTCCGAGACGGTCCGGCCCCGGATGGAATGGCCGGTCGTGTGCACGCGGTTGCGGTCGCCGCAGACGAGATGGTGCCAGTCCGGCAAGTCCTGCCCTTCCAGCAAGAGCCGGTAGGCGCAGCTGCGCGGCATCCAGTTGATTTCCGCCACGGTCTGCGGCGTCAGGATCACGCAATCCTCGACGATCTTTTTCCGGTTCTTATAGTCGGCGCAGCGGCAGGCCTGCGCGTCCAGCAGCCGGCAATGCAGGCGGGTGTAAGCGATCTCGCCCGTGTCTTCGTCTTCCAATTTCAACAGGCAGCATTTGGCGCAGCCGTCGCAGAGGGATTCCCATTCCTCGCGCGACATCTCCGCCAGCGTCTTCTGTTTCCAGAACGGCATGCTCATGCCTGCATGACGGACCATTCCGCCTTTTTCTCGATCAGGGCCGAGGCGAACCAGCATTCGGAGGAGACTGTCTCACCGGCGAGGATGATGTCCTGCATGATCGCTTTGACGAGCTGGTGGCCATAGCCACGCCCGCCGAGTGGTCCCGGCACGATCGTGTGGGTGATGTGCCGGTGGCCCTCACGCGGCCGCTCATAGGTGAGGTAGCCCTCGAGCCCGTCTTCGAAGAGGCTGTAGCGCATGCGGTTCTCGTCATGGGTGATGTCAGTCATTGCAGCAGGTCCTGCCATTCGGGGTGTTTGTCGATCTGCGCCTTCGCGAAGGGACACAAGGGAATGATCTTTATCCCCGCCGCCCTCGCATCTTCCACGGCGCGGCGCACAAGCGCGACACCGACGCCCAGGCCGGCAAGCGCTTTGGGCACTTCGGTATGGTCGATGATGATGCGCGTCGCGCCGGCCTTGGAAAACGTCATCTCTGCCTCATGGCCGTTCACCACGGACACGTAGCGCCCATTGGTGGGCGCGTCTTCGCGGCGGATGTCGAAGTCGCTCATGCCGCTTAAGTGGCCCGGCTGGCGTTCCGGCGCAAGCGGGCGCTGTTCAAAGCACGGGGCCGCCGCTATCAGGGCGGGCCATGACCCGCCTGCTGACACAGCCCGAGATCGACTGGAAGGATGACGGCACGCCTGTCGCCCGCGCGGCCGGTGACGTCTATTTCACGGCCGGCGATGGCCTCGGCGAAACGCGGGCTGTGTTCCTCACCGGCTGCGGCCTGCCGGAAGCCTGGGCCGGGCGCGAGAGCTTCACGATTGCCGAGACCGGGTTTGGCACCGGGCTGAACTTCCTCGCCGCCTGGGAGCTGTGGCGGGCGCGCAGGCCTTCCCCGGCGGCGGTCCTGCATTTCGTGAGTTTCGAGGGATTTCCCCTCGCCGCCGACGATGCGGCGCGGGCGCTCTCGGCCTGGCCGGAACTGGCGGAACTTGCCGGGAAGCTGGTCGCCATATGGCCAGGCCCGGTGAAGGGTGTTCGCCGGTTCGTGTGGCCAGACGACGGGGTGACATTAACCCTGCATCTCGGCGACATTGCGGAGACGCTGCCCGCCAGCATTTACCATGCCGATGCCTGGTTTCTCGACGGGTTCAGCCCGGCGAAGAACGAGGCGATGTGGGCCGAAAGCCTGTTTCCCCTGATCTCTGAACGCAGCGTTCCGGGCGCGCGGGCGGCGACTTTCACGGTCGCAGGCGCCGTGCGCCGGGGGCTTGCCGAGGCGGGCTTCGAGGTCGCGAAGGCGCCCGGCCATGGACGAAAGCGAGAGCGGCTGGAAGCGCGTCTGCCGACGCCGCCCGCGGCACGCCCGGACCCATATGGCGTCGCCGGGCCCCTGCCCCGCGCGCCCCGCGTGGCGGTCCTCGGTGCAGGGGTCGCTGGCGCCGGCACAGCCCACGCCCTGAAGCAGCTGGGCGCGGAACCCGTCGTGTTCGATCCGGCGCCGGGCCCGGCGAGCGGCGGCAGCGGCAATCCGATGGGCCTCGTCATGCCCCGGCTCGATGCCGGCGACACGGTGCAGGCCCGCCTGCTGGTCGATGCCTACCTAGCCGCACGCGCCGCCTATGCCGGCCGGCCGGGCGTGAGCGAAACGGATGTGCGGCAGGTGCCGAAGGATGTGGGCGAAGCGGCCCGGTTTGAAAAACTCCTCGCCGATCCGCCCTTGCCGCTGGAAGACCTGGAAGCGCTCGCCGGAGGCGGCCTGCTGCACAAGCGCGCGCTGATCGTGGAGCCGGCGAAACTGGTCCCCTCCCTGCTGGAAGGGATCGCGCAGCGCTATGGATCGGTGCCGGAGGTCGACCTCCGTGTCCGGACGGTCAATGGCGAGGCCTTCGATGCAATCGTGTTCGCGAACGGCATGGCGGCAGGCATGGCGTTTCCGTGGCTCGGCCTGGACGCACGGATGGGCCAGGTTGATTTCTGCGATGGCCCGGCCGATGCCCCGCCTTTCGCCATGGCGAGCGGCTCCTATGCCCTTGCCCTTGGCCACCGGCGCCTCTGGGGGGCGACCTTCGACAAGGTGCCACCGGAGACCGTTCCGTATACGTCAGATGCCGCGCGCGAAGAGAATCTCAAGGGTGTCGAGACGCTGTCGCCGTACTGGGTGCGGGATGCGCGGGGGCCTGATGTCGCGTCCCGCGCCAGCCTGCGCGCGACGACCGGCGACCGCCTGCCCCTGATCGGCGCCATGCCGGACCATGACGCCTTCCTGGAGACGTTTGCCGGAATGCGAAAAGGGCGCCCGGCAGATGCGGACGCCCCTCTTCTTGCTGGTATTTTTGTATCTTCCGGTTTCGGGGCCCGGGGGTTCACCTGGGGCCCGTGGGCCGGGTCGATCCTCGCCGCCCGCCTTTGCGGCGCACCGGCCCCGGCGGCCAGGGCCGCCCTTGAAGCGGTCAGCCCGGCCCGGTTACTCCTGCGCGCCTTAAAGCGGCAGGAGGCCTGACCCGCCGGCCCGCGCGAGGGCGACCCGCAGGCCGCCATCCTCATGCGGTGCCACCGACAGTTCGAGCCCGGCCAGTTCGACGGCCATATGTCCCTGCAGGCTGGCAACCAGCGCAATGCCGATCAGAATGGCCACGGCGACAGCGCCAAGCAGCCAGTTGTTCGTCAGTAGGGTCCCCTTGCTCATTTTTCCGTTCCTTTACCGGAGTTCTTATCTTGGTGGGTGGGAGAGATCAGTTGCCGCGCTCGAGATCCCTGAATTCCTTGCGCAGGCGCCATTCGTCGGAGGTCACCTTCCGCTCGATGTCGCGCAGGCGCTCGTCGAGATCCATGAAGGTGTATTTGAGGGTTCCGAACGTGGCGCGCGGGCGGTCGGAGACACCGCGCCAGAAGGCGTCCTCATCCGGCGACATGGCCGGCATGCCCAGCGGGGCATACGGCGTAATCATCCAGACGGTCACATAGGCAACGATCGCAATCGGGCCGAGGCCGAACAGCGTGCCGAGCACAAATAGGATGCGGACCAGGACCGGCTCCCAGCCGAAGCGTTCGGCAATGCCGCCGCAGACGCCGGCGACCACCTTGTCCTGCCGCGAGCGGTAGAACCTTTTTGGGTTGGGAGAATCATAGATTCGCTCGCCATGGACGGCATCGCGGAATCGGCGGGAGTGGCGGGACATATCGTTTCCTCTAATCGTCAAAAGTGGTGCGGGAGCTGCGAGGCGGACGACGGGGGTCCTCAGCCTCGGAGCCATCGAGCAGGCGTTCCAGCGTCTCGATGCGGCGTTCCATCTGGCGCGCCGAGCGCCAGAGGTCTTCCATCATCCGCTCATCGTCGGGCAGCAGGGTCTTCTGCTTCCGCCAGAGCGTGACGTAGTGGAGGATCATCGCCGGCAGACCGATACAGGTGGTCGCCACGATCGCCAGGATGAAAATCTCTTCTGGCATCAGGCAGCCTCATTCTGCTTGGCGCGACGGTCTTCGATCGACATGGCGATGAGACCCGGCGAACAGAACAGGACCAGGAAGGCCACGAGCATCAGGAAGGAAACCAGCATGGATCAGCCCTCCGACTTCTTGGTGGACACCTTGGCACGCTTCGCCTTGAGGGCCGCGAGTTCCTTCTCGATGCTTTCGTCCTGCTCAAGGGCAGCGAACTGGGCTTCGAGGGTCGGCTCGTTGCCGCGGATCTGGTCGGCATAGGCTTCCATCTCGTCGACCTTGCGCTCAAGGTTGCCATAGCGGGCGAGCGCTTCGTCGACGCGGCCGTCATAGACCTGGCTGCGGATGCGGATGCGCTGTTCGGCGGCCTCGCGGCGCATCATCAGGGCACGGTGCTTTGCCTTGGCTTCGTCGAGCTTGGCCTGCAGCTTGGACAGGTCGTCCTGGCGCTTTTCAAAGGCTTCTTCCGCGGTCGCCATGGCATGCTGGCGGCGCTCGATTTCGGCTTCGGCCTTCTGCTTGGCGACGAGGGCACCGCGGGCGAGGTCTTCGCGGCCCTTGTCGATGGCGAGCTCGGCCTTGTTGGCCCAGTCGTCACGCAGCGAGGAGAAGTGCACGATGTCGCGCTCCATCTCTTTCTTGTCGGCCATGGCGCGGGCAGCCGCGGTGCGGACTTCGACCAGCGTGTCTTCCATTTCCTGAATGATCAGGCGGGCGATTTTTTCGGGGTTTTCGGCACTGTCGAGCATCGCATTGATGTTCGAGTTGATGATGTCACCGAGGCGGGAGAACAGACCCATTTTGGTGTCCTTTCGTGTCTGGGAGGGGGATTAGAAAAAGAAGCCGCCGAAGAAGACGCCGACAGCAAAGAACATCCAGGTCTCTGCCGGGCGCGTCGACAACCAGCGGCCAAAGCGGCCGGCGTCGGTGCGGGTTTCGGTGCGGTAGTCGCGGTCTTCCATTTCAGTTGGTCCTTCTTGGGTTGAGCAACGCCCTGTCGCTCTGAGCCCTTCTTTCATTTCAAGGACCGTGCCAGACCAAAATTAATTCTATAGAGCCTTGTTTTTAAATGCTAAAAAAGTTTTCGGAGACGATTTGCGAAAGACAATTTCGTTTTTTTGACTAATTTATTAGTCGATTTTTCAAATTGATTTGGCTATTTATACCGCATGATTGATCAACCCACCCAATTGATCGGGGAAGCGCCCGCCTGGCTCAGCGCGCAGGAGCATGTTTCGCGGGTTGCGCCGCTGGAGCGCCCGATCCTCGTCATCGGCGAGCGCGGGACCGGCAAGGAGCTGATCGGGGAGCGGCTGCACTTCCTGTCGAAGCGCTGGGAAGGCCCGTTCGTGAAGGTGAATTGCGCGGCCCTGTCCGAGACGCTGCTCGACTCCGAACTCTTCGGGCATGAGCGCGGCGCCTTTACCGGGGCGACCGAGCAGCGCAAGGGCCGGTTCGAACTGGCAGACGGCGGCACCATCTTCCTCGACGAGATCGCGACGGCCAGTCAGCAGGTGCAGGAGAAGCTGTTGCGCGTGGTGGAATATGGCGAGTTCCAGCGGCTCGGCGGCTCGCGCGTGCTGGCGACCAATGTAAGGATCATCGCCGCCACCAATGGCGACCTGCCGGCGATGGCAGAGGCCGGGCAGTTCCGCTCCGACCTGCTCGACCGGCTCGCCTTCGATGTCATCACCCTGCCGCCGCTGCGGGCGCGGCGAGGCGACGCGAGCCTCCTCGCCGATCATTTCGCCCGCCGCATGGCCGTCGAAATGGGCGAGGATTTTCCGGGCTTCGCGCCGTCTGCGATCGCCGCGATCGAAAGCCATGACTGGCCGGGCAATGTGCGCGAGCTTCGCAATTTCGCCCAGCGCCTCGCCCACCGCTCGATGCTGATGCATCCGGGCGAGCCGGTCGTGTTCGATCCGTCCGCGCTCGATCCGTTCGATTCGCCGTGGCGGCCGCAGTCAGCGGCGCAAAGCGTGAATTCCGCGCCAGTAAAGTCAATTATAGCGCCCCCGGCGGTCACACCCGGGCGCATCGATCCGAGCGTCACGGCAGACTTCAATGCCCAGGTCGCGGCCTTTGAAATGCGCCTCATCGACGAGGCGCTGGCGGTGGCACAGGGCCATCAGGGCCGCGCCGCAGACATGCTCGGCCTGACCTATCACCAGTTCCGCGGCCTGCTGAAAAAACACGATTACGGCAGGAAGCCGGGCAAGCCGAAAGAAGACGAGGGCACACCGCTCAGGGGCGCGCCGCGCCCCGGCATGTAGCCTGGTCCGCTACCGATTGTGCCTGGGAAACCTGAACCGGGCCCACAGGCCTTCTGGCCGGTATTCGATCTCGACCTGACCATCCATCGAATAGGTCAGGCTCTGCTCGATCAGGATGCTGCCAAAGCCCCGGCGCGTCGGCGGAGAAACGGCAGGGCCACGGGACTCGCGCCATTCCACGATAGCCTCGGGGCGGCCACGGTCGGTCGCGCGGCTCCAGGAAATTTCCAGCCGCCCCTCTCCGGTCGACAGCGCGCCATACTTGGCAGCGTTGGTTGCGAGTTCATGCAGGACCAGTCCGAACGAATGCGCCGCTTCGGCGCCGAGCTCCAGCGGCGGCCCGGACAGCGAAACCTGCGCCGAGCCGATCTGGGCATAGGGCATCACCTGATCCCTGACCAGCTGGGTGAGGTCGGCGTCCCGCCGCGTGGACTCGACCAGAAGGTCATGGCTTTTCGATATCGCCATGAGCCGGCCGACGAACGCTTCCCGGAACGAGTCCATATCGTCGGCTTCGCGCAGCGTATGGGAGGCGATCGTCTGGATGGTTGCCAGCGTGTTCTTCACCCGGTGGCTCAGCTCGCGCAGCAGCATCTCGCGATGCTCCTCGGCGCGCTTGCGGTCCGAAATATCGACCGCAGACGGAATAATGTTCACCACATTGCCGCGCTCATCGAAGGTCGGCGCGAACTGGACATCCACCGTGATGTTCCGGCCTTCTGCGGCCCGGATGGTGATGTCCCGCCTCACCCGCTCTCCGCCGGCCGCCCGGAAGAACGCCGTGCGGATCGCGTCCTGAAGCGCGGGGTCGTGTGAGAACCAGTAGGTTTCCCAGAACAGCTTGCCGACGACGTCGTCGAGCGTCAGCCCGGCGGACGCCAGGGCTGTCTCGTTGCACTCGTGCATGATGCCGTCGGGTGAGAGAAGGCCGACAAAGGCCATCACATTGTCGAGGATCGACCGCAGATGCTCGTCGCTCTTGCGCAGGCGTTCTTCGTCGACTTTCCGCTTCGTCACATCGGCAAAGGAGACGGCAAACCCGTCATCCAGTTTCGCCGCCGCGACGCGGTACCATTCTTCGCCATTGCGGCCCGGATACATGTATTCGCCCTGCCAGGGCTCCCCGGTTTCGACAATGTCGGCGTAAATCCGGAAGATGCCCGCATCGACGGTTGCCGGAAGCTGGCCGCGCATCGTGCTGCCCAGCAGTTCATGCGGCGCCTGATGGAACATGCGGACCGCTGCCGGGTTGGCAAACTCGACCCGGAAATCCTCGATTTGCCCGCTGGTATTGCGGATACTCTGGAAGATGAGGAAGCCGTCCGGCGTGGTCTGCTGCACCGCCCTGAATCGCGCTTCGCTGGCGGCAAGCGCTTCGTTCATGCGCGTCTGCTCGGAAATGTCCTCGATGACGGAGATGAAATAGTCGACCTCGCCGGACTCCTTGCGGACGCACCCGACCGTCAGGTTTGCCCAGACGATCGCCCCGCCCTTCCGGATATAGCGCTTGTGGATGCGGTAGGTGTCGCGCTCGCCGCGCAGCGTGGCCGCCAGGAATTCGAGGTCATTGTCGAGGTCGTCCGGATGGGTGACGTCCTGGAAGGTGGTTTTCAGCAATTCCTCGGGCGTGTAGCCGAGGATTTCCGAGACCTTCCGGTTGACGCGCAGCCAGCGTCCGTCGGGGCCGACATGGGCCATGCCGACGGCGGCGTTCTCGAAGGTCGAGCGGAAGCGCGCCTCGCTTTCGCGCAAGGCCTCGGCCTGGCTGGCTTCGAGACCGGCCGGTGAGTTCTGGGCTGCAGAGGTCATGCGCGGATCACTCCGGTATCGGCCGGTATCGACAGGTCCGGTCAGCTGACAGCGCTTTGGTGTAAGAACCCTTACGCCGGCCGTGCAGGCGCACAAACAGTCCGGAAAGAAAATCCGGGATAAGGTGCCTGCGCGGCATTCGGGGCACCGGCATGGACAAGCAGGCAACACGCTTCCTGGGACTGGACTTCCAGCCCATGACAACTGCGGAAGCGACGCGCTTCCTGGCCGAAACGGCGTCGGCCGGCGCGCCTTTCACCTATGTCGTGACGCCGAATGTCGATCACCGTATCCGCCTCGAACGCGAGCCGGAACTGCGCCCGCTCTACGATGCGGCAGGGCTCCTCCTCAATGACAGCCGGATCCTGGAACTGCTCGCCCGGCGCGACGGGATCGACCTGCCCGCCTCGCCCGGCGCCGACATTGTCGAAGCCCTGTTTGCGGGCGTGATCCGGCCCGACGAGACCGTCACCATTGTGGGCGGCGACGCCGCGCTCGAAGCCGCCTTGAAAGCGCGGTATGGCCTGACCGACCTGCGCCGGCATGAGCCGCCGTTCGGGATGCGGAAAAACCCGGACGCCATTGCGGCCGCCGCGGCCTTCCTCGCGGCTAATCCGGCCCGGTTCCATTTCCTGTGCGTCGGCTCGCCCCAGCAGGAAATGGTGGCCCATGCCGCCCTGGAGCTCGGGACGGCCACGGGCGTCGGCCTCTGCTGCGGGGCCAGCCTCGACTTCCTGTCCGGCAAGACGGACCGGGCCCCGGCCTGGATGCGGCAGGCCCGGCTGGAATGGCTGCACCGTCTCGGATCCGAGCCAGGCCGGCTTGCCAGGCGCTATCTGGTCGAGGGACCGGCCATATTTCGTATCTGGCGGCGCGACAGACGCGGCTGATCGCCCCTTCCACTGGCTTAAGTCTTGCCCATTTAATGGGAAGGGAGTCGCATCATGCGACGTTCTGGGTCATAATTGAGCCCTGAAAAGTAAAGGAGACCGCTCGTGCAGATACAGATTACTGGCAAGCATATGGATCTCGGCGAAGCCCTCAGGGGGCGTATTGAGACCGGACTTGAAGCAGCCGTCAGTAAGTATTTCAATCGAGCGGGCGAGGCGCGCGTATTCGTTTCCCAGCATGGTCCGTTCGTCGAGGTGGACTGCAATGTGCACTTGCCGTCGGGCATTGTGCTGCAATCCACCGGCAAGGCCGAAGACCCCTATGCCGCGCTCGAAGACAGCCTCGACAAGATGGAAAAACGGGTGCGCCGGTACAAGCGCCGCCTGAAGGACCACCATGCCATCGCCGCCGGCCCCTTCCCGTCCGAACCGGCCGCCGAAGCCGTCTTCCAGACCAACGGGCATGACGTGGATAATGACGAAGACGTTGAGGAAGCTGCGGATTCGCCCCTGACGGTTGCCGAAACGTCCGTCCAGATCCGCACAATGGCTGTTTCTGAGGCAGTTATGCAGCTGGAACTGCAGGAAGTTCCGGCATTGATGTTCAGAAACGCTGGCCATGGGCGCCTGAATATGGTGTACCGCCGCCCGGACGGGCACATTGGTTGGGTGGACCCAGCAGACGCCTCCAGAAACTGAGGCGCAACGGAAGCGAGTTGAATGGCAACCGATCTGACATCCCTGCTCGAAGGCGGGGTCATCCTGCCATCATTTGAAGCGACGAGCCGCAAGCAGGCGATCCACGCGCTGGCCGAAGCCCTGGCGGGCGCGACCGGCCTCAGCGCGCGCCAGATCGAGGATGCCGTCATGGAACGCGAACGCCTCGGCTCGACCGGGGTGGGTGAAGGCGTCGCCATTCCGCATGCCCGCGTCGAAGGCATCGACAAGCCGGTGGGGGGCTATATGCGCCTCAACCAGGGCGTCGACTTCGAGGCCATTGATGAGCGCCCCTGCGACCTGGTCTTCATGCTGCTGGCGCCGAAGGCCTCTGGCGCAGACCATTTGCGGGCCCTCGCCCAGGTCTCCCGCGTGTTCCGCCAGAGCGCGATCCGCGACGCCCTGCGCGACGCCCGCAGCGAAGACGCCGTCCGCGCCATCGTCTGCAAGGAACAGGTCGAGCCGACCGCATCCTGACCTGGCCGCTGACAAAACTCCAAATAAAAAAGACCCGCCGGGTGACCGGCGGGTCTCTTGTTTCCGGGGAGAGGCAGATCAGCCTTCCGGCTTTTCTTCCTCGGCAAAGCCGCGGATTTTCAGCAGCGGTTCGATCGTCGGATCGGAGCCGCGGAAGTTGCGGTATAGCTCGTCGGCTTCGCGCAGGCCGCCGGATTCATAGACCCACTTCTTCAGCTTGCCGGCAAGTTCCGGATTGAAGATGTCGCCGGTCTCGCGGAAGGCGGTGAAACCGTCCGCATCGAGAATTTCAGACCAGAGATAGGCATAGTAGCCGGCCGAATAGCCACCCGCGAAGATGTGGCTGAAATACTGCGAGCGATAGCGCGGCTCGATCTCTTCCGGAATGCCGTACTCGGCCAGCACCTTCTTCTCGAATTCGCGCGCGTCGGTGATCTTCGCGGCCTCCTCCGAGCTCAGCATGTGCCAGCGCAGGTCGAGCAGCGAGGCGGCGATGTATTCCGTCGTCTTGAAGCCCTGGTTGAAGGTCGCGGCGGCATTCATCTTGTCGAGCAGATCCTGCGGGATCGGCTCGCCCGTCTGGTAATGCTTGGCATAGGTCTCCAGCACTTCCGGCGCGCCGGCCCAGTGCTCGAGGATCTGCGCCGGGAATTCGGTGTAGTCGCGCGGCCCGTCGACGCCGGAGAAGGTCGTGTAGCGGATCTGCGTGAGCAGGCCGTGCAGGCCGTGACCGAATTCGTGGAACAGGGTCTCCACCTCGTCGAAGCGCATCAGCGTCGGCTCGCCCTTGGCGGGCGTGATGAGGTTGAGATTGTTCGAAATGATCGGACGGATGCGATCACCCTTGACGTCGGACGTATTGCGGAACGAGCTCATCCAGGCGCCGGGGCGCTTGGACTTGCGGGCATACATGTCGGACATGAAGAGGCCGAGGAAGTCGCCCGTCTCGGCATCCTTCACTTCATAGGAGGTGACGACCGGGTTCCAGCCCTCCACTTCAACCGGCGTGATCGTGATGTTGAAGAGTTTTGAGGCGACATCGAACGCCCCTGCCCGGACGGCACCGAGTTCGAAATAGGGCTTCAGCGCGTTGTCGTCGAAATCATATTTCGCCTGGCGCACCTTCTCGGCATAATACCACAGGTCCTGGCCTTCGATCTGGAAGGCGTCGCCGATCATGCCCTGCATGTCGGCCTTTTCCTCGGCTGCCCGCTTGAGGCCCGGCTCCAGCACCTTCTTCAGGAAGTCTTCCGCAGCTTCCGGCGTCTTGGCCATACGCTCGGCCAGCTGGAATTCGGCGTGGTTCTTGTAGCCCATGAGCTCGGCCCGCTTGGCGCGCAGCTGGGCGATCTTGACGAGGATCGGGCCGTTGTCGAACTCGCCGGACGAGGCACGCAGGCGATAGCCGTCGAACATCTGCTTGCGCAGGTCGCGGTCTTCGGCCTGGGTCATGAATGTCTCGAACACGGAGCGATCGGCGGTGAGGATCCACTTGTCCTCACCGTCGACCTTGAGGGCGGCCTTGAAATCCGGCGACAGGCCGGCAAGACGGGATTCATCCGTCACGTCGATCTGGAAGGCCTTGGTCGATTGCAGGACGTTCTGGCCGAAGCTGGTCTGCAACGAAGACAGTTCCTCATTGATCTTTGCGACTTCGACCTTGGCTTCCGGCGACAGCGCTGCACCGTTGCGCACGAACTGGCGATAGGTCAGCTCCAAGAGGCGCGCGTCCTGTTCGTCGAGGCCGAGGCGGTCCCGGTTCTGGTAGACCGACTGAACGCGGGCAAACAGGTCCTGGTTGAAATTGATCGCATCGGTCTCGCGCGTCAGCAGCGGATAGATTTCCGACTGCAGCGCGTTCAGCGTATCGTTGGTGTCGGTCGAGGTGATGTTACCAAAGACGTTCATCACCTTGTAGAGCGAGGCACCGGCCTGATCGAGGGCAACGATCGTATTGTCGAAGGAGGGCTCGTCCGGGTTGGCGACGATGGCGGCGATCTCGCCGCGGAGTTCCAGCACGCCTTTCTTGACCGCCGGCATGTAATGCTCATCCTTGATGGCGGCGAAGGGCGGCACGCCATAGGGGCCGGTCCAGTCCTCGCGGAAGGGGTTTCCGGCGAGTTCGGCGTCCGTCACCGTGATTTGCTCTGCTTCGACCTTTTCAATGGCCGCTGGGGCTTCCCCGTCCGGCGCCTTGGTTTCGGTCTTGCCGCACGCGGTTACCGCGAGCGCAATGGCAGCGGTCCCGCCAAGCAACATGTGTTTGATCGTCATGACATTCCTCTTCAAATTTCTTTGAAACTTTTAACAGCAATTCGCAGGGAACCGCCAGCTATTCTGAAGCGTTTGGGGCACAAATACTGCGTTGGAGCAACCCCAAAGCCCTGCGGCGCATGGGGACCGGCAGGACCGGCAATCCGTAGAAAAACTTAAGCGTTCATCTGACACATTGCTTTTCATCGGCCCGCTTGTCATGTGAGCGGCCAAGATGAAGTCATTTTTCGCGTCATTTTTCAGAAACACCGACAAGATCGACGTTCCGACCGAACAGCCGAAAGAGCCCGCCATGTCTTCCGATACGACCGGCACCGATGCTGCGACGCCAGCCGCCGGCGCCTCACCCCCTCCGGCCCCTGCCCCGGCCAAGCCGGCAAACCCGAACGGACCGACCGAGGAAACCGTGCTCGATGTGGAGCATTATACCGACCGCCTGTTCCGGTTTCGCATCACAAGGCCGATGAGTTTCCGGTTCCGCTCCGGTGAATTCGTGATGATCGGCCTGCTCAAGGAAGACGGCAAGCCGCTGCTGCGCGCCTATTCCGTCGCCTCGCCCGCCTGGGACGAGGAGCTCGAATTCTACTCGATCAAGGTGCCCGATGGCCCGCTGACCTCGCGCCTGTGCAATATCCAGCCGGGGGACAAGGTTCTGCTGGCGCGCAAGCCGACCGGCACGCTGGTGCTGGATGCCCTGCTGCCGGGCAAGCGGCTCTACATGTTCTCCACCGGCACCGGGTTTGCCCCGTTTGCGAGCCTCGTGCGCGATCCGGACACCTATGAGCGCTATGATGAGGTGATCGTCACCCATACCTGCCGCGAACTGGCCGAGCTGACCTATTCCCGCAACCTGGTCGACAGCCTGATCAACGACCCGCTGGTCGGCGAGATGGTTCAGGGCAAACTGCGCCTCTATACGAGCGTCACGCGGGAGGCGCATGAACACCAGGGCCGCATCACGGATCTCATCGAATCTGGAAAACTATTTACAGATCTGGGCGTTCCGCCGATCGATCCCGAGACCGACCGGGCCATGATCTGCGGATCCATGGAGATGATCCAGGACACCAAGGCCCTGATGATCAAGGCCGGCCTGACCGAAGGCTCGAACGCCGCCCCGGCCCAGTTCGTGATCGAAAAGGCATTTGCCGGATAAGGCTTTTTTGTGCAAACCTGTCGCATCTGCAGCGGGGAGGCTGAGGATGGACCGGAAGATTTCATCGGGATTGCTGGGCCTGGTGACCGCCGTGATCGTACTGATTGCAGCGAGATACCTCGGGCACCTGGTTGTGCCGGGTGAGGCGGCGAGCCATGCCGACGGGCAGGGAAGTGTGTCTTTCGCCTATCAGCTGGTCGAAGTCCTGGCCTGGTTCCTTGGCGTTCAGGCGGGCATCTGGTCTGCGCTGCTTCTCAGCAACGGCTCCCGGCGCGCGACCGTTATCGTGGCTGGCGGCGTTCTGGCGATCATCACGCTGATCCTGTTCTCCGTTCCGCATCCGGCCTGGATGGTCGCGATCGGACTGCTCCTGCCCGTCCTGTCGGTGTATGTGGCAACCCGGGTCATCCCCTTCGAGCCTGTCTGACCCGCGCGGTCATTGATGCGCTTCTTGCCGCTCGACGGACCCGATCAGTGTGGTTAATCTTGTCCGAGGGGAAAAGGAGCCACCATGACAATCCTGTTTCCGCGCTGGATCCGCGTTCTTGCGATCACCTGCCTGTGCCTTCTGCCGGGAGCGATCGCATCGGCTGCTGAGACCCGGCTCGCGCTGGTGATTTCGCAGACTGACTATGCGGGAGACCTGTCGAAGGTTCTCAGCGCCGGACAGGAAGCCGACACGATTGCCGGAGCGCTGAAGGATACCGGGTTCGACGTGACCCGGGCCCATGACCTGACCCGCAACGAGCTCAAATCTGCCCTCAACGATTTCCGCCGCAAGGTCGACGCCGCAGGTTCCGAGGCGGTCGCGTTCATCTACTACACCGGCCATGGCGCCCAGCATCCTGAGAGCGGCGACTCCTACCTGCTCGGCATCGATGCCGAACTGGTCGCGGCGTCTGACCTCGCTGTCTATGGCCTCGACATGCAGACCCAGCGCGACGGCTTTGCCGCGACGGGCGCGAAGGCCGTGTTCCTGGTCTTTGATGCCTGCCGCAATGTGCCGGGCCTTGAGGGCTACAAATCCGCCGTGAAGGGCCTGTCCCGGGTCGAGGCGGCGCCCGACATGCTGATCGCCTATGCGACCGGCATCGGCGACGTCGCCAAGGAAGGCGTCTATGCCCCGGTGCTGGCGGAAGAGCTGCAGCGCCCCGGCCAGAAGGCGGAAGATGCCTTCGCCGCCGCCCAGCGCCGCGTCGCCGGCCGAACCAATCGCAGCCAGCTGCCCTGGACCAACAATCTGCTCTACAATGAGTTCTGTTTCTCGGCCTGCGAGAAGCCGGCCGTAACCGAACGCCCCCAGCCCTTCGAGCTGGAAATGTCCGGCGCCGTGCTCGACCAGGCTTTCTTCGCCGCCTATGGCAAATACGGCGAGGCGGAAGTGCAGATCAAGGCCGACGAAGATTTCGGCGGCCAACTGGAAACCTTCACCTTCAACCCGGCCTTCGCCGTCAAGTTCGACGACTATATCGCCGTCGTCTCCAAGGGGACCAACAAGGATGATGCGCACGTCAATTCGGGCCGCATCAGCGCGCATTACATCAAGGACGGCGAAGTGATCGGCACCTGGCAGGACCTTGCCTATGGCAACGGATTCGGCATGCCGCCGGATTATTCGCTCCGCACCGGCCTCCTGAACTATCCGACCATGATGGTGAAGTCCGGCTGGATGGGCCAGGGCCAGGTCCTCAGCTCCGAAGAGCTGATCGAGATCACGCCGGACGGCCCCGTCTTCCGGGCCAACGTCCTGACGCTGGATGACACGACCGGCGCGGCCTATGACGAGCTGAAGCCCTGCGTGCTGGAAGGCACGATCAAACCGTCCCGCACCGGCACCGATTCCTTCTTCGTCGACTACAAGTTCACCAGCGAGGTGAAAGGCGAAGATCGTAAGGTTGAGTACAGATTGGACCCGGCATCCGGTGAATACGTCCCGGATTTCGAATACGAGTCCGAAGTCTGCGCGATGCTGATGTACGATCAGCTCGAAAACAGCGGCGATTAAAGTAAATCTGAACAAATTTCATCGATTGCGTTCAGCCGGTTGTCACGAGCTACATGGTAGTTCTTCCGGATGCACCGGAAGCTCATCGCCACCCTGATTGCCGGATATTCGATCGCCTTTGCGTTCGGCGCCCTGACCGCCGTCCGCTGGCCGTCGATCATGATGGTGATGACCTGGTTGGTGAAGGATGAGCTGGCCGAGGGCGTCGCGACCGTCAACTGGCGCGAACTCGGCATCACCCATGGCGGCCCGTACCTGGTCGCCGCGATCTGCTTCTACACCGCTGCCGCACTGGTCTCGACCCGGCGCCGCGGCGCCATTCTCTCCTATATCTGCGGCCTCGCTTTCGGCTTCCCGGTCTTCTACCTCGTCACGTTCGAGCCCAGCTGGTGGCAGGATCCGAGCATTGCCGAAGGCGTCGTCGCCGGCCTCGGCGTGATCGGCGGCCTGCTGCTGATCGCCGTCTGGGAGCTGCGCCACCGCCCCGCCCGCGAAGCCGAGGAAGACATGTCCGCCGCTGCGCCGGCCCCTGCTCCCGTGCAGGTCGTCTATGTCTCCCAGCAGGAAGATGGCCCGGTCGTGGTGCGTCCGTCGGCAGCGCGGCCCGCTTACGTGTCCGCTGCGGTCGCCCGCCAGCGCGCCAGCTTCGCCCATCATGGCCGCAAGGAGCGCGAGCGCCGCGAGCGCGCGCTGGAAAAGGCCGCCGCGCGCCGTGCGGCGATGGCTGGCGGCTAGGGATTCGCCATGGATTTGCGTCAGTTTCTCGGCTTTGTCCTCGGGGGATTCGGGGTCTGGATGATGTGGCATGCCGGCGTCGGTATGGAGCAATACATCGTCTCCGCCGATGGCGTTAAAAGCGTGCATGATGCCCTGTTCGAGCCGAAATATGCCCTGCGCCTTCTGGCGGCCCTCGCCGCCTTTGTCGGCGGCCTTGCCGCCCTGACGGAAAAGAATGGCGGCAGCTGGCTGACCGGCCTCTCCGCTTTCATTTTCGGCCTCAGCGTCTTCGGGCTGATCGCCAGCCGCAGCATCGTTGCCGACTGGGCCTCGGAGGCGATTTCGCTCAGCGTCCTGACCGGCCTGTTCCTGGCCGTCGTCGTGGCCCGCGGCCGCACCGCCGCAACAACAGCCAAATCAGCCCCCTCAGGCGAAACCGCTTCGCATTCCGGCGACAAGGCTTAAGGTAACCCGGATCAGATCTGGGAGGATCGCATGACCCTGCGCCGTTTGGCCGGCTTATTGCTGGCGCTGCTTGCCGGATACCTGCTGTGGCAGGCTGTTCACGCGATCCAGTTCGTGATGGCGACCGGCAGCCCGCTTTATGAAGCGGTCATGGACCCGCCGACCGGCCTTCTGCGGCTGCTCGGGACCGGATTCGCCCTGATCGGCGGCCTGCTGGCATTCCTGAACAAGCGGCCCGGAGCATGGGTCGCCGCGCTGGGCACCGGCATCTTTCTTCTCCTGACCGTGATGATGGTCCTGTCGGGCGCCGAAGCCATCCTGTGGCGCGACGAAGCTGCCTATTCTGCGGCCCTTCTGGTGCTGACGGGCCTTCTGGTGTTCCAGCGGCGGCATTGAAGCTGCAGTCTCGACGAAGGGCGCATTGATTTCAGGTCGCAAATGCCTAGGTTGGCGCCTGATTCCTTAAGGCCCCTATCGCAAGGCAGATTTTCCCATGGCAGAGACCTATGACGTCGTCATCATCGGTGGCGGCCCCGGCGGCTACAATTGCGCAATCCGCGCCGGACAGCTTGGCCTGAAGGTCGCCTGTATCGAGTCGCGCGGCACGCTCGGCGGCACCTGCCTCAATGTCGGATGTATCCCGTCCAAGGCGCTGCTTCACGCATCCGATTTCTTCCGCGCCGCCCAGCACGATTTCGAAGCCATGGGCATCAAGACCGGCAAAGTGGAAGTCGACCTTGAGAAGATGATGGCCCAGAAGGCCGACGCGGTGGACGGCCTGACCAAGGGAATCGAGTTCCTCTTCAAGAAGAACAAGGTCGATTACGTCAAGGGCCGCGGAAAGATCGCCGGTCCCGGCAAGGTGGAGGTCGACGGCCTCGACGGCGGCAAGCAGACGCTGGAAACCAAGAACATCGTGATCGCCACCGGCTCCGAGCCGGTCAGCCTGCCGGGCATCGAGATCGATGAAGAGCGTGTGGTGACGAACACCGGCGCCCTGTCGCTGACCTCCATCCCGAAGCGCCTCATCCTGATCGGGGCCGGCGTCATCGGCCTAGAGATGGGCTCGGTGTGGTCGCGCCTCGGCGCCGAAGTCACCGTGATCGAGTATCTCGACCGCATCATGCCGGGCGCTGATGCCGAGATCGCCAAGGAAGCCGAGCGCACCTTCAAGAAGCAGGGCCTCACCTTCCGCCTCGGCATGAAGGTCACCGGCGTCGAGAAGATGAAGTCGAAGCTCAAACTCTCCATGGAGCCGGCCAGGGGCGGCGAGACGGAAACGCTGGACGCAGATGTGGTCATCGTCGCGGTCGGCCGCCGCGCCTATACGGACGGTCTCGCTCTTGAGACGGTCGGCGTCACCACTGACAAACGCGGCGTCGTGCAGGTCATCGACGGCCACTTCAAGGCTGCCGAGGGCGTCTGGGCAATCGGCGACTGTATCCATGGCCCGATGCTGGCCCACAAGGCCGAGGACGACGGCACGGCTGTCGCCGAACTGATCGCGGGCAAGGCGGGCCATGTGGACTACGACCTCGTGCCGAGCGTTGTCTACACGAACCCGGAGATTGCCTGGGTCGGCAAGACTGAGGACCAGCTCAAGGAAGCCGGCATCGAATACAAGAAGGGCAAGTTCCCCTTCACTGCCAACTCCCGTGCGCGCACCAATCACGAGACCGTCGGCTTCGTGAAAATCCTCGCCGACAAGAACACCGACCGCATCCTCGGCGCCCATATGATGGGCCCCTGCGTCGGCGAGATGATCGGCGAGATCTGCGTGGCCATGGAGTTCGGCGCAGCCTCTGAAGATGTCGCCCGCACCTGCCACGCTCACCCTACCCTGTCGGAAGCCATCCGCCAGGCCGCGATGGGCGTCGAAGGCTGGACCATGCAGATGTAGGCCGGTCTGCCGCCGCAATTTGGTGCGGCGCAGCAACGATTGGCCCCCGGATGCCGGCCGAAAGGCTGGACGGAAATACAGTCCATGATAACGTTGTCATCATGTACACGCATGAAGGCGCAGGCTGGCATATAAGGGCGTTCGAACGGCATGACGGTCAGGCGTGCATGTCGATCTTCATGGCGTGCCTGCGCAAGTTTCCATGGCGTGGCACGCCGCGGCCCTATGTGGCGCGGCTGATCCGGGCGATCCCCAATGCGCGGATCTGGGTGGCGGAAGAACCGGCGGCCGGCATCATCGGCTTCATCACGCTGCAGCCCGGCGAAGCCTATGTCGACCACCTCTTCGTACATCAGGACTGGCGGTTCTGCGGGGTCGGGCGCGGCCTGCTGGAAGTAGCTCGCGAGAACGCCGGCAAGCCCCTGACGCTGGATGTCGACACGCAGAATTTCGGGGCCCGCAAAGCCTATGAAAGCCTTGGCTGGCGGGTGGCCGCCTCGGCCGGCGACGGCAACGGCCGCGGCCAGATCCGGCTCGTCAGCCCGTAATCACTCCGCCGCTTTCATCAGCGCCTGCATCCGGTCGAGCCAGGCGAGCCAGGCCTTGCGCCCGGTCTCCGTCAGATGCACCCGGGTTTGTGGCCGCCGGTCGACGAACCGCTTTTCCAGCTCCACGTATCCCGCCTCTTCCAGCTTCCGGAGATGCGTGGAGAGGTTGCCGTCGGTGGTGCCGACCTTGTCGCGCAGCTCGCCGAAGATCGCGGGGCTGACTGTGGACAGGTAAGCCATAATGCCGAGGCGGAGGCGGCCATGGATGACATCGTCGATGTCATTATGATCGAAGGGGTTTTCGTCCGACATGGGAGCACCTCAGACCGTCTCGGACGGCTCTTCCCGCATCAGGATCATGCCGGGCACAAAGACCGTCGAGAAGGCGACAGCCGCGCCGAGCAGCCAGATCTCTTCGCGTCCGACCAGCAGGACCGCCGCGAAAACGCTGGCAATGGCGACCCAGCCGGCAACAATCAACGGGCGGGACTGGGCAATCAGCCCGCTTGTCAGTTGCGACAGGCCGTAGGCGCCCAGGACAACCGGCACCGACCAGAGGAAGCCGATGCTGGCACTTCCATCCAGAAAGGATTTCGCGATCACGCCGGCAAAGAAGGCAAACAGCATGAAGCCGGCGCCCATCCAGACCAGCGCAGACACGCGGTTTCCAGCTGAGCCGGCCCCTGGCTTTGCTGGCGGGAAGGTCAGCTGCATGAACTTGAAGCCGCCGAAACCGAGCACGAAGAACACGCCCCACATCCAGGACACATAATAGAGCGGCAGGCCCAGCGCGCCGCTGCTGATGAGGTAATGGCCGACATAGGCCAGCGCCGCGAGGCCGCCCCACCAGGCGAGGAACCGGCCCGCCAGCAAGGGGGCCTTCTGGCCCGCCTCGGCAAGGTCGCGGATATAGGCAAGGTCGTCGGCGAAGGTCTGAGGGCTCATTTCACGCTCCATAGAGTACTTTGAAATACAAAGTACTTGCACGAGAGGCGGGAGTCAAGGCCCGCAACCGGTGTCGGCAGGATGACCGTAAATTGACTTTATGTTGCCCCGGACAAGGACAGCGTTGACCGGAAGAGACCCGTCAGTCGCCCGCGAGACGCGCCATTTCCTCGTCGGACAATTCGGAATTGTCGTAGACGTTGGCGACGTCATCGAGCTCGTCGAGAACGTCGAGCAGCTTCATCAGCGACTCGGCCGCATCGCCGGCCACCGGCACGCGGGTGTTCGGTTTCCAGATCAGCTTGGTCGATTTCGACTCCACCTTGTCACCGAAATGTTCGGCCAGCGCATCGGCCACGGCGCCGAGGTCTTCGCGGGCGGTGTAGATCCAGTGGCCTTCCTCATCGGATTCCACGTCCTGGGCGCCGGCCATGATGGCGGCTTCCATGATCTCGTCGGCGGTGCCGGCTTCCGGGCCGTACTCGATCTCGCCCATCTGCTCGAAGCCGAAGGAGACCGAGCCGGTGGTGCCGAGGCTGCCGCCATTCTTCGAGAAGGCGGTGCGCACGTCGGTCGCGGCGCGGTTCTTGTTGTCGGTCGAGGCCTCGACGATGATGCCGACGCCGCCGGGGCCCATGCCTTCATAGCGGATGTCGACATAGTCGGCGCCGCCGCCGCTCTGGCCCTTGTCGATGGCGCGCTGGATATTGTCCTTCGGCACCGACTGGCCCTTGGCGTTCTGCACGGCGAGGCGCAGGCGCGGGTTCATGGCCGGGTCCGGCCCGCCCATCTTGGAGGCAACGGTGATTTCCTTGGACAGGCGCGCGAAGAGGACCGCGCGCTTCTTGTCCTGCTTGCCCTTGCGGTGCTGGATGTTCGCCCATTTGCTGTGGCCGGCCATGAAACCCTCTCTAGGTCGGTTTGGAACTGGAAAGGCAGGCCTTTAGCGCATGGGCGGGCGGAGGCCAAGGCATCGGCACCAGCACGTGCGGCCGGCGCGGGCGTGGGCCCGTCCGGTGAGGAACAGAGGATTGGCGTTTGTGTTCCGCCGATACCTGCGCAGGCAGGTATCCATCTCCTGAAGCGTCCTCAAGTGCATGCGGCGATGACGGGAGATGGACCCCTGCGTTCGCAGGGGTCTGCGGCAAGCTATGGCTCTAAGGCGGGCCGCGGATCGGGACGGCGGGTTGCGGCGACGTTCCGGCCAAGGCTCCGGCCAAAACTCCGACAAGGCTCCGGGAACGCTCCGGATGGGTCCGGAGGGCCTCCGGCCAGTCAGGCTCGCCAAGGCTGAGCGCGCCGATGCGGCGGCAGGCGCGGGCGATGAGGGCAGCAAGCTGAAGCTCCGCGCCCTCCTCTTCTGCCTCGCCGGGCTTGCCGACGATCCGCACGAGGAAGACCTGGCCCCAGACGGTCACGCTCCAGCGATAGTGCGTGCCCTTGCCATGCACCGCCCGCACCCAGCCGCGCAACACCAGGATCTGCGCCCAGATGAGCGGCCAGATCAGGCAGAGGTGCGGCGGGAACCCGGCAGGAGGACAGAACGGCGACATGGGCGTGAAGATACGCCGGATGCGGAGGGTGTGGGATGGATTTATTTTTACGCGCGTGGCTGCGACAGGTTTGGCGTGGGGAGATGGGGGATAAACTCCCCTCTCCCTTGGGAGAGGGGCCGGGGGTGAGGGGAAACGCACGTTCCACCAATCCCGCATTCTGTGGCACGAGAAGAGTTCAGCGCCGCCACTTTCATCCCATGACGAACCTCCGCAATCCCTCACCCCTAACCCCTCTCCCAGGGGAGAGGGGAATTGGTCCGGTGCGCGTGGCGTAGGCTTTCCACCCGAAGCAGCATCTGCAATGGTCACAGACATGACCCGCTCCCCCTCCATCCACCGCGCCCGGAAACTCCGGCAGATGGCCAACACGCCGGAACAGGTAGTATGGCAGACGCTCAGGAATTTGCGCAAACACGGCTTTCCCGTGCGCAGACAGCATCCGGTTGGCGGCTACATTGTCGATTTCGCAATCGTCTCTGTGCAGATGGCTATCGAAATCGATGGCAGCGTGCATGGCCGCGAGGATGTGGCGATCTCAGACGCGACACGACAAGCCGATCTCGAGCAGATGGGCTGGCGCGTCCTGCGTCTGAGTGCGCAAGAGGCGATGGATGCGGAGTATCTGTGGGCGCGGGTGTGCGAGGCGCTGGAGATTTGAGGTTCGCGGGCACTCCCCTCCCCCTAGGGGGAGGGGCTGGGGGAGAGGGGTGACGGACTTCCCTTCATGCGCCGGTGCCAGAGGCACGCATGTCTGCGCGTGCCTTTCCGCACACCGCCTGTCGAACCTCCGCGACCCCTCACCCCTGCCCCTCTCCCAAGGGAGAGGGGATGGTGGGTCACGTCACCCCGGCACGATTTCGCTCAGCCTGCCGCCTATCCGGATTGGCTCGATGCGCGCTGCCAGGCCCGTGCGGTCGTCGGTTTCGACGAAGGTGCCGCAGAGTGTGCCCTCCCCCAGGGCGGGCTGGTAGCGTTCGCCGGGGAGCTGGGTCTGGAAGCGGTAGAGCGAGATCTGTTTCTGCATGCCGATGACCGAGTCATAGTCGCCGCACATGCCGGCATCGGTCTGGTAGGCGGTGCCGCCTTCGAGGATCATCGTGTCGGCGGTGGGCACATGGGTGTGGCTGCCGACGACGAGGCTGGCGCGGCCGTCGCAATGGTGGCCCATGGCCATCTTCTCACTCGTCGCCTCGCAATGCATGTCGACCAGGATGGCATCGGCCACCGCGCCCAGCGGCATGGAATCGAGCGCCGCATCCACCGCATCGAACGGACAGGCGAGCGACTGGCGCATGAAGACATTGCCCTGCACCTGGATGACGCCGACGCGGCGGCCGTCCGGCAGGGTGAAGAGGTGCGCCCCCTTGCCCGGCGCATTGGCCGAGGACGGATAATTGACGGGGCGCAGGAGGCGCGGCTCGCGCTCGATATAGGTCATCGCCTCGCGCTGGTCCCAGGCATGGTCGCCCAGGGTGAGGCAGTCGGCCCCGGCGGCGAAGAACTCTTCCGCGATGGCGCTGGTGAGGCCGAAGCCGCCGGCGGCGTTTTCCGCGTTGACCACGGCAAAGTCGAGCCGGAGGCGTGCCTTCAGGCCCGGCAGGTGGTCCAGCACCGCCTGCCGCCCGGGTTTTCCGACAACGTCTCCGAAAAAGGCCAGTCTCATGAGTACCAGCCTATGCACCCGCCGCGCGCAAAAGAAAAGCGCGCGCCCCAGACGGGACGCGCGCCAATTGCCGCTGCGTAGCGGGCTTACTTGTTGGAGGCGGTGAAGCCCAGCGTTTCCTTGGTGACCTGCGAGGGATCCTCAAGGTCTGCAAGGGCCGCCATCGAGACCGGCTCCTTCGGCGCCAGCTTGATGGTCAGCGTCTTCGGATCGGAGATGAAGCTGGACAGCGCGGCGGAGGCCTCGTTGACGAGGTCCATGTCGATGCCGCTGCCGCCGGCCATCATCGGGGCCATGGCCAGCATGCCGGCGACCTGGTTGCGGGCGGTCTTCGGATCCTGGCCATTGGTGGTGGCGTAGGCGTTGAAGGCGCGGTCGACGAGGCCGTCATCTTTCAGGTTGATCTCGAAATTGTGCAGGACCAGCTTCTCGAGCGCAGAGTCGAGCGCCGCGGTGGGGCTGGCGGACATGCCATAATCCTGCTCGGCGGCGGCGATCGCCTTGGCGCCGGCGAACTGCATGCCGAGATCCATGCGGAAGCCGTCTTTGACTTCCCAGAAGTTCTGGCCCTTCACATAGGTGGTAAGGTCCGTAGACGGCTCATAGGTCTGGTAGCCGGCGCCGGTGAGTTCGACCGTCTGGAAGCCCATCATGGCGAGCGGGCCGGCAAGCTCGTCGCCCAGCTCCCCTTCCCCGGTGGAGAGGGTCATCTTGAACGGATCGGTCTTCACGGCAACGACGGTGTTCGCCTTGTTGCGCCCGACATTCGAGGTCAGCTTCGGCAGGTCCAGCTTCACGCCGGCGATGTCCATGCTGAGATTGTCGACCAGCAGGGATTCATAGCCCGGATTGGCCGGATCCTGCGCGCCGAGCTTCATCATGTCGGACATGTTGCCGGGATTTTCGGCCTCGTCCGTGGCTTCGCTCAGCATCTTGAGGTCGATGCCGTGCATCTCGATGCCGCCGAGCTTCATCTTGATACGGTTGCCGTCTTCGCCGTCGACCATGTCGAAGTCGAGCTTGCCGACCCTCATCAGCGCGGCCTTCTGGTCTTTCAGGCCCGTCACTTCGACCGTGTCGAGGGTGAAAGTGCCCTGGTCGCCCTCGTTTTCATCGATGCTGAAATTGATGTCGTTGATGGCCCAGTGGTCGAAGGAGAGGGCGGCGCCTTCCGGCATGTCCTGCTCCGGCCCGGTGCCGAAGAGGCTGGCCACCCAGGCCGCGGTTTCCGGCGACGGGTTCACAAGCTCGATCGAGCCGATCTTGCCGGAGCCCTGATCGGCCTCTTCCGGATCGGTCGGTACGAGGGCGATGTCGCTCATCAGCATGCGCGAGAAGGTGGCCTGGCCGTCCTTCATGGCGAGGCCTTCGAATTCGAGCTTCTTCGCCTTGAGGTCGGCGCCGTCGAGATCGAAGGAATCGTCATCGGCATCGAAGCTCATGCCGTCTTCGTCTTCCTCATCGTCGCCGGCGGACACCAGCGTCACATTGGTGAAGACGACCTTGTCGCCGGAGAGGTTCTTGTTGTCCCAGGAGACGAGGCCGGCGCCGGACGTGTCCAGCGACATGGCGGCAAGGGCCTGTGCGGCGGTTGCTGGGTCTCCTTTTTGGATCTTGTAGTCCGGAATTTTCTCCTGCGAGAATACAATCCCTGCGGGAGCTTCCTCGCCAGGCGGCTTGTCTTTCTTCGAGCAAGCCGTAAGCATGGCTATGGCAGCGACGCCCGTCAGCAGATATTTCATGTTTTGACCCTCTGATATGCGTATTGGAGTGTAGATGCGTCCGACCGGTAAAGTGGATGTCTTAGCAATGACCTACAACAATGGCCAGACAATGACAGTGAAGGCTCCGAACGGGCAGCGTGTGCGCGTCCGGTTCGAGGTCAATGCCAAGGCGCGGCGCCTGATCCTGCGCCTCGACGAGCGCCGCCGGGAAGCTGTTGCTGTTGCGCCGTCACGCCGCCAGATCAAGGAAGCCGCCGCCTTTGCCGAGGAGCGCGCCGAGTGGATTTCCACGCGCCTGCAGCGCCTGCCGGAGCCTGTGCGCTTCGAGGAAGGCGCCACGATCAAGTATCGCGGGGAATCGATCCTCCTGACCTCCGAGGGCGAGGGGCGGCTGGCGAAGATCTGGCCGGAAGACGAAAATTCCCCGAAATTACTGAGTGTTCCGGGTGATCCGGACACGATGGGCCCGCGCGTGACCCGGTTCCTGAAGAAACAGGCCAAGGCCGACCTGACCCGCGCCGTGAAGAAGCACTGCGAGACCCTTGGCGTTGATTATAAAGGAATTTCCATCAAGGATACCCGCTCCCGCTGGGGCTCGTGCACGCATGATGGCCAGCTTGCCTTCTCCTGGCGCCTGATCATGGCCCCGGCCGGGGTGCTGGACTATGTCGCCGCGCACGAATGCGCCCACCTGCTGGAGATGAACCACTCGCCAAAATTCTGGGCAAAAGTGGCCATTTGCTGCCCTGACTGGAAGCGCCAGCGCGCCTGGCTCCGCGCCAATGGCGTCGAACTTCAGGCAGCAGGCGAATAATCCGTGTCAAGATGAAATTGGCAAAAAATATTTTTGTGATCACTCGCTCGCGCGAGGGGCGAAATACAGGCCATAGGCGTGCGACGAATCCAGCCTGAGACCAGTTTCCGCACTCCAGCTTAGTTCAAAATATGGATTCTGAATTCAGGCTAAGCGCCCGTCGAGCCGCCGGCTGGCGTGGCGGTAGATTCTGCAACCGGCACCTCTGCCTCGCGCGGCGGGCCGAAGCTGATGATGATGACGCCGTCGCCGCCGCGGGCTTCGCGGCTGGGGCCGAGGAAGGTGAGCGTGCCGTCGGGGCGGAGTTCCGCCACAAGATCCGCCTTCGGACGATCCTTCTTGAAATGCTCGATGTCGTAGGTTTCGGTGAGCTTCGTCTTGGAGAAGACCCAGCCGCGATAATGGTCGCGGATCAGGCTGTCATAGGAGCGGCCGCGGCGGATGAGCGTGCGCCCGCGCGTCGACATGGAGAGGGAGCGATGATCTTCCTCCTCCGTTTCCTGCGCGGACAGCTGGAACACCTTATGGCGGCCGAGCTCCGGCGCGAAGTGGCTGGAGACAAGGGCATTATAGGGCTCGTTGGCCGAGAGGCCGAGCACCTGGTCGAAGGCCGCATGGTCGAGGCGCATTTCGGCGTCTTCCGAGAGAACTTCGCCGAAGAAGGTGTTGAGGCCTGCCTCGCGCGCCGGGCGCAGGCGCCGCCAGGTATTGTCGGCAAGGATCGGCTCGACGCCGATATCCTTCAGCACACGGGCAAAATCGATGCTCCACGGATTGACGCCGACCAGCAGCACGCCCGGCTTTTCCCGCCGGGCGAGGCCGAGCTTGCGGGCCAGCGGGCCGATGGTGAAGCCGTGCAGCACGACCGTGGTGAACACGACCGCGAAGGCGAGCGGCGTGATCTGTTCGGCGCCGGAGAAATAGAATTTCGAATCCCCCTGACGGCCAAGGTCTGACAGCAGGGTTGCAAACAGGCTGGAGACGGCCACCGCCACGACACCGCGCGGCGCGATCCAGCCGAGCAGGATCGCCTCATTGCGCTTCAGCGTCCCGAAGGTGGAGATCCAGACCGACAAGGGGCGCACGACGAACAGCATGACCAGAAGGAAGGCGAGCGTGTTCCAGGTCAGCGCGCGGCGGATGACGTCCGGCGTCAGGTTTGCGGTGAGGATGACGAACACGCCGGAAACGAGCAGGACGGCGATGTCTTCCTTGAACTTGCGCAGCTCGTTGAGGGCGGCAAGGCGCGAATTGGCGAGCGTCATGCCGTAAGCGGTGACGGCGACGAGGCCGATTTCCTTCTCGATCATCTCTGCCATGGCATAACAGAGGATGATGGAGGCGAAGATGATCGGCGCTTTCAGGTATTCGGGCGTCCAGCCCTGCCGGAAGGCGCGCACCATGCCGAGACCGAAAGCGATGCCGAGGCCGACGCCGAGCGCGGCGGCGAAAATGATCATCGCGCCCTTGCCGAGAATGGACTCGCCGGTCGCGGCGACGCGGATGATCTCATAGGCGGCGACAGCGAAGAGGGCGCCGATCGGGTCGTTGACGATGCCTTCCCATTTGAGGAAGGCCCCTGCCCGGCCGCCCAGCTTCGACTGGCGCAGCAGCGGCATGATGACGGTCGGCCCGGTGACGACGAGCACGCCGGCGAAGACGACTGCCGAGCCCCAGTCGAGCCCCGCCGCATAGCGGGCCGCGAAGGTGCCGAACAGCCAGGCAAGCGGGCCGCCGAGGAACACCATGCGGCGCACGGCCGCGCCCGCCTCGCGCAGGGTCTCGAATTTCAGGACAAGGCCGCCCTCGAACAGGATCACGGCGACAGCCAGCGACACGATCGGGCGCAGGAGTTCCTTGCCGCCGCCATTGAACACGCGCTGAGGATCGAGCAGCGGCTGGCCGAAGATGACGGACCAGAGCGGGCCGACGGCAAGGCCCGCCAGCGCCATCAGCACGATGGCCGGGGCCTGCAGGCGCCATGCGAGCCATTGAGCGCCAATGCCCAGCGCCCCGATCAGGGCGCAGGCAAAGATAAGCTCGCTGGACCCGGCACTCGCCAGGGCAAACTCAATGCCGTTCATTCACGCCCCTATTCCGTGATGCCCCGGCGGAAAGCCTAGACTTCCTGCAGGTTGGTGTCATCCGCGAAGTCGAATCCGATCACGCGGCTGCCATATTCGCCATTCTTGTACTGCTCGATCTGGTCGGTGAACCAGCCCAGGATGTGCGAATAGATATGGTCGTAGAAGGGCAGTTGCGACTCGAATGACAGTGGCAGGCTGAATTCATATTCCGCACCGTCCTCGATCTGGACCTTGAAGGCCTCCCCCACCTTGCGGCATTCGAGCGTGACGCGTAGCCAGTCATTGCCGCGCGTCAGCCGCACGGCGAGGCCGAAAGACACCGGCGCAAGCGCCCGGAAGCCACGCGGCGGCATGGAAAACGCCGCGTCGCCATGGGCTTTCGGCTCGAAGGCACCCGTCGGCGGGACGAGATAGACGCAGGTCATCTCCCCCATGCCGATATAATCGCAGAGGCCGCCCCGGATCTGTTCGGCAAGGCCGCGGATGCGGTCGTAATTCTCGGTGGCGAGCGCCTGGTAGGCTTCCACGGTCTCGACCAGTTTATCCAAACGCGACAAGGCAGTCCTCCGGCTCAGCGACTCTCAAACGGCCCGCCCCTTCTAGGCGACAAAGGGCCGTCCGACAAACTGGAGCGTTGCAGCCAGCGGGCAATGGTCTGAGGCCTTTGGCAGGTTCCAGCCGACGCCCTGGAAGCGCTGTCCCTCATAGCGCCGGGCGCGGTAGGGCGTGCCGCCGCGCACGATGCTGACCGGCGGGCGGGGATTCTTCTCGGCCAGTGCCGGCGACAGGAACATATGGTCCAGCGCGCCATAGGTGTCGTCGCCGCTGTAATGATGCGTCCAGCGGTCGTAGGGGTCTTTCACGGCGTGGCTGACGAGGTCCACCGCGAAGCCGTCATTGATCAGCGGCCCGAGGCCATGGTCGCGCAGGCGGCGGCCGTCGACCTCGAAATAATCGTTGAAATCGCCGAGGACGACCCAGTCCTCGATGGCGGGATTGGCGAAGCGCCGCTCGATGATCAGGCGCACGGCGCGGGATTCGGCCTCACGCACGGCGCGGGTGCGCTTGCGCCCGCCATGCATGGATTTGAAGTGGCAGACGAACAGGGTCAGCACGCGGCCGTCCTTGACGATGTCAGCCTCAAGACAATCGCGGCGGAAGGCATAATCGTTGACGCTGGCGCGCGGCGGGGGCTTCAGGCCGAGCGTGCCATAGGTCTCGCGCGCATGGCTGCGGTAGAAGCTGACCGGAAGGCGCGACAGAAGGCCGACATCGATGCCGCGGGAATCGTTGCCTTCCAGCAGCACACGTTCCGGATAAGGCGTTTCCCAGCGCGACAGGTAGCGCGTGTCGAAGGCGGTCAGGGTGACGAGGTTTTCCACTTCCTGCAGGGCGCAGACCTCTGCCTGCGCGGCGGCAAGCGCCTCAGCCGTCAGGGTCCGGTCATCCTCCGACAGGACGTCGAACACTGAATCCACCTGTTCGGCGACGAGGGCATCGTCCACTTCCGTCAGCCGGTCGCGCGCATTGGCGATGCCCGCATGGCGGAAATCGCAGCGCATCATCAGGTTTTCGCAATTGAAGGTGGCGAGGCGGATGTCTGGCATGGCCGGGCTTGATGGCCGGTTCCGCCCGGCGCGTCAATTCGGCCCCCTCTCCCCTGCCCCGGAGGTAGAAAGAATGTGTATTTACATGCAACATATTTGTTGCATAAGAAGACATGGGCATTCCACTCGATCCGAACCTCAGCAAGCTGTTCCGCGCGCTCGGCGACGATACGCGTCTCCTGATCCTCGATGAGCTGAGGAAGCGAAACGACCAGACCCTGTTCGAGCTCTGCGCGCGCCTGTTTGACCGGTACAACGTGACGCTGACCCGGCAGGCCATCACAAGGCACCTGAACACGCTGGAGGAAGCCGGACTGATCTCTACAGCGTGGAGCGGCCGCACCAAAGTTCATTCCCTTACCGCACACGCACTGACGGACACGATCAATCCGTGGCTGGAACCCTTCTTCCCAGGAGACACGACATGAAAATGTATATGAAGAGCGTCATGGTGGATGATCAGGCCAAGGCGCTCGATTTCTACACGAACACGCTCGGCTTTGTGGTGAAGCACGATATTCCGCTGGGCGAATTCCGTTGGCTGACGGTTGTGTCCGCTGACGACCCGGAGGGGGTCGAACTCGGGCTGGAACCGAATGCCCACCCGGCAAGCCGCGCCTTTCAGGATGCGCTGATGGCAGACGGCATCCCGTTCACGGCCTTCAGCGTCGACGACATCGAGGCCGAGGTCGAGCGGCTGCAGGCGGCGGGGGTCAGCTTCACGCAACCGCCGGTCAAGGCGGGCGGCGCGACGATGGCGGTCTTCGACGACACCTGCGGCAACCTGATCCAGCTGGTTGAACTGCACGTTTAGGGCCCGGACGCATTGGGAGAGAGTCCATGAGGAAGTTTTTTGCGGCTGCCGCTGCGGCCTTCGCGGCGCTTGCCATTTCAGGATGCGCGTCGGTGGAAAACGCCGGGCCGATTGAAGCGCCGGGCGTGCAGGTCGAGTATCTGGAGATTGTCACGCCGGAAGTGGACGTGACTTGCGAGATTCTGGCCGCCGCGCACGGTATCTCATTCGGCGACCCTGTGCCGGAACTCGGTTTTGCCCGCGTGGCAACATTGGCCGGGGGCGGACGGATCGGCGTGCGGGCGCCATTGAGAGAGACAGAAGAGACGGTGGTGCGGCCCTACATGCTGGTCGAGGATATTGAGGCTGCGGCGGCGGTGGCCGAAGCGGCCGGCGGGGCCATCGCCGTGCCGCCGACGGAGATTCCGGGACAGGGCACATTTGCCATCTATCTGCTGGGCGGAATCCAGCACGGCCTGTGGCAGCGCTGACTGCCAGGTCAGAGGATTGTGTGCCCGGCTCGTTTCAGCATCGCGAAATACAGTACGAACAGTCCCACAAAAAGAAGATCGCCGCCGATCACGACGATGGCAAAAGATGAGGTCCACCCGGCACGGAACATAAAGAAAAGATTGAGCGCAAAGAGCGCCTTTCCCAATCCGCCCATCAGCACGATGCCGGAGTGGCGCAAGGGATCCTTTGCGGCCATCAGGAAGCCGAAGGCATAGAGAAAAGCCGTTCCCCAGGCACCGCGATAGACGGCGACCAGCACCGGATCATTCAGGGTGCGGCCGAATTCGCGTTCGAACATGCCCGCCGTGTCGAAAAGACCGGGGATGGCGCCAGCGAAGTTCCAGACCGCTGAAATCACGAACAGGATGCGGAAGAAATTGAGTGCGGGAGTATGGCGTTCATTCATGTGCATTGCCCTTTGCGGATGTGCTGTCGACGGCGTTGATTCGCGTCCAGGTCTGCGTGCGGCAGAACGGGCCGAGGCATCCCTGTACGCGCAGCTGGTTCGCGGAGACCAGTTCCAGAGAGGACCGGAATGTCTGGCCCGTTTCGGGGTTGTAGAGGCGCCCGTCCCGCCATCCCTCCCCTGAACGGGAATACCCCCAGAGAAGCGGAAGATCCGCGAGGAGACGATTTCGCTGAGCGGGATCCGGATTCCGTTCGTCCCGGACACGTCCCCCGGTCACCTCCGAACCGGCGGAAGCCAGATATCCACACGGGGTGCCGTCCCCGCAGTCTGCAATCTCCACATCGGCGGCGTGACGGACGGTTCGCCAGTGACCGGCCAGATCGGAGACATCTGCCGCGCCGGCAGGCCCAGCCAGCATCACTGAAGCGACCGAAAACAAGGCTGCAAATGGCTGCATAACGAGGCACCTCTATTTAATTAGTACGCGTTATATTTTAATTGGCTTGCTTGGTCAATCAGGCTGTTCCGCGTAGGCTCGGCGCATGTCGACTTCCAGTTCTTCCAAATCGCGCCCACGCGGACGCCCGACCCTGTCCGAACAGGAAATGGCCGAAGCGCGTCGGCACATTGCCGACTGCGCGTTGCGGCTGTTCCAGGAGCATGGCTACGACGCCGTTTCCATGCGCCGCCTTGCCGGCGAGGCCGGCTGTACGGTGATGACGCTCTACCGGTATTTCGAGCGAAAGATCGACATTCTGCGGACGCTGTGGGCCGAGGTGTTCGCAGAACTCTTCGAGCTGCTTGATAAGGTCGCTGCCGGCGAAAGCGATCCGCTCCAGCGGCTTGAGAGCGTGGCGCTTGCATATGTCGATTTCTGGCTACGCCATCGCGAGCGCTATTTCCTGGTCTTCATGTCCAGCGGCGTGTCGCAATCGGATGTCAGTGTTTTTGTGGGCGATGATGGCCTCGCCCAACGCTTCGGGCTGTTCCGGACATGCCTCTCAGAGGCCCTTGGGGCAGGCTGCAGCGAGAAGGACCTGGCGCTGAAGGAGCAACTGCTGTTGTGCGCCCTGCATGGCACCGCGCACAACCTGATCACGATCAGCGCGTACCCCTGGGCGGCGCCGGACCAGTTGGTCCGGGCGGCCGTGTCTGGCATCCTGAAAGCCGATCCTGCCGCCTGACAGTCTTTCAGCCCGATCAGGCGGCTGCGCGTTCGGCGAAGCGGGCGGCTTGCTGGGCGCGCTCGACGTCTTCGGAATCGGGGCGCAGCTCTGCCGGGATCGCGGCGCGGCCGAGTTCGACGCAGATGCCGGGCTGGATGCCTGTGCCGAAGGCGGAGAGCGTGGTGCGGGCGACGTCCAGCATGCGGGCCTCGTCCTCCACGACCTGTCCGAAACGCGCGGCCAGCGGGCCGACGACGCCATAGGCGAGGAAGACGCCGAGGAACGTGCCGAGCAGGGCCGAGCCGATCATCGAGCCCAGCACGGCGGGCGACTGGTCGATCGAGCCCATGGTGCGGATGATGCCGAGCACGGCGGCGACGATGCCGAGCGCCGGCAGCGCGTCGGCGACGGTGTTGAGCGCGGCCACGGCCTTCATGCGGCGGTCAAGGTTCTGGCCGATGGACTGGTCCATATGCGCCTCGGCACGGGCGGGGTCCGACAGGTCCAGCGACATCAGGCGGAAGGCGTCGCAGATCAGGGCGCGGGTCGCTGTATCGTCGCGGATCGTCGGCGCGGCGGCGAAGGTGGCGGATTCCAGCGGGTTCTCGATGTCTTCCTCGATGGCGACGAAGCCGCCGCGGCGCGCCTTGCGCATCAGCGTGCCGAGCAGGACGAGGGCGGACTGGTAATCCTCCTTGCGCCATTTCGGGCCCTTGAAGGCGGCGAGGATGCCGAGGCCCGCCTCTTTCGCGACGGCCGGCGCATTGCCGATGACGAGGGTCGCCGCCGCAGCCCCGCCGATCAGGGCGAGTTCGAAGGGCAGCGCCTCGAGCGCAGTGCGTCCGCCCGTCATCACCAGCCCGCCGAAGACGAGCACGATGACAAGGACTAGGCCGATCAGCTGGGGCAAGGCGGGCGCTCCTGTACGAGATTGCCGCACAGAATGGCAGACGCGTCTTAACCCCGGGTTTCCCCTGCCCTTTTCCGGGAGGGGCCTGCCCTGTTCTGCGGCGGGGTGTCGAAATCTGCGGCCGGATGCGCTAGAAACAGGGACGCAAGAAGGTGGGACAGAAAGCGCCCATTCCCCGCTCGGGTGTTTCGGCTGGGAAGGGAGTGCTCCCAAAGTGTATCGGTTGCTTCAGGACCGATGGGACAAAGCCGGCCGTCGCGACGCCCAGGCGTGGCCGGAATGGAGTGGAGTGGATTTATGAAACGACTGGCCGTTGCCGTTCTTGCGCTGGCTGCCGCCCTTCCTGCCGGCGCCCAGCAATATGCTTCGCATGGCGATTACGATTACAGAGTGTGCCAGCCCGCAATGACCGATCAGGGCAAGCGCGTGGTGGAAGATGCGTGCGGCGTGCTGCGCGCGCCGAGTTTCACCGGCGCCCGCTTCGCCAGCCTCTCCGAACTGGAAAGCGCCCGCGCCGAACGCGAGGCCTTTACCGATCAGGTCGACACCTATGGCGCCTGTGTCAGCGCCTTCATCAATTCCTATCGCCGGCCCGGCGCGCCGGCCGACAGCCCGGCCCCGGACCAGGCCGCCTGTGCCCATAGCTGGGCCGAAGACCAGGCGACCCAGGCCGTGCGCGATTTCGGCAAGGCGTGCGTGGATTTCTCCAACCGCTCGATGGTGGACCGGTCGCTGTCGCCCTGGTCGGGTGAGTGCTATCCGGTGGTGAGCGGGCGGGGCTGACTTTTCCTCAACCCGATTTTCCGCAGATGCCCGCGCAGGCAGGCATCCATCTACCGAAACTTGCTCATGCGCTTCAGGCGACAGCTGGAGATGGACCCCTGCCTTCGCAGGGGTCGGCGGCAAAACAGGATCAGCCCGCCAGCAACCCTTCCGACCCAAGAACCGGATCATGCTCGGCCACGAAATGGCCGGGGGTGACTTCGATGAGCTGTGGGCGGTATTGCTCCGCATCCGCATCATCGGTGAGTTTCGATTTCAGGAAGCGCAGCGCCGCGCGGCTGTCGAGCGGGCTCGGCAGGTCGCCGGTGAGTTTCAGACGCTCGCGGGTGCGTTCCGACTTCGGGTCGGCATTCGGCACGGCGGCAATCAGGGCCTTGGTGTAGGGGTGGCGCGCATCGGCGTAGATCGTGTTGCGGCCAGCGAGCTCCACGACGCGGCCGAGATACAGCACCATGACGCGGTGGCTGATCTGGCGCACGACGGCGAGGTCGTGGCTGATGAAGATCATGGCGAGGCCGAATTCCTTTTGCAGCTCGATCAGGAGGTCGACCACCTGCGCCTGCACCGACACGTCGAGGGCGGAGACGGCTTCGTCGCAGATCACGAGCTTCGGCTTCAGGATCATCGCGCGGGCAATGCCGACGCGCTGGTTCTGGCCGCCGGACAGCTCGTGCGGATAGCGGTTGATGAGGTTCGGATCGAGGCCGACGCGCGGCAGGATTTCGCGGACTTTCGCCTCGCGCTCGGCCTTTGAGAGGTTCGGCTGGTGCACCTGCAGCGGCTCGGCGATGGAAGCGCCGATGGTCATGCGGGGGTCGAGGCTGGCGAGCGGATCCTGGAAGACGATCTGGAGATCGTCGCGCAGGGCGTTCATCTCGGTCTGGTTCGCCTTCGAGATGTCGCGGCCGAGCCAGGCGACGGTTCCGTCCGTCGGCGGAATGAGCTTCAGGACACCGCGGGCAAGCGTGGACTTGCCGCAGCCGGATTCGCCGACGACGCCCAGCGTCTCGCCGGGCTTCAGGTCGAAGGAGACGCCATCGACCGCCTTCAGGGGCTTGCGCTTTCCGAACAGGCCGCCTTTCACCTGGATCGGGAAATGGATCTTCATGTCCTCGACATTGAGGATCGGCGCGACCTCTTTCGCCGGCGCCGGGGCGAGCACCGGACGGCCCGGCCGGTCGGTCTCATCGATACGCGGGACGGCATTCAGCAGCATCTTCGTATAGTCGGCCTGCGGCGCGTAGAAAATGTCGTCCGCGCTGCCCTGCTCCACGATCTCGCCATGGCGCATGACGATGACGCGGTCGCACATGCGGGCGACGACGCCCATATTGTGCGTGATGAGGGCGATGCCGGTGCCGGTCTCGCGTTTGAGCTCGTCCATCAGGTCCAGAACCTGCGCCTGCACGGTCACATCGAGCGCCGTGGTCGGCTCGTCCGCGATCAGGATTTCCGGACCGCACAGCATCGCAATCGCGATCATCACGCGCTGGCGCATGCCGCCGGACAGTTCGTGCGGAAACTGGTTCATGCGGCGGGCGGCTTCCGGAATGCGGACATTCTCCAGCCAGTCGATACAGTGCTTGTCGGCCGCTTCGCCCTTCTCGCCCTTGTGCAGGGCCAGGACTTCGCGCATCTGCGCGCCGACCGTCATGTGGGGCGTCAGGCTGGTCAGCGGATCCTGGAAGATCATCGACATGCGGGCGCCGCGGATGTCGCGCAGCACCGGGACCGGCGCCGTCAGCATATTGGTGCCGTCGAACAGGATCTCGCCCGTCGCCGTGCCGTTGGAGGCAAGCAGGCCCATGGCCGCCAGCGCCGACTGGCTCTTGCCGGAGCCGCTCTCGCCGACAATGCCGAGGCACTCGCCTCTCGCGAGATCGAAACTGATGCCCTTCACCGCGTTCACGGCGCCATCGGGCGTGTCGAAGGTGACCTTGAGGTCTTTGACCGAAAGAATGCTCATGGCCTTCATCTGTAGCGGCCACGGGCGCAGGCGCAAGAATGGGGCGCAGAAGAATAAAGAAGGGCCGCGTCCCGGGGAGGAAACGCGGCCCAGTTACTAAGTCTTCCGCTCGAAAAGGGTTTGGGCGCGGAAGCTCAGGGAGCTTTAGAACTTGTAGCCGAAGCCAAGACCCAGAACGACGGGGTCGATGTCTGCGTCAGCCTTGACCGTGGCGCCGAGGGCGGTCGTGAAGTCGACCGTCACGTCGGAGTTGATCCAGATCTTCTTCACGTCGGCGTTGAAGGCCCAGCCACCCGGCTGGCCGTCAAGGTCGTAGTCGAAGCCAGCCTGCAGAGCCGGACCGACGCTCGAGTCATAGTCGATGCTGTCAGCCACCGGGCCTTCGTCTTCATTGTAGAAGAGCGTGAAGTTCACACCGGCACCGACATAAGGCTTGAACTGGCCCATATTGGTGAAGTGGTACTGCAGGGTGACGGTCGGGGGCAGAACCCAGACATCGCCGAGATCGACGTCAGCGCCGCCGACGGCGGAGACGTTGGTCGCCTTCACGCTGTGCTGCGTGGTCGCAGCGATCAGCTCGGCGGCAATGTTCTTGTTGAAGAAGTAGGTGATGTCGACTTCCGGGACATATTCGTCGCTGATGTCGACGCTGCCACCGAGGGCGGTGCCGCCGGCGGAGAGCTTTGCGCCTTCATCCGGCATGACGCCGATGACGCGAGCCCGGATCATCCAGGGATTGTCCTGAGCAGATGCGGCCCCCGCAACACCAGCCCAAGCTGCGCCTGCGAGAAGCGCGGTTGCAAAAATACGTTTCATGTCTTTCCCTCCATGAAAAGAACGCTGTGATGAGGCGCAGATAATCCTTTGTTTTGATGGCGATAATCGGCCAGTTTGACGCGCGGTCGCGTGCCGCGCGACACGTGCGCGCGACTAAGTATTTGCCCGAATGGCGGGGCGTTCCGTTCAGGTCCAAATTGGCAGAACGCAACCCGAAACATGTCTGCGAGCGAGGCGCATTTGCGCCCTGCAGCCATGCCGCCCGCAGGCTTTGCCGCCGCGTGAGGCTTGCGCCGCAGCGCCTGCGCCGCCAAGAGTGCCGGCAGTCAGTTTTGCGGAGGCCCGACATGCCCGTCATCACCTATCTCACCACCTGCATCTTCGATTCCGGCGCGCTGAAGCAGCTGGCGAACGTGTCGAAAAACCTCGGCATCACGCGGCCCTTCATCGTCACCGATCCGGGCATCAAGGCGGTGGGGATCCTGGCGAAGGTGGAAGACGCCCTCGGCATGGCGCCCGCAGGCGTGTTTGCCGACACCGTGCCGAACCCGCTGGAAAGCCAGGCCAAGCAGGTCGCCGCACTGTACAAGGAATGCGGCGCCGATGGCCTCATCGCGGTCGGTGGCGGCTCGTCGATGGACCATGCCAAAGCCATCGGCCTGCTGGTTTCCCATGACGAACCGCTGGAAGCCTATGCCGCAATCACCGGCGGGGCGAAGAAGATCAAGAAGATCCCGCCGCTGGTCGCCATTCCCACCACGGCCGGCACGGGCTCGGAAGTCTCCGTCGGCACGGTGGTGACGCTGGAGAACGGGCGTAAGGAAACCATTGTCTCGCCGAACCTCATCCCGGCCACCGCGATCTGCGACCCGGACCTGACCCTCGGCCTGCCTGCCGGCCTTACCGCCGCGACCGGCATGGACGCCGTCACCCATTGCATCGAGGCGGTGCTGGCGCCGTCGATCAATCCGCCCGCGGAAGGTATCGGCTATGAAGGCGTCTATCGCGCGCTCGGCAATGGCTGGCTGAAGAAGGCCGTGAAGGACGGCGCCGATGCAGAGGCCCGCTGGAACATGATGATGGCGAGCTATGAGGGTGCGCTGGCATTCGTGAAGGGCCTCGGCGGCGTGCATGCGCTGTCCCATGCGGCGGGACGCCTGCACGAGAAAAAGCTGCACCATGGCACGCTGAATGCGATCTTCCTGCCGCACATCCTGCGCTTCCATGCGGGATCTGCCGACGAGAAATATGCGCGCCTGCGCCAGGCCATGGGCCTGAAGCCGGGCGCTGACCTCGGCGATGCCATCGAAGCCCTGAATGAAGACCTCGGCATCCCGAAAACGCTTTCAGCGATTGGCCTGACCGCCGGCGATGCACAGGGCGTCGTGGATTTCGCCCTCAAGGATCTCGCCCATTTCGGTAATCCGAAAGCGATGAGCGCGGACGATTACGCGAAAGTCTACGAGACCGCCCTCGGCTGAAGCGCCGGGAGCTTCTAGTGAGGCTCCCGCTTCATGTTGCGGGCAATTTCGTAAACCTGGTTGGTCGCGCTGCGATTTCCCCGGACACTGTAGAGGCTGTGCAGGAAGTCTGCGTCCCAGTCCGTCATGGCGTGGACCGTCGCGCCCGGAGACGGGCTGAACAGGTTGAGGATCGAGGGCTGGCTGACCGTTTCAAGGTCGGCGGACACCTGCGCCAGGCTGACCATGGTGAGATAGTCGGCCACCGCTGTCAGCGGGACGCCTTTGACCTGGTTCACATCGACGATGATGATGGTGCGGAACAATTCTTCGCGCGTGTCCAGCGAAACACGGCTGCCGGGACTGTCGGAAACGGGAGCAACATCCGATATCTTGACATTTGACCTGCCACGCTTGGTGAGCGCAGCTTCGCCACCCCCCGCAAGCCCCAGAAGGGACCGGCCGTCATCGTTCATTTCCTGAGAGATGCGCCACCAGCGGACGGGTCGGTCATTGGTGAGGAATTCCTCCAGCGCTTCGCGTCCCTCTGTCAGGATAAATCTATGGCTATAATAGGCGAACAGGGATTTGCGCTTCTCGAAGAGGCCCTTCGCAAGCCCGTTCGGATCTTCCGTTACATAAATGAGGATGTCCGGCTCGCACCCCGGCGCTTCCGGCTGAAGACCGAGGCTGGCCGCATGGGCGGAAATGCGGTCGACGAGATACTGGGCCTGGTCCTCGCGCATGCCCGCCACGGAGGTACACACGCCGCGATTCCAGCGCGCCAATTGTTCCTTCGGCTTGTTCGCGTCCAGAACTTCATCGACGAACGCCTTTGCCTGTTCCGGGCTGCGGCCGGTGACCGTGACGGTATCGATGATCAGCGGGGCTTCGTCGAGCGCCCCGGTCGTTCCGGTACCCAGATCTTCCGACGCCAGGGCCGGCACTGCCAGGATTGCTGCAGACGCAAACGCCACGCATGCGGCCAGTGTCTTGTGCGTAAAGTGCGGCATGTCAGCCCCTTGCTGTTTCCACCTAAGACGGAAGACAGCAAGCCCAACCTTCGCAGGCCTGTCAAGGCTTGCGGCCAGCAAAGAGCGACCGGGAGAAGGCCTCCCGGTCGCTCTTCTGCATACAGATAATTATCCTGACGGAAATGTCAGCGCTTCGGCTGGCGTTCCATCTGGCGGGCGATGTCGCGCACCTGCTGGAAGGACGTCAGATCGCGCTGCGAGCTGTAAAGGCCTTGCAGGAAGTCGAAATCCCAGTCGGTCATCGTGCGCGGCTGTTCGGAGGCATTCTCGTCGAACAGGTTGAGGATGGAAGGCTGGGCCAGCGTATCGAGTTCGGGGTCGACCTGCACCAGGCTGACCATGGTGAGATAATCGGCCAGCGCCGCCAGCGGAATGCCCTGCATCTGTTTCACGTCGACGATGACAATGGCACGATAGAGATTCTGCCGTGTGTTGGACTGGATGCGGCTGCCCTTGCTCTTGGAGACAGGCGCGCCGGTGCCGATCGTGGAGACGGCATCGACGCCGCCGGTGCCGGCGCCGTGCGAGCGGCCATCTGCCGTGACTTCCTGCGCGATATGCCACCAGCGCACCGGCTGGCTGCTGGTCAGGAAATCGTCCAGCGCGGACCGGCCAGCCGTTTTGATGAAGGTGGTGCTGTAATAGGCGAAGAAGGATTTGCGCTTTTCAAAGAGGCCCTGCGCGAGGCCGTTCGGGTCGTCTGTCACAAAGATCAGGACGTCCGGCTCGCAGCCCGGCTCGCCGGGGCGCAGGCCGACCTGGGCGGCGCGGGCCGAGACTTGGTCGATCACATATTGCGCCTGCTCCGGCTTCAGGCCGGACAGCGTCATGCAGACGCGGTCGTCCCAGCGGGCAAGCTGCTCGTCAGAGCGCTTCGAGATGACGACATCCTCAATGAATTTCTGCGCCTTGGCGGGGCTGCGGCCCGTGACGGTGACGGTTTCGATCACCAGCGGCGCGTCTTCCGCTGGCACCGGCGCATCTTCAGACGCCTGCGCGGCACCGGACAGGAGGACCGCCAGCGAACAGGATGCCGCGATGAGGAAATTGCGAATTTTCAGATGTGGCATGAAGACTCCCGAACCACTTGCCACCTCTACCTTCGCCCGAAATCACCCTGCCCCATCTCTTATCGTTTATCAAGATGTGCAAGCTGAATTTCACGAAATCTTCGCGCGCGATCCGACACGCTCAGATGGACGGGATGAAATTGCCGTGGAAGCCGGGCGGGATGCGATGCGGAATGTGGATCCGTGCCACCGGATCGGCGGTGAAGTTCGCTGCATCCAGGATGACGAGTTCCGATCCGCCGGTATTTGTGTCCGACACGAAGCCGACCAGCCAGCCTTCATCCTCCCCTGCCCGCTCATGGGCCGGCACGAAGACGAATTCGCCCGGAATGCGGCCGGGGCCGAAGTCATGCACTTCGCGGGTGCGGGTGCCGAGATCGTGCTTGAAGAGCCGGGTCTGGCTGATGAAATCCGTTTCGCCCAGCGCGATGGCATAGGCATAGCGGTATGGCTGGCCGGTGAGGCGCTCGTCATAGCGGGGGAATTCCTGCGGATCAGCATCCACCATATCGCGCGTCACGCGGCGGGTGGCGGGGTCGATGGTGAGCGACTCGAATTTCGAGGCCGAGGTCTCCGGTCCGTTTATTCCGGACACGAACATGTTTTCATAGACGCAGGCATCCATGATCACCTTGCCGTCTTCGGTCTCGTATGCATTTGCCGGATGGAAGATGAAGCAGGGATCGACCGCGCACCAGATGATGTCGCTGCCCTTGCCGTTGCGCGGCAGGAGGCCGATCCGGGCGGCGTGTTTCGGGTTCCAGCGGAACGGGAAACTTTCCCCGCCGATCAGCGCCGCCATGGAAAACGTGACGGGCAGATCCAACACGATCACATAGTTCGGCGTGACCTGGCAGTCATGGATCATCGGGCCGTTCTGCACCTCGATCGGCTCGTTGCGGGTGATCGTGCCGTCCGGCCCCAGCACGGTGTGCCAGATCGTGGTCAGATTGCCGCCGGCATAGCAGATCGTGTGCATCTCGCCGGTTTCGGGATCGAGATGCGGGTGGGCGGAAAAGGACTCGCCCAGCGTACCGCCAAAATCCGAATGGGCGATCGTGTCGAGCGTGCCGGACACCTCGACCGGATGGCCACCCGCCTCGACGATGGCCAGCAGCTTTCCGGCATGGCTGACAATGTTCGTGTTCGCCGTATCGGTGCGTGGATTGCGCGGGCCCGGTGCGCGCGCCTCGCCAAGGATGTCGCTGACCGCATTGGAGCGCACCCAGCGGTTGCGGTACCAAAGCGCCTTGCCGCCCTCGATCCGCACGCCGTGCAGCATGGCATCGCCCAGGAACCAGTGATGCGTCGCCGGGTTCACCTTCTGCAACGGGTTCGGCCCGTTGCGGACATAGAGGCCGTTGAGGCCGGCCGGAATGGTGCCGGTGACATTCAGGGCTTCGTCGGTCACTTCCTGCGTCACCGGCGTGTGGACGCCTCCCATATAGGGGTTCGGCGCCTTCGCCTTGCGCCGGTCACGGTTGAACTCCCCGAGAGCGAGGACGCCTTTGGTGACGACGCCGCGGATGGCAGCTTCAACAGGGCTCGGCATGGCAGGACTCCTTGTCGCGTTGCGGAGGCGGGGAAAATGTTTACACTGATAACATGCCCTCAGATGATAACACTGTCAACATAAATTCGAGAGAGGGTCGCTACCATCATGGCGACCTGCGCTCCGCCCTGATCGGGGAAGGCCTCGCCGAGCTCGAGACCAAGTCGCCCGAACAGGTGAGCCTGCGCGAGATTGCCCGGCGGGCCGGCGTGTCGGCGACGGCGGTCTACCGCCACTTCCCTGACAAGGCGGCCCTGCTGACGGCGCTGTGCAAGGTGGGCGACGAGCGCCTTGGCGAAGCCTTCCGCTCGGCCATGGCCCGCGCCGAGCCCGGCCGGGAAGCCTTCAGGGCGATGGGACAGGCCTATGTGCGTTTCGCCCTCGCCAACCCCACCCTGTTCCGCATGATGATGACGAGGCCAGACCCGTCTGCCGGCCCTGGCGGGTCGGACGACACACAGGCATTCGCCTCTTCCATCCTCTCGGACGCGCTGAAAGCGCTGATGCCGCCCGATGCCACGCCGGCCGAGCGACGGACGAAGCGGATCCAGGCCTGGGCGATGGTGCACGGCCTCGCCATGCTCATGCTGGATGGGCAGGTGCCGGCCGAGGACGGCCTGATCGACCAGGTCGTGGATACGAGCCTCCTCTAGGCTGCCCGGCGAATCCTGCGCATACTCCGCGCCATGCTTGAACAGATTGCCCGTTTCGCCACCCATCTTGGCCTGGTCTTCACGTCACTGGCCGTGGGCGCCGCATGGGTTGCCGCCATCGCCTCGCCGAATTGCAGCTTCGACAAGCTGGACGGCAGCCGGGCCGACCGGCATGTGCGCGAATTGCTGAACCAGACGGCCATTCCGATTGCCGGCATGATGCTGGCGGCGGGTGCCTTTTTCATGCTGGCGACCAGCTGGGCCGCCGGAGCGACCGCCATGCTTGCCGCCTTCGGCTTCTATTCGACGCGCTGGATGCTGGCCCCGAAAGTGGGCAAGACGCCGAAAGGCATGAAGACCAGCCACAAGGGCCAGCGCGCCGTCTCGGTCAGCCTGACGCTGGTGTTCATGCTGATTGCCGTCACCGCGGCCGTACTTGGCATCATCGGCATCTGACGCCGCGCGTCAGGAATAGACGACCCAGAGGCAGCCCATCTCGTGCAGGCGGCGGAAATCGTCCGTCGACCGGCGGGCGGCGCGGCGGGCGACTTCGCCGGCGGATTTGCGATTGGTGGCCAGCATCATCACGCAGGCGGCAAGGCCGACAAAGAACATCCACCAGGCAACCATCACCGTCCCGACCCCGCCGATGAAGCAGAGCGCATAGGCCACAATGTCCAACGCCTTGAACTGCAGGGCGTGAAAGCGGCCGAATTCCCTGAGCAGCTCCGGCCGCTTATGCAGCATTTCGGCGTCCACCGCGAAGCGCTGCCCGGCACCATGGTCGAACACAAGGGCCCGCGTCATGCGGCCGCCGCGGTGCGGATTGGGCTGGCATTTGAGGAACATCTCGCCACTCCTTAACCGGTACTGGCCTGAAATTAGCAGCCGGGCCTTAATCCCCGGCAGGTTGTGGCGTGGAAATTTCGCCAGGATTCAAAACCTTGCGTTAAACCTAAGTCCACGCCCCCGCATGGCGAATCCGTTTGCCACAAGCGGTTCCGGCCCGTATGTTGCAATGCAGCATGAAAGGTTGGTAAGGCGATGCTTTATTCTCTCGTCGAATTGAACCGGGCTGCGATGGCACCCATGCGCCTTGCCGTAAAGGCCGGACGTCTTGCGCTGAAATCGCCGCTGAACCCAATCGCCAATACAGATTACGGCAAGTCGCTTGCGGCCTTCGCCGACGTGTTTGAAAGCACGACGCGCTATTACGGCAAGCCGGAATGGGGCATCGAGAGCGTCAAGATCAACTCGGCGCCGGTGAAGGTCACGCCGACCACGGCCTGGCAATCGCCCTGGTGCACGTTGGTCCATTTCAAGAAAGATCCCGAACGCCTCGCCGCAGCGCGCAAGCCGGGCTCGCCGCCCCTGCCCCGCATGCTGATCGTCGCACCGCTGTCCGGCCACTATGCGACTCTGCTGCGCGGGACGGTCGAAGGCTTCCTCGCGACACATGACGTCTACATCACCGACTGGACCGATGCGCGCATGGCGCCGATCTGGCTCGGCCGTTTCGATCTCGACGATTATATCGATCATGTCCGTAGCATGATCACCCATATCGGCCCGGGCGCGCACGTGCTGGCTGTCTGCCAGCCGGGCCCGCCGACGCTGGCAGCGATCTCGATGATGGCCGAAGACAACGATCCGCACCGCCCGGCGACGATGACGTTCATGGGCTCGCCCATCGATGCGCGCCGCAGCCCGACCATTCCGAACGAACTGGCCGAGGAACGCCCGTTCGAATGGTTCCAGCAGAACATGATTCACACCGTGCCGGGGCCCTATCCGGGCGCATTCCGGCGGGTCTATCCGGGCTTTGTCCAGCTCGCCTCGTTCATGAACATGAACTGGAGCCGGCACGTCGATGCGCAGTGGCAATTCTTCAACCACCTGGTCGACGGCGACGGCGACAATGCCGGCAAGCACCGCGAATTCTATGACGAATACCTGTCGGTGCTGGACCTGACGGAAGAGTTCTACCTGCAGACCATCCTGCGCGTGTTCCAGGAACACCACCTTGCGCGCGGTATCCTGAAGTATCGCTACCAGCGCAAGGTGAAGCCGTCCGCCATCCGCGATGTCGCCCTGATGACCGTCGAGGGCGAGAAGGACGACATTTCAGGCATCGGCCAGACGCAGGCGGCGCATGATCTGTGCACGAAGCTTCCGGAAGACATGCAGCATGACTACATCCAGCCGGGTGTCGGCCATTATGGCGTGTTCAACGGCAACCGCTTCCGCACCGAGATCGCCCCGCGCGTGACGCAGTTCACCCGGCGCTTCACGAAGCGCGACTTGGACGAGGCTCTGGCACTGGAAAACCGCGACTGATTGATCAGTCGGCGGACAGGGCCACCATCAGGCAATCTGCCGCCAGCATCGGATCGGCCGTTTCGGGCGCGCCGAGATAGGCCGACGCCTTTTCGAGGGCGAAGCTTTCCGCCGTTTCCCGCTCAGCCTTTCCGGCCATGTCCGACAGGGCATCGCGGCGCGAACAGCTGACGCCTTCCACGCGCAGGCTGTTGCCGCTTTCGACAAGCCGCACCGCATAGGGCAGCTCCGTGCCGAAGGGCACGGCAAGGTAGATCAGGGCCGGCTCGCCATCGCCGACGCGGTCAAAGCGGACATCGTAGACGAGGCCGCCATCGACCCGGCGCACGGAAAAGCCTGCGAGGTCTTGCGCCTGCAGGCTGACCAGCCAGTCGATCATCGCGCGGGTGCGTTCGGACTTCGCCTTTTCGAGCTTCATCTCGGAAAAGGCCCGCATCAGTTCGGCCACGGGATCGACGGTCGTAGCCGGATCGGCGGAGGGGACAAACATGTTGGCGGGCGGCATCAGGCCAGACCCTTTTGGACCGGAGGCAACCGCATACTGTCCGTAGGAGATGGACGCCGTGATCGCAGCCGCAACAGCAGCGGACGTCACTTTCATCAGCATTGGCAGTTGCAGCATGGGCGGGCCTCCTCGCAATCGAGAGGGGCCCTTTCGCGCATCAACCCTGAAGGAAGGCCCTCTCGATGGCCCACCATAGGCCCGCAATCCCTATCAGAAGGGAAACGGGCCAGACGAGGACGTGCCGGTACTGATCGGCCCGGTGCATGCGCGCCAGGACGCCCCTGACAAGCAGCGAAACTGCAAGCGCCATGCCGATCACGGTCAGCTGGCCGACCTCGACGCCGACATTGAAGCCGATGAGGGCCGGCCAGAAGATCTGCTGTGGCAGGCCCAGCTCGCCGAAGGCGCCGGCAAAGCCCATGCCGTGGATGAGACCGAAGCCGAAGGCGAGCAGCGGCCGCCAGGGCTGCATCTCCTTGAACAGGATGTTCTCAAACGCCGCCCAGGCGATGGTGAGGGCGATCAGTGGTTCGACAATGCCGCCCGGCGGAGCAATGAAACCGGCCGCCGTCAGGCCCAGCGTGACCGTATGCGCCACGGTAAATGCCGAGATCTGGAGCAGCAGCGGCCGCACCCGCGTGCTCGCCAGGAACAGGGCCAGCACGAACAGGATATGGTCCAGCCCCATGGGCAGGATGTGCTGGAAGCCGATGCCGACATAGAAGGCCGCCGTTTCGAGGGGCGAGCGGTCAAGGCTGACCGTATCCTCAAGCCCGGTATCGGCCGTGGGGCGGTCTTGAGGATCGGCGTCGGCGCTGTCGAGGCGCGCAAGTTCCTGGCAGAGCGCCGGGTCCATGCCGCTGCCCCCGGCACAGAATTCATCCTGCGGATGGGCGGACGCGGCCTGCGGCAGCACGCAATAAGCGGCAAGGAAGCAGACAAGGGCCGCGAGCAGCCACCTCATTGGTGCGCCTCGATCAGGCCGTGGTCATCATGCGTCTCGTGCCCGCTGCCGTCATGACTGTGCAGCGGCAGCAGCGTCATCAGCACGGCGAGCACGACCCCTGCCCCGAGCGCCAGGAAGCCGCGCGCCGGCGGCTCCTCCTGCAACGGTTCCATCAGCGGACCTGTCGCAACGAAGAGGAGAAGGCCTGCCGACAGGGCGAACAGGCTGCCCGTTACGTCGGGCGTCAGGCCGTGCAGGAACGGCCCCGTGACGACGACCGCCAGCGGCGTGGTCACGCCTGCTGCCAGGAAGGCCCAGAAGAAGGATTCCTTGTTGGTAAAGCTGTGCCGGCGCAGGATCGCAAAGGCGATGATGCCTTCCGGGTATTCATGCAGCATCAGCGAGAGCGCCGCATAGACGCCCGAGGTGAAGTTCCCTGCGAAAGTGACGGCATAGATCGTTCCGTCCATGAAGGAATGCATGGCGACCGCAGCCAGCGGCGTGATCGCGGCGGCGCGGGCCATGTCGGCGGTCTCCGGCAGCGCGGTCCGGATGCCTTTTTCGAGCAGCAGGCCCGCATAAAAGCCGATCGCCATGAAGATCGGCGCATGGCGTGACAGGTGCATCGATTCCGGCGCGATATGGATGAGGCTGAGCGTCAGCAGCATGCCCCCCGCGGCCAGGGCGAACAGGCCGGAATGCCGTGCACTCCAGTCTCCGCGAAGGTAAACGGTCACGAGTCCCGCCGTCGTGATCAGCGCGGCGGTCAGGGCAAACAGCAAGGGAGCTTGCAGCGACTGAAACATGAAACTCCGGCGCCCGGTGCGATTCGGGGCCGCACCCAATGCGCCGCATACCCGCTTGAAGAAATGTAATATAGTCTCATTATCAGGCCTGCGACAAAAATCTTGACCTTTTCGCACTTATCCAGAGTTTGGCGCCCGGGAGGCCCACCGATGAAATCCAGCCACAGCCTGCGTTCCGGCGCACTTGCAGCAGTCATTGGCGCGATGCTTCTGGCGGCCTGCAGCGACCCGGCGGGCACGCCCTATGAGCCCCCCGCCCCGGCTGAACCGGCCGCCGTCCCAGCGCCAGAAGCTGCTTCCGAAGCGGTCGATGACAGCCCCGCAGCCGGCGAAGACCCGTTTGCCGACCCGGCCCTCGATGCCGAGGAAGCGCATGCAGACGACGAAGCCGGCGAGGTGCACGAGCATGGCGCCGGCGAACTTGCCGTGACGCGGGAAGACGATTTCCTGACGATGACGCTGGAAGCGCCGCTCGCGAATTTCGGCCTGTCCGAGAGCGACCCGCCCGGCGACACTGACGCAGAAGCCTATGCCGACAATCTCGCCGAGCCGATGGGCCCGACCCGGTGCGAGGAAACGGAACGCTCGGTCACGGCCCGCTCGACCGGCAGCCATGGCGCGATGACAGTATCGATCGTCTGGCGCTGCAAGAAGATCGAGCGGATCGAAGGCATGCGGTTCAACATCTTCAATCTCTATCCCGGCTTCCGTCATATCGATGCCGTTTATCTCGGCCCGGACGGTCACCAGGCGGCGCAGGAACTGACCCCGGACAATGCCGAACTCGACTTCTACTGAGCCCTCGCGGATGAGCGACGCCGCCATCTCGATCGAGGGCCTCCGCTTTGCCTGGCCGGGCCATCCGCCGGTGCTCGACATCGACCGGTTCGACATGGCGCGCGGCGAGCGCCTGTTCCTGCGCGGACCGTCCGGGTCAGGAAAGTCCACCTTGCTCGGCGTGATCGCCGGGGTGCTGCAGCCGCAGGCGGGCCGCGTCGACGTGCTCGGCCATGACATGATCGCCCTCAAGGCCGCCGGACGCGACCGGGTGCGGGCCGATCATCTCGGCGTCATCTTCCAGATGTTCAACCTCGTGCCCTATCTCTCCGTGACCGGGAATGTGACGCTGCCGCTCCTGTTCTCTCCGGTGCGTCGCAAGGCGGTGGGCGCGGAGGCAGAGCAGGAGGCGCGACGCCTGCTCGGCCGGCTCGGCCTCGACGATCCGGCGCTGCTGTCGCGGCGGGTGTCGGATCTTTCCGTCGGCCAGCAGCAGCGCGTTGCCGCCGCACGGGCCCTGATGGGCGGGCCGGACATTGTGATTGCGGATGAGCCGACCTCGGCCCTCGACAGCGATGCGCGCGACCGGTTCATCGAACTCCTCAGCGACGAGGCCGCCCGCACCGGCGCGGCGCTGCTGTTCGTCAGCCATGATGCGAGCCTTGCAAAACATTTCGGGCGTGCGGTGGATCTGGGCGAGATCAACAAGGCGGGGGTGGCGGCATGAGCGCGCTTCTCTCCCTCGCCTGGAAGAGCCTGATGAACCGCAAAGGCTCGGTGTTCCTTACACTCCTCGCGGTCGCCCTTTCCGTTGCGCTGTTCCTGGGCGTCGAGAAAGCCCGGACGGGCGCACGCGAGGGCTTCGGCGCCACGATTTCCGGCACCGACCTGATCATCGGTGCGCCGACCGGCAGCGTGAACCTGCTGCTGTATTCCGTGTTCAGAATGGGCAATGCGACGGCGGAAGTGTCCTGGCCAACCTATGAGAAGATTGCCGCGCGCGACGACATCGCCTGGACGGTGCCGATTTCGCTGGGGGACAGCCATCGCGGCTTTCGCGTGCTGGGCACCAACGATTCCTATTTCGAGCACTACAAATACGGCCGCAACGAAGCGCTTAAATTTGCCGAAGGCAAGGAATTCAACGACCTGTTCGATGCCGTGATCGGCGCCGATGTGGCGCGGGAACTCGGCTACACGATCGGTTCTCCCATCGTGTTGTCGCATGGGCTGGGTGCGGCGGATTTCGGGTCCGGCCATGAGAACCGGCCCTTCCGCGTCTCCGGCATCCTCGCCCCGACCGGCACGCCGGTCGACCGCACCGTGCACGTGTCACTCGAAGCGATCACCGCCATCCATGTCGGCTGGGAGACGGGCGCGAAGAACCCGCTCTCCGATTCAATCAGTGAAGAAACGATCCGCAGCTTCAACCTGACGCCCAAATCCGTCACCGCTGTGTTTGCGGGCCTGAAGCGCAAGGGCACGATCCTGCGCACGCGCCGCGAGATCAACACCAACAAGGGCGAGCCGCTGATGGCGATTATCCCCGGCGAGGCGCTGGCAGAGCTGTGGAGTGTCACCGCCATGGCGGAGCGGGCGCTGATGGCCGTGTCGGTCTTCGTCATCGCGGTCGGGGTCGTCTCGATCCTCACATCCATCCTCACCAGTCTCAATGAGCGGCGGCGGGAAATGTCGATCCTGCGCGCGGTCGGCGCCCGGCCGGGGCATATTTTCGGCCTGTTGACGCTGGAGGCCGGCCTGATCGGCTTCATCGGGGCGGTGCTTGGCATTCTTCTGGTCAACGGGCTCGTCGCTGTGGCGGGGCCGATGATCCACCAGCGCTATGGCATCTCGTTGGGAGGGACGGGGCCCGGCCTGACCGACCTGATCGTCCTGGCCGCGGTGACGCTTGCCTCGCTGGTGGCCGGCGCGATCCCCGCCTGGGCCGCTTTCCGCCGTTCGCTGGCCGATGGCCTTTCCGTCCGGGTCTGAGCCACAGCGAAAGTCCTCTGGTCCCGTTTCCTCCCACCGCGTATGAAAGCCTCATGAAACAGCTGATCCTCCCTGCCCTGCTCGGCGCGCTCGCCCTTTCCTCAGCCTGCAATAAGGCGCCCGCGCCGGACGCCACCGCCCCGGCGGCGGCTGCGCCAGCCGAGGCAGCCGGCCCGCAGGTCGGCGACAAGATCGGCACGAGCGATGCCGAAAAGGCCGCGGCAAAAGAGGCGAGCATTGCCGCCGCCGCGGCAGAAGCGCTGCGCAAGGAAGAAGAGATCAAGGCGCGCGGCGTCACCGTGATCGGCTGGGAAGACCTGATGCCGGAAGGCGAGGAAGAGCGCCTGCAGGAAATGTATGCCGCGCAGATGGCGGCCATGTATTCGATCGCCGAAGGCTCCGCCGGCGATGCGCCGGTGCAGATCGGCTCGTTCAACACGGTCGATGCCTATGACGGCAAGAGCGTGCGTATCCCCGGCTATACGGTACCCTTCTCCTATGATGCGAAGGCTGAAATCTCGGAATTCCTGCTGGTGCCGTATTATGGCGCCTGTATCCACGCGCCGCCGCCGCCGCCGAACCAGACGCTGTTCATCCGGATTGCCGACCCGATCCCGCTGAAAGACCTGCCGCAGGCGGTGTGGGTGGAGGGCACGCTTCATGCACAACGCCAGGACAGCGACCTCGCGGACGCTGCCTACATCATCGACATGTCTCTTTTGGAGAAATACCAGTACTGACGGACTGACGGGAAAGATGGTGCCTCTGGCCGGACTCGAACCGGCACTCTGTCGCCAGAAACGGATTTTGAATCCGCCGCGTCTACCAATTCCGCCACAGAGGCCCCTGACAGGAAGCCGCTTCCTGCCCGATGCCCGGCGGCCCGTCAATCTCGCCCATGCGGCACCGACACAGGACCAGCACGCCCCTCATGACCGCCAGCGCCCAGACCAGTGACAAGACCCTGCTTCAGACGATTGAAGCGATGGCCGATGGCGCGCCGGGCGAAGGTTACACGCTGCGCGAAATCCTCGACCGGCTGGACGAGAGCGCGTTCGGCGCGGGCCTGTTCCTGCTGGCGCTGCCCTGCTGCATTCCCTTCCTTTATGGCGTGCCGCAGGTCGTCGCGCTGCCGATGATGGCGCTGGCGCTCCAGATGGCGATGGGCCGCGAACAGCCCTGGCTGCCGGAAAAGCTGGCCGTGCGCCGGATCGAGAAAGCGGGCCTCGTGGATACCGCAAAAGGCGGGCGCAAATGGCTGGGCTGGGTGGAGATCTTTTCGAAGCCGCGCCTTACCTTCCTGACCGGGCCGCGCTCGGAACGGATCGTCGGCGCGTTCCTGGTGTTCTTCTGCGCCTCCATCCTCGTGCCCCTGCCGATGACCAATACAGTGCCGGGCATTGCCGTGGCGCTCGCCGCCTTTGGCCTGATCAACCGCGACGGTCTGCTGGTGGTGCTTGGCTGCATCCTTGGCTTTGTCTGGGTGTCAGCGCTGCTTGTGCTCGGGCCGACGGCCGTGCTGGCCGCGATCCACTTCGTGAAGGACTGGGTGGGCGCACTCGTCTCGTGACGCTGCGCCGCACTTCACCCGGCCTCACGCCCAAGCTAGCGTGACCGCCATGTCGCTCCTGCGCCCCCTGTTGAAGGACTGGCAATGGCCTGTCGCCGCCATGCTGGTTTCGGCCTTCATGCTGGCCGCCGCCCATGCCTTCGAGACATTTGGAAAGCTCTATCCCTGCCCGCTCTGCCTCAGGCAGCGGGAAGTGTACTGGGCGCTGCTGGCGATGACGCTGACGGGTCTTGCCCTGTGGAAGGCAAAGCCGAAACGGCGCTTCCTGGTGGCGCTGAACGTGCTGATAGGCCTTGTCTTCGGCGTCGGCGCGGTGGTCGCGTTTTTCCATTCCGGCGTTGAATGGGGCATCTTCCCGCCGCCGGAAGGCTGCTCGGGCAGCGGGCCGATCGACCTCATGAACATCGGCGACCTCGACAAGCCGATGACGGTGCCCTCCTGCACCGACGCACCCTTCTATGTCGCGGGCCTCTCCATGGCCGGATGGAACGGCGTCGTCTCCACCGTGCTGGCGGTGGCGAGCTTCTTCGCCGCCGGGGCGACCTATCGCGGCGCCCGCACCTCCTAGACGATCTTCAGGTCTACAAGGCTCTGCGCGCCATCGAGGATGGCCTCTTCTTCCGTGCGCGGCGACCAGCCGAGGATTTTGCGGGCCTTTTCGTTCGACACGTGCCGCTCGCGGCCGAGCTCGGGGATCAGCTGGCCGAGCGGCGGATTGATGAGGGTCATCGCCTTCAGCAGCCAGTTGGGCAGCTCGCCCTTCGGCAGCTTCTTCGCATAGGCGGGATAGTGGTTGCGCAGCACATCTGCGACTTCGGACATCCACATGAATTTCCCGGCCGCCAGGAAGCGCTCACCCGCAGCCTGCGGCACCGTCATCGCGCGCACATGGGCATCGGCGACATCGCGAACGTCGACGACGCAGAAGCCGACTTTGGGAGACGCGGGCGCCTTGCCCGTCATCAGCTGGGTGAGGATCTGGATCGAGCTCGACACATCCTCGCTCATCGCAGGGCCAAGAACCGCAGACGGGTTGATGACCGCCAGTTCGAGGCCCTTCCCTTCGCCGTTCACATAATCCCAGGCCGCCTTCTCCGCGATCGTCTTCGACCGCGTATAGGCGGTATTGTCAGCGAGATTATCGGGATCGGACCAGTGTTCCTCCGTCAGCAGGCTGGGGCGCTTGTCTCCCCAGCCATAGGCGATTGCCGCCATGGAGGAGGTCATCACCACGCGCTTTACGCCAGCCGCTTTCGCCGCCTTCAGGACACGCAGGGCGCCGTCCCGCGCCGGGGCAACCAGCTCATCGGGATGTTTCGGAACGGTCGCCGGAAAGGGCGAGGCGACATGCTGGACATAGTCCATGCCTGCGACGGCCTTATCCCAGCCCTCGTCGGAGCTGAGATCGGCGGCGACGAGATCGACATGCACCGGCTTGCCGGCATAGGCGCTCAGCACCTTGTCGAGGCCGGGCCCCCGGGCGGTGGACCGCGCCGTTCCGCGGACTTCATGGCCCGCTTCCAGAAGCTGGTGGATGACATGCCCGGCGATGAAGCCGGTCGCACCGGTCACGAGAACTCTGGCCATTGAAATCTCCCTGATTTTTGTGAACTATGAACGAATTTATTATTGTTCACAAGGGTTATGTCAGGGCGCCTGGGCCGGCTTTCGTTTCTTCCTCTGCTCGCGCAGCGTGATGTAGGCGGTCGCCGAAATGATGATCGCCGTTCCCGCCCAGGCCCACATCCCCGGCAGGGTGTGGAAAAGGAGCCAGTCGACGCTCGCCGCCATGGGCAGGCGCAGATAGTCGATCGGCGACAGGAAGGAAGCATCCCCGATGGCCATGGCGCGGATATAACAATACTGGCCGACCACGCCGCAGGCCCCCATCAGTGCGATCATCGACCAGTCGTACAGGCTGGGCGGCACCGCCGGCCATTTCCAGATCACCAGCGGCAGCAGCATGATCGAGGACAGGAGGTTCGCCCAGATCAGCAGTGTCACCGGCCTGTGGCGGCGCGAGAGGACTTTCACCAGCGTGATAGCGCCGGCCATGCAGAAGGCCGCTGCAAGCGCGAGCACCATGCCGAAACTGATGCCCGACTGCGGCTGGGTCATCACGAGGACGCCGACAAAACCCGCCAGCGTCGCGCCCCAGCGGTGCCGCCCGACCGGCTCCTTCAGCAGGACAAAGGCGATGACGGTAATGAACAGCGACCGGGAAAAGCTGATCCCGTTGAATTCGGACAGGGGCAGGCCGAACTCGACCGACACGGCATAGAAGCCGAGGATGAAACCGAGCGTGCCGAACAGGCTGCGCAGCAGGACCAGACCCGGCTGGTGGACCCGCAGGATGGCCCAGCCATTGCTTAGCAGCACCGGCAGGGTGAGACAGAGCGCAACGAACGATCGCCAGAAGGCGAGGAAACCGGGATCGAAATGCGACGACTGGACTTTCGACAGGGTGAGGAACGCCGTGAACACGGCGCCGGAGGCGATCATCCAGAGCGCCCCTTCGAGGTTGCGGGACGACCCGGCCTCATTAACGTCGGCTAAACCGGATTGGTCAGGACTGATCGCCATGCTTGCCTTCACGCCTTCCGAAATTGACGAGATCGACGCCCTGTGGCGCAGCCTGCCCTATGACCATATGTGGACCGGATGGGCGGCGGCTGGCGAGTCGCCCGATCAGGTCTGGATCTTCCGCACACGGGCGCACTGGCGCCGTTTCCCGCTGAAGAAAGTCGAAACGGGCTACACCCTGTCCGACGAAAAGGGCCGGCGTGTGATCCGCGCCGCCTCGTTGCAGGAATTGCTGAGCGCTGTCGAGGCCATTCCCGGCCTCGACCCGACCTCAAAACCCTGAAGCCAGGACTCAAAGCTTCAGGCTGCCAGCCCCGGCCATCATCTGCTCTGCCTGCTCCGGCGTGATGCCGAGCGCCTCCAGCACCGGCCCGCCGGCCGTCTCGTCCCAGGAATGGCGCGGGCCGACGGTGATGCCGCCATCGACGGTGAACTGGCTGCCGGTGACGAATTCGGCGGCGTCCGAGCCGAGGAAAGCCGCCATTTCAGCGATGTCGCGTCCGCGGCCGACCCGGCCGATCGGCTGGATCGACCCGCCATTCTGCGCCAGCATTTCCGCCATCTGGTCTGCCACTTCGCGCGGCAGGCCCAAGGAGGCACCGAAGATCGACGTGGCGATGAAGCCCGGCAGGATCGCATTGACGCGCACCTTGTGCTTGGCGAGCTGCGCCGCCGCGATGCGCGAGAAATGCGCAACGCCGCACTTCGCGACCGAATAGGTGATGGGCGCCCAGCCTGCTTCCAGCGCAGAAATGGACGAGGTGTTGATGATCGACCCGCCCTTCCCCTGCATCCGGGCGGCGGCGAATTTGGTGCCGAAGAAGACCTGTTTCAGCAACAGGTTCATGGTCAAGTCGTAACCGGCCTCGTCCAGTTCCTCGATGCTCGCCGGGGTGCCGCCATGACCGGCATTGTTCCAGACAATGTCGAGCTGGCCGAAATGGCTGACAGCGCCTTCCATGACGGCTTCCAGCTCCGCAAGGTTCATCACGTCGCAATGGATGAAGCGCACCGTGTCGGTGCCGAAGCGGGTTTCCAGCGCCCGTCCCTTTTCGTCCTGGATGTCGGCGGCGATGACCCGCGCGCCCGCCTCCACGAAGGTTTCGACGCCGGCAAGGCCGATCCCGCTCGCTGCGCCGCTGATGACCGCTACTTTGCCGCTGAGATCCGCCATGTCGTGTTTCCTCCGTTTATATTTGAGGCACCATGCGCGGGGTTTCCCTGCCGTCCGTCAAGGGCAAATCGTGACGAGGGCGTCACCTTTTCTTCAGGCCGAGCCGTTTCCAGAAGACGCGGTCCAGCATGCGCTTGGGCAGGCGCGAGGCGATGGTCCAGTTGGTGAACTTGTCGGGCACCGGGGCATAGCGCGCCTTCGGCTTCTCTTCGGTCAGGGCATAGCCGATCACTTTGGCGATCTCTTCCGGCGGCAGACCGGTGCGTCCGCCCTCAACCATGACCCGCTCGAAGGTCTTGACCGGCCCGGCCCAGTCACTGTCCGCATAAGGACCAGTTTCATTCGCCTCCTCGGCCTTGTCCCAGATCGGCGTTCTGACGGAGCCGGGCCCGACGGCGATGGCGTCGATGCCATAAATGATGAGTTCCCGGCGCAGGGAATCCGTCATCGCTTCGACGGCATGCTTGGTCGCCGTGTAGGGCCCGAGGAAGGGTGAGGAAATCCGCCCGCCGACGCTGGTGATATTGACGATGCGGCCCGGCGGTCCGCTACGCTTCGGATCGCCTCCGAGCAGCGGAACGAAAGCCTGTGTCGCGGCGAGGAGGCCGAAGACATTGACCTCGAACTGTGTGCGGAACTCTTCCATCGGCACGATGGCAAGCGGGCCGAATTTGGCAATTCCGGCATTGTTGACGAGGCCGGCAAGGCACTCGCCCGCAAGCGCATCGCTGACCTTTTCGACGGCGGCGGCAAGCTGGGCCGGATCGGTCACATCAAGGATTATCGGGATGAGATTCCCGCTCGCGGACTGTTTCAGGGCCTCGCCATCGGCCTTCCGGCGCACACCGGCAAAGACGCGCCAGCCCTGCGCCGCCATATGCCTTGCGGCAGCTGCGCCAATGCCCGTCGAGGCGCCGGTGATTACGACAGTCTTCATGGCAGGACTCCTTGCCTGATTGCGTCTGCGAGAAGCTAGGGTTCCTGCCCCGACTTTCCACCCTCGATCACGCGAAAGGCCGGACGGCCCTGCGGCCGGGGCGGCTGGACCGGCGGTTCAGGCGGCGCCGGAGGGGGCGCGGGCGCGCTGGTCTCGTCTTCGACATCGTCGCCGATCGTCCGCACACGGGAGGGCGGGCGGCGGGACATGCCCTTGCCGGCACTGCGGCTGCCGAAGCCCTTGCGTTCCTTGCCGCGGGCCTTCTTGTCGATTTCCTTGAGCTTGACCTGCTGGAGCTGCGAGAGTGCCTCGCCCTCATCGCCCTTCATCGGGTCGGCGAAAGCCGAGCCGTATTTCTCGATCCGCTCTTCGACCTCTTCGAGGAATTGCCGTTCCCAGTCGGACAGCGGCGGGCCCTTGCCCTGTTCGGCAAGTTCGGCCGCCTTGCGGAGTTTCCGCAGCGCAGCGCGCTTCTTCCGTTCGTCGACATCCCGGCCCATGAGCCAAGACTAGGCGCCTTCACGCCCCGGCGCCAGCCTCAGGCTTCGCCGAGCGCGATGAGATAGGTCTCCAGCATCATCTCGGCCTCTTCCCGGTCGGCCTTGTCGATCTTGCGCAGCTTGATCACCTGGCGCAGGGCCTTGGTGTCGAAACCGAACGCCTTGGCTTCGGCATAGATCTCCTTGATCTGCTCGGCGACCTCCTTTTTTTCCTCTTCCAGACGCTCGATCTTGGCGACGGTCTGGCGGAGCTTCTCGCGGGTGGCTTCGGTGAGATTTTCGATGGGGGCATCGTCCATGAGTGGCTCCAGTATCAGTCAGAATCGGGCGGAATCGAAAAGGAGCCGCGTCTTAGCGGGTCTCGCCGCCGCTGGCCAGACGCCGGATGGTGTCGGCGACATCTGCCCCATGGGCATGGTGGGGCATGTGGCCTTCGTCCGGCAGGATGACCAATTCGAGCGGCACCTGCTGCTTCAGCCGCGCAACATGCTTTTTCGGCGTGATCACCGTGTCCTTCGAGCCTGAGAAGACGACAATCGGCATCTGCAATTCGCCATAGCGTTCCGACTGGGCCGCGAGTTCCGTGTCCAGCCGGCGCACGTCGCGCGCATTGGCGCGAAAAGCCGGCGGGCGGAACAGGAGGCCAATGCCGGACTTGTCATAATAGCCCTCCGGCGCGGGCGCCGGATCGAACACGCTGCCGATCCCGGCCTCCACCTGCGCGGGGCCGACCAGCGGCACGAGCTGGCTGAACACCGGCCCGACGAGCGGCGCGGCGGCATACTGGTTGTACCAGGCATGGCCGTCATTGCCCCAGTCATGTGTCACCGGCGCCAGCAGGACGAGACCCTGCACAAGATCCGGCCGGTCGAGCGCAAGGCGCAACGCCACCGCGCCGCCGAAGGAATGACCGACCACGACGGCCTTCTCTCCCGGTGCCAGAGCGTCCAGCACGCCGGCCATCTGGGCGGCCTGCACGGCCAGCGTCTCGCTGCCCGGCGGGCGGGCGGAATAGCCATGACCCGGCCGGTCGGCCATCAGCACACGGAAATCCCCGTCCAGGCGCGGGGCGAGCGTCCAGCTGAACTCGCGCGCATTGGCGCTGGCGCCATGGATCATCAGGACGGGCGGGCCCGCCGTTCCGGCCTCGATCACATGCACATCGTAGCCGTTCACCGGCACCATATGACCTTCGGCGGGATGCGCCTTTTCCACACGCGCGGTGTACACGCCGGAGGTCACGCAGGCGCCGAGCCCGGTGGCGGAAATAGTAAGCGCGGCAGCCGTCAGCAAGGCCCTCAAAGCCCCTGCCCTTCGGCCTGCTTGGTCAGCCTTTTTTCGGCGGCCTGGGCCTCTCGCATCGTGGGATAGATGGTCAGCACTTCGCGCCAGGCGTCGAGGGCCTGGTCTTCGGCCGACATCGCCTCGAACAGGGAGGCGAGCGAGGCCCAGGCACCGAAATGGCGGGGCTCAAGACGGAGCGCCTCGTTGAGGTCGCGCAGGGCCTCGGGGAAGTTCTCCTCGCGCGCAAACAGGCCGGCCCGGCGGTGCCAGGCCTCGCAATAATCCGGCTTGATCAGGATGGCGCGGTCATAGAAGGCGCGCGCGGTGTCATAGTCGCCGGCGTTCTGCGCCTCGGTGCCCCGTGCCATGATCATGTCGATCGTGGCAGAGCCGGACTCCAGCCAAGAGGCCCAGATGTCCTGCGCGATGTCATTGGCTTCGCTTTCGCTGGGCGCCTTTTTCAGTTTGTCGAACATCTCGTCCGTCGGCATGGCCGCGGCGGTGAGCCCGGTCAGGGCAAACAGGCAGGTGAAGACAAGCGCTTTCAGCATCGCACTGATATTAGGGCCGCCAGCGGCGCGGGCAATCTCAACTTTGCGTCAAAGGAGGCCTTCGGCCTTCAAGGCCCGCTCAAGACCCGCCGCACCTTCAAAAAGGTGCGTGCGGAAGCCGAGCGCATCGGCGGCGGCGATATTCTTCGCGCTGTCGTCGACGAAGAAGACCTCGCCCGGCGCCGGACCGCCCATTTTTTCGAGGGCATGGGCATAGATGGCCGGGTCCGGCTTCACGAGGCCGATATCGCCGGACACGACCACGTGGGCAAAGCGGTGCATCAGCGGGAAGTGTTGCAGCATCAATGGCCAGGTCTCGGATGGCATGTTGGAGAGGGCATAAAGCGGCACACCGCGCGCCTCCAGCCGGTCGATCAGGTCCGGCGTCCCGTCGATATAGCCGTCGAACATTTCCATCCAGCGCCCGCCCCAGGCCCGGATCGCGTCTTCGTATTCAGGGTATAGGGCGACCAGCGCTTCGGCATTGTCGGCAAAGCTCACCCCGGCGTCATGCCGCGTGTGCCAGTCCATGGTGCAGATTTCGGTAAGGAAGCGCGTGCGTTCGGCGGCATCCGGAAAGATGCGCGAATACAAACGGGCCGGCTCCCAGTCGAGCACGACCCGTCCAAGATCGAAAAGGGCAATCCGGGCGGTCATCCTACCGCCGCAATTGCCCGTTCATGTGCGGCTCAGCCTTGTTTGGCTTTAAAGCGGGGATCGGTCTTGTTGATGACATAGACCTTGCCCTTGCGGCGCACGACCTTGCAATCGCGGTGACGCGACTTGAGCGATTTGAGAGACGAGCGGACTTTCATGGGGCTGCCCTGTGGGTCATAAGGAATTGGAAAGCGGTGCGAGTAATGAATCCGGTGATCAGAGTCAAGGATGGGCGCTGCCATACGCAGGCCTTTTCAGGAGCGGTAGGCGTGGCACGGCTGGCGGTTGAGCGATCTCATGTTCTGGCCGCCGCGGCGCTGGCCGGGGTTCTGGCCTCCTGCGCGGCAGGCCCACAGACGCCGCCCGTCACGGGCCCGGTGACCCCGCCGGTGGTGCAGCAGCCGCCCGCCGAGACCGGGCCGATCAGCTACAAGCCCAGCGGAAACAAGGAGATGGACGCCTGGCGGACAGACTTTTCCGCCCGCGCCCTGGCCGCCGGGCATGACCGCACCGTGGTCGAATCCTTCCTCGGAAACATCTCGCCCATTGGCCTCTGGCTCGGCTCCGAAGTGCAGGCTGCCGCGACCGGCGTCGGCGACCAGGCCGAATTCGCAAAACCCATCTGGGATTATCTGAAAGTGCCGATGGGCAACAGCCGGGTCTCGACCGGCAGCGCAAAATTGCAGGAACTCGCCGGCCTTTTCGATTCCATCGAGGCCACGTACGGCGTCGACCGGCAGGCCGTGGCCGCGATCTGGGGCATGGAAACCAGTTTCGGCGCGGTGATCGGCAATTTCGATGCACCCAATACGCTCGCCAACATGGCAGTCGAAGGCCGCCGCCGGGGCCTTGCCGAGAGCGAGCTGCTGACCCTGATGAAAGTGGTCGAGCGGGGCGATGCCAAGCGCGAACACCTGATTTCCGGCTGGGCCGGCGCCATGGGCCAGACCCAGTTCATGCCGTCGACCTATCTCGCCTACGCTGTCGATTTCGATGGCGACGGGGAAAAGGATGTCTGGAACAGCACCGCCGACGCGCTTGCATCGGCGGCAAACTACCTTTCCAGCTCCGGCTACGCCAAGGGCCAGCCCTGGGGCCTTGAAGTCAATGTGCCGCCGAATTTCGACTACAGCCTCGCCGACGGGCAGGACCGCCGCCTCGAAACCTGGACGGCGGTTGGCGTTGCACCGGTTGGCGGTGGGCCGTTCGAGACGAACGGGGCGGATTTCGCGGAACTCTGGCTGCCGGCCGGCGCCGAGGGGCCGAAATACCTGCTGTTCCACAATTTCAGCGTGTTCAAGAAATACAACAACGCCGATTCCTACGCCTTCGCGGTCGGCATGTCGGGCGAGGCCTTCCTCGGCAAAGCGGGGCCGATGACGCCCTGGCCGACGCATATCCAGCCGCTGACGGTTGCCGACATCAAGCTGCTGCAGGCAGGCCTCAACTCGCGCGGCTATGATGCTGGGACTGTTGACGGGATTGCAGGACGGCGCACCAAGACGGCGCTCCAGGGCTTCCAGAAGGACAATGGCCTGGTGGCGGACGGCTATCCGACCAAGGCCATGCTGTCGGCTGTGACCGGACAGGGCTCGTCTTCCGTTGCGGCTGCAACGGTCGACTGATCAGCCGGCGTCATCCGGCTCGAACTCTCCCACCCCATCCTTCAGGGCGTAATAGGCATACACCGCCATGAAGGCGACAAGCGCCGCGCAGAACAGGAACGGCACGTGCGGGTTCACATACTCGTAGACGAAGAGGCCGAAGAAGGGCGTCACGATATAGCCGGCGCCATTGGCTGAGATCACGAGGCCGGCCACATTGCCCTGCAGTTGCGGCGACACGGCGAGGGATGCCCCGCTGGAAAAGCCGGGCCGTGCCAGCCCCTGCCCGAGGCCGATCAGGAACTGCACGATGATCAGCGTGGCAAAATCCGCCGCGACAACCATCAGCAAGGCGCCCAGAAGCAGCGGAATGCACCCGACCCACATCAGCGTCTTGTTGCGCAGCTTGAGCCGCGGGATCAGCACCAGCTGGGCCAACAGCACCGCCATGGCCCCGACGGTGAAGGCCGGCCCGGTATACTGGGCCGCCTCGCGGCCGGAGACGTTCAGCTTGTCCATCACCGAAAACACGAAAACCTGTGTGAGGATGCCGGACACGAGCGAAAGGCAGACGGCGAAGACCAGGAAAGGCAGCACATTCTTCGAATGCCAGAGGCCGCGCGCCTCGGTTTCCTCGTCGATCCGGCTGGCATCGGTGATCGGCCCGCGCTGTTCCGGCAGACGGAACCAGATGAGCGCCGCCATGATCGCGGCAATCACCGACGTCAGCAGAAGCGGGCTGAGAATGCCGGCGGTCGCCACCAGCGCTGCGGCGAAGGCCGGGCCGACCACGGTGCCGACGCTGAAGCCCGAAGAAATGAAGGCAATCTCGTCGCGCCGCTCGGCCTGGCTGGTCCGGTCGGCGACATAGGCCTGTGCCGCCGGGTTCGTGCCCGAACCGAACAGGCCAAAAAACGAGCGGGAAATGGCGAGGCAGGCAAAAATCAGCAGGATATTGGTCATCCAACCGCTCATGGCAGCAAGGCCGGACAGGTACAGCAGCAGCATCGACAGCGAATAACCGGCAAGTCCCAGCGCCGCGATGGGCCGCCGGCCGCGCCGGTTCGACTGCTTGCCCCAGAAGGGAGACGTCGCCGACCAGAAGAAAGCGGACAGCGCAAACACGGCCCCGGCCATCCAGTCTGGCAGGCCAACCTCACGTGACAGGGGCGGCAGCACCGCGGCAATTAACATCGTGTTCCCCGCCCCGATCGCCATGAGGCAGAAGAACAGGAGGAAAAACGCCCCGCGCCGGTCCGGGCGGGACTGGTCTGGCGGCTGCTGGGGAAGGCCCTCGGTCATTTCCCCTTCTTCTGCCGCGCCCCGGCTCTTGTCCAGCGCGCAGGCGAGGCCGTCCGACCTGCCGCCGCGTCAGCGAATTTGGCCTGCGGCAAACCGCCATCGCTGCGGCCGCGATAGACATGGTCGCGCCGACGTCATAATCTTTCCATAGGGTTAACCTAGGCGGGTTGGGACTGAACGGTAAATTATACGGGGAACACTCATGTCGAACCTGACTTCAAAAGCGACCCGCCTTGCCCTGGGCGGCGCGATGGCCAGCCTCCTGGTGCTGGCGGCGTGCGACCGGCAGGGCGAAAGGCTGGAGCGTGCGCGCGAAATTGCCGATGCGTCGGTGCGCCAGATCACCGGCGATACGATCGTCGAGCAGGAAGCGCCCGATCCGCTGCGCTCCGTGCCGGTCGCAGCACGCGCGATCGCGCAGCCGATCCTCAGCGACATCACCGGCGAGGAAACGACCCGGCCTGCCTTTGCGGTCCTGTCCATCGTCGCCAAGCCGACCGATATTCCGCCGTCCGAGGCGATGGCCGAGATCGACGACGAAGGCCTCTATATCGAAGATGAGTCGGCGCTCGATGACGTGATGGTCGAAGAGATGCCTGAAGCGGCAACCGGCAGCGGGGATGCCCCGGTCGCCGCGGCGCCCGCCCCGACCGCGCGCTCGCTCGAAGTGTTCCGTCCCGAAGGCGCGGTGCAGCAGCGGATCAAGCTGGATCCCAAGATGCGCCAGAGATCGCTGAACGATATCCAGGAAGCCGCCCGCAAGATGGAACAGGTGGCCAAGGCCGAGCCGGCGCCGGTTGCCAAGACACGCTCGCTGGCGCCCCGCTCGCTGGAAAGCGCGCCGGCCGAGCGCAAGCTTGCCGCTGAAAAGATCGCCCGCCGGTCGGTCGTCTCGCGCGATGCCATCGTCAAGCAGCGCGACGCCAACGCCGTGATGCTGGACACGCTGGCCAAGTACAAGATGAACGCCGAGGTCACCCTCTCACGTGAGGGCCAGATGGTGGTGCAGGTCGGCGGGGCCGACCCGACCTATTTCAGCCCTGAGGATGCCTCGCGTCCGGAGCTGAGCTACCTGGCCATCGACATGGGCACGGGCTGCGAGAACCCGGAGGATGTCGAAGCGATCCAGGCCGACCCGATCCTCGCCACCGAGTGCATCGTGCAGGATCTGCGCGACTCCGGCCAGTTCGAATATGTCGAAAAGGACTTCATCTTCGAAAACCAGTTCGTCCGCCGACCGAAGAACGACTCGCCGACCACGTCGCCGAATGTCGGCACCACTCCGCCCACGGACGGAACCACGGGTCCGACGACGACGACGCCACCGCAGCCGGTGGAAGTGACCCCCAACGACCCGCTCTGGGGCCTGCAGTGGAATTTCCGTCCGAATGGCGACGGCGAAGGCAAATCGCGTGGCGGCGCGGGCTTCCAGGAGTTCTGGACGAAACAGGGCATCAAAGGCTCCAGCGACGTCGTGGTCGCGGTCGTCGATACCGGCCTGCAGATGGACCATCCGGACATCAAGGATTCGCCGAACATCGCCCCCGGCTGGGACATGGTCTCCGATCCGCGCATGGGCAATGATGGCGACGGGCGCGACAGCGACCCGAACGATCCGGGCGACCTGTGCAATCCGGCGGTGCCTGGCGCGGCAGACTCCTTCCACGGCACGCATGTCGCCGGCACGATCGGCGTTGCCGCCTCCAACAATGGCGCCGGTGTCGCCGGCGGGGCCTGGAACGTGAAGATCGTTCCGGTGCGCGCCCTCGGCAAATGCGGCGGCCGCCTGTCGGACATCAATGACGCGATCCGCTGGGCTGCTGGCCTCATCCCGGCTGAAGGCGCCGATGGCAGCGAAGTCTGGAACGACAACCCGGCCGACATCATCAACCTGTCGATCGGCCTCTTCGAATACTGCCCCGCCTCGCTGCAGGATGCGATCGATGCCGTCACCGATCGTGGCGCCATCGTCGTCTCGGCAGCCGGCAACGCCCGCATCGACACGGCCTATTATGCGCCCGGCGGATGCGACAATGTCATCTCCGTCGCGGCCGGGAACGCCATCGGCGAGATCGCCTCTTATTCGAACTTCGGCGCGAATGTCTCCATCCTCGCCCCCGGCGGCGAGATGAGCCATGACGATGACGGCGACAACCGGCCGGACGGCATCCTGTCGACCAAGAAGGCCTCAAACTGCTTCGATCCGGTCACCGGCGAAGGCGTCTCGGATTGCTTCTATGCCTATGAGCAGGGCACTTCGATGGCTGCCCCGCACGTCTCGGCGGCCCTCGCCCTGCTGAAGGCTCGGACCCCGGACGCCTCGCCGGACGAACTGCGTGCGACTTTGCTCGCCGCATCGGATCCGCGCTCGGCCCTGCAGTGCGCGGGTCTGTGCAGCTCCTATCCGGGCACCACGCCCATCGAAGGCAGCCCGGACATGTGCCTCCGGCCCTGCGGCGGCAAGATGCTCGACCTGGCAAACGTCCCGGTCATCTCGTCCGGAGGCGGAGGAAAATAAGATGTCAGAGTTCCGGTCACCCCTGCACCTGGGCGGCCCGCTCGGCCTTGCGGGCCTTGCCGCCCTGGCAGGCGCGACCGGTCTCTTCGTCATGGCCGGATCGAACGGGGCCCCTGCCCCGGCGACCCAACCGGCGGGCGTCACCGCGCCCGTACCGGATGCAGATGTGGTGACCATTCCCGATGCGGCGACCGGAGGCACGGACCTTGCGGCCGTCGAGCCCCCGGCCCCGCCACCGGTCAAACCGGCCGAACTGCCGGCCAGCACCGAAACGCGCGACGAGGTGAAGGCCCCGATCAAGGTGGCGCAGGCCGCGCCGGTCGCCGGCAAGGGCGAGGGCGCGGAGATCATCTACATCGTCCGCATCAAGGGCGAGCCGGAAGTCGACCTCATCTCACGCAATTTCAAGCGCGACCCGGCCATCGCCGAACAGGCCTGGACCGATCTGCAGAACCGGTATCCGGTTCTCAAGGATTTCCGAATGATCGGCGCGTCCTATTCCGGCGAAATCCGGCTGGCCTATCGCCTGCCGCCGGGCACGGACCCGAGCCGTGCCATGATCGACGAAATCAAGAACCGGATCATGCAGGTGCAGAGCGTTTCCTATGCTGACCCGGATTATGTGGCTCATCCCGGAAAGGATACCCCCTGATGAGACTGAAGACTATTCTCGTGCTGGCGCCTGTCCTCGCACTCGGCCTGTCTGCCTGCGACCAGATCCTGAACCGCGCACCGGACGAGCCGCCGGCCGCGCCCGCCGAACAGGCCGAACCGCTGACCGTCACCGACGCGCCGCCGACGACCGAATTCCCGGTGCGCCCGGAAGCGCTCGCCAATGAAGCCACCATCGACTGGATGGCCGCGCGCGCCGATGTCGCGTCCAGTTCCGGTGGCGCCTCCGGTTCGTTCGACATCGCGTCCGGCGAGGAAGCCCCGCCCGTCCCGGTGATGCTGCCGACCGGCATCGTCATCCCGCAGGGCGCCGAATCCGAGGTAAAGTTCCAGCCGCTCTCGGACGGCTATTTCGCCTTCTATCCGGGCACGGCGTATAACATCGTCGTCAATGGCACCAATGAAGTCATCGGGGAGCGCACCGATTCCTCCGACAGCGAGATGCATTTCATCCCGACCATGACCGGCGCGCAGGTCGCCTTCACCAAATATGGCGCCGACTATCTTGTCGAATTCGAATGCACCGCGTCCGAAGGCGACAATCCCGACTGTATCAGCGAGGAAGAGGCCCTGACGGTCGCCGATTCCCTCATCGCGGTGAGGTCGAGATAATGAGAAAGCTGCGCACCGTTCTCCTGGCGGGCATCGCCCTCGCAGGGCTCGCAGCCTGCGACTTCATCCGCTTCCCCGGCGATGGCGGCCCGCCGCCCTCGACGCCGGAACCCGGCCCGGCCATTCCGCCCGGCGCGCCCGGCCCGCCGCCGCCGACTGCGCCCGTGCTCGACCCCTATGGCACGGGCGACACCGGCACCGATACGGGAACGGACGCGACCGATACAAACCCCGACGCGGGTTCCGACACCAGTTCCGACTCCGGCACCGATATCGGCACGGACACGCCTGACGATACGGGAACCGATACCACCGATGCTCCGGATCCAGGCGGCACGGACACTGCCGATGCCGGCGATACCGACCCGCCATCAGACACCAGCGGCGACGCCGGGACAGACACGGGCTCGGATGAGCCGACCGATGTGGCCGACAATTCCGGCAGCGACACGACGCCACCACCGGAACCGGTCGAGCCCACCTTCTCCTATTTCCCGACCGGCGCCCTGCTGCCCGGAACGGGTGAAGGCACCGGCAGCGATATGGTCTTCGCGCCCGACATGGTGTTCCCGATCAAGGACTCCCCGGCCTACCTCCAGTCCATGGTGTTCACCTTCGGCGGCGGTATGGTGGGCGGCGACCAGTGCGACGCGCGCAATTTCGAATATCCGTGGCGGGACAATTTCTGTGAAACCCGCTCGGCCAATCGCGGCTCGCCTTATTGCCCGATCAACAAGATCCACCAGGGCCAGGACATCCGCGTTGGCACACCTACCGATTGCAAGTCCGAGCGCTCGACCACGCCGGCAGACCGCATGGCGCATGAAGTGGTCGCCGTGGAAGACGGCGTCATTTCGAATGTCGGCTCCTACAGCGTGAACCTGCGGTCCGGCGGCCGGATATACAAATACCTGCACCTCAACATGGCGAAGCTGAACGTGAAGATCGGCGACACGGTGAAAGCCGGCGACCTGATCGGTTACGTCTCCAATGATTTCGGCGGTACGCCGACCGTGCTGCACCTGCATTTCGAAATCACGCAGAACAACGGCAATGGCGGCTGGGACTATGTTCCGCCCTACACGTCGCTCGTCGCAGCGTATGAGCGCCGCGAGAACGGGCCCGGCGAGGAAATCGAGGAAGGCGAAGCCGCCATCGCCTCGACGCCCTTCGTCATCCCGCCGGACGCCATCATCATCGAGTAGGATCAGGCAGGCCGGAAGGTCAGCGCCACGCCATTATTGCACCAGCGCTGGCCGGTCGGGGCCGGGCCGTCATCGAAGACATGCCCCTGATGACCGAGGCAACGCGCGCAATGATATTCCGTGCGCACATAAAACAGCTTGTGGTCAGCGCTCGTGCCGATGGCACCCGGAATGACATCCCAGAAACTCGGCCAGCCGGTGCCGCTGTCGAATTTCTTGTCTGAACTGAACAGCGGCAGGTCGCACCCGGCGCAATGATAGGTGCCCTGACGTTTCTCGTGCTCCAGCGGCGACGTGAAGGCGCGTTCGGTATCTTCCTTGCGCAGGACGGCAAAGGCTTTCGGGCCGAGGCGTTCCTTCCACTCCACCTCGGTCAGCTTGCGCCACTCGCTGTCTGCGTAGGGATCTGCCCCACCGGCCTTAGCCTTTGCTTCCGCAGCGGCCTCGCGCCCGCCTCCGGAACAGGCGGAGATGACGGCTGCGGCGGCGCCGGCGAGCAGGAGATGGCGGCGGGAAAGGGGGCGGGTCATGCGTGTCATGGCTGCCTGACTAGCGGCCCGTCCGCTCGCGCGCGAGACAAATTCGCGTGAGGCCTCAGACCCCGCCCTCGACCCAGACTTCGCCGGCAAGGTCATCGAGCTTGCCCTGGAGGTGCGCGCGCACGTCTTCCACGGCCTGATTGTAGACCGCCGGGCCCAGCGTCTTCAGCATCAGGTCAACGATTTCATTGGCGCGGAATTCGCTGAGAGTCTCGTCGAACTCGTTGGCGAACAGCGTCCTCAGATGACCGGCAAGGGCGGCGCGGCGGTCGTCGGAGAGGGTGAGCGGCTTCACGACTTCGCCTTGCCGTTGACCGCTTCGTTACGGCCGAAGTTGATCGCGCCGGAATCCTGCCCGGCATCGATGATCGCCTTGCGGATCGTCCGGGCACGGGAGAATTCCCGCATCAGCATGTCGCCATCGCCCCAGCGGATGGCGCGCTGCAGGGCGGCAAGGTCTTCGGAGAAGCGCCCGAGGCATTCCAGCACCGCTTCCTTGTTGTTGAGGAAGACGTCGCGCCACATGACCGGATCTGAGGCCGCGATCCGGGTGAAGTCGCGGAAGCCGCCGGCGGAGTATTTGACCACTTCCCCCTGCTCCACCGTCTCCATGTCGAAGGCCGTGGCGACGATATTGAAGGCGATGAGGTGCGGCAGGTGCGAGGTGATGGCCAGCACGCGGTCGTGCCGCGCGGCCTCCATCGTCTCCACCTTTGCGCCAAGGGCCGTCCAGAACGCCGCGAGCTTTGCCACCGCGTCCGTATAGGCCTCGTCGCCATCCTCGCGCGGGGTGAGGATGTGCCAGGCATTGCGGAAGAGGGTCGGGAAGCCGGCTTCGGGCCCCGACTGTTCCGTGCCCGCGATCGGGTGGCCCGGAATGGCATGGATCTTCCCATTGTCCGCCGCCGCCAGCGCCGCAGCGGCCTGTTTCTTGACCGAGCCCACATCGGTGAGGATCGCGCCCGCTTTCATATGCGGCACGGTGGCCGCCGCCACCTCGTCCAGCGCGCCGACCGGCACGCACAGGATCACGCAATCGGCCGCGCCGACGGCGTCCGCCAGCGTCTCGGACACATCGCCGATGCCGAGAGCGGCCGCACGGGTGCGGACATCGTCGCTCATGTCATAGAGCGCAACGGAGCCGGCCGCGCCATATTCGGCAGCCGCCCGCGCGATGGAGGAGCCGATGAGGCCCACGCCGACAATTGCGATCCGCTCGAAGACTGGGTCCGCCATGGCTTTGTCCGTTCCAGAAATTCCGCCCGCTCTGGTGGGCAATGTGGGCCCTCCCGTCAAGGGCCGCGGGGCGGCGCGTGCCATCTGTCGCATTGCGCCGGCGCCCTTCACACCAGATGTGTGGGAAGCTCACGCCCCCAAGGAGCCTGCACCATGACCCAGCCCTCCCCCATCCTGTCCGGCCTGCGTCTCAGATGCGGCGCCTGCGGCCAGGGCAAGCTGTTCAAGGGCTATCTGAAGCTCAATTCCGAATGCCCGGTCTGCGGGCGCCCGATGGACAATGAAGATACCGCCGACGGCCCGGCCTTTTTCGTCGGGTTCGGCGTGCTGGTGCTGACCGCGCCGTTCATCTTCATCCTGCCGATGATGTCGGCCCCGGTCTGGGTGAAGGCGCTGATGTTTCTTGTCCTCTGCGCCGTGGTGATCGGTCTGATCCTTGTGCTCCTGCCGGTGGCCAAGGCGATCCTGCTGAATCTCCAGCTGCATCATCAGGCCGAAGAGGCCCGCTGGGACGGCGACGGCCGCGATTGACCCGTCAGTGCGCGCGTGAGCGCGTCAGCGGCAGCATTTCCGCAAAACTCAGGGCATGCAGCTTCTCGGCCGTATCCGGCCGGCCAAGCGCATAGCCCTGCAGGAAATCGCAGCGCAGCAGCTGCAGCAGCGCCGCCTGGTCCTCGGTCTCGACGCCTTCGGCAACGACCTTGAGATTGAGGCTGTGGCCGAGCGAGATGATCGACTGCAGCAGGCGCCGCCCGGTTGCCCCGTCTTCGAGCTGCTGGATAAAGGCGCGGTCGATCTTCAGGCCGTCGAATTCGAATTTCTGCAGGTAGCTGAGCGAGGAATAGCCCGTCCCGAAATCGTCGAGCAGAACCTGCACGCCGAGGTCGCGCAGGCGCCGCATGGTGCGTTGCGCCTCGTCCGTATGTGAAATCAGCACGCCTTCGGTAATCTCGATGCGCAGCAGTTCCGGATTGATGCCGTGCCGCTGGATGGCCGCTTCCACACTCTCGGCGAAGCCGTCGACACGGAACTGGACCGGCGAAACGTTCACCGCGATCGGAATCGTCTTCTGCCGCTTGATCTCGATACAGGCCTGGTCAAGCACCCATTCGCCAAGCTTCAGGATGAGGCCCGTTTCCTCTGCAATCGGAATGAACACGCCCGGCGACCCCGCGCGCCCTTCCTTGCCCGGCCAGCGCATCAGCGCCTCGGCGCTCATCACCTGCCCCGTCCGGGTGCAGACGAGCGGCTGGTAGACGAGCTGCAACTCGTTGCGGGTCAGCGCAGCCTCAAGCTCGGCACTGATGGTGCGGCGCAGCTGCAGGGACTCGTCCATTTCGGTATCATAAGCCGCCCAGCAAGTGTGCCGGGCTGACTTTGCGACATACATGGCGATGTCGGCACGGCGCAGCAATTCGGCGGGCGCGATGTCAGACGTATTGGCTACGGCGACACCGGCGCTGAGCGTCATCGTCACGACATCGTCCGACACAACCAGCGGCCGTGCCAGCCCGGCCTCGGCGCAGCCGATGAAGCGGACCGCGTCGGCATCCGCTTCAGGACCGGAAAACAGGGCCGCAAATTCATCCCCGCCAAGCCGGGCCAGCAGGCCGTCTTCACCGAGGCAGGCGCGCAGCCGTTCGCCCACAGCGCCCAGCAATTCATCGCCCGCCTGATGGCCAAGCGTGTCGTTGATCATCTTGAAGCCGTCGAGATCGAGCACGACCATGGTTGCGCCCGTGTCTGCTGCCGCCATCAACTCGACCGCGCGGCTCAGCAAGCCGCTGCGGTTAGGCAGGCCGGTAAGAGGGTCGGTCGCCGACATTTGCTGGGTCTGGACGAGTGCCGCCTTGAGGTCGCGGGCGCTGAGCAACGAGCGCCACATCAGGACGGCCGCCAGCAACGCCATGGCAATATTGCCGAGGACGATCCCGGTGAGCAGTGTCATCTGCTCACCCCCGATCTTGAAAATGTCGCGATTGCATGAACCACGAAAAGCCCGCCAGATATTCCCGGCGACCTTAGACGGGCCCGTGTTCAGGTTTGATTGATCCGGTCGGCGAAACTTGGCCAACCGGCTTCAGGGGGCATTTACCCTGATCGCGCAGGTCAGCCGGAAACGGCGAGGTCGTCCCGCTCGCCGGTACGGATCCGCACAATGGAATCAAGATCGTGGATGAAGATCTTGCCGTCCCCGATCGTGCCGGTATTCGCGGCCTGGATGATCGCTTCCACCAGCCGGTCGGCTTCGCTCGCGGGACAGGCCACCTCGATCTTTACCTTCGGCAGCAAGCGCACTTCATATTCGGCGCCGCGATAGACTTCCGTCTTGCCGCGCTGGCGGCCATAGCCGCGCACTTCGGAGACGGTCATGCCGGTGGCTCCGGCATCGGAGAGCGCATCGATCACCGCGTCGAGACGGCTCGGCTTGAAAATGGCAGTGACGAGCTTCATGGCGCAATCTCCAGATTATGCTGCACACGCGAACGTATCGTGACCGCCGGGTCCGTCAATGTTTTTCGCGCCGTTGGGATGTCGCGGGGCGGGCAATGCGCATCTTTTCGGTCACAGGGGCAACCGCGCCCCCGCCCGGCGAGGCATAGAGCCGCTTGACCGCTTCGACCAGCACGACGCCGCCCATGCCCGGCGCAGCCAACCGGCCGATTGCCTCCCAGCCTTCGGCCGCTGACGTGACAAGGCCCGCCTGCATCGGCGGCATGTAGAGCGCGCTGGTCGAGGCGGTGACCTGGAACAGGCCGGAGGACAGCAGGTTCATCAGCTGGGCCCGGCTCCACGGCCGGCCATGGCCGAAGGGCGTGCGCGTCGCCCGTGCCCACAGGCCCGCCCGGTTCGACGCCGCCAGCACGATGCGGCCTTCCGGCGCCGTGACCCGCCAGATTTCCCTCAGATAGGTGCGCGGATTACCGGCCTCTTCGAGGCCGTGCAGCACGATGACCCGGTCGAACATGCCATCGGGAAACGGCATCCGCTCGTCCCCGACCGAAACCGAGGCGTTACCCCGGCCGGAATAGTCCCATAGAACCGGCCCATGCTCGTGCGGCACGCCAGCCACGATGCGCGACGGCCCCTGCCCGAACGCGTCGAGAACCGGAATGGCGAAGCCGAGCCCCAGCATGGAGAGGCCCCGGGCATCGCCCCAGAGATCCGTCATCTTGCCGCCCAGCACGCGCGACGCCGCCTGCCCCAGCGGGGTGGCGTAAAAGCGTTCGAGCGTGACAGCATCCTGACGCATGGGACTCCCTGTGCTAGGCCGGTCTGCAGGAGGTACAGATGACCAAGATCACTCTCGACATACACCGTTTTCCCTGCCTGAACGATAATTACGGCTATCTGGTGCACGAGGCCTTTTCAGGCGAGACGGCTGCCATCGACACGCCCGACGCCGACAAATACCTCGCCGAAGCAGAGCGGATGGGCTGGCATATCAGCCACATCCTCAACACGCACTGGCACCCGGACCATGCGGGCGGAAACCTGAAGATCAAGCAGGCGACCGACTGCACGATCTACGGCCCGGCGGGCGAGGCGGAAAAGATCCCCGGCATCGACGTCGCCCTGAAACAGGGCGACAGGGTCGAACTCGGCCGGGCGATTGCGGACGTGCTGGACGTGCCGGGTCACACGCTCGGCCATATCGCTTACCACTTCGCAGAGCAGAACACCGCCTTTGTCGGCGACGCCCTCTTTGCGCTCGGCTGTGGACGGGTCTTCGAAGGCACGATGGAGATGATGTGGAACAGCCTCTCCAAGCTCAAGGCCCTGCCGCCGCAAACGACGATTTATTGCGCGCATGAATACACCCAGTCGAACGCCCGCTTCGCGGAGACAATCGAACCCGGCAATGCGCGCCTCACCGAATATGTGACCTGGATCGACGCGCAGCGCGCCAAGGGGCTGCCGACTGTGCCCACGAGCCTGGAAAAGGAACTCGCCACCAATCCTTTCCTGCGCGCCGACGTGCCGGAGCTGCAGGCCGCCATGGGCCATCCCGGCGACGCTGTTGCCACCTTCGCCGAAATCCGCGGCCGCAAGGACCGGTTCTGATGCCGGCGATCAGCGGAGACCTCGGCGCCAATGAGATCATCCGTCTCCTGAACATGCAGCCACATCCGGAGGGCGGGCATTATGTCGAGACGTTCCGCGCGCCTTCGCTGCCGGGACACCGGCCGACCTCGACGCTGATCCATTTCCTGCTGCAGGCCGATGAAGTCTCCGCCTGGCACCGGGTCGACGCCGATGAAGTCTGGCTGTGGCATGCGGGCGGGCCGCTCGTGCTGACCACTTCACCGCCCGACGGTCGGGGTGCCGCCACGGTGAAGCTGGGTCCGGACCTGCGCGGCGGGCAATCTTTGCAGGGCATCGTGCCCGCTCATCACTGGCAGACAGCCGAAACGCTCGGCGCATGGACGCTGGTCAGCTGCACCGTTGCGCCCGGTTTCGATTTCAAGGGGTTCGAACTCGCCCCACCCGGCTGGCGCCCTATCCCTTGAGGCGCAGGGCAAGGCCGATCAGCGGCACCATGATAGCTGCCGCTGCCTTTTCCAGCGGCGTCCGGGCGAACTTGCGGAAATAGCGCTTGAGGCTGTCAGCCTTGTGCGCCTGCACCACGGGGCTCGGCGCATCCGACGTTGATCCGTAATGCAGCGCCCCGGCCAGCGGCTGGTAGGTCACCGAACCGCCCGCCTCGATCGCCCGGCGGCACAGGTCAACATCCTCCACATGCAGGAAATAGCCTGCATCGAACCCGCCAAGCTTTTCAAAATCGGCACGGTGGATCAGGAAGAAGGCGCCCGAAATTGCGCCCACCCTGATAGGCCCGGCAGGCGGCGGCTCCCGGTCCAGCGCCCATTTGCCGAGGCCGATCGCATTCCACAGGGTCAGCGTATTGCGCCGCGCGCCGCGTTCTTCGCGTCCCGTCAGATCGAAGATCCGTCCACCCACAATCGCCGGCGTCGGCGCACCGCGCGAGGCCTCGACCAGCGGCACCATCGCGCCGCGCTTGATCACGCAGTCCGGATTACAGGCGAGCAGCATCTCGCCCATCGCTACGTCCGCCGCCCGGTTCATCGCCGCGCCGAAGCCCGGATTGGTGCCGTCGCGTATGAGGCTCACGCCCGTCGTCGTTGCGGCAAACCGGTCCAGCCAGGCCTGCTCTTCCGGCGGATTGCCATTGTCGACGATAATGATCTCGGTCACATCCGGATCGCCCTTCAGGGCATAGAGGCATTCATGCAGGCGCGGGCCCGTATGATAGCTGACGACCAGGGCCGTAATGGTCGGGAATGGGCTGGAACTCACAGCGAGGCGCGCTCCCGCTTCGACAGGAGGATGATCGCCACTGCCACGAGCACGAGGCTTGCCCAGAAGGCCGCATCCAGGGCGCTGTAGGCGAAGCTGAACAGGCTCGCCGCGACGCCGGCAACGCCCGCAATCGCAAAGCGAACGTCCGCACGCAGATCGCCCGGCCGCGGCAGGCGGAAGGCCAGCGCTACCAGAGACAGCGCCGCCAGAACGGCGCCAATCGCCCCTGTCTCGGCCCAGATCTGCAGGGCCATATTGTGCGGATGGCCCGGCACCACAGGGAACCCAGCCCAGAAATCCGGCAGCCGCGCCAGCCATTCCGGATGATCGGCATAGGTCTCGCGCCAGGTGCTGGAGGCTGCGAGGCCATGCCCGGTGAAGGGCGCTTCGGTGATCTTGCCGATCACCACATGCCACGACCAGGCCCGCGACTGGAACGAGCCCGGCAGCATCACGCCGGCCTTCTCCAGCGACGACAGGAGGACGCCCAACGCGATGGGCGCCACGGCGACATAGGCCGCGAGCATCCCGAACAGCCAGCGATAGCCCATGCGCGGAAAAAGCCACACCAGTGCCATGGCAAGTGCCATGAACACGACGCCGATCACCGCCGCCTGGGAATCGACGAGCTGGCACGCCACAAGGCTGACCAGTACGAGCGCCAGCGCCGCCGCCTTCCACATCATCCCCGGCCGCGCGCCAAGATAGGCCGCCAGCACCGGCAGGGCGAGCGCAAAGGCATTCGCATTGCGTCCGACATTCTGTACACCCTCATTCACGCGAAACGGATCGTCGCCATAGATGGCCACCAGAACCGGTCCGGCGAAGAAGGCCGACGCCGTCACCAGCAGCGCCTGCACGGCGAAACCGCCCAGCATCACACGAGTCGATATCTGCGCCCCGCCCTGCCGGATGCGCAGGGCGCCCGCCACCGCGAGAATGCCGAGCAGTACCACCAGCGCAATCCGCAGGCTGGCCGCCTTCACGGCGAAGTCCCCGCCTGTAAGGCTGCCGGAGATGAGGCCCTTCGAGGCGGGTGACCATGTCTCGGTGAAAGCCGCCCAGCCGACGAACAGCACCGCCAGCACGGCATAAGGCGCCGGCGGAAGTTTCGGCCGGGCAAGCGCCAGCGCCGGCAGGGCCGCGAGCCCCAGGAGGGGCGCATAGCCCTGCCCGCCGAGCAGGCCCATAACCGGCCAGAGCACGAAAGCAGCTGCGAGAAACGGGGCATAGGACATGAGCTTCACTCTCTCCCCTCCTGCCCCGTTTGTTTTCAGCCGTTCAGGGTTGCATCACGCCTTCAGGTCCGGCGCAAGCCCTTCTGCCGCCAGTTGCACCCGCGCGTCATCGAGCGAGATCATTTCCTGCGCATTGGAGCCGAGACGGCGCAGCGCCAGCGTGCGCTCCTCCGCCTCGCGTCCGCCGACAACGGCAATCACCGGCACTTTCTGAAGCGAGTGCTCGCGGACCTTGTAATTGATCTTCTCATTCCGCACATCCGTCTCCACGCGCAGGCCCGCCTTGCGGAGGGCCGCGGCCGCTTCCTCGGCATAGTCATTGGCCGCATCCGTAATGGCGGCGACCACGACCTGCACCGGGGCAAGCCACATCGGGAAGGCACCGGAGAATTCCTCGATCAGGATACCGATGAACCGCTCCATGGAGCCGAGGATCGCGCGGTGCAGCATGACCGGGCGCTGCTTCGAGCCGTCTGAGGCCGTGTATTCCGCCCCCAGACGTTCCGGCAGCACGTAGTCGAGCTGCAGCGTGCCGCACTGCCAGACGCGGCCGATGGCATCCGTCAGCTGGAATTCGAGCTTCGGCCCATAGAAGGCGCCCTCGCCCGGCATGATCTCGCAGGGCAGGCCCGCCGCGTCGACGGCATCCTGGAGGCCCTTCTCGGCCCGGTCCCACGTCGCGTCGTCACCGGCGCGCACGTCCGGGCGCGTCGACAGCTTGACCGCGATCTGCTCGAAGCCGAAATCGCGATAGACGCTTTCCAGCAGGCGGCAGAAACGGATCGACTCTTCGACGATCTGGTCTTCCCGGCAGAAGATGTGCGCATCGTCCTGCGTGAACTGCCGTACACGCATGATCCCGTGCAGGGCACCATGCGGCTCGTTACGGTGGCAGCAGCCGAACTCGGCAAGCCGCAGCGGCAGGTCGCGATAGGATTTCTGGCCCGATTTGAACACTTCGACATGCGCCGGGCAGTTCATCGGCTTCAGTGCCATCAGCTTCGCATCATCCGGCACGGAAATGTCGACGCCCTCATCGCCCTCGGGAATGAAGTCCGGCACGATGAACATGTTTTCGCGATACTTGCCCCAGTGGCCGGATTTCTCCCACTGCACCGAATCCATCAGCTGCGGCGTCTTGATTTCCTCATAGCCGGCCTTGTCGAGACGGCGGCGCATATAGGCTTCGATCTGGCGCCAGACCTGAAACCCGTTCGGGTGCCAGAAGACAGACCCGGCGGCGGCGAGGCCGTCGAGATGGAAAAGGTCCAGTTGTGCCCCAAGCTTGCGATGGTCGCGCTTCTCGGCTTCCTCGATCCGGTGGAGATGGGCCTTCAGATCCTTCTCGTTCGTCCAGGCCGTGCCGTACATGCGCTGCAGCATCTCGTTCCTGGAGTCGCCGCGCCAATAGGCGCCCGCCAGCTTCATCAGCTTGAACGCCTTGGGCAGTTTGCCCGTGGACGGAAGGTGCGGCCCCCGGCAGAGGTCAAACCAGTCGCCCTGGCGGTAGATCGTGATCGCCTCGCCCGGCGGGATGATGTCGTCGATGATCTGGGCCTTGTAGTCCTCCCCGATCTTCTTGAACATTTCGATGGCTTCGTCCTTGTCCCAGACTTCGCGCACGATCGGGTAATCGGCATCGATGATCTCGGCCATCTTCTTCTCGATCTTCTCGAAATCGTCGGACGAGAACGGCTCCTCACGGGCGAAGTCGTAATAGAAGCCGTCATCGATGACGGGGCCGATCGTCACCTGCGTACCGGGGTAAAGATCCTGCACGGCCTGCGCGAGAACGTGCGCGGCATCGTGGCGGATCAGCTCGAGCCCCTCGGGGTCACGGTCCGTGATGATGGCGACGTCGGCATCGCCCTCCAGCGGGCGCACAAGATCCCACATCTCGCCATTCACCTTGGCGGCCAGCGCCTTCTTGGCGAGGGATTTTGAAATACTCTCGGCGACATCCATCGGCGAGGCGCCGTCGGCATACTCTCGGTGGGAGCCATCAGGCAGCGTAACTTTGATCATCGGTCTTCTTCTTTTGCGGGTCGCCCGTTTGAGGGCGTGAATTCGGGGAACCCGGAAATCCTGTTTGCGGCGGTTTGCTTAACGTGTCTTTGCCGGTTTTCCCACCCTCTTCGCGGGCGGCATACAGTTGCAGGATTTCAGGCGTCTTCGGGAGATCTGGCCGCCAGTCCGGAGCCTTCCCGTAGCCTCAGCGTAGGATTTTCCGGAGCGTTCGGGACTGGTTTTTTCGGGTGCATGAGGCCGCCGCGCAGAACTGCGCGTGCCAGGGGGCGTCAGGCACCCCGGCGAGTTCGTGTGGTCAGAGCAATGATCAGATGAGCCATCATGAGCGGGGATATGTCACGCTTCAGGCGGTTTTTCAACCTGTTCCCCTGCCGGTCCGTGCCAGTCGCCATAGCGCCAGGGCTGCCAGAAGGGCGCGTCCGGACGCTGTTCCGGGGCCGGGTCATGCCCCCAGGACGGTCCGCCCGGCCGGCAACGGATGAAGCGGGCAATCGCCATCCATCCGCCCGCCCACCAGCCATGCCGCGCGACGCACTCTGCGCCGTATTCACTACAGGACGGATGGTACCGGCAGCGTGCCCCGAAGGCATAGAAGACCTGGCTCGGCCCGTGCTTGTAGACCCAGAGCAGCGCATAAGCCGCCTTGCGGCGGAGGCTAACCGGCGACGGCATGGGCGGCCGCGCGTTTCTCCAGCGCTTCCTCGATGGCGGCGACGGCAGCCTCGAAGGCGAGCAGGGTCGAGGCGTGGCGCGGGGGATACTCGGCCACGGGCTCCAGATGTCGCAGCTCCCAGAAGCGGCCCTCCGGCGGCGGCCCGCCCTCTTTCAGCATGGCCCGCAGTGCATCGCGCGCGGCAATGATCTCCGCGACCGACGCGCCCACAGCATGTTCCGCCAGCACGGAGACGGCTGCCTGTCCCAGCGCGCAGGCCTGAGGATCCACAGCGATTTCAAGGACATGGTCGCCCGCCTCGTCCAGCTTCAGGTCGACATTGACCTTCGAGCCGCAGACGCGGGAGACTTTCAGGGATGACCCCTCGGCATCGGCCAGCCGCCCGACATTCGGGATATTGGCCGCCAGTTCGAGGATCCGGTTGTGGTAAAGCTCGCTCATCGCCCGCGAACATGGCCTTCGTCCCGCACTTTCGCAAGCCGCGCAAAAAAAGGCCGCCTGACCCTGGGAGGCAGGTCAGGCGGCACGCTCAACAGGGTGCATTGAAGTGGATCGGCCGTCTGGCCGTGCCCCACCGTCTCCCCTGCAACCGGCAGGGTCAATTTACGTTTTCGTTACTTGCCACTCGCCTCAGACGCGTCGCCAGGTCGAGCCGCCCGGCCCATCCATGATCTCGATGCCTTCAGCGGCCAGCTCCTTGCGGATGCGGTCAGCCTCGGCCCAGTCCTTGGCGGCGCGGGCGTCCACCCGGGCCTGGACCGCCGCATCGATACGCGCGTTTTCATCGTTGTCGCCGCCCTGCTCCCACTGCTTCGGCGTCTGGGTCAGGAGGCCCAGCAGTTGCCCGGCCGCCAGCAGGTTTGCCTTCGCATCGGCCATCGCAACGGCGTCCTTCTGGTCCGCGGCCGTGTTCGCCTCGGTCGCAAGGCGGGACAGTTCAGCCAGGGCTTCCGGCGTGTTGAGGTCGTCCTCCAGTGCCCGCTGCACGCCGGTGTCGCGCGCCTCGCCGCCTTCGGCCTCCCACACACGGCGGAGGGCCCCATAAATCCGGTCCAGCGTCGTTTTGGCTTGCTTCAGCAGGTCCGGCGTCCAGTCGAGCGGCGCGCGGTAGTGCCCGCTCAGCATGGCGAAGCGCAGCACCTCTCCCGGCCACTCCTTCAGGAGGTCATGCACCAGCACGACATTGCCGAGCGACTTCGACATCTTCTCCCCGCTCATGTCGAGGAAGCCGTTGTGCAGCCAGTAATTGGCCATCACCTCGCCATGGGCGCATTCCGATTGCGCGATTTCATTCTCGTGGTGCGGGAACTGGAGGTCGATGCCGCCGCCATGGATGTCGAGCGTCCGGCCGAGATGCTTTGCCGCCATGGCCGAGCACTCGATGTGCCAGCCGGGCCGCCCCCTGCCCCAGGGGCTGTCCCAGATCGCGTCTTCCGGCTCGCCGGGCTTGGCGAATTTCCACAGCGCGAAGTCGGCCGGGTCACGCTTGTCGGCATCGACCTCGACACGGGCGCCCGCCTCATTGTCTTCCAGCTTGCGGCCGGACAGCTTGCCGTAATCCTTCATGCTGGGGACCGAGAACCAGACGCCCTCCTTGCCGACATAGGCATAGTGCTTGCGCACCAGCTTGCCGATCATGTCGATCATGTCCGGCACATGCGCCGTCGCCCAGGGCTCGACTGTCGGCGGGATCACGTTCAGGGCGGCGACATCGTCATTGTAGATGCCGGCAAATTTCTTCGTGATTTCGCCGATCGGCTGGCCGCTCTCCTGGGAGGCCCGGATGATCTTGTCCTCGATGTCCGTGATATTGCGGGCATAGACCACCGCATCGGCGCCATAGGTCTTCATCAGCAGCCGCCGCAGGACGTCGAACACGATCGGCGGGCGGGCATTGCCGATATGGGCATAGTTGTAGACCGTCGGCCCGCACACATACATCGTCACGCGCTTGGCGTCCTGGGGAACGAAAACGCGCTTTTCACGCGCAGCGGTATCGTAAAGGCGGAGGGTCATGTTGGTCTCTGGATGGGGTCGTTCGGGGGGGCTGCCGGCGCGCAGTATCTGCTGCCAGCCCTAATGGCGCGTTGCCGCCTCAACGGCAACAACAGCAGCAACAGGAAATGGTAAATGTGCCCGTGAACATCGCCGGGCCGATAGCAGTTGACGCAGGGAAACGCAACCGGCCGGTGATCCGCTGTCCTCACGTCACCGTAGAATCCGCTGGAAACAGGGCATGAGGGCCCTTATGTTCCAGCTTATCGCCCTGAGGGTATCAACTCCGGGCGGGCGTTAAGTCCGGGTGGGAGTAAAAGACAGCTCTCGAACGCCCCGGCTCGACCCCCGTCCCTCAGTCGGAAGGACTTAACCTATGGCCATGGACGCCATTACTCCGAAGAAAGACATCGTGCGCGCAGATTCCGTGAAACGCCCGACCCAGGCGGAGGCCGAAGAGGCTGTCCGCACCCTGATCGCATGGGCCGGTGACGACCCGGCACGCGAAGGCCTGATCGACACGCCCAAGCGCGTCGTCAACGCCTACAAGGAATGGTTCTCGGGCTACGGGGAAGACCCGGTGAAATACCTCTCCCGCACCTTCGAGGACGTGCAGGGCTATGACGACATCGTCATGCTGCGCAATATCGACGTGGAGAGCCATTGCGAGCACCACATGGCGCCCTTCCTCGGCAAGGCCTTCGTTGCCTACATGCCGTCGGAAAACGTGGTCGGCATTTCCAAGCTCGCCCGCGTGGTGGAGATTTTCTCCAAGCGCCTGCAGACGCAGGAGACGATGACCGCGCAGATCTGCGACGCCATCACAGACAGCCTCGCCCCGATGGGCACCGCCGTGCTGATCGAGGCCGTGCATGAGTGCATGTCCACCCGCGGCGTGCACCACAAGGACGTGACCACGGTGACGACCCAGTTCACCGGCGTGTTCAAGTCCGATGCGGACCTGCGCAATCGGTTCCTGCGCATGGCCGGTCACGGCTGATCTTCCTCCTGATCGACAGGCGAACCAGCCCGGCCCCGCAAGGCCGGGCTTTTTCTTTCCCGAATTTCAGTTGCGCGCCGGCTCAGCCCTGATAGCGTCTGCGCGTGTAGAGTTGCCCGGAAAGACAGAAACATTCAGGAGGATGGAAATCATGAAACTTGCGCTGGCTCTTGGATCTGCGATCGCCCTTGCGGCTCTGCCTGCATTCGCCGCATCGACCACCGTGGAATTCGCCGCCGCGGACGGCACCACATCTGTCGTTGTATTCAACGACGACGGCACCGCCACCATGGATGGCGGTGACCCGATTACCTACACCATGGACGAAGATACAAAGACCGTGTGCGGAGCAACGCCGGATGGCGAACTCTGCGCAACCTTCGACGAACTCGGTGACGAAGTCGGCTTTTCGACGGGATACACCAACACGGCCGGTGTCACTGGCACGGCCACGATCACCGCCAAGGATTGATCGCCCTTTCCGCTCAGCGGTGTTCCGGAGAGGCGCCCCCGCTCAAGGGCGCCTCTTTTTTGTCCGGGATCAGGCCGGTTCCCTGACCCGGGTGCGTTCAAGCCAGGCGGCGATGTCGGCCATGACCTTGTCCGTCCCCGGCTCATCCACGATCCAGTGGGCATTGTCCGGATATTCGAGGAAGTCGCCCGGCACCGGCGATTTCGCATATTTCTCGCCCACCTTGCGCACGGCGGAGGCGAGCGTTGCCCGGTCCTTGCCGGCCGCAATGGTGAGAGTCGGAATGGTGATCTTCGATTCGTCCACCTCGATCCCGTCCGTCAGGTCACCATAGACCTTGCCGGAATCGTAAAGCGCTTCAGCGTAGAGTTCCGCATGACGGCGTTTCGGAACGCGGTTCAGCACGCCATAGCGAAAGCCGGACTGCCAGATCTTGTAGGATTTCGTCCGGTCGCGGCGCAGCAGGATGTTGAGAAACGTGTATGCCACACTCGGTCCGATGACGGAGCATTCCTTGGGCTGCGCGGGCGTCAGGAACACAGCCTGGGACACATCGCCCCGCTCGGCCAGCACCTGCGCAATCAGGCCGCCCATGGAGTGGCCGATCACGGCCGGCTTGCTGCCCGTCTGTTTCGCGATCTCGCGCGCCTTCGCGGACATTTCGGAAATGTAGTCGTCAAGACCCAGTTCGGCGAGGCTTGGCGGCGGGTTGTCCTTTACCCGGCGGCGCGGGAACAGGGTCGGCGCCTCGCAGGTCCAGCCATCGGCCTCGAAGGCCGGGATCATCCGGTCCCAGACCTCCCCGCCGCACCCGATGCCATGAATCATCAAAAGCGTCTTGCCCATGCAGCCCCCTCGTCGGCTTATCCCTGCGGCACGCGCGACCCGAGTACAGGTTCGGTCCAGCGCTGGAAACGTTCCGCCACTTCAGCATAGACGGCCCGCTTGAACGGCACGACGAGACCCGGGGTCTCGTCCAGCAGGGCCCAGCGCCAGGCATCGAATTCCGGCGTGTGGCGGTCGAGCCGCACATCGCTGTCGGACCCCTTGAAGCGCAGCGCAAACCATTTCTGCCGCTGGCCGAGATAGGGCCCCGGCAGGCGCTTTTTCAGGTCCGGCGGAAAATCATAGTACAGCCAGTCGCCCGTCTCTTCGAGCGTATCGACCAGCTTCTGGGGCACGCCCACTTCTTCTTCGAGCTCGCGCAGGGCCGCCGTTGCCGGGTCTTCGCCCTTGTCGATCCCGCCCTGCGGCATCTGCCACTGGAACGCGCCGCGGCCATTGATGCGCCGGCCAATGAAAACATGGCCCGCCTTCGAGAAGAGGGCGAGTCCGACATTCGGCCGGTACCGGTCTGGATCGTATTTTATCTGTGTCACCCCTCAGGGTTTACAGGAGCCGGGGCGAGGCTGCCAGTGCGCATCACGCCGCCGCCTTCGATAGCCCCCTGCGGCGTAACCGCCGACAGGGCCGAAACCGGCGCCAGCAGGATGCCCTTCTGCTCAAGCCCGGCCGCCCAGGCCTTCGCCATCTCGATTGTGATGGGGAAGGCATAGCCGGCACCGAGGGCCGCACCTTTTTCAAGGGCGGTAGTCTCCAGCTCCATCAGCGAGGAGGAGATTTCCTCCGCCGACAGGCGGGCGTCGAGGGTGACATCGGCGCGCGCATAACGCAGGCGCGTCGTCGCGCTGAGGCGGTCCATGCGCTTGGTGTCGAGCGACCCGTCATCCACAAGGGCAAGGCCCCGCTGCGAAATCGCATCGAGCACCGGACGCATCGCGTCCTCGTTGTCGCCAAACTTCGCGCCCTGATAGTTCACGAGGCCGAAATAGCCGCTCGCGCGGCTGAGCAGGGTGTCGAGGCGCTTGATATTGTCCGCTTCCGCGCCATCGGCCAGCAGCGTCTGCGGGTGCATTTTCATGCGGCCATAGTCATAGGCTTCCATCGGCGCTTCGATCAGCACTTCATGGCCGGCCGCCCGGGCTTCGTTGATCCAGGTCTGCAGCTTGTTGGCATCCGGCGCAAAGGAGAGCGTCACTTCCGGCGGCAGTTCGCGGATGGCCGACCAGGTATGCGTGGTGTTGATGCCGAGGCCACCGATCACCAGGGCCGCGACCGGCTTGTTGGCGGGATTCGAAAAGGGCCGGGCATAGACATCGGCGGGCGAGCGGCCATCCGGCGCAACGCGCGGCAGGGTCAGGCCGTTCACCTTTTCCGTCATGCCGGCGACAGGCGCCTTGTCCAGCGAGATGACGCGCACGATGTCGCCATAGGATTCGCCCGGACGCACCAACTTGCCATTGATCCGCACACCGCCGGCCTCAGCCGCCTCGGCATCCCCTTCCCCGGCCGGCAGGTCGGCCGCGGCCACCTGCACTTCGGCCGGCGGGGCTTCCACGCCCAGATCGGGCATGTCACCGGAGCTGCCATAGGCATCGTACTCCGGCAATTCCACCGGCACGGCCGTGCTGGCCGCAAGTTCCGTCTTCAAGCGCGCCTTCAGCTGGGGATCCGTCTCGTCATGGGTCTCAAACAGCGCCAGCACCTGGCGCGGTCCGGCATCCGAAGGGTCCCCCGCGACCTGGATACCTGCCCCGAGGGCCGCAGCGAGGCCCCCAAAAACGAGAAAGCTCAATCCAGCGTGAACGATTCCAGTGCGCAGGGGCGATGGCTCAGCATCCCGGCGAACTCCCATGGGGACAACCTCATCACACAGTTTGATCGACTCTGAACAACCAGATTTGCCTCAATCCGGTTAACAGGTTGCAAACAAGTGTTAACGCTGCAGCTTTCAGCCGGCTTTCTTCAGCCCCATGGAGGCCGTGACAGAGCCGTCCTTGAGCATCTGCTTGGCCCGGTCGAGCTGGAAATCCTGGCCCGAATAGGCTTCCGGCGGCTGTTCGTCCGGCATGGACAGCTCGGAGCGTTCCTCGCCGCCTTCGTTTTCCAGCGCATGCGGCAGGTCCGCTTCGGAGAAACGCCGGATCTTGGCGAGTTCCTCTTCCGTCAGGCGTGCCTGCGAAATGGAAATATCGGGCTCGATGCCGAGGGCCTGGATGGAGCGCCCGGCCGGCGTGTAATAGCGCGCCGTGGTGAGGCGCAGCGCCCCACGGTCGGCGCCCAGCGGGATAACCGTCTGGACCGATCCCTTGCCGAAGCTGGTCGTTCCGACAATCGTCGCGCGGCGCCGGTCCTGCAGCGCACCGGCGACAATTTCAGACGCCGAGGCCGAGCCGCCATTGATCAGCACGATCATCGGCACGCCCTTGAAGACTTCGCCCGTATGCGCGTTGTACCGCTCCACATCCGCAGCGCGTCGGCCCTGCGTCGAGACGACTTCGCCGCCCGACAGGAACATGTCGCTGACCGAAATGGCCTCGTCCAGCAGCCCGCCGCCATTGTTGCGCAGGTCGAGGATCACGCCGCGTGGGCGCCCGCCGGTCTTGTCGGAAATCCCGGCAATCGCGGCTTCCAGCAGCGGCGTCGTGCGCTCGTTGAAGGTCGAGATGCGGATATAGCCGATGTCGCTGTCATCGAGCTGCCAGGTGACGGATTTCTGCTGGATCACTTCGCGCGTCAGCGTCACATCGAACGGGTCTTCGCCCTGACGCAGGACAGTGATGTCGATGGACGTGCCCTTCTCGCCCCGCATTTCCTTCACGGCATCGTTCAGCGTCTGGCCGATGATCGGCTTGCCATTGATCGCGGTGATGAGGTCGCCCGGCTCGATCCCGGCGCGGCTCGCCGGCGTGTCGTCCATCGGTGAAATGACTTTCACGAAGCCATCTTCCATCGTCACTTCGATGCCGAGGCCGCCATATTCGCCGGAGGTCTGCACCTGCATGGACTTGAAGTCCTCGGCATTCAGATAGCCGGAATGCGGGTCGAGCGAGGTGAGCATGCCATTGATGGCCGCTTCGATGGCTTCGGGCTCGTCGATTTCGGTGACATAGTCCTGCCGCGCGCGGGCGAGGATTTCTGCAAACAATTCAAGCTGCTGGTAGGTGACCGTGCGCGGATCCTGCGGCGGCGGGGCCGCTTCCTGGGGGGATGCAACAGCGGAAAGGCCGACCGCTGCGGCGCCGAGAACCAGACCGATCCCCGTGCCAACCAGTAGTGAACGCATGTTCCAGACCTTTCTCATCTACACCTCACCCACGCGGCATCCAGTCTGCCGGATTCATCACCGCATCGCCAAGTCTCAATTCCATATTGAGCTCCGGCAGCGGATCTGCCCGGTCCGGCATGCGGCCGACCGGCTCTCCGGCTGAAACGCTTTGTCCTTCAGTGACATAGATGCGGCTCATTCCGGAAAGAATAACATGGTAACCATCACTCGTCCGCAAAATTAACATTGAGCCATATGAGCGGAACGGACGGGCATATTCGACAGTGCCGGCAGCCGGGGCGGCGACCTGCGCCTCGGCGCGGGTCTGGAAGGTAATCCATTCAGTCTTGCCGCCGGCTGGCATCTTGTCGCCGAAATTATAGATCACGCCGCCCGCGACCGGCTGCTTCAGGCCACCGAGCGCAGCCTTGCCCAGTGGCTTTCCGGTGGGCCGCGGCGACGGCGCCGCCGGGCGCGGCGCGGACGGTTTTGTTGCTGCAACGCGCGTCGGCTTCGCGATAGGCTTCGCGCCGGGCGCGGACGGCGCCACCGACTCCAGCGCCGACAGCAGGCCGCGCAACGTGTCCGCCCTTTGGGCAAGGATTGCCGTCTCGGATTTCAGCGCCGCGATATCGCCCGACAGATCCTCAAACTGGCCGCGCTTGGCAGCAGCCAGCTGTTCGATCTCCACCTGTTTCAGGGCAAGTGTCGCCTCTGCGGCCTCAAGACGCGCCTTCTCCCCGCGGATGCGACGCTCCAGCGCGTTCAGCTCGTCGATCTCGGTGCGCACCTTGTCGGTCTCGGCGGCAAGGCGCGGCGTCGTCTCGCTCATCAGGATGGCGCGGCGCACGGCGTCGTTCGCCTTGCCGGGCGAGACGACCAGTGCCGGGGGCTTGCGGCGGTTGGACGCGGCGAGCGCGGCGAGCAGGTCTTCCAGCGCCTGCTGGTTTTCGAGAAGGCGCATCTGGGCCGCGACCCGGCGCGTGCCGAGATCGGCAAGGCTCTTCTCGGCTTCGGCGGCCTGGTCTTCGCGGCGCTGGGATTCCATTGCGGCTGCGATCAGTTCGGCGTCGATATTGCCGATGTCCTTCATCGCTTCGGTACCGCTCGCCTGCAGGGCAGCGAGCCTACGCTCGGCAGCCTGCTTTTCGGCTTCGAGGGCGTTCAGCTCTTCCCGCGTGAAGGTGTCCGGCGCCGCCGCTGACAGCAGCAGGGCCGCCATGGGCAATGCCAAGGCTCGCAGGAGACGCTTCATGCGCGGATCATTGCCCGAAGAGCATGACCCCAACATTAACCAGACTGGCCAAGCGCCCGGCCCAGCGCGGATATTTCGTCGCGAATGAGGGCGAGCATCACCGCATGCTGCGCCACCGGGAACGCCGGATGGTCGAGACAGGCATAGCGCACGACACGCAAGACTGACCGGAAGGCTGCGTTCGCGGGCGGCTCCTCCCCTTCCCCCAGCGCGTGCAGCACGCGATTGCGTGCGTCGATCACGGCATCGATGTCCCGCATCGTGTGGCCCGACAGTTCCAGCCGTTCGGGCAGGTTCAGGTAGTCCTGCGACCGGGCCCGGCGCAGAAGCAGCGCAATCGGCGCAAGATGCTCCGGCTGGGACGGATCGCACGCATCTTCCGGCGCCGCGCTTTCATAGCCCGACAGCGCCGCCTGCAGTGCCGCGATCAGGCCCACCGGCACCCAGCGCCTGCGCAGGCTGTCTTCGGCCGATCCTTCAAGCTCCCGCCGGGCGAGCTTCAGCCCCTCAAGGACCGCGGCAAGCGCCGGACCGATCCGTTCGCGGGGGAACAAGCCGGGCGCCTATTCGCTTTGTGCCGGCGCGCGGAAATCCCACCCGGCCTCCGCCGCGAGGAAGGCAAAGGCCGCATAGACGGCGACATTCTGGCGGAAGGTCTGCGGGTCGATCTTGTCGAACGTATCGTCCGGCGTGTGGTGAAAGTCGAAATAGTCCGTGCCGTCCTGCGACGGCGTGACGACCGGAACGCCGGACCGCGCCAGCACGCCGATGTCCGGCCCGCCGCCCGCCGAATTGTCGCCCGGCGACACGCCGAGCGGCATCAGCACCGACTGGATCGTCTTCGCATGGTCCAGCGCACCTTCGCCGAACCGTGTCTGGAAGCGCCAGATGCGCCCGGCGCCGAAATCGCTCTCTGCGGCCAGGACATGGGCGCCCAATTCCTCCGAGTGCTGACGGGCATACGCATCACCCCCGAACAGGCCGACCTCTTCCGAGCCATAGAGGACAACGCGGATCGTCCGCTCCGGCTTGCCGGGAAGCGCGTCGATCAGTTTCGCCGCGCCGACAATGATGCCGCAGCCGGCACCGTCATCGATCGCGCCGGTCCCGAGATCCCAGGAATCGAGATGGCAGCCGAGCAGGACAATCTCGTCCTTGAGCGCGCCGCCTTCAACTTCCGCAATGACATTGCCGGAGGGCGCCGTCTCCGCCGTCTCGATCCCGATGTCAAGATTGACGCGGACCGGCCCGCGCGCCAGCAGGCGGGTCATCTGGTCGGCATCCGGGGCCGAAACCGCCGCGGCCGGCAGCGCCCCCGTCGGCATGGGCCCACCCGGACCCGACCGGTCCATCACGCCGGTATGCGGCATCCGGTGATGCTGCGTGCCGACCGAGCGGATGAGGCAGGCCACAGCCCCCTTTCCGGCTGCGGCCTTGGCGCATTCGCGGCGCTTCAAGCCCGCGAGGCCGTAGCCGGAGCCGTCCTGCGTCTTGAACATCTCCTCGTCGATGAACACGATTTTCCCGGTCACCGACGCGTTCGGCGCCGCCTTCAGGCCTGCCAGCGTGTCGAAGCGCACGACCTCCGCTTCCAGGCCGCCGTCCGGTGTCGCCCGGCTGCCGCCGAGGGCCGTGATTACCATGGACTGTGCGCTCGGCCCCAGCACGGTCAGGTGCTCATGCGTGCGCGACCAGTAGGGAATGGTGAAGCCGTCGACACGGACATTGGCAAAACCGAGTGCCTTCAGCTCCGCCACGGCCCAGTCACGCGCCCTCTGCTCGTCAGGCGAGCCGGCAAGGCGCGGGCCGATCTCGGTCGTCAGGCCTTCAACGAAACCGAGTCCGGTCTCGTCCGTCTTCGCTGCGTCGATCAGCTGCTGCGCCGTGGCAAGCAGAGCCTCGCCCTCCATGGCGGCCGTGTCGGCTGCGGCGGTGAAGGTCAGGCTGAGGGCAAGCGCGCCAAGCGCTGCAGCGGCAACTGGTTTCATGTGCGGGAACTCTCCGGTCTGGCTGGCGCCACGCTAGGCCAAACCGGAGCGGCATAAAAGTCGCAGCGTGCGTTCAGAGCGCCCCGGCCATGGCCAGCACGGACTCGACCGACGGGCGCGCCTTGTAGCCGTCCTCGCGCAGGACCGCTTTCACCGTACCGTCGGCGGCGACGAATATAATGGCCGGATGCGGGATGCCGTCGAACCGGGAGCCGGCAGTGACCCCATGATTGCGCAGGTGGAAGGCATCGATGGCCATCGAGCCGGGGTCGGCATAAAGGCCATAGCTCAGCCCTTTGCCGGCCTTGAAGGCGGCGAGCGTTTCTGGCGCGTCGTAGGAAACGCCGATGAGCGTCCACCCGCTGTCGGCCAGCGGCGCGGCGGCGTCTTCCAGTTCGACCAGCTGCTTCTGGCAGAACGGGCACCAGTCTGCCGAGCGGAAGAAGGCAACCACGGTCCCCTTCTCTCCGGCGAGGTCCGCAAGGCTGACAGAACCGTCAGGGCCGACTAGGGAGACCATTGGCGCCGCCTCGCCGACGACCGGACCGACCCGCATCTCTTCAGCCGCAGCGGCAACCCGATCGGCTTCCGCCGCCTTCGCGGTCATTGTGGCGTCGTCGACGCCTTGTGCCCCGGCCGCCGGTGGCAGGAGAGCGATCAGGGATGCGAGGGGAAGGGTGCGGATCATGTCTGGGGCCTCCGGAATTTCGCCCAGCATTAGGCATCTCCGGCAATGCGGGCGAGGCACGAAACCGTGAGGTCACGCAGGCGTGATAGGGCTTATCCGGCTGCCCCACCGCGACGGGCGCGCCAGTCGCCGGCACTCTGGCCGTAAACGTCCCAGCGGATTTCCGAGATAGGCGCTGGCGCCTGCGCCTCGCGCAGCTTCTGCGCCCCCAGCTTCCTGGCGAGCGCGATCGACGGCGCATTCAGCGGGTCGATGCAGTGGATCACCTCGTCCCAGCCGAGAATGTCGACAGCATAGTCGATGGCGGCCGATACGCCTTCGAAGGCATAGCCCTTGCCTTGCCCTTCGCGAGACAAGTCATAGGCAATCTCTGTGCCCGGCCAGCCTTCCGGCTGCCACGGCCCGAGTCGGCCGATCCAGTTGCCCGTCGACTTCTCGATCACGGAGAACATGGAATAGCCGCGGATCGTCCATGCGCCGGCCAGGGCACAAAGACTCCGCCAGACGACCGGGGGCTCCATCACCCCGCCGATGAAGCGGGCGGTTTCTGAGTCCGCCATCATCTCGCACATGAACGGAAAATCCTCCGCCCGCGGAGGACGGAGGATCAGCCGGTCTGTTTCAAGGGTGGGGCCAATATTGGCCATGCACGTCCCTATGCGAGCGAGGGCTCGATTTCCTTACAGGCCGCGATGAGGCCCTGCACCGCCGCGACGGACTTCGCGAACATGGCGGACTCGTCGGCATTGAGGTCGAACTCGACGACCTTCTCTGCGCCGCCGGCGCCGATCAGGGCCGGGACGCCGACATAGATGCCGTTCACGCCATACTGGCCATCGCAATAGGCCGCGACGGGCAGGACGCGCTTCTGGTCCTTGAGGTAGGCCTTCGCCATCGCGATGCCGGATTCGGCCGGGGCGTAATAGGCAGAGCCGGTCTTCAGCAGGCCAACGATCTCGCCGCCGCCCTTGCGGGTGCGCTCAACGATGGCATCCAGTTCAGCCTGGCTCATCCAGCCCTGCTTGACGAGTTCCGGCAGCGGCAGGCCGCCGACGGTCGAGTGGCGCACCATCGGCACCATGTCGTCGCCATGGCCGGCCAGCGTCCAGGCATGGATGTCGGCCACCGACACCCCGGTCTTCTCGGAGAGGAAGTAGGCAAAGCGCGACGAGTCCAGCACGCCGGCCATGCCGACCACCTTGTTCGCCGGCAGGCCGGAGAATTGCTGCAGCGCCCAGACCATGGCGTCGAGCGGGTTGGTGATGCAGACCACAAACGCGTTCGGTGCGTGGGCGGCGATGCCCTCGCCGACGGACTTCATGACCTTGAGGTTGATGCCGAGGAGGTCGTCGCGGCTCATGCCCGGTTTGCGCGGCACGCCGGCCGTCACGATGCAGACATCGGCGCCGGCAATGTCTGCATAGTCGTTCGCGCCCTTGAGGCTGACCGAGGAATTGTAGACCGGGGTGGACTCGGCAATGTCGAGGCCCTTGCCCTGCGGGATACCCTCGGCGATGTCGAACAGGACCACGTCGCCCAGTTCTTCGCGGGCGGCAATATGGGCGAGCGTGCCCCCGATCATGCCGGAACCGATCAGGGCAATCTTCTTGCGGGCCATAGGCTAAGTCTCCTTGAGATGCATTGGAATCCAGTTGGCGGGACCGTTAGCCGAGGCCGCGGAATTTCGCAATGCAGCAAACAAAAAGCCCCGCCGGTGAGGGCGGGGCTTCGGCTAGGAAATTGGTCTGATCCCTTAGTCGCGCGACATCAGCGACAGGATGAACTGGAACATGTTGACGAAGTCCAGGTAGAGGCTGAGCGCCCCATAGGTCGTCGCCACCGCGACGGCGCGGGCATTGCCCTCGATCGCGAAGTACATGTTCTTCAGGCGCTGCGTGTCCCAGGCCGTGAGGCCGGCGAACAGCAGGAGGCCCGCGACCGAAATCATCATGTGGAACATGCTCGACTTGAACAGGAACATGTTGAGGATCGAGGCCACGATGATGCCGACCACGCCCATGATGAGGAACGTGCCCCACCCGGAAATGTCCTTCTTCGTCGTATAGCCCCACAGCGACAGGCCGCCGAAGGCGATGGCCGTGGTCAGGAAGGCCTTGGAGACGATCAGCATGCCGTCCGGTTGGCGGGCATAGACATAGACGATGGCGCCCATCGAAATGCCGATCAGCGACACCACCGACCAGTAGACGAGGTTGGCGCCCAGCGGCGACGGGTTGCGCATCGCGAAGCTGGAGATGAACAGGATCGCCAGCGGGGCGAACATGATGACCAGGCCCAGCGGCCCGGTCAGCAGGGTCAGCGTAACGCTCTCAGGAACGAGGGCACCGACAGCATAGGCAAGGCCTGCAGTCAGCAGGAGGCCCAGTGCCATCTTGTTATAGACGCCCAGCATGAAGGACCGCAGCCCTTCATTGACCGACATATCCATCGGGCCTGCGCCAGTCTGCGGCGAATAAGCACGATTGAGTTCATTCATAGGTTTGAAACCCTTTCATTTTGTCCGGTTGTTGAATTGTCCGGCTTCATGGGCGGAATATGGGAGAGCCCGGCCCGCCCTGCAAGCAAAACCGGATTCCTTACCGGCTTGTTAAGCGGTCCCGGTGGCCGCACCCCTGCCCGGCCTTTTGTGTCGCACTACGCGAATGCTTATGTTGCCCAAAAAACAGGCATCCGAATACTTGTATTACTTTCGATTCTCTGGAGATGTGAGCGCTCAACCCTTTGCGATCACAAGTCTGCGGCATAGAATTGGATTGACTCACCTTGTGCCGGCACTAATCTCGCGAAACTGGCGCGATTCCAGCAGTGGGCGCGTCCGACTTTTAGGGGATGACATCATGGCAGACGCATCGGCTTACGCCGAGAATATCAAGAAGCATGCGAGCGGCTACAATCAAGCCGCCGCAGAAAGAATCGTGGGGCATCTGGGGATTGCCCTGCGCAACAAGGACAGCTCGCTCGTCGCCTGTAGCGATCAGGGCGAACTTGACCGCGTGCGGGAGAAGTGGTGCCGCGGCAAGCTGGGCCTCGCCCATAGCCAGGCCGAACTCGACGCCGGCATCAAGGCCATCTGCGACAAGATGAGCAGCGAAGGCGGCCAGAAATCGCGTGTGACCTTCTACTATCTTCTTGCCGAACACTTCGGCAAGCTTACGGAACTTGCCGGCTGATTTCGGCCCGCAAGTAATCGATCAGAGTAAACCCGGTCTGGCAGGCCGGGTTTTCTTTTGCCGCCAGCCGGTTCAGAGACACGCCATGTATCGCCTGTTCGCCGCCCTGCCCGTGCCGGAAGACCTGCATGAAGGACTGCTCGCCCTGCAGGACGCGCTGCCGGGCGCCAGCTGGCGGCCGGCAGAGAATTTCCACATTACGCTGCGCTTCTTCGGTGATCTCAGCCATGCCGAAGCGCGCGATCTCGACGAGCTTCTGGGCGACATCCGCTGTGCGCCATTTGAAGTGTCGCTTGAGGGCACCGGCTGGTTCGGACGGCGCGAACCGACGGCTGTCTGGGCCCGGGTGCGCGAAAGCGACGAGCTGCGCGGCCTGTCGGCCCAATGCGAGCGCGCCGCCCGCCGCCTCGGCCTGGAGCCTGACCGGCGGCCCTTCACCCCGCATGTCACGCTCGCCTATTGCCATGCCACCCTGCCCGACGATGCACGCCTCTGGATGGAAAAGCACCACACCTACCGGTCCGGCCCCTTCATCGCCGACAGCTTCCACCTCTATTCCAGCCACACCATGAAATCCGGTCCCAGCCGCTACGTGGCGGAAGCGGACTATGTGCTGGCATAGGCGGGCCGCCCCCTTGCAAAGCCCCCCATCCCGATCCTAGGCTCGCCCTATCCGCACCAGACAAGACATAACGGGCGGAGGGGGAGGACAAAATGGACGAGGTGGCACCTGCTGCAACCACACGGCTGCCGGACGTCAGCACGATCGGCGTTGGCGCACCTTTCAGATGGCTCGCGGGCGCTTTCAGCGACTTCCGCAAGGCACCCGGCCCTTGCCTCATCTATGGCGCGATCCTTGTTGCCGCGAGCGTCGGCCTGGCCGTCGCCCTCTACTATGCCGGCGCCCTGCGCTGGCTGTTCGCCGCGGCGGCGGGCTTCTTCCTCGTGGCACCGATGCTGGCCATGGGCCTCTACCGGGCCGGCTGGATGCTGGAGAAAGGCGAGAAGCCGGGCATCGGCGATATCCTGATCGTGAAATCCGCCTTCCGGGCGGAGCTCCTCTATCTCGGCCTCGCCCTGTTCGTGATCTATTCGATCTGGGTCGAGGCGGCGCACCTGATCTACGGCCTCTCCACGCACAAGTTCCACAAGACGCTGCCCGCTTTCGTCAACTTCATGCTGAATGAAAAGGACGGCCATGCCATGGTGATGACCGGCACGCTGGTCGGCGGCTTTCTCGCCTTCCTTGCCTTTTCCGTGGTCGCGGTGTCGGCCCCGATGCTGCTGACCCAGAAGACCGGTGTCTTCGTCGCCGCAATCACCAGCGTGCGGACGATCGCAGCCAATTTCCTGCCGATGCTGGTCTGGGCCTTCCTGATCGTGGCGCTGACGCTTGCCGGCATCGCGACGGGCTTCCTCGGCCTCATCCTCACTTTCCCGCTGATCGGCCTCGCCAGCTGGCGCGCCTATCGCGACCTGGTCCCAGGCTCATCCGCCGACCTCGCCTGACCGGCAAACACAAGGGCTCAGCCCACGACGCCGACCTTGCCGGTCTTGCTCTGGATCTTCCGCAATCCCGGACAACAAAAAACCCTGCCGAAGCAGGGTTTGGTGCAGAAGAGGACTCGACTTAACTAAATAGCCTTTGAAATAATTTGGATTTTTTCAAAGTATGGTACCCAAAAGTACCATACGCCGTACCATATTTTCGACGGGCTATACGGGTTGGAGTCCTGATATTATCGTTTATACATAAGGAATTAGTCTGTTTCGTGAAAAACTGCAATCGTGTTCGCTTCTACCAAATTGGATATCGCGCGGAATAAGCAACGCCACAATGCCTACTAGGGCTCGCTAGGCGACGTTGGAGAGAAAGATCCGTTGACGAATAGAAACGCCATAGCCGCGAGGAAAGCTGCGGCAAGAGACAGCGTCATAATCGCGATAAATCTCCTATGACCCATCGCGAACCTTGAGCTAAACTTCGCAGTGTTTGCGGCAACAACAAGGTCGTGTACGAGGTATAGGATACCCAACTGAAAAGCTCCGCCTATTGTATCTCTGGCGAGCTTTCCAATTGTTTTACCCGCCAACAGCCGGACCGGCCTCGTTACTGTGCTCGCTGCTGAGAAGACAAGCATCACCGCTGACCAGAGCGTGGTTTCAATCCAGCGCCCAACGCGGCTTGCCCTTGATCGCTCGGACGACCACTCGCTTTTCTCTTCTGCCGTCATACGATGCAGGGATGCGGGCGCTGCCAAATTCATCGCCCCGTTCTGAG